>PHEB01000011.1:7368-84952 GCA_002842735.1 Alphaproteobacteria bacterium HGW-Alphaproteobacteria-7 | reverse complement strand
GCTGCGATCCCAGCGTCACGACTTTCCGGGTGCGGCCGGACGGCGGGCTCGGGGCCGGACGCAGTTTCACGCTGCGGGTCCGCTACATCATCGAATAGGTCAGCAACTAATCGTTCGGCAGTACAGCGGGCGATTGCGAACCCTTGCGGGATTAAGGCTTGGTGCGCAACACGCCTGTCCGCCATACAGGATGTAATTAGTTTCAAATTTGTGGCGGTGGGTGTGGGAGAAGGCCAATCTTTCAAAATAAGATTGCTTTTCAATTGACTGCAATAATGCCAGCGCGCGATCGGTCAGCATCTCAGCGCTGGTATTAGAGGGGGCGACAAGGCAATTTGTACTTTGCTGAATCGTCAGCCTTGCACCGCCACAATGCTACGCTGGCGCTACCTATTCTTGACCAAGCCCGGACCATTTTTCGATCCCCTGAAGGGCAACATGGGCTGGCATGCTGGGCGGCCCAACGCGCATTGGCCGGACGGATCGAGTGCCTGCCCCGGTAATCGTGAAAGGATGGGTGCTAGGCTCAGGACCTATTAAATCACTTGCGCTGGCGGCAGTCGATTAATTCAATAGCGGCACCAAGGAGGTGCTGCTGGTGTCCGAGTTGTGGTTGTTGAGCGAGGCGCAGATGCGCCGGATCGAGCCGTATTTCCCACTGTCGCATGGTATTCCGCGGGTCGATGACCGGCGGATCGTGAGCGGCATGGACTTGTAACGGTTTTGCGCCGGTCACCTGAGCGTTTAGAGCTCGCAACAGGAGACCGACGAGATGATGAAGCATTCAGATGAGTTCAAGCAGGAGGCGGTTCGGATTGCGCTGACGAGCGGGCTATCGCGGGAGCGCGTGGCTAAGGATTTGGGCATTGGTAAATCGACGCTGGGCAAGTGGCTGGCGCAGTATCGGCCGACTGATCTGGTGTCAGCGCCGCAGGCAGATCTGGCCCGCGAGAACGAACGGCTTCGCCTTGAGAACCGCGTGCTCAAGGAGGAGAGGGACATCCTAAAAAAGGCCACACAGTTCTTCGCGAGCCAGCGGCCGTGAGGTTTGCGCCAGAAGAACTTTGGCGTGGAGAGCTGGCGTCACATCTGGCCAGTCGAGACGATCTGCCGGGTGATGCAGGTCAGCACGCGTGGTTATCGCTCGTGGCGCGCGCGACCGGTCAGCCAGCGTTGCCGCACGGACATGGCAGTGCTGGCCCACATCCGGGAGCAGTATAGCCTGAGCCTGGGCAGTGCAGCCTGCCCCGGCGCAGGCCGGGGGCCGTCCGAGGATGACGATGGAACTCAAAGAGGCAGGCCTCGCTGTCGGCGAACGCCGTGTCGGGCGACTCATGAAGATCAATGGGATCAAGCCGGTCCGCACCCGCAGACACAAGGTCACCACCGACAGCCATCATCGACTGGGCGTGGCGGCGAACTGGCTGGATGGGGACTGTCAGGAATTTCGTGTGTGGGCTGGCGGTTGAACATTACGCCGCCATGGCCTTGATGAAGCGCTCGCCGAACAGAACGGCGAACTGGGCCTTGGCCATGGACCACTCACGTGGCGGCATTCTCCACTCTTTCTCGGACCGGTTCAAGATCAGATAGAGCAGCTTGGTGGCGGCATCGTCGCTGGGGAAGTGCCCCCTGGCCCTGACCGCCCGCCGGAGTTGGGCGTTCAGAGCCTCGATGGCATTGGTGGTATAGACGATCCTGCGGACCTCGTCGGGGAACGCGAAGAAGGGGATGACCTCGCTCCACGCCCGGCGCCAGCTCTGGCCGATGGCGGGGTAGCGCTGCCCCCATTCGCTGGCCTCGAAGGCGGTGAGCGCCTCCTCAGCAGCCTTGGCATCGACGGCGCGGTAAATGCCCTTCAGGGCGCCTGCCAGCGGCTTGCGGTGCTTCCAGGAGACGAAGTCCATCGAGTTCCTGAGTAGATGCACGATGCATGTCTGGACGATCGCTTCGGGGAACACGGCAGTGATCGCATCCGGGAAGCCTTTGAGGCCATCGACGACGGCCAGCATGATATCTTCCACGCCGCGGTTCTTGAGCTCGTTCATGACGCGCAGCCAGAACTTGGCACCCTCGTTCTGTTCGATCCACAGGCCGAGCACGACCTTGGTGCCATCGGCCATCACGCCCAGCGCGATGTGGATCGCCTTATTGCGGACCATGCCTTCGTCGCGGATCTTGACCCGGATGGCATCGAAGAACACCAGCGGATAGGCCTGATCTAGCGGCCTGGCCTGCCAGGCTCCAACCTCCTCGAGCACGGCGTCGGTGACGGTCGATATCAGGTCCGGCGAGACGTCGATGCCATACAGCTCGCGCAAATGCCCGGTGATCTCCCGGGTGCTCATGCCGCGGGCATACATCGAGATAATCTTGTCGTCGAAGCCCGGGAACCGGCGCTGATACTTGGCGATCAGCTGCGGATCGAAGCTACCCTGCCGGTCGCGCGGCACCTCGATCTCGATCTTGCCGGTGTCGGTGGCAACGGTCTTGCGGCCATAGCCATTGCGGTTGTTCCCGGCCTGCTCCTCGCGCCCGAGATGATGATCCATCTCCGCGTTGAGCGCGCGTTCGGCCAAGGCTTTCTTCAGCGAATCCAGCAAGCCGCCTTGCTGCAAGGCTGCAGCAGCATCGCCGCCAGCCAAAAGTTGATCCAGCAAATCAGACGGGATCACAGGTTCTTTGCGTCGGGACATAGTGGGACTCCTTCTTACCCATTATGCCAGCCCACACACGAAATTCCTGACAGTCCCGCTGGATGGGGATTTTGCTGCCGCTGCGCCCAACCAGAAGTGGGCTGGCGACATCACCTATATCTGGACGTTGGAAGGCTGGCTCTACCTGGCGGTCATCCTTGACCTGCACAGCAGGCGCGTCGTGGGCTGGGCCGTCAGCGACAGGATGAAGAAGGATCTGGCGATCCGTGCGCTCGATATGGCGGTGCGCCCGCGCAACCCACCGCCTGGTTGCATGTTCCATTCTGATCGCGGCAGGCTCGGCTTGGGAATGATCCCCCGGATCATTCGTCGCCTGCGCTATTGCTCCTACGATTATCAGAAGAAGTTGCAGACCTACGGCCTGCAACCATCAATGAGTGGCAAGGGCAATTGCTACGACAACTCCGCCGTCGAGACGTTCTTCAAATCCCTGAAAGCAGAACTGATCTGGCGGCAGAAATGGCCAACAAGGCGCCAGGCAGAGGGCGCCATCTTCCAATACATCAACGGGTTCTACAACACCCGCAGACGGCATTCATACCTGGGCGGCATCAGCCCGCTCGCATTCGAGGCCAAGGTGGCATAGTGAGATCGGTGACCGGCGCAAAACCGTTACAAGTCCAGCGCCGTTTCGACCACGCGCGTCCGGCTCCGCTCAGACCGACCGCGCACAGACCGGGCAAGATCGCCCAGAGACAAAAACCGCTCATCGTCAGGGCGCGAGAACCACTCCGATAAAACACGCCCCACACGTGAACCGCGCGAGACATTCACCTTGTAGCCACCGTTCGAGTCGCGGCGCGTATCGAGAACCTGCATATCCATGGGAAATCTCCATGACGGCTGGCCGGGAGCCTTTCTCTCGACCCTCAATCCGTCACGGCGAAGCCCGCCAAACTCTCACTCTCAACTCCCAAGGCTTGCAGTTGCTCGAGCGACCAGCGAGATTGCCATGGTAAAAAGCCGCACCCTGAAAGAGGCGGAGCATCGTGCCATCGCTAGCGCAGGCGGAAAGCCGGGGCCTGTCGGCTTTCCCGGCCTGCGCTTCGGACGATGTCCGCCGGATCAGAGTGCGTGCGGGGCCCCATGCGTCAGATACCGCGCCCTCAGGAGCAGGGCAGGCAGCCCTGCGGGACAGAGCGCGTCAGCAGCCCCGCTCCTCGTTTCGGGGCGTTGCGGGGTGTCCCCGCTGAGGTGGGTGTGAAGAAGACGCGCAGCGGCTTCGACCAGGGAGGAAGCGTCCTCCCGCACATCGAAAATCAAGCCTCTACGCCAGCCTACGAAACCCGTTGATTACGTGGCGATTACGTGGCTCTCGACAGCCCCTTGGAAGGGGTGTATCTTACCTCCTAAGTCGTTGAGAAGTTTGGTGGACGCACTAGGGCTCGAACCTAGGACCCGCTGATTAAGAGTCAGCTGCTCTACCAACTGAGCTATGCGTCCATTCCGACGTCCCCATCAAGGGGTCGGACAGCGAAACGAGGCACCTTGGGGTGCCTGATTCGCGTGAGGCGCTGCATTTAGCGCGTATCACCCCGATGGCAAGGCCCTATTGCGCCTTTTCATCAAGGTGGCTCCTCAACCCGCCAGACCGCGATGGGGTGTGCGCTGGTTCCAGCGGTTCACCATCATAAGCAGCCCGATACAGATCATGTTGGTCATCATCGAAGAACCGCCATGGCTCATCCACGGCAAAGGAATGCCCTTGGCGGGTGCCATGCCCATCACCATCAGCAGGTTGATCGCGATATAGAAAAATATCGTCGCGGTCGCCCCGGCGGCGAGCAATGCGGAGAACCGATCCTGCGATTGCGCCGCAACCTTCATCCCCCAGCGCAGGATCAGTCCGTACATCAACAACACGAACAACCCGCCAACCAGGCCCCATTCCTCCGCCATTGAGGCGAACACAAAGTCGGTATGCGGTTCGGGCAGATAGTTAAGGTGGCTCTGGGTGCCGTTATTGAACCCCTTGCCGAAGATCCCGCCCGATCCGATCGCAATTTTGGACTGGGCGATGTGGTACCCTGCGCCCAGCGGATCGCTTTCCGGATCAAGGAAGGTCGTCACGCGCGCGCGTTGGTAATCATGCAGAGCGAAAAAATACACCAGCGGCGCTGCACTTACCGCCGCGCCGCCTGCCAGCAGGAACCACCACATTGGCAATCCCGCGAGGAACATCACCACCACACCGCCAAACGCAATCGCCACCGACGTGCCAAGATCGGGCTGCATCAGGACAAGCCCCATGGGAAGCACGATCAGCATTCCCGCAGGCACCAGCGAGCGCCAGGTGCCCACCATCCCCAACGGCAAAGTTTCATAAAACCGCGCCATCGCCAGCACCACGGCAGGCTTCATCAGTTCGGATGGCTGGATGCGGACCGGGCCAAGCTCAAGCCAGCGCTGGCTCCCCCCGCCAACCGCGCCGACAACCTCCACCGCCAGCAGCAGCAATAGCACGGTAAGATAGCCCGGATAAGTAACCGCCCGCACCACGTCACGCGGCATGGCGGCGATAATGGCAGCCATCACCGAGAACACCAGGAAGCGGAGAAAATGCGATGCTGCGAACGGCTGCATAGCGCCGCCGCCAGCGGAATAGAGCACCAACCCGCCGAATGCGGTCAGCATCACCAACGGGATCAGCATTTCCCATGGCTGGCGGGCAATCGCATCGGGCACAACCCTGCGGGCGGCAGTGCTGTTCATTCGCTGACCTCGGGTGGCGCGGGCGCGGGTTCTGGCTGTTGCTCTGGCGAAACAGCCGTGGTGGCAGGCGGTGTTGCGGAGGGGTTAGCTTCTGCACGCGGGGTGATCACATCCTCAGCAATCGCTTCGGTTTGAGTGGCCGCCACCCGGGCCTCGGCCTCAACCCGGTCGAAGATTTCCTCGTCCCTGCGTGGCGGACGGCGGACTTCGGCGCCGCGCTCGGCCGCATAGGTGGCATAACGAGCGTCAAGTCGCTGTTGCGCGGTGCCGCCCCACTGTTTTTCCAGCGCAGTGAGCGCCTCCATCCCCTTGGTCGGATCGAACAGAAAGGTCGTTACATCGCGGGCAATCGGATAGGCAGCGCCCGACCCGCCGCCATGTTCGATCACCACTGCACCGGCATAGCGCGGGTTATCGAAGGGCGCGAAGAAGATGAATAGTCCGTGGTCGCGATATTTCCATGGGCCTGTGCGCCCGTTCGATATGCTGAGCGAAACGACCTGCGCGGTGCCGGTCTTGCCTGCGATCTGCACGTCCTTGATCGGTAGGCGGGCGCGGCCAGCAGTGCCGGGGCCGTTGACCACATCGCTCATCGCCTGACGCACGTATTCGACGTGTTCTGAGGGAAAATCGATGGTGTCGAAGCCTTTCGGCTTCGTGTCCAAGGTCAGGCGAGGCATGACATGGCGACCAGTGGCGAGGCGCGAGGCCATCACCGCCAGCTGCAACGGGCTGGAGAGCATATAGCCTTGACCAATGGTGGCATTGACCGTGTCAAAGGTCTGCCATTCACGCCCCCATTTCTTCATTTTCCATGCGGGATCAGGCACGGTTCCGTAGAACTGGCTGGTCACAGGCAGAGGAAACTCCTCCCCCATGCCGCACCGCCGCGCCATTGCCGCAATCGGGTCCATGCCCACGCGCTGCGCCATCGTGTAAAAATAGACGTCGCAGCTTTGATAGATGCCCCGCGCCATATCGACGGTGCCGTGCCCGCGCCGGTTCCAGCAGTTGAACACGCGGTTGCCGACGCGCAGCCCGCCGCGACAATGCACCGTGTCGTTCGGGTCGATGCCCTGTCCCAGCAGCGCCATTGATACCATCGGCTTGACGGTGGAGCCGGGAGGATACAGCCCTTTCAGCACCTTGTTGCGCAACGGAACGCGCTCATCATCGCGCAGCATGGCGTATTCGACGCTGCCGATCCCATCGGAAAAACTGTTGGGATCAAAACTGGGCATGGATGCCATGCACAAAAGATCGCCGGTAAGGCAATCCATCACCACCACCGATCCGCTTTCCAACCCGATCCGGCGGGCTGCATAGTCCTGCAACGGGCCATCAATGGTAAGACGCACGGGCGCACCCTGCACATCTTCGCGGGTTTCCAGATCGCGCACGATCCGCCCGCTGGCGGTCACTTCAACCCGCCGCGCACCCGGCACGCCGCGCAGGTCTTTTTCAAACTGCTTTTCCAGCCCGTCCTTGCCGATCTTGTAGCCCGGTGTGATCAGGATCGGGTTGGGGTCTTTCTCATATTCCTCGGCTGATGCCGGGCCGACATAGCCGATCAGGTGGCCAACGCTGGAGGCTGTCGGGTAGAACCGCGAAAAACCGCGCTGCGGCACCACGCCGGGCAGATCGGGCAGGCGCACGCTGAGCGCGGCGAATTGTTCGTAATTCAATCCGCTCGCCACCTCGACCGGAGCGAACCCGCGCGATGTGCTGACCTTATCCTTGATATCGGCGATCCGGGTCGGCTCAAGCGCCAGGAGTTCGCCGAGACGGTCAATCGTAGCGGACGCATTATGCATCCGTTCGGGGATCAGATCGACGCGGAAATCCGCTCGGTTGGATGCAAGCGGTGCGCCGTTGCGATCAAGGATCCAGCCTCGACGCGGGGGAATCAGCGTGAGATTGACGCGATTGCTTTCGGATTCGAGACGGTATTTTTCATTCTCGGCGATCGCCAGATAGCCCAGCCGTAATGCCAACAGAGCGCCAATCCCGCCTTGCACCGCGCCGATCAGCACCGCCCGTCGTTCAAAGGTTGCGCGCAGGATCGTGGCGTTGATGACCCGTCCACGGCGCAGCGACCCATCGCCCAGGAACGGAAAACGCATCAGGCGATCTTTCGTGCCCGGGCAAGCCGGAACCGATCAAGGCTGGCAACCATACGCGCCATTATCGGATAAAGCAGGATTGCCAGCAAGGCCTGCGGCAGCGCTACCAGCAGCATTTCCGATGTCACCGGCGCGCCTGATGCCAATAGCGTTGCCAGCCAGTATGCAACCACCATCACTCCGGCAGTGAACCAGTCCAGCCAGAATCCACGCCAGGGAAACCGCGTTTCGATGATTTCAATCGCAATCATGGCCAGCGACCATAGCAGAATGGCGCTGCCAAATGGTTGTCCGCTGAAAAGATCGTCAAATGCGCCCAGCGGCGCGCCCGCCCAAAGCGGCAGTAGCCCGGGCCGAACCATGCGCCAGCCCAGCAGCAGCAAAAATCCGAGCGGCGGGACGAGCGGCATGACATCCGCGATCAGCACCACCGGGATGACCGAAGCAATCATGATCGACAGGTAGGGGACACTGCGCGCGCGAAGGGGGGAGGACGTGCGGTTGATGCGTTGTCCATAAATATCCGACCGCGCGCGGGGATCAAATTGTTCCATTACCGATCATCCGCCGCTGCACTCGCAGTTGGCGTGGCGGAAGATGGGCGCTGCTCCGCGTTGGCGGCACCTTCCGGCGTTCCAAGCGAATTTTCGCCGCGCAGCACCGCCACAGCAGCGGCTTGATGGATCGGCTCAACCGCGACGAAATTGGTGGCCGCAGGCTCTGCCACCAGACGCGCAATTCCGCCATCCTCGGTAATCTTGCTGATTACCGCAACCGCGACGCCAGGCCGGTAATATCCGCCAGCGCCGCTTGTCACCATCAGATCACCGACCTTGAGTGGATTGATCCCGAGATTGACCAGTCGAACCCGCAACAGTCCGTCCCCGCGCCCTTCGGCAAAGGCGATGACATCATCCTTCGCCCGGCGCACCGGAAGCACGCTTTCGCTGTCGGTGAGCAGCAACACCCGCGCCGAATTGCGCCCGGTTTCCAGCACCCGCCCAATCACCCCCCGTTCGGAAATAACCGGCATCCCCGGCGTTACGCCATTATTTGCTCCTGCACTGAGATAGGCGTGCCGCCGTGTGCTGGTAGCGGTCGACCCGACCAAGCGTGCGATGGAGACGGGCTTGACCTCGGAATCTTGCAGGCCAAGTAGTGACTTCAAACGCCGGTTCTCGGCCCTGACGGCATCGGCCTCAGCCAGACGGACGCGCGCGATTTCCATTTCTTCACGCAGTGCCGCATTCTGGCTGCCTGCGTTGAAATAGCCCCCGATGCTGGAGAAGAAACCCTGCGTTTCGGTGCGCGCGACTGCGCCCGCAGTGCCTGCCGGTGTTACGATATCGCTCGCACCGCCACGCAAAGGGGCAAATGCAGATGGCTGCCACAGTGACAACATCAGCAACGCCAGCCCCAGCAATGCGCCCGCACCGGCCAGCAAGTAGCCGGTGAACAGCGAATATTGTGCCTTCCTGGAAAAGCCCGACCGGCGCGATGAGGGAGGCGCCATGGCTTAAAGTCCCTTCTGCCAGTTCTCCCGGCTTACGCTGGCGCGCTTCACGCGGTCATCAGCACGCCGCGATAGATCGGATCTTCCATCGCGCGGCCCGTGCCGATGGCAACACACAAAAGCGGATCTTCCGCGACCGAGACCGGAAGACCGGTTTCTTCGCGCAGATGCTCGTCAAGGCGGCGGATCAACGCACCGCCGCCGGTCAGCACGATGCCCTGATCGACGATATCGGCCGCGAGTTCGGGCGCGGTATTTTCCAGCGCGATGCGCACACCTTCAACGATTGCGCCAATCGGTTCGGACAGCGCTTCGGCAACGTGTGCCTGATTGATCGTGATTTCTTTTGGCACGCCGTTGACCAGATCGCGGCCCTTGAGCGTGATGGTCTCACCGATCCCGTCTTCGGGGATCATGGCGATGCCGTAATCCTTCTTGATCCGTTCTGCCGTGGCATCGCCGATCAACAGGTTATGATGGCGGCGGACATAGGAGACGATCGCTTCGTCCATCTTGTCACCCCCGGTGCGCACCGAGGTGGTATAGGCCAGCCCGCGCAAGCTGAGAACGGCGACTTCGGTGGTGCCGCCACCGATATCGACCACCATGCTGCCAACCGGCTCGGTCACGGGCATATCCGCGCCGATTGCCGCTGCCATCGGTTCGAGGATCAGATGCACGTTCGAGGCCCCTGCGTTCGACGCCGCATCGCGGATCGCGCGGCGTTCAACCGAGGTGGAGCCCGACGGCACACAGACCACGATTTCGGGGTAGCGAAACATGCTCTTCTTGCCGTGCACCTTCTGGATGAAGTGCTTGATCATCTGTTCGGCAACTTCGATGTCGGCGATCACACCATCGCGCAACGGGCGGATCGCCTCGATGCTGTCAGGGGTCTTGCCCATCATCATCTTGGCATCATCGCCCACGGCCTTCACCCGGCGGATCCCGTTGATCGTCTCGATCGCAACCACCGAAGGTTCGTTCAGAACGATCCCTTGATCCTGCACATAAACCAGCGTGTTGGCGGTGCCGAGATCGATCGCCATGTTTTGCGAGCCGAATTTGAAGAGATTGGACAGGAAGCTCATTGGTGGTGTTGTTCCAGTGGTGGCGGGGCGGGGCCGCGGACCGCGTTATGAACGCGATTGCGGGAAAATCGACCCGGTTATGACATGACGTGATGCGCCTAGCGAATCCGCGCACAAAACGCCAAAATATTTGTCCACCGCAGCGGGGATTTTTTGGGGGTTAGCCTCGAAATTGCGACCATTGATCGCTAGCGTGCGACAAATGCCCGAAATCCGCCGCCTTCCATCCGCTCTGGTGAACCGCATTGCCGCAGGCGAGGTGGTCGAACGCCCGGCGGCGGCGCTGAAAGAGCTGGTTGAAAACGCGATTGACGCCGGTGCGCGGCGAATCGGGGTGGTGCTGGTTGATGGGGGCCTTTCCCGGATCGAGGTGGTTGATGATGGCTGCGGCATGGGGCCGGACGCAATGGCACTGGCGCTGGAACGCCACGCCACGTCAAAACTGCCCGATTCGCTGATTGGCGAAGACGGCGCAATCGAACTGGTCACAACGCTGGGCTTTCGCGGAGAGGCGCTGCCATCCATCGCCAGCGTCGCGCGGCTGACCATCGAAAGCCGCGAGGCAGGCGCGGCAGAAGGCTGGCGGCGGGTGGTCGATCATGGCGCGATGCTGGCCGATGAGCCCGCTGCGCTCCCCCCCGGCACACGGGTGCGGGTGGAGGAATTGTTCGCCAAGGTGCCCGCAAGGCGAAAGTTCCTGCGCACCGCCCGCAGCGAATATGCCGCTTGCCTTGATGTCGTGCGGCGTCTGGCGATGGCGCGGGCCGACATTGCCTTTTCGCTTGAGACAGTGGGGGATGCTGGCGGCCAAGAGTTAAGGCGCACCGTCCTTAGCCTTCAGGCGGGAGAGGAACTCGCCACCCGCGTGGCGCGGATCATTGCGCATGAATTGAAGGACAATTCGGTTGCGATAGAGTTCACGCGCGACACCCCGCACGGGGTGATGCGATTGACCGGCATAGCTGGCCTGCCGACTTACAACCGCGGGGTGGCCGATCACCAATATCTGTTCGTCAATGGCCGCCCGGTGAAAGACCGGTTGCTGGTGGGCGCGGTGCGCGGGGCCTATGCCGATATGCTGGCGCGCGATCGCCATGCGGTGCTGGCGCTGTTCCTCGAACTGCCGCCGCAAGATGTCGATGTGAATGTCCACCCGGCCAAGACCGAGGTTCGGTTCCGCGATTCCGCCGGGGTGCGCGGGTTCATCGTCAGCGGTTTGCGGCAGGCGCTCGGCACCGGGGATCGCCGCAGCGCGCAGGGGCCGGATCGCGGGGCGATGGCGCGGTGGGTGAGTGAACCTTCGCTTTCTCCGCTCCCCTCTAGCGAGGGGGTGCTGCCAACATGGCCCGCGACACTTCACCCCAACCCTTCCGCTGAAGGGGAGGGGCTTATGTTGCGCGAGGCCTCGCTGGCATTCTCCGCACCATTAGGCCGCGCCGAAGAAGCCGCGCCACTACCGGAGCAGGCGCACCAATACCCCCTCGGCATTGCGCGCGGGCAAGTGGCGAACACTTATATCGTTGCCGAGGCTGCCGATGGGCTCGTGCTGGTCGATCAGCACGCCGCGCACGAACGCCTCGTGCTCGAACGCCTGCGCGCCGCCGGGGCAGGGGAGTTGGGCCGCCGCAGCCAAGCGTTGCTGGTTCCCGATGTGGTTGAGCTGGACGAGGTCGAATGCGACCGCTTGGAGGACGCGGCGGAGGGATTGGCGCGCTACGGTCTGGTGATCGAACGCTTCGGGCCGTCCGCGATGCTGGTGCGCGCTCTCCCCGCCGCGCTGCCCAAGGCGGACAGTGGCAAACTGCTGCGCGATCTTGCCGACGATATCGCCAAGCATGGCAAGCAAGAGGACAGCGGCGCGTTGCTGCTGGCTGAACGGCTTGAACTGGTGCTGGCGACGATGGCCTGCCACGGATCGGTGCGGGCAGGGCGCACGCTCAACGTCGCGGAGATGAACGCGCTGCTGAGGGAGATGGAATCGACGCCGAGGTCAGGCCAATGCAATCACGGGCGGCCGACGTGGGTGAAGCTGAGCATGGAGGATGTCGAGAAGCTGTTTGGGCGGCATTAACGTCATCCCAGCGAAAGCTGGGACCTCAGGCGGCAAGTGCTGCGTTTTCCAGCCCTAGGCCCCAGCTTTCGCTGGGGTGACGGAAACGGGCAGCCGGACTCCTCATCCCCAACCTCCACCGCCCGTTCCAAGCCTTCCACCGCAACCCATCCCGCTTACCTATCGCCCGCATCAGCGCCGCAGCGCAGCGCTCACATCCGCAAGCTTGCCGTCTGCCGCCGCATCCTCCGGCAGGCCCAGCACCGCGCGCAGCAGTGCGGCGACGGCGACATTGTCGAACACCGCCATCTGCTCGCCCTCAGCGAATGCAGGGCCGTGGGCGATGAATAGCGCCAGCATTTCCGGGTCGGCATTGTCATAGCCATGTGCGCCGCCCTTGACCGGGTAGGCGGGCGGGCCGGACAGGATCGTCCAGCCATTTTCCGCGAGGCAGATGATCGCTGCGACGCGCGGGTTGCGGCCGTATTTCAGCCGCGCGGGCAGGTCTTCCTTGCGGGTGCAGGTCATGTGGTCATGCGGCACCAGCAGCGCATTTGCCACGCGGTCATCGGTGCCAGTTACCGGCTCAATCGCGGCGTAAGGCCCGGTTTCAACCGCGATGTAGCTCGCCCGGTCGATCAGATCGTCAAGCTGGATCACCCGGCTTTCGTCAGTCTGGCGCATTCCGTGGTCGGCGGCGATCACGAGGTTCACCGGCACACCCAGCGCCGCGATCCCGTCAACCAGATCGCCGATCCGTGCGTCGACCTCGGCCAGTGCGGCGTTGACCTCGGCGCTGTCGGGGCCGAAGCGGTGGCCCTGGGTATCGACCGTGTCGAAATACAGCGTCGCGAAGGCCGGGCGGATCGCTGCCGGTCGCCGCATCCAGTCGAGCAGGGTGTTCACCCGCTGCACATTGCCGATGTTCTGATCGAACCGCAGCCAGTCGCTGGGCCGCACGCCGCGGATGGCGACTTCGCTGCCCGGCCAGAACATGGTTGCGGTGCGGATTCCGGCGCGTTCGGCGGTGACCCATACCGGCTCGGCCTCGTCCCACCAGAACGGGTCGAGCGCTTGCCGCGCGTTCCCCATCGTGAACATCTGGCCGGGACGGCGCGGGTCGATCATTGAATTGCCCGAAATGCCGCTGCGATCGGGCACCATCCCGGTGACGATGGCGTAGTGGTTGGGGAAGGTCTTGGTCGGGAAACTCGGCCGCATCGCCCCGCTTGCCCCTTTTTCAGCCAGCGCGCTGAGGCGCGGGGTGATCCCGCGGGTCAGGTAATCGGGACGAAACCCGTCAATCCCGACAAGCAGGGTGACGGGCCGGGCTTCGAGCGAGGTTTCATCCTGCGCCGCGACATGGGCGGGCATGAACAGGATGGCGAACAGGATCAGGATATGGCGCATAACGGGCTTCCTATATGCAGCGTGCGACAATTGCGAGACGGCAGGATTGATGCGGCGGTTTAGACGTTGAACTTGAACAGCAAGATGTCGCCATCCTGCACGACATATTCCTTGCCTTCCTGCCGCAGCTTGCCCGCTTCTTTCGCGCCCGCTTCGCCGCCCAGCGTGATGTAATCGTCATAGGCAATCGTTTCGGCACGGATGAACCCGCGTTCGAAATCGGTGTGGATCTCGCCCGCCGCCTGCGGGGCCTTCGCGCCGTCATGAAACGTCCATGCGCGCGCTTCCTTGGGGCCGACGGTGAAGAAGGTTTTGAGGCCGAGCAGCTTGTATCCGGCGCGGATCACGCGGGCTAGGCCGCTTTCGGAAAGGCCAAGCGCTTCGAGGAATTCGCCCCGGTCTTCGATTGGCATGGTCACCAGATCGGCTTCGATGGCGGCAGAGACGATCACCGCTTCGGCACCCTCGGCTGCGGCCTTGGCGAACACCTTGGCTGTCAATTCATTGCCAGTCGCCGCGTCTTCTTCGGCCACGTTGCACACATAGAGCACGGGTTTCGCGGTCAGCAACTGCGCCTGCGCAAACAGCCGCGCTTCCTCGTCATCGCCGGGAACGGTCAGGCGGGCCGGCTTGCCTTCGCGCAGCAATTCGAGCGCTTGCCCGAGAACGCTCGCCATCGCTTTGGCTTCCTTGTCACCCGCCGCGCCGCGCTTGGCTGCTGCGGGGACGCGTTTCTCAAGACTCTCCAGATCCGAAAGCATCAACTCGGTTTCGACTACCTCGGCATCGGCAATCGGATCGACCTTGTTGGCGACGTGCTGGATATCGTCATCCTCAAAGCACCGGAGCACGTGGACAATCGCGTCAACCTCGCGGATATTGCCGAGGAATTGGTTGCCTAGCCCTTCGCCCTTGCTCGCGCCTTTCACCAGCCCGGCGATATCGACAAAGCCCAACTGGGTTTCGATGATCTTGGCGCTCTTGCTGATGGCGACGATCTTTTGCAGCCGTTCATCCGGCACGGCGACCTGCCCCACGTTCGGCTCGATTGTGCAGAACGGATAATTGGCTGCCTGCGCCGCCTGCGTTTCGGTGAGTGCATTGAACAAGGTCGACTTGCCGACATTGGGCAGGCCGACAATCCCGCAACGGAAACCCATGATGTGTTCTCTTGTCTAGCTGGAAAACGCGGCCTTTAGCGAGCGCGCTCACTAATGGCTAGGGCATCACCGCTCATGCACGCTGCGCACCAGCGGGCCGACCAGCGGCGATCCGCCGAGCCAGTCGGTCTGCACCCGCGCCGCGACTTCGTTGATTGGCACTTGCGGTTTGTTGCCCAGAGCCACCGGCAGGCGCAGCGGGCGGGTGCCGGGGCGCTGTGCGATCAGCCCGGCAATCGCGCGCGCCACATCCATCGGATCAGCGCCGCGGCCCGATCCATCTTCCTGCCCCATGCGCGCGACAAGCTGCGGATATCCATCAGTATGGCGTTCTTGCGCCCGTTCCTTCAACGCGCCGGAATAGCCGTTGCGGTTAACCCAGATTTTGGTGGGATAGCCGCCGGGCTGGATGATGCTGACGTCGATATTGTGCGGCACCAGTTCATAGGCCAGCTGTTCGCTCATCGCCTCCAATGCGAATTTGGTGGCCGAATAATGCCCGGAATAGGGCGCGATTACACGGCCCAATTGGCTGGAAATCTGGATGATCTGGCCCGCGCCTTTTTTGCGCATCCCCGGCAGCACCGCGCGCGCCATGCGATGCGCGCCGAACACGTTGGTTTCAAACATCAACCGGGTGGCTTCCATGTCCTGCACTTCGACCGGAGAGGTGATGCCGATGCCCGCATTATTGACCAGCACATCAATCGGCCCGCCATTGATCATCTCGGCCTCGGCCACACCGTCAGCGATCTGATCGTCAGACATCACGTCGATTTCGATGACGTGCAGATCGAGACGCTCGTTCAGTGCAAGGATGCGTAGCTGTTCCGCTTCACGCCGGGGCAGGCCGCGCATCGTGGCAAACACCCGCGCACCCTGACGCGCGAGCAGTTCTGCCGTCAGCCGCCCAAAGCCGGATGAGCAGCCCGTGATGAGCACGCTTTTCCCTGCATAGTCCGCATCAGGCCGATAAACGGGTTCGGCAGCAGCACTGGCGCGCGGTGCTGCGGCCAGCGCGCCGGTAGCGGCAGCGGCGGCGATCAGCGAACGGCGATTGATACGGGGCATGGGCAGGTTCCTTCGTGACCGGAAACAGGATCACGCAAGGTTATTGTGTTCGCGCCAGAGTGCAAGCGCGCTTGGGGTTTCAAGCCGGATGATCTTGCCTGCCCATGGCGCGATGGCGGCCTCTGTGCGCGGGCGCGGGCCGCGGTTCCAGTTCATCACATACCAGAAAAACGCGAAGTCAAAGCGTTCGGGACAGCCTGCGGGCATATCAGGCCGCGCTTGCCCGCGGTGCGTCACGATCCGCCGGATCAGCCGCCACAGGCACAGGGTGATCGGGAAATCGAGATATATCACCGTGTCCGCCCGTTCGAGCCGGGGCAGGAGCGTGCTGCCGTAGTTGCCCTCGATCAACCACTCATCCTGCGCGACGGCTTCGGCGAGCCGGGCGTGCAATTCGGCCTTCTGCGTCTCGACCCAGCCAGCCTGCCATCCGAGTTGATCCATGTGAATCAGCGGCAGGCCTAGCAACGGTGCCAGTTCGCGGGCGAGGGTGCTTTTACCGGAACCGCACGGGCCGATGATCAGCACGCGGCGCATGGGCGTCAGCTATCTTGCATTCTTAACGCAACATCGTTCATGAAGCGCGCGTCATCTCCCTTGGCGAGCCATTCCGCCTCAGCCGCGATGGCGCCGAGCATCGCGGCGAGGTCATCTTCTTCGGTCTTGGCGAAATTGCCGAGCACATGGCCGGTCACGCGATCCTTGTGCCCCGGATGGCCGATGCCGAGCCGCACGCGGCGGAAACTTGCCCCGCAATGCTGGTCAATCGATCGCAGGCCATTGTGCCCCGCCGTGCCGCCGCCTTGTTTCACCTTTACCTTGAACGGGGCAAGATCAAGCTCATCATGGAAGACGGTCAAGGCATCGGTGCCTAGTTTGTAGAACCGCAGCGCCTCTCCGACACAGCGCCCGCTTTCATTCATGAAGGTGGCGGGTTTAAGCAGCAGTACCTTGGAGCCGCCGATCCGGCCTTCCTGCACCCAGCCCTGAAACTTGCTCTGCACCGGGCCAAATCCGCGCATGTGGGCAATGACGTCCACCGCCATAAAGCCAACATTGTGACGGTGGAGCGCGTAGCGCGGTCCGGGGTTTCCAAGGCCTGCCCAGATTTGCATGATGACCCTCTAACGATACCGCACCCAAAACGAAACGCCGGACTTCTTGCGAAGCCCGGCGTTCATCAGCCGTTGGTGGCTGTGTTAGGTTATTCTTCGGTAGCTTCCTCGACAGCAGCGTCGTCGGACGACGCGGCGCCTTCACTGCGCTTGAGCGCGGACGGGGCGACCAGTGTGGCGATGGTGAAATCGCGATCGGTGATCACGCTGGTCACGCCCTTGGGCAGGGCGACTTCGCTGATATGGATCGCATCGCCAACGTCCTTGCCGGTAACGTCGATCTGAATTTCTTCAGGGATGTTGGCGTTGGGACACAGCAGATCAAGCTCGTGACGGACAACGTTGAGCACGCCGCCCTTCTTCAGGCCTGGCGAGGCATCTTCGTTGACGAATACCACCGGCACCTGCACTTCGACCTTGCTGTCGCCGGTAAGGCGCAGGAAATCGACGTGGAGCGGACGGTCTGTCACGGGGTGGAACGCCACATCCTTGGGCAATGTGCGAACGGTCTTGCCACCGATCTCAAGATTGACGACCGAGTTCATGAAGTGACCGGTCATCAATTGCTTGACCAGTTCCTTTTCCTCAACGTGGATCATGGTGGGTTCTTCCTTGCCGCCGTAAATCACGGCAGGAGTCCGACCTTCGCGGCGAATTGCACGGGAGGCTCCCTTGCCAGCCCGTTCGCGCGCTTCAGCCGGCAGGTTCAGAGCGTCGCTCATAATAGTGCCTTTCGAATGCGTGTGAATAAAGACTATCGCGCGCACCGCCTCCAGGGATGACCGGAGCGCCGAAGCGCGGGCCCTTAGAGGCAAGTGCCGCGAATGGCAACCTGTTTAGGGCAGCCGCCGGACGCGGTAGCCTGCCGCTTGCAGCAGGCTTGCCAGCCCTTCGACCCCCACCAGATGTGCCGCACCAACCGCAATCAGAGGGCGCGGCTCATCTTCGAGCAGCGGGATAATCGCCTCGGCCCATGCGCGGTTGCGCTGCACCAGCAAGGCCTCACGCAGTTCGGGATCGGCAAGGATGCCTTTGCGGGTCGCCTCCTCAAGCGCGGCGACATCACCCGTAAGCCAGGCGAGGCGCAGCTTTCCCGCCTGTGCTTTCGCGTCGCTGGCCTGCGTTATCACAGCGGTCAGCAAGTCACGCTGATCGGTCTCGGGCAGGCGGTCGAAAATTGCCAGTTGCGCCCGCGCGCCTTCCAACTCGCGCACCGGACGACCGGAAAATTCGCCGATTAGCGCGCGGTCAACGCCGTTGGCCGGATCGCCTTCCGCGCTAAGTTGTGCCAGCGTCAGCGCCGCAGCCCAGGTTTCTGTCGATGCAAAACTGCCGCTATCCAATCCGCCACGATCGAGCATATCTGCCAGCGCGGGGGCAAGGGTGGTAGGAACACGATCGGCAATTGGCGGCATACCCGGCGTGGTGCCCAACGCGGCAAATGTCTCGGCCAGCGCTGCGCGATTATCCAGCGCGGCAATCTCTACCAGCAAGAAATCGGCCTCGTTTATGGCAGAGGTAATCGCTGGCGTACGCCATTTGGTGCCATCGGGCAGGGCATGGATGGTGCCGAGCATCCACCCCTCCACCGTGCCATCGGCGCTGGTGATTTCATACAGAAGCGGGTTGGGCGGCGGGCCGTCTGCCTCATCACCGGGGGCATCACTGCAACCGACGAGGCAAATCAACAGGATCGGGGCCAGCATCGTTGTGAAGCTGCTTCGCACAAGCTGCACCATGCTGGCCCCGGTCAAGTTCATTGCTATTCCGTTATTCCGGTTACTTGACGCGCGTCACAGCAATACCTTTTTCAGCAAGGTAATCCTGCACACTCCTGGCCCCGGCAAGGTGGCCTGCGCCAACCGCGATGAACACCGTGCCCGGTTCATCGAGCCGCGTGTCCACCCACTCCGCCCAATTCGCGTTACGGGTATAGAGCAACGCCTCGGCGATTGCCGGATCGGTCATCCCTTCGTTCATGATCGCGGCGAGCTCATCGGCATCGCCCTCAGCCCATTTGGCGACCATCCGGTCAAGCATCGGCTTGACTTCGTCGATGCCGTCGGCGGCTTCCATCATGAAGGTGATCTGCGCATCCTGCGGCATGGAGTTAAAGATGCCGAGCTGAAATTCAGCGGTTTCCAGCGCACCCTGCGGCTTGTCACCCGCCTTTCCGAGCAAGACTTTTTCCACCCCGCTGTCCGGTGCATAGCCTTGCTGCATCAGTGGAAGCAGTGACAGTGTCAGGCCCGCCAACCACGGCTTGAACGGATCAAAGGCCGCCGGTGGCACGCCGACCTTGGCCAAAGCGGCTTCGTAGACGGTCGTCTGTTCGGGGGTTAGTAGAGAGCGTAGCGTGGTGCCCATCGGCAGCACACCCGTAGTTAAGGTCAGTTGCTGCAATTGCGCCTCACTGCCCGGATCCATAGGGATTTCGGTGACGATCATATCCGATCCGGTCAGCGCATCGGCGATGGTGGTATCGTACCAGTCGATCCCTTCGGGAAGCACGTGGACGGTGCCGAACAGGTAAATCGTGGTGTCTTCATCAGCGACCTTCCACATCGCCGGGCCGTTACCGATAGCTGCGGGCGCGGCAGCTTCGATCGCCGCGTGGTCATCAGCGAGCGCGGGGCCGCCTGCAAACAGTGCGAGAGGGGCAGCGGTGAGGGCGAGGAGAGAGGCAAGTTTCACAGGGTTTCCTTTCATCAAGGCATAAAATTACAGCGATTTAATCAGTCTGAGAAACGGGTAAGGACTTGCCTTTGTGCCGATGACCCAAAAGGCAAGCGCGGTGGACAATCAGCTCGTATGAATGATTATTGCCAGCCAAAGACAATCCGGCAAGCCATTTGGCATTGTCCATGTCATGTCCCACCACTTGCTGCATCGCACCATTGACGGTTAGGGGGCGTTCGGCCATGGCGAGCCGCCATGAACGCCGTCCCTTCTTTTACGCCCGCCCAAGGCCTGCCGGCCCGCGATCCGGCTCGTTCGTTTCAGGACATGATCCTGAACCTCCATGACTTCTGGAGCGCGCAGGGCTGTGTGATCCTGCAACCCTATGACATGCGCATGGGGGCGGGCACGTTTCACACCGCGACCACCCTGCGCGCGCTGGGGCCGGAACCGTGGAACGCCGCCTTCGTGCAGCCGTGCCGCCGCCCGACCGACGGGCGTTATGGCGAAAATCCCAACCGGTTGCAGCATTATTACCAGTATCAGGTGATCCTGAAGCCTTCGCCGCCGGACATTCAGGAGCTCTATCTCAAAAGCCTCAGCGCCATCGGTATCGACCCGCTCGCGCACGATATCCGCTTTGTCGAGGATGACTGGGAATCGCCCACGCTTGGCGCATGGGGGCTGGGCTGGGAGGTCTGGTGTGACGGGATGGAGGTGACGCAGTTCACCTATTTCCAACAGATGGGCGGGTTCGATTGCAAGCCGGTGGCGGGCGAGCTTACCTACGGGTTGGAGCGGCTCGCGATGTATATTCAGGGCGTCGACAACGTCTATGATCTGGCGTTCAACGCCGCCGGGGTTTCTTACGGTGAGGTGTTCCTTGAGAACGAGCGCCAGATGTCGAAGTGGAACTTCGAGGTGGCGGATACAGTCGCATTGTTCGACCTGTTTACCAAAGCCGAGGCTGAATGCCGCAATGCGCTTTCCGCAGGTGTTCCGATTGCGGCCTATGAACAGGCGGTTGAGGCAAGCCATGTGTTCAACCTGTTGCAGGCGCGCGGCGTGATTTCGGTGCAGGAACGCGCCAGCTACATGGGACGGGTGCGCGATCTGGCGCGGTCTTCGTGTGAGGCCTATGCGCAAAAGATGACGCCCGAATGGGAAGCGAAATATCCGGGGTGGGTGTTGTGAGCGACTTCCTGCTCGAACTGCGCTGTGAGGAAATCCCGGCCCGGATGCAGGCGGGTGCGCGTGCGGAACTGGAAAAGCTGTTCCGGCGTGAACTGGACGCGGCGGGCGTTGCGGTGGGTGAACTTACCATCTGGTCAACCCCGCGCCGCCTTGCGCTGATCGTGCGCGGATTGCCGCTGGCGACCGAAGCGGTGAGCGAGGAAGCCAAAGGCCCGCCTGAAGGCGCGCCCGATGCCGCGATTGATGGCTTCTGCCGCAAGGCCGGTGTTGAACGTGCCGCACTTGAACTGCGCGACATCAAAGGCCGGATGACTTACTTCGCGGTGATCGAGCAACCGGGCCGGGCGATGGCAGACGTGCTGGCCGCAGCGATCCCCGCGATCATCCGCGACTTCAGCTGGCCCAAGTCGATGCGCTGGGGCGCAGCGTCGATTGCGACTGAGAGCCTGCGCTGGGTGCGGCCGCTTTCGGGCATTGTCGCATTGCTCGATGGCGAAGTGGTGCCGTGCGAGGTCGGTGGCATCGCCAGTGGGCGTGAAACTGCGGGGCATCGTTTCCACCATGAAGGCCTGATCACCATCGGCAACGCGGACGATTATGCCGAGAAACTGCGCGCCTGCCATGTCATCGTCGACCACGAAGAACGCGCCGCGATTATCCGCAACGGCGCGGCGCAGGCTGCGGCGGACGCGGGCCTGACGTTGGTGGCGGACGAAGGGCTGGTGATCGAGAACGCCGGGCTGACCGAATGGCCGGTGCCGCTGCTTGGGCGCTTTGACGAGGCGTTCCTGGATGTGCCGCCCGAAGTCATCCAGCTCACCGCGCGGGTGAACCAGAAGTATTTTGTCGCTACGCGAGCTCCCGCGCAGGCGGGAGCCTCAGGCAGTGGCGCACAATCGACTGAGGTCCCCGCCTGCGCGGGGACTCACATTTTGGCGAACGCCTTCATCTGCACCGCCAATATTGATGCGATTGACCCGGCAGTGGTGGTTGATGGCAATCGCAAGGTGCTGGCTGCAAGGCTATCTGACGCAAGGTTTTTCTGGGAGCAGGATCAGAAAAAAACGCTCGCCGAGCACGCCAAGGGGCTGTCGCGGATCACCTTTCACGAGAAGCTGGGCACGGTCGCCGACAAGGTTGATCGCGTTGCCAAGCTGGCGCGGTGGCTGGTTGAATCCGACATCGTCACCCCAGCGCAAGCTGGGGTCTCAGGCAGAAGCGCACGGACGCCCGAGATGCCAGCTTCCGCTGGCATGACGAAGAATGAATTGGCCAACATGGCCGAACAGGCCGCGCGGCTGTGCAAGGCCGATCTGGTCACCGAAATGGTCGGCGAATTCCCAGAATTGCAGGGCCTTATGGGCGGATATTACGCCGCCAAGGAAGGCCTGCCGCAGGAAGTCGCCGCAGCGATCCGCGATCACTACAAGCCGGTCGGGCAGGGCGATGACGTCCCGACCGCGCCGGTGACGGTGGCTGTGTCGTTGGCGGATAAGTTGGATACGTTGGTTGGATTCTTTGCGATCGACGAGAGGCCTACAGGGTCAAAGGATCCGTTCGCACTGCGCAGGGCGGCGCTCGCAATTATTGAATTAATTTTATCGGCGAAAGTCACAACATCGTTCAGAGAACTCATTTCTGAAGACTACAGGTTGCACGCGCTCGGGCTGGTTGATCGACATCCATCTCTCGCATCAGACCCTCTGGACGGGGGCTTTCTCAGTGAGTTGCTTTCTCCGTCCGTTCTTGTGAATGGTCCAGCCTACCTTTCGAGATCATTGGAAATTTGGGCGTTGCGAGATAAGCCCCCATTACTTTCCGCGTTATTAGATGAAGCCGGTAGCCCTATGTGGTGCCCCGATCAAATCCGTAAGACTGGCGGCGTAAGGTTTGAGTTTGTTGGCTTTGTCGATGTCGTAAATGCTGTGAACGAATACGTTTTTGAACGATTACGCGAACGTTCTCGCCGCGAAGGTATCAGACCTGACCTCATCGATGCGCTCCTGCCGAAAGGGGTTCGCATCGACAACAGAAAGATAAAGATAGAATTGCCTGGCTTGGAGCCATCGCAACGTCATCTAACCAGGAAATTCTTCTATTTCCCCAATGTTCGTTTGCAGGATGATGTATCTAGGGTGGTAGTCTTGGCTGAAGCGCTGCAGGCCTTTGTCACGACCGAGGATGGTGCGAACCTGCTCGCGGGTTACAAGCGTGCGGCCAATATCTTGAAGAAGGAAAACTATCCTCCCCGGGACGGGGAGGGGGACCGCCCGCAGGGTGGTGGAGGGGACTCTGCCGCAAGCGCCGGCATTGGGGGCAAATCCCCACCGTCAGCGGCTGCGCCGCTGCCACCTCCCCGGATCGGGGAGGGCGCGGCGCTATCCTACACCCCCGAACCCGCCGAACAGGCGCTGATCGATGCGCTTGCCGCTGCTGCCCCTCGCGCGGCCGAGGCTGTGGAGGCAGAGCGCTTCGCCGATGCGATGGCGGCGCTTGCGACCTTGCGCGCGCCCATCGACCGCTTCTTCGAAGAGGTTATTGTCAACGCCGACGAAGCGGACAAACGCACCGCGCGGCTGGCGCTGCTCGCGCGGTTTCGCGATGCGGTGCACCGGGTCGCGGATTTCAGCCGGATCGAGGGATGATTTTCCCTATCGCTCCCAATTAACCAACTGCTCGGGAACTGCCATGACATTGAAGACGGTCTATGTTTTTGGGGGCAAAGCCGACCATTCCGACCCGCGCCAGAAGGATAAAACCATCACCGGAGGCAAGGGCGCAAACCTTGCTGAAATGGCCAGTATCGGCCTACCAGTACCGCCGGGCTTCACCATTACCACCGAAGAATGTGTGCGTTATCTGCAAGATGGCGCGGATTTCTCGGACGAATTGCGAACCACCGTCGCCGCCGCGCTGACCCATGTTGAGGCGAGTGTGGGCAAGAATTTCGGTGATGCGGGTGATCCGCTGCTTGTGTCGGTGCGGTCAGGCGCGCGGGTTTCGATGCCGGGGATGATGGACACCGTGCTCAATCTCGGCCTCAATGATGCAACCGTCGAAGGGCTGGCGGCATCATCGGGGGACGCCCGCTTCGCGTGGGATTCCTATCGCCGGTTTATCCAGATGTATTCCGACGTCGTGCTCGGCCTCGATCACGGATTGTTTGAAGAGGCGCTGGAGATCGTCAAGGAAAACAACGGTTTTTACAACGATACCGAGATGACCTCTGAAGACTGGCAGGCGCTGGTCAGCGAATTCAAAGGGATTGTCGAACAGGAGTTGGGCCGCCCGTTCCCGCAGGATGTCCACGAACAGCTGTGGGGCGCGATCCGCGCAGTGTTCGATAGCTGGGATAGCGACCGCGCCAAGGTTTACCGCCGATTGAATGACATTCCCGCCGATTGGGGCACTGCGGTCAATGTGCAGGCGATGGTGTTCGGCAATATGGGCGACACCAGCGCCACCGGGGTCGCCTTTACCCGCGACCCGGCCACGGGGGAGCGTGCCTATTACGGCGAATACCTGATCAACGCACAGGGCGAGGATGTGGTCGCGGGCATCCGCACCCCGCAATACCTCACCAAATCCGCACGCGAAGCCGCCGGGGCCAAGCCGCTGAGCATGGAAGAGGCTCTGCCCGATGCCTATGCCGAGCTGGCCCGCGTGTTCGATCTGCTCGAACTGCATTACAAGGATATGCAGGACATCGAATTTACCGTAGAACGCGGCACCTTGTGGATGCTGCAAACCCGTTCGGGAAAGCGCACCGCCAAGGCGGCGCTCAAGATGGCGGTCGATATGGTGGCAGAAGGCCTGATCGACACGCGTGAGGCGGTGCGGCGGGTCGATCCCATGGCGCTCGACCAATTGCTCCACCCGACACTCGATCCCAAGGCCGAACGCCATGTGCTGACCACCGGGCTTCCCGCGTCGCCGGGCGCGGCGGCGGGCAAGATCGTGCTTGATGCCGATACGGCTGAACAATGGGCCGGGCGCGGGGAGAAGGTGATTCTCGTGCGCGTTGAAACCTCGCCCGAGGATATTCACGGGATGCACGCCGCACAGGGTATCCTCACCGCACGCGGAGGGATGACGAGCCACGCGGCGGTGGTCGCGCGCGGAATGGGGCGCCCTTGCGTGTCGGGCGCAGGCGCGGTGTCGATTGACCGCGCGGCCCGCACGCTGCGGATCGGGCAACACGAACTGGCGGAAGGTGATGCGATCACGCTCGATGGTGCAACCGGGCAGGTCATGCTCGGCATCGTGCCCACGGTTGAGCCGGAACTGGTGGGCGATTTCGGCACGTTGATGGTGTGGGCCGATGAATTGCGGCGGATGCGGGTGCGCACCAATGCCGAAACGCCAGAAGATTGCCGGATGGCGCGGCAATTCGGTGCGGAGGGTATCGGGCTGTGCCGCACGGAACATATGTTCTTTGAAGCGTCCCGGATCAGCCTGGTGCGCCAGATGATCCTTGCCGATGACGAGGAGGGCCGCCGCCGCGCGCTGGATCAGCTACTGCCTGAACAGCGCGCTGATTTTACTTCGATCTTTGAGGTGATGGCGGGGCTGCCGTGCACCATCCGCTTGCTTGATCCGCCGTTGCACGAATTCCTCCCCCACGCGGATGAAGATTTCGCCGAACTGGCCGACGCGACCGGGCTGGGGGTCGATCATCTCAAGCGCCGGGCGGGTGAGCTGCACGAATTCAACCCGATGCTGGGCCATCGTGGCTGCCGCCTCGGGATCACCTATCCCGAAATCTACGAAATGCAGGCGCGCGCGATTTTCGAAGCCGTATGCGCGGTGAAGATGGCAAGCGGTGAGGCGCCGCTGCCCGAAATCATGATCCCGCTGGTCGCGACCAAGCGCGAATTGGCGATCCTGCGCGCGTTGATCGACCGGGTGGCCGAAGCGGTGTTCGCCGAAGTCGGTACGCGGGTCGAATATCTTGTCGGGACAATGATCGAACTGCCGCGCGCGGCGTTGATGGCGGGAGAGATTGCCGAGGAGGGTGCGTTCTTCAGTTTCGGCACCAATGATTTGACGCAGACGACGCTGGGCGTGTCGCGCGATGATGCGGCAAAGTTCCTCAGCACCTATGTCGACAAGGGCATTTTCCCGCGCGATCCCTTCGTCAGCCTTGATATTGAGGGCGTCGGCCAGTTGGTCGAACTGGCGGCGCAGCGGGGCAGGGCGACGCGGCCGGGAATCAAGCTGGGCATTTGCGGCGAACACGGCGGCGATCCGGCGAGCATTGCGTTCTGCGAAAAGGTCGGGCTCGATTATGTCAGCGCCTCACCATACCGGGTGCCGATTGCGCGATTGGCAGCGGCACAGGCCGCGCTCGCGCGGGGTTAGGTTCCGGCGAGGGAACGCCGCCCGGTCAGGGTGACGATCTCGAAGGTTTCTGCGGTTTTGCCATCGGAATCGGCCCGTTCAGCGAAAGCGGCGCGGGCGCGGGCCAAGGCGGCTTTGCCAAGCGGCGGGCCGGGGCGTGCCAGCGCATTGCCGAGCCCCTGATCGCGCAGGTCTGCAACCAGTCGGTCGAGACTGGAATAGCGCACGGTCAGCATGTGGGTATCAACCACCGGGTCTTTCCAACCTGCGCGCTGGAGCAATTGCGGCGCGGCGCGGGCATCGACCATCGGATGAATGCGCGCAGCAGGACGATCAGGCTCAGCAGCGAGCATCGCAGTACGCAGGGCGCGCAAGCTTTGGCCGCCGATAAAACTGGCGATCACCAACCCGCCGGGGGTTAACGCGTTGCGCAAGTGAATAAGGGCACCGGGCAGGTCATTGATCGCATCAAGCTGACCGATAACGGCGATAAAATCATAGCCGCTTGCGGGCAACGGCTGCGCCGGATCGGCGGTAGCGCCGAAAGTCAGCGCGGCATCGCCGCACTTCAGATAATCCACAAGCGTACGGCCGCCGGTGCCGATCACCAATGCGCTCTTGGGCTTGTGCCGGACGAAGCCCAGACGTTCGATCATGTCATCGGCAATATCATCGAGCAGAAAGCTGGCCGCGTCACCCCGATGCACGCGGCGATTGGCGGAGCGAAGGACGCGTGCCACGCGGCGGCGTTCCGAAAAGATGGTGGGGACTTGGCTCAGGCTCATCATCAGCGCCCTGCCGCGCTTGCCAGTATAGCGCAAGCCATGCGACAGTTGCGTAGATGGCAGTGGTCGCTCAGCTAGCCCAAGGTATTCGTCCCGTGGTGGATATGATCTATCCGCCGCGCTGCCCTGCGTGCGGTGTCGCGCTTGCCGATCAGCACGGGCTGTGCGGTGAATGCTGGGCCTCGCTCGATATCCCGGCGGCAGGGGCACAAGAGGCAGGCAGCACACCGATTTACGCGGTAACGCTATACAACGACACCTCGCGCAAGCTGGTGCTGGCTTACAAACATGGTGGGCGGATTGCGCTGTCCCGTTTGCTTGCCAGCATGATCGCAGCGCGCCTGCCCGCAACCGACAGCCCGCCGCTGCTGGTGCCAGTTCCGCTGCATCGCTGGCGATTATGGCACCGCGGGTTCAATCAGGCAGCATTGCTGGCCAACGAACTGGCTTCGCTGGGAAAGGGTGATCCCTGTGTCGATGGGCTTATCCGCCGTAAGCGCACGCCGAGTTTGGGCGGGCTGGGCCGAGAGGCGCGCGATAGGGCCTTGGCAGGCGCGATCGTATTAAACGCAGCGAGGGCAGACCTTATGGCGGGACGGGATGTGATCCTGATCGACGATGTCTTTACCAGCGGAGCGACCAGCCGCGCCTGTATCGCTGCGATCGTGCAAACCCGTCCAGCCAGCATTGCGGTGGCCTGCTTTGCGCGGGTTGATACTGACAAACGCCTGACCAATCGATAGCGCCTGCCATAAAAACATAACGCCCGAGGCTTTGTAAGCCTCGGGCGCCACGTGACGAAACGGTGTGGATCCACCCTTCCGGGCTTTATCGGCCACCCCCTAAGTTGGCCGACAGGATCCTGTCCCTTACGTTCAATCGGTCGCACTGGCACCCCGTTGCCAGTTTGCGGCCCGACCACCCCCAAACGTGGCACCGGACGGCACCGCTATTCGGTTGAGAACCTCCGTAGAGATCCAGCGCCGTTGTTTCATTGTGACAGGCAATGCGGAAGGAGAAACCTTGATCTGGCGATTTTTTTACGTGCGCCTGTTGTGAACGTGCAACAATCATCGCTAGGGAGTGATGCGGCCCTTATGAACGGTATCGAACGCCTTTCTTCACGCAACATTGGTTCGCATGGAGCCTGATTTGACCGACACCCTTTTAACAACTGATGATCGTGAGAGCGGCACCACTTTCGCGCCCAAATTCGATGCCCTCGGATTGCTGACCGCAGTGGTGGTCGATCATGGAACGTCGATGGTGCTGGTTGTGGCGCATATGAACCGTGAGGCACTCGATGCGACGCTTGCCACCGGGCGCGTGCATTTCTGGTCGCGATCACGCGGGCGTTTGTGGATGAAGGGTGAGACTTCGGGGAATGTTCTCGAAGTCGAAGAAGTATTGGTCGACTGCGATCAGGATGCGTTGGTGATCCGCGCGCGCCCTGCGGGGCCGACCTGCCATACAGGACAGCAAAGCTGCTTTTATCGACGTGTGGAAACCGGCGCCGGCGGGCCCGTTCTCGTTAAGGTCAAGACTTGACGCTCACGTAAAGGGAAGGTATGAAGCGGCCATGGCTACTGCACCTGCTCAGAACCCCGCCGCGAACTCGGAAACGGACACCGGCCATGAGCCGCGCCGTAACGGCGCCCATCTTGACCGGCCCGACAAGCACGCCCGCGAACAGTTCATGATATCGGATCTCACATCCGAATTCGGCTGCACCGCGCGCGCGCTGCGGTTTTATGAAGACGAAGGGTTGATCAACCCCGCCCGAGTCGGTCTTACCCGCGTCTATTCGAAACGTGACCGTGCGCGTCTGGCGTGGATCATGCGCGCCAAAAATGTCGGCTTCAGCCTGCACGAAATCCGCGAGATGATTGATCTCTACGATCTCGATGATGGCCGCGTTGAACAGCGCCGCGTCACGATCGAGAAATGCCGCACGCACATCGCCAAGCTCAAGGCGCAACGCGACGATATCGATTCTTCGATCAACGAACTCACCGATTTTGTCGCAGAGATTGAAAAGCTCGACCCGCGCTGATCCGATCAGACGGGTTAAACCTTCACTAACCACGATGCTCACCAAAGGGATTAAGTGATGCCGACCTATACCGCCCCGACCCGCGACACGCGTTTCGTCGTCAACGAAGTGCTCGATCTGGCGAGCTACGGCAATCTGCCCGGCTTTGAAAATGCCACCCCGGACATGATCGACACGGTGATAAACGAGGCAGGAAAATTCTGTGCCGAGGTGCTCGCGCCGGTCAATCAGGCGGGCGATGAACATGGTTGCACCCGGCACGAAGATGGCAGCGTCACCACCCCTCCGGGCTTCAAGGAAGCCTATCAGGCCTATGTCGAAAGCGGTTGGGGCACGCTGGCGCAGCCTGAGGAATTCGGCGGGCAGGGCCTGCCGCATACGCTCGGTTTTGTGCTGGAGGAATATTCCGGCACCGCCAATCAGGCCTTTGCGATGTATCCGGGCCTGACTGCGGGGGCGATTTCGGCAATCACTGCGAAGGGATCGGACGAACAGAAGGCAGCCTATCTGCCCAAGATGATTTCGGGCGAATGGTCGGGCACCATGAACCTGACGGAACCGCATTGCGGCACCGATCTGGGCATGATCCGCACCAAGGCGGTGCCCAATGGTGATGGCTCTTATGCGATCACCGGCACCAAGATTTTCATCTCGGCAGGCGAGCATGATCTTACCAGCAACATCATCCATCTGGTGCTGGCCAAGACCCCCGGCGCACCCGACAGCACCAAGGGCATTTCGCTGTTCATCGTGCCCAAGTTCATTCTCGACGAAAATGGCGAGCCGGGCGCGCGTAACGGCGTGACCTGCGGTTCGATCGAAAAGAAGATGGGCATCCACGGCAACGCCACCTGCCTGCTCAACTATGACGGCGCGACCGGCTACATGGTGGGTGAGGAAAACAAGGGTCTGGCCGCGATGTTCATCATGATGAACGCCGCGCGGCTTGGCGTTGGCATTCAGGGTTATGCCCAGGCCGAAGTCGCCTATCAGAATGCTGTGACCTACGCGCTTGATCGCCGTCAGGGCCGTGCGCTGACCGGCCCGGCCGAGCCCGATGCCAAGGCCGATCCGATCTTTGTCCACCCTGACGTGCGCCGCATGTTGATGGACGCCAAGGTGTTTACCGAAAGCATGCGGGCGCTGTGCCTATGGGGGGCGTTGCAGGTCGATCTGACCCACAAAGCACAGTCCGCAGAAGCGCGTGAAACCGCCGATCTGCTGATCGGGCTGATGACCCCGGTGATCAAGGGCTACGGCACGGACAAGGGCTATGACATCGCCACCAACATGCAGCAGGTTTTCGGCGGACACGGCTATGTGCGCGAATGGGGCATGGAACAGTTCGTGCGCGATAGCCGTATCGCGATGATCTACGAAGGCGCCAACGGCGTGCAGGCGATGGATCTGTGCGGCCGCAAACTGGCTGCCGGGGGCGGCAAGGCGATCCAGCTGTTCTTCGCCATGATCGACGAGGAAATCGCTGCGGGCAAGCAGGTTGCCGAGTTGAAAGACAATGCCGAACGGCTTGAAAAGGCGCTGGGCGAACAGAAGGCGGCAACCATGTGGTTCATGCAGAACGCGATGGCCAACCCCAATCACCTTGGCGCAGGCGCGCATCACTATATGCACATCATGGGGATCGTGACCCTCGGCTTCTTCTGGCTGAAGATGGCCAAGGTGGCGCTGGGCAAGCTCGCTGATAAACCTTCAGACCATGCGTTCTACGAAGCCAAGCTGGTGTCGGCGAACTATTATGCCGAACGTTTCCTGCCCGATGCGGGCGCGTTGCGGCGCAAGCTGGAGGCGGGCAGCGAATACATGATGAAGCTTCCGGCGGAGGCTTTCGCCACCACAGCTTAGGCACGCTTGCACACAACTGCGCCCTTAGGTTGCGCATGGATAATTGACATCAGACGCATTCGGGCCGCTTTGTTTCTACAGGGCGGCCCGCTTTGTGTGTCGCGCGTGGGTTCGCGTTCAGTTGGCGGGAGCCTATCTTGCTGTGGTGAGGAGCGGGCTTTGACTATTCGGCAATTGTTTCAGATCTGGTGGTTATGGCGCTGGCTTTTTCCGGGGCGCGGCCAGCAATCGCGGGGCAGGTTGAACCAACTAACGCACAGACAAGTGGCCGTTATGTGTTTTCCGGCTGGAAAGGGCCAGACTTACCGGTGTGGTACCAGCTGCCAGACCGGGTCGCGGCCGATACGCCAGTGGTGTTCGTGATGCACGGCGTGAACCGCGATGCCGACCGCTACCGCGATGAATGGGCCGCGCTGGCCCGTCAGCACGGATTTATCGCGGTGGTGCCCGAGTTTTCCCGTGCCGATTTCCCCGGTTCGCGCGGGTATAACACCGGTTATTTTGCCAACACGGATGGCTCGCCGCGGCCACGCGCAATGTGGTCATTTTCCGCAATCGAGCCGCTGTTCGACGAGGTGCGACAACGGTTCGGAACGCAGGTGCCGCGTTACACGATCTATGGCCATTCAGCGGGCGCGCAATTCGTCCACCGCTATGTCCTGTTCGTGCCCGATGCGCGAATCGAACAGGCCATTGCAGCCAATTCCGGCTGGTACACCATGCCCGATTTCGGCACCGCGTTCCCCTATGGCCTTGCGGCAACTCCGATTGACGAGGCTTCCTTGAAGGCCGCGCTGGGAAAACCGCTTACTGTGCTGCTAGGCACTGCCGATACTGATCCCGATGATACAGACCTGCGCAAGACGCCGCAGGCCAACCGTCAAGGCCCGCACCGCTATGCACGCGGGCAGATGTTCTTTGCGAAAGCGCAGCAAACGGCGGTAGCAATGGGGACGACGCTGGGCTGGAGTCTGGAAACCGTGCGCGGCATCGGCCACAGCAATGCTGGTATGGCCAAGGCTGCGGCGCAGCGTATCGCTGCACGGGCAAAGAGGGATGAGCAACGATGATGAAGCGGATGATGACGCAGGCGGCGGTTCTGGCGCTGGCAATAATGCTGCCGGTAGGTTCAGCTACCGCCGAGGTTGCACCGAACGCGCAATTGCCGACTCCACTGCATTCCTATCTGGATAGCCAGTATGATCAGGTGATTGCAGACCTGATCCGCATCACCGAAACCCCCGCTCCGCCGTTCAAGGAGCAAGTGCGTGCGGAATTGTTCGCCGCAATGCTGCGCGATGCCGGGCTGGATGATGTGACCATCGATGCTGAAGGCAATGTGCTCGCGCTGCGGCCCGGAACCGCAAATGGCCCCGTGTTCGTTGTCTCTGCCCATCTCGACACGGTCTTTCCCGAAGGCACCCCGATCAAGGTGACACGCGAAGGTGATCGCTTGATGGCTCCCGGCATTGGTGACGACAGCCTTGGCCTTGCCTCGATCCTCGCATGGGTGCGCTTGCTGGAGGCAGAGGGTGTCGCGACCCGCCATCCGATCCTGTTCGTGGCCACCGTGGGTGAAGAAGGGCCGGGCGATCTGCGCGGGGTGCGCTATCTGTTTACAAAGAGCGAATATGCGGGCCGCATCGCCGGTTTCCTGTCGATCGACAATGCCGATGCCGGACGTGTGGTCAACGCTGCGGTGGGCTCACGCCGCTACCGCTTGGCTTTCAAAGGGCCGGGCGGGCACAGTTATGGCGCGTTCGGAATCGTCAACCCGATGGCCGCGATGGCCGAAACCGTCAGCGGTCTTTACGCGATCGACGTGCCATCCGACCCCAAGACGACCTATGCGGCGAGCGTCGTCAGCGGCGGCACGTCAGTCAATACGATCCCCGATGAAATCCTGCTTGAAGTCGACATGCGGTCAAGCGATCCGGCGGCACTGGCTCAGCTTGAACAGGCAATGCTGGCCGCAGCCGAAGCGGCAGTAGCGGGCGAGAATGCGGCGCGATCGGTCAATGCTGGCGTCGTTACCCTTACCCCGCAATTGATTGGTGATCGACCTGCGGGATCGACCGCTGTCGATCACCCACTGGTGCGCGATGCCATCGCTGCCTCACAGGCGGCCGGGTTTACGCCCCGCCTCGATGCGTCGTCCACCGATGCCAATATTCCCATGAGCCTTGGCATCCCCGCGCTGACCATCGGTACCGGGGCTGGTGGCGGGCGGACGCATAGCGTTGATGAATATCTTAAAACCGGGCGCGAACGGTTCATCGAGGGCTTTCTGTCGGCCTGGGCATAATTCTGGCGCAGACGCAGGTGCGCCCCGGCGACTGATCAGCCGCCTCGATTTTGGCGGCGACTTCTTCAATCGTGCCTGTCACCAGCAGCGGGCTGCCGCCCACCATCCCGACATTGGTCTGGCCGTTCTCGCCTGTGCGCAGCCACGCGATGTTTTGCGCCACGATAAGATAATTGCCGCCAGGTGATTCCAGCAGAACGAATTTCATGTGAAGTCTCCCGAGCCGCTGGAGCGATTCCCGGCAGTTCATCTGCCGGGATAGCGCGACTCGGTTAAAGAGACTTATTCAACCGGCAGAAAATCGGGCACCGAGAGATACCGCTCTCCGGTATCATAGTTGAAGCCTAGCACGCGGGCACCCGCAGGCAGCTCACCCAGCTTCTTCGCAATCGCCGCCAGCGTCGCGCCCGATGAAATCCCTACCAGCATCCCTTCTTCGCGAGCAGCACGGCGGGCCATTTCCTTTGACTCTTCAGCGCCGACCTGAATTGCGCCATCAATTGCAGCGGTGTGGAGATTGCCCGGAATGAAGCCCGCGCCGATGCCCTGGATCGGGTGAGGGCCGGGCTGTCCGCCGTTGATGACCGGAGACAGTTCCGGCTCAACCCCGTAAGCCTTGAACCCGGCCCAGTGCTTTTTCAGCTCTTCGGCGCAGCCCGTCAGGTGGCCACCGGTGCCAACGCCGGTGATCATCACATCAATCGGAGCATCGGCGAAATCAGCGAGGATTTCGCGCGCGGTGGTGCTGGCGTGGATTGCGGGGTTGGCGCTATTATCGAACTGGCTTGGCATCCATGCGCCGTCGGTCTGATCGACCAGTTCCTGCGCCCGCTCAATCGCGCCTTTCATGCCCTTTTCACGCGGGGTGAGGTCAAAGCTTGCTCCGTAAGCGAGCATCAATCGCCGCCGTTCGATCGACATCGATTCGGGCATTACCAGCACCAGCCTGTAACCCTTGACCGCGGCCACCATCGCAAGGCCGATACCGGTGTTGCCGCTGGTGGGCTCCACAATCGTGCCGCCGGGTCGCAGCGCGCCGCGTGCTTCGGCATCTTCAACCATCGCCAGCGCGATGCGATCCTTGATCGAACCGCCGGGGTTCGACCTTTCGGATTTTATCCACACTTCGTGATCGGGGAACAGCCGCGCCATGCGGATATGCGGGGTCGCGCCAATGGTCGCAAGGATGCTGTCAGCTTTCATGTCGTTACCTCTCTCTTGAGCGCAGCAGGTTCAAAACTGCGCGCGCGGCGCAGTTCGGGGAAATACCACGCCCATACCAATGTCACGAGTATCGCACCTGCACCGCCGAATACAACCGCTCCGGTCGCGCCGAGGATCGCAGCGGCGACGCCCGATTGCATTTCACCCAATTCGTTGGAGGCAGAAATCGCAAGGCCCGAAATCGCCGAAACCCGCCCGCGCCGGTCATCGGGTGTGAACAATTGCACCAGCGAAGACCGGATGAACACCGATACCATGTCGACAGCACCCATCACCGCAAGGATTGCCAGCGACAGGATGAAGTTGCGGGAAAAGGCAAAAGCAATAGTGGCCGCGCCGAACGCAGCTACTGCCCACAGCATCTTGATGCCCACTTCGCGCTCCAATGGCCGGAACGACAGCCACAGCGCAACGCTTGCCGCGCCCAGTGCAGGGGCGGCGCGCATCAGGCCCAACCCTTCCGGCCCGACAAACAGGATGTCGCGCGCGAACACAGGTAGCAGCGCGGTTGCGCCAGCCAGCAGCACTGCGAACAGATCAAGCGTGATGCACCCCAGCAAAAACCGTTCGCGCCACACATAAACCAACCCTTCGATGATCTGCCGCAGCGGCTTTAACGGCGGGCCTTCGTGCGTGGCGCGAACCGGGCGGACGGTCAGGATCAACACCATCGCCGCCATCAGCATTGCCGCAGACAGCGCGTGAGGCAGCCATTCGGCGCGGGCGAAGATCAACCCGCCTACCGCAGGCCCGGCGACGCTAGCGGTCTGCCATGCGATTGATGACAGTGCGATCGCGCGCGGGAGCATCTGGGGGGGGACGATATTCGGCGCAATCGCGCTCATCGAAGGGCCGACGAACACCCGCGCCGTGCCATGCGCTGCAGCAAGTGCGAACAGGATCGGGATGTTGAGCGCGTCCTGCCAGGTCATCACCGCCAACAGCACTGCAACGCAACCGTCGATCCCATTGGCAAAGGCCGCAACATGGCGGCGATCAAACCGATCAGCCGCCAGACCCGCGACCGGGGTCAGCAAGAACAACGGAATGAACTGCGCGAGGCCCAATAACCCAAGCTGGAATGAAGCCTCAGCCACGCTCATCCCGTAGTCGGCGCGCGCAGTTTCATAGAGTTGATAACCGAGCAACACGACCATCGACATGGTCGCAAACACCGCGAAGAAGCGGGCGAGCCAATAGCGCCGGTAATCGCCGATCTGCAGCGGTGAGGTTGGTTCGGTCATATCTGCGCCATGGCAGGCGAATATGCGGCTGCCAAGCAGATGAAATCTGTCAGCGGTGAGACTGACCTATCAGGTGTGTCAGCGCGAGCGGCGCAGGCGCGGGTTGGGTTGCAACTGATCGATGATCGTAACGAAATCATCGAGCCGGATTATCCGTTCGAACTGAAGCCCCGCGCGGTCATCACGCGTCCACATCACATAGGCTTCGATCCGGCCAACCACGGGGAGGCGAATGATGATGCGGTCGCCGCGCTGCAACTGCCTGACACCATCGACCATAAAGCCGTGCGCAGAAAGATTGCAGACGTGCAAATGCAGATCGCCGTGCACAAAATGCTCGACGATAGCCGGAAAATCGACCGGGTGGCGCGCTGCACGGCGCAGATCAGTAACACTGAGATTAGCTCCACCAGCCACGTTTTGCGATCCTTCCGTCCGCATGGGTCCAGAAGCGAAAGATGCCGCATAAAGGCTGATAATTGGTAAAGAACGTCCGCCTGTCAGTATCAGCAATGCACCAGAGCGTGCCGTTTCCTGCCAAGGCTGATCCTCAACGTCTCACCATCGCCTGGCTGGACGAGGAATGCCGGATCGGTGATTATCTCGCCGTCCAGCTTGACCGCGCCCTCAGCCAGCTTGCGTTTAGCCTCGCCGTTTGAGGCGGTGAGACCAAGTTCGGTCAGCAACGCGGCAATGCGCATCCCGTCGATGCCCACGGCGAGGCTCGGCAGATCCTCACCCGCGCCGCTTCCGGCAAAAGTCTCACGCGCGGTTGCTTCGGCCCGGGTTGCGGCATCGTCGCCGCGCACCAGCTTCGTCACTTCGTTCGCGAGCACCGCCTTGGCCGCGTTGATCTCCGCACCTTCAAGCGATTCGAGCCTTGCGATTTCGTCCAACGGCAGATCGGTGAACAGCCGCAGGAACCGGCCGACATCGCGATCATCGACGTTGCGCCAGTATTGCCAGAAATCATAGGCCGGAAGCTGATCTTCGTTGAGCCACACCGCGCCCGCCGCGGTCTTGCCCATCTTCGCGCCGTCGGCGGTGGTCAGCAGCGGGGTGGTCAGGCCGAACAGTTCCGTCCCGTCCATGCGCCGGCCGAGTTCGATCCCGTTGACGATATTGCCCCACTGATCGCTGCCACCCATCTGCAAGCGCGCGCCCATTTCACGCGACAGGTGGCGGAAATCATAGCCTTGCAGGATCATGTAATTGAATTCGAGGAAGGTCATCGGCTGTTCGCGTTCCAACCGCAGCCGCACCGAATCGAAACTCAGCATCCGATTGATGGTGAAATGCGTGCCGACCTGCTGAAGCAGTTCGATATAGCCCAGCTGACCCAGCCAATCATGGTTGTTGACCATCACCGCGTCGGTCGGCCCGTCACCAAAGGTCAGCAATTTGTCGAACACGGTGAAGATCGAGGCGATATTGGCCTCAATCACCTCATCGGTCAGCATTTTGCGGCTTTCATCACGCCCCGAAGGATCACCGATCCGCGTCGTGCCGCCACCCATCAGCACAATCGGCTTGTGCCCGGCCTGTTGCAGACGGCGCAGCATCATGATCTGCACCAGGCTGCCAATGTGCAAAGACGGTGCCGTGGCGTCAAAACCGATATAGCCCGGCACGATCTGTTTTGCGGCCAGCGCATCAAGCCCGGTCGCATCGGTCATCTGGTGAATATAGCCGCGTTCGTCCAGCAGGCGCAGCAGGTCGGATTCGTAATTGCTCATGGTCGCGGCGCTTAACAGGGGGGAGGGGCAACGGGAAGTGGCTTGCGAGGGTGGAACCGACACGGCAAAGCTGGGCAATGCACCCGCTCATGCTCCATCGCACCTGCGACCTCGGCCCGATCCGTGCGGTGACCGCTTCGATAACCGCTACGCCCGATGGTTGTGAGGCGGAGTTCCGGCTCGATGGGCAAGTGCCCGCCATCGTGTTGCCGCCGCCCGCCGCGTCAGAACGCGCTGACAATCTGTGGCAAACGACCTGCTTCGAAATATTCTGGCAGCCGCTGGGCGGGACATATTACCGCGAATTCAACCTCTCGCCATCGGGTCGCTGGGCCGCCTACGACTTCGATTCTTTCCGCGAAGGGATGCGCGATGCGCCGGTTGATGCAATTACGCTGGCATGTTCGCATGATGACAACGGACTTGTGCTGCGTGCACAGATCGCAGCCGATTTGCCGATCCCTGCGCAAATCGCTCTCAACGCGGTCGTCGAACATGCTGATGGCGGCAAGCAATATTGGGCGCTCGCTTTCCCGCCCGGCCCGCCCGAGTTCCACTCCGAGGCAAACCGAAAGTTGATCATCGCGCCTTAAAGAGCAGTTGGCGCGTGACCAATGATACCGTTCATCGTTGCAAATGCCATTGCCTTTGCCGCTTTGCTGCTCCACCCCTTGATGCATGAAGACAGGTATTGACCGGCTGTTGGCCGATCCCGAACTGCTGGCGGCGCTCAAGGGCCGCCGCGTTGCGCTGGTAGCCCACCCGGCAAGTGTGACGTCAGATCTTACGCATAGCCTCGATGCGCTGATCGCAGTGGGCGTGAACGTCAACAGCGCGTTTGGCCCGCAGCACGGGTTGAAAGGCGACAAACAGGATAACATGGTCGAAACCGCGGATGCGATGGATCCGCGTTACGGCATCCCGATATTCTCGCTTTATGGCGAAGTGCGCCGCCCGACCGGGCAGATGATGTCGAGCACCGATGTGTTCCTGTTCGACCTGCAAGACCTCGGCTGCCGGATCTACACCTTCGTCACCACGCTGCTGTATTTGCTGGAAGAAGCCGCCAAGGCAGGCAAGGAAGTATGGGTGCTCGATCGCCCCAACCCGGCCGGGCGCCCGGTCGAAGGGACGCTGCTGGTGCCTGGGCAGGAAAGCTTTGTCGGTGCCGCACCAATGCCGATGCGTCATGGATTGACGATGGGTGAAATGGGCCATTGGTTCATCGCCCATTTCGGGCTCGACGTCGCTTACAAGGTGGTGGCGATGGAGGGTTGGCGTCCCGATGCAGATGACGGATGGGGCTGGCCGACGTCACGCCTATGGATCAATCCATCGCCCAATGCCGCCAATGTCAACATGGCGCGCTGCTATGCTGGCACCGTGATGCTCGAGGGCACCACGCTGTCAGAAGGCCGCGGCACCACGCGGCCACTGGAGGTGCTGTTCGGCGCGCCCGATGTTGACGCCGGCGCGGTGCTGAGGGAAATGCGCCGCCTCGCGCCAGATTGGCTGGCGGGCTGCGGCCTTCGCGAATGCTGGTATGAACCGACCTTCCACAAGCATGCAGGTGTGCTCTGCAACGCGCTGATGATCCATGCAGAAGTTGGCTTTTATGATCACCACGCATTCAAGCCCTGGCGCTTGCAGGCGCTGGCGTTCAAGGCGATCCGGCGGCTTTATCCGGATTACCCGCTGTGGCGCGATTTCCCTTACGAATACGAACTGAACCGACTTGCGATCGATGTGATCAATGGCGGGCCTTCGCTGCGTCAGTGGGTTGATGACGCTGCCGCAAAGCCAGATGATCTTGACGTCATGGCGTCCCATGACGAGGCAGCGTGGGTCGCCGAAGTGCGCGAACACCTGCTCTACGCATGAATAAATCTCACGGCGCCGAAACGCCGTCAGCAAAACAGAATGGCGGCACGACTGCCATCGAGGGAAGGGATTGCAAATGGCGACCACACCGATGAGTGCATCGGGTTCCAGATCGGTCAGGGTGACGCTGTGGATCCTGTTGATCGTCTATATTTTCAACTTCATCGACCGCCAGATCGTCAATATCCTTGCCGAACCGATCGCCCGCGATCTGGGGCTTAGCGACACCCAGATCGGGTTGATGACCGGGTTGGCCTTTGCGCTGTTTTACACGGTGCTCGGCATCCCGATTGCGCGCTTTGCCGACCGGTCATCCACCAGTCGCCCGGCAGTCATCGCGGTTTCTCTGGCCATATGGTCGGGCATGACCGCGCTGTGCGGGCTGGCGCAGAACTTTTCGCAACTGCTGCTCGCGCGCATCGGTGTGGGCGTGGGAGAGGCGGGCTGCACACCGCCCGCGCATTCGTTGATCAGCGACATCGTGCCGCCGGAAAAGCGCAGTTCGGCGCTCGCCTTCTATTCGCTCGGCATCCCGATCGGCACGCTGATGGGGATGGTGATTGGCGGGATTCTGGCCGATTTCGTTGGTTGGCGAGAGGCATTCCTGATCGTCGGCCTGCCGGGCGTGGCGTTGGCGCTGGTGGTGTGGTTCGTGCTGAAAGACCCGCGCCGCAGTGATGCTCAGATGATTCTGCGTAACCAGAACCAGCCCGCCGCACTGCCGTTGACGGATGCGCTGAGGGTGGTGATGAGCTCACGGGCGTTCGTATTGTTGTTATTCGCCGGTTCGGCGGCGTCATTCCTGTCTTATGGCAAGACCACGTGGACCACGATTTTTTTCCAGCGCACGCATGATCTCACACCGGGCGAGGTGGGGCTGTGGTTCGGCATCGTCGGCGGGGTAGGGGGCATCGTTGGCACCGTGCTCGGCGGCTATCTTGCTGATCGCTTCGGCGCAAAAAATCGCCGCCATGTGCTGAGCGCGCCCGCAATTGGTATGGCGCTGGCAGTGCCGCTGGCGTTGTTGGCCTATAATTCGCCAAGCTGGCCGATGGCGCTGGTGCTGTTGTTTTTGCCGACTATGTTCAATTCGTTCTACTACGGGCCGACCTATTCGGCGGCGCAGGGGCTGGTGCCAATCCGCGCGCGCGCGATTGCGGCGGCGACGCTGTTGTTTTTCCAGAACCTGATCGGGCTGGGGTTGGGGCCGCTGTTCTTCGGAATGTTATCCGACCTGCTTCAGCCAGCCTATGGCACCGAAAGTGTGCGTTACGTGTTGTATGGCGCGGCGTTTCTGGGGCTGGTTCCGGCGTATTTCTTCTGGCGCTGCGGATTGCGGCTGAACGAGGAGCTGGATCAGAAGGACTAGTCGGGCGTGCGCACCGGCTGCACCACCGCCACCAGCACGAAGCTGATCAGCATCAGCAGATACCAGCTGCCATATTTGGCCAGGCTGACCATGCGCCATTCGTTTTCCTGGCCCGGATAATTCCAGGCATTGGCGAAGGTGGCGATATTCTCGGCAAACCAGATGAACAGCGCAACGAGGCCAAAGCCGACCAGCAGCGGCATCCAGCGATGCGCGCGCCAGTTGCGGAAGTGGACGCGGGTGCGCCAGAATATCAGCGCCGTGGCGGCAAACAGCCCCCAGCGGATGTCGATGGTGAAGTGATGGGTGAAGAAATTGATGTAGACTGCTGCCGCCAGCGTCCACGTAACGCAAGCGGGCGGATAGCGGCTGAAGCGGAAGTCGAAAATCCGCCACACTCGCGCGATGTAACTGCCGACAGCAGCATACATGAAGCCCGAAAACAGCGGCACGGCACCGATGTGGAGCATGCTTTCCTCAGGGTAAGTCCATGATCCGGCCTGCGTCTTGAACAGCTCCATCACGGTGCCGACGATATGGAAGATGAGGATCACTCGCGCCTCGCGCCATGTCTCAAGCCGGAAGGCGAGCATCCCGACCTGAATGGCGACGGCGGCAAGCGTCAGGAAGTCGTAGCGGTGAAGGGGAGCCCCGAACGGACCAGCGTCGGAGTAGAACAGATGCGTGCCCAGCAGCAGCACCAGCAGCAACCCGCCGAACAGGCAGGCCCAACCCTGTTTGAATCCGAACAGCAGGAATTCATAGAGCCACAGCCGCCAGCCCGTGCCGGGGTCGAAGGCTTCGAGCTTGAGGAGGACCGCCTCGAAGCGGGTGTGGCCAGCTCTCGCCCCCTCTTCAGAGATCATTGGGTTGGCTTTGTCTCACACACCGCTGGTAGCGACCTCCCCGTCAGCACCCGTCGAGCAAGTGACTTGTCATAACCACCCTCATCAAGGTGGATGGCAATGACGGAGGGGAAACGCCGCCCTGTCTTGATAACCGCATCGGCGTCTTGCGGGGCATTGCCCTCGTAAATGGTGGCACCGCGTTGCGGACCTGACAGATGGTAGGTCACAAAATCCATCATTCTGTCGAACTTCCGCATCTGCTCATCTTGGTGCAACTCGATGCCGAAACCGATCCCGCAGACTAGGCCGGGGCCAGTGTAAAGAGTGGACTGGACGCCTTCGCTACGCTCAGCATCAGGCACCGGACCTGATGGCGCCATTCTGACATCGCGATCAGGTTGTGGGCCTGTGCACGATGCACATGCCAATGCCGCGCCAGCAAGGAAGGTGCGGGCGAACCTCAAGCCCCGTGCTTCCGCGATAGCTCCCGCATGGCGTCGTCCAGCCCATCCAGCGTCAGCGGATACATCCGGTCACCCACCAACTGCTTGATCATCTTGGTCGACTGCGAATAGCCCCATTGCTTTTCCGGCACCGGGTTGAGCCACACGGTCGCGGGGTAGGTGTTCACCACGCGCTGCAACCACAATGCGCCCGCTTCCTCGTTCATGTGTTCGACACTGCCGCCGGGATGGCTGACTTCGTAGGGGCTCATCGCCGCATCGCCCACGAACACGATCTTGTAATCGTGGCCGTATTTGTGGAGCACATCCCAGGTTTTGGTGCGTTCCTGCCAGCGGCGTTTGTTGTCTTTCCACACGCCTTCATACAGGCAGTTGTGGAAGTAGAAGAATTCAAGGTTCTTGAATTCCGCCGTGGCAGCGCTGAACAGTTCTTCGACCAGTTTGATGAAGGGATCCATCGATCCGCCGACGTCGAGGAACAGTAGCAGCTTCACCGCATTGCGGCGTTCGGCGCGCATGTGGATGTCGAGCCAGCCCTGCTTGGCCGTGCCCTTGATGGTGGCATCAATATCAAGTTGATCCTGCGCGCCTTCGCGGGCGAACCGCCTCAGCCGCCGCAGCGCCATCTTGATGTTGCGGGTGCCGAGCTCCTTGGTGTTATCAAGGTTCTTGAACTCGCGCTTTTCCCACACCTTGATCGCGCGCTTGTGCTTGCTCTCCCCGCCGATCCGCACGCCTTCGGGGTTGTATCCCGAATTGCCGAACGGCGAGGTGCCGCCGGTGCCGACCCATTTGTTGCCGCCCTGATGGCGCTTTTCCTGTTCTTCGAGCCGCTTTTTCAGCGTCTCCATGATCTCGTCCCAGTCGCCGAGCGATTTGATCGCTTCCATTTCCTCAGGCGTCAGGAACTTTTCGGCGACCGCTTTGAGCCAGTCTTCGGGGATTTCGACCGGGTTCTGACCGTAATCGGACATGATCCCCTTGAACACCTTGTGGAACACCTGATCGAACCGGTCGAGCAGGCCTTCATCCTTCACGAAGGTGGCGCGGGAGAGGTAATAGAACGCCTCGGGCGTCTGGTCGATCACGTCCTTGTCGAGCGCCTCCAGCAAGGTGAGGTGCTCTTTGAAACTGGCGCCGATGCCGGCGGCCCGAAGCTCGTCTGTGAAATTGAAAAACATGGGCGGGTGCTTAACCCGCGTCGGCGAACCTGACCAGTCCCCATTCTTGTGCGGCCTGCGCGCGGCGATTTAACACTTCGCTTACCATCATCGGTTACGTCTGCGCACACACAACAGGGGCCGCGCAGCCATGCAACAATTCGCTATCGACACCGCCAATGCTCATGCTCTCGGCATGATCCCCGAAAGTTGCGGGGCGGTAACTGTGGGTTGCACCGATGTGGCAGGCGTGGTCGAGGCGGTGATTGCTTCGTCCAAGGCGTTACGCAGCGAACACGAGGCGCTGCGCGAAACCGTTCTTGCGCTGGAGGCTGACCAGTCGAAGGTGGCCGAAGCGAGCGATGAGGCGCGCCTGTTGTCCGAACGCGCGATTGAGCGCCTGTCGGAAGGCACCGCGCTGATCCAGTCCTCACTCGGCCAGATCGCCGGGCTGATCGAGTTGGTCGACACGCTCGGCCAGCACGTCACCAGCTTTTCCGCCGCGATGGAGCAGGTGCGCCGCAGTGCGCAGGATATCGACAATATTGCCGAAACGACCAACATTCTTGCATTGAATGCCACCATCGAAGCGATGCGTGCAGGCGATGCGGGGCGCACCTTTGCGGTGGTGGCGGCCGAGGTCAAAAGCCTCGCCAATGATACCCGCAAGGCGACCGAGGAAATCGCCCAGACGATTGATGCGTTGGGCGGTGAGGCCGAAGTGGTGATCACCCGGATCGAGGCAGGGGCCAAGGCCAGCGGAGAAGCCCGCGCGTCTGTCGCACGGATCGAAAGCAGTCTTTCCAACGTCGGCGCTCTGGTGGAGGAAGTCGACAAGCAGAACGATGTCATCGCGCGGTCAACAGGCACGATCAGCAGCCATGTCGACAAGGTGCAGCGCGTGCTCACCAGCTATGACGCCGCCTCGCGCAGCAACGAAGAACGGCTGCACGGCGCGCACCGCAAGATGGAAGAGCTGGAAATCACCGCCAGCGAAATGTTCGACCGGATCGTTCAGGCGGGCCTTAGCCCTGAAGACAGTGCGATGGTCGCTCAGGCGCAGGAATTTGCCAGCGCCGTCGCCGTCCATACCGAAGCGGCGCTGGCATCGGGCGCGCTCGACACGGGATCGCTGTTCGATACCGAATATGTGCCGGTGCCGAACACCAACCCGCAATTGTTCCGCACCCGGCTGACCGATTGGGCGCACGCAGAATGGCGCCCGTTCCTCGACCGCGCCAAGGCGGGCGACCCGCGCATTTTGGCGGCGGCCTGCACCGATCTGAACGGATACCTGCCAACCCACCTCACCGAACGTTCACGCAAGCCAACCGGCGATCTGGCGCACGACACCAAATATTGCCGTAACGGGCGGCTGATGCTCGAAGCGATCGACCGCAAGGCCAAGTCCAGCACTGCGCCCTATATGATGGCGGTGTATCGTCAGGAAGGCGACGGCAACACTTACGTGGTGGTGCGCAACGTCTATGTCCCGCTGGTAATCGGCGGGCGGCGCTGGGGTGATGTCGAACTGGCTTACAGCTTCGATTGATGGCTACAAAAAGCCGATGTTTCACGTGAAACATCGCCCCTAAGTCCCTCAAAAAGAGCCTAGCGGGGGTCTAGAGGGGGTCTAGAGCGACCTGGACGGGGCCTAAATACCCCTAGAAGTCACCCTTAGCTGGGATTGCGCCGCGCCATAAACGCGAGGCGTTCAAACAGCATGATGTCCTGTTCGTTCTTGAGTAGCGCACCATGCAGCGGCGGGATCGCGCTGTTGGGGTTGGCGTTCTGCAACACTTCCAGCGGCATATCCTCGTTCAGCAGCAGCTTGAGCCAGTCGAGCAATTCGCTGGTCGACGGCTTCTTCTTCAGGCCCGGCACGTCGCGCAGATCGTAAAAGATATCCATCGCCTTTTTCACCAGCTTCTTCTGGATGCCGGGGAAATGGACGTCGATGATCTCCTGCATCGTGTCGCGGTCGGGGAACTTGATGTAGTGGAAGAAGCAGCGGCGCAGGAACGCGTCGGGCAGTTCCTTTTCATTGTTCGAGGTGATGACCACAATCGGGCGTTCCTTCGCCTCGATCCGCTCCTGCGTTTCGTAAACGTCGAAACTCATCCGGTCGAGTTCCTGCAACAGGTCGTTCGGAAATTCGATATCAGCCTTGTCGATTTCATCGATCAGCAGCACCGGCAGTTGCGGGGCGGTGAAGGCTTCCCACAGCTTGCCTTTCTTGATGTAGTTGCGGATGTCGTGGACGCGTTCTTCGCCCAATTGGCCGTCACGCAGGCGGGCGACCGCATCATATTCATAAAGGCCCTGCTGCGCCTTGGTGCTGGATTTGATGTTCCATTCGATCAGCGGGGCGTTCAGCGCCTTGGAAATCTCATACGCCAGCACGGTCTTGCCGGTGCCGGGTTCACCCTTGATCAGCAGCGGGCGGCGCAGCATCACCGCGGCATTCACCGCGACCTTCAGGTCTTCGGTTGCGATATAGGATTTCGTGCCTTCAAAACGTTGCGGGCTATTGGGCTGCTGGGTCATGGATTTTCCTTTACACTTTCCGTTTGCGTTAAGTGGCTGAGCCACCTTGTGCAAGGGTGACGCCGCGGAACCCCAATAATTGGCGGGGCGTGTGCCAGGCCCGTTGAAACTTTTGTGCCGGCTCAGCGAATAACCCGTTAGACTGCCGCGCAAGGAGACTGCCGATGCCGACCGAGAACCTCAAGATCACGACAGCGAAAGGGCACACGCTCGCCGCTGCGCTTGAATTGCCCACTGGGCTGGTGCGCGGAGCGGCGTTGTTTGCACACTGTTTTACCTGCACCAAGCAATCCAAGGCGGCGACTGCCGTCACCCGCGCGTTGGCCCGTGAAGGGATCGCTGCGCTGCGCGTCGACTTTACCGGTTTGGGGGCCAGCGAAGGTGATTTCGGCAGCGCAGGTTTTGCCAGTGATGTCGAAGATCTGGTTGCATCGGTCGATTATATGATCGCTCAGTTCGATTGCCCGATCCTGCTGGTTGGCCATAGCCTTGGCGGGGCGGCGGTGCTGGCTGCGGCTAGCTTCCTTGGCCGCGAAAAAGTCGCCGCGGTGGCAACCATCGGCGCGCCCAGCGACGTTCCCCATGTGCTTCACAACATAAAGGGCGATCTGGCAGAGATTGAACGCGTGGGAGAGGGCAAGGTCACCATCGGCGGGCGTTCGTTCGTGCTGAGCGCGGAGTTTCTCACCAAGACCCGCGAAGTTGAACTGCTTGACCAGATGACCAAGCTGCGCGTCCCGCTGATGATCATGCATTCGCCAACCGATGCGATTGTAGGGGTGGAGCACGCGGGCAAATTGTTTGACGCGGCCAAGCATCCCAAAAGCTTTGTCAGCCTGGCCGGTGCCGATCATCTGCTGACCAATGATGATGATGCAAATTTCGCGGCGCAAATGATCGCCGCCTGGGCGGTGCGTTATCTGGCGAACAAGGATATGTCACCAAAGCCGGAATCGGGCGTGGTGGTGCAGACCGGAAACGGCAAATTCGGCACCGAAGTTTTCACCTCACGCCACCGTTTTGTCGCGGATGAACCGGCGAGTGCGGGTGGGAATGATACTGGGCCAACGCCGTATGACCTGCTGTTGGCTGCACTGGGCACCTGCACCGCAATGACGATGAAAATGTATGCCGATCGCAAGCAATGGCCGTTTGAAGGTGCGCGCATCGCGCTGACCCATGATCGCGATCACGCCAAGGATTGCGGCCACTGTTCGGATGATGAGGTTGCCGCCAACGTGCAATCGCTCAATCGCAAGATCGAGCTTTTGGGGGATGAGCTGACCGCAGAGCAGCGCGCGAAAATCATCGAAATCGCGGACAAGTGCCCTGTCCACCGCACGCTGGAAGGTCATCTGCACATTCACACCGAAGCGGTTGGCCATATGTGATCGCAATGCGCGGTGCGATCACAGCCTGCTGGCGGCACCAAGGCACACGAACGCTAGCTGCATCGCCAGCATCGCGACTGTGGCGACCTTCCAGCCCGTGCCCGCATCCTTCATCCCGCGATCCCACGTCCACATCCCGAGTATCCCGGTAATCAGCGCCGCAAGGCCGATCACGATCCAGCCCGATTGATTTTGCAGCACCACAAACAGCGCGAACAGCGCCGTCATCTGGATGAGAAACGCCGCCGCAAACCAGACAATCGGGATCGGGCGATAGGATGCATCGGGGATGATCGAATCCGGCAACGCGCTGTCGGGGCGGGACACCCGGCGGTCGCCAGCCATGATGTCTTCCTCGCGCGGGTCGGGATATTTGCGATCAGGCATCGATCGACGCGCGGTCAATCTCGCCTGCGCGGTTCTGGATGAAGTTGAAGCGGTGTTCGGGGTTGCGGCCCATCAGTTCATCGACCAACCGCGCCACGCCTGCGCGCTGTTCAAACTCCTGCGGCAGCGTGATGCGGATCAGCCCGCGCGTTTCGGGGGCCATCGTGGTTTCGCGCAATTGCTGCGGGTTCATTTCGCCAAGGCCTTTGAAGCGCCCCACTTCAACCTTTTTGCCCTTGAACACGGTCGCCTCCAATTCGGCGCGGTGTGCATCGTCGCGGGCGTAGCGGCTCTCTTTGCCCGCGGTCAGCCGATAAAGCGGCGGCTGGGCGAGGTAGAGATGCCCCTTGCGGACGATATCGGGCATTTCCTGAAAGAAGAACGTCATCAGCAGCGTGGCGATATGCGCGCCGTCAACGTCGGCGTCGGTCATGATGATGATGCGGTCGTAGCGCAGCTGGTCGGCGTCGCAATCCTTGCGGGTGCCGCAGCCCAATGCCAGCGCAAGGTCGGCGATTTCGGAATTGGCGCGGATCTTGTCAGCGGTGGCCGATGCGACGTTGAGGATTTTGCCCCGGATCGGCAGGATCGCCTGTGATTTGCGGTCGCGCGCCTGTTTGGCGCTGCCGCCCGCAGAATCGCCTTCAACGATGAACAACTCCGTCTCACGCCCACCTTCGCCGCTGCAATCGGTGAGCTTGCCCGGCAGGCGCAGTTTTTTGGCATTGGTCGCGGTCTTGCGCTTGATTTCGCGTTCCTGCTTGCGCTTCAGCCGTTCATCCATCCGCTCCATCACCTCACCCAGCAACGCCTTGCCGCGCTCCATATTGTCGGTGAGGAAGTGGTCGAAATGATCGCGCACCGCGTTTTCGACAAGGCGCGCTGCTTCGGGTGACGTCAGGCGGTCTTTGGTTTGCGATTGGAATTGCGGGTCGCGGATGAAGACGCTCAGCATCACCTCGGCGCCGGTCATCACATCGTCGGCGGTGATGTCTTTTGCCTTCTTTGCGCCAACCAGCTCGCCAAAGGCGCGCAATCCGCGGGTGAGGGCGGTGCGCAGGCCCTGTTCATGGGTGCCGCCATCGGGGGTGGGCACGGTGTTGCAATACCAACTGGTGGAACCATCGGAATAAAGCGGCCAGGCAATCGCCCATTCGACCCGGCCTTGCGCCTCGCCGCCGATTTCCGCGAAATCCTGCTTGCCGGTAAAGGGCTGCGCGGTGACACATTCGCGCCCGCCCACCTGTTCGGCCAAGTGATCGGCCAACCCGCCGGGGAATTTGAAGGTGGCTTCGGCCGGAACATCGTCGCTGGCGAGGCTGGCGGCGCATTTCCAGCGGATTTCGACGCCTGCGAACAGGTAGGCTTTCGACCGCGCAAGTTTGAACAATCGCTTGGCGTTGAACTTGCGATCACCGAAGATTTCCGGGTCGGGGACGAACGTCACCGTGGTGCCGCGCCGGTTGGGGGTCGGGCCAAGATTTTGCAAAGCGCCTTGCGTGATCCCGCGCGAAAACTCTTGCGCATAAAGCTGCTTGTCGCGCGCTACTTCGACCCGGGCATGCACCGAAAGCGCATTGACCACACTGACCCCGACACCGTGCAGGCCCCCGCTGGTGGCATAGGCCTTGCCTGAAAACTTGCCGCCCGAATGGAGCGTGGACATGATCACTTCCAGCGTCGATTTGCCCGGAAACTTGGGGTGTTCATCAACCGGAATGCCGCGCCCGTTATCCGCGACCGAGAGGCGATTGCCTTCATCAAGCCGCATCTCGATCCGCGTGGCATGGCCTGCCACAGCCTCGTCCATCGCGTTGTCGAGCACTTCGGCAGCGAGGTGGTGGAACGCGCGTTCATCGGTTCCGCCGATATACATGCCGGGGCGGCGGCGAACCGGCTCAAGCCCTTCGAGAACCTCGATGGCCGAGGCATTGTAATCGCCGCTGGAGGTGGGGGTATTGGCGAACAGATCGTCTGGGGTGGTATCGGACATAGCCGCAGCTATAGGCCTGCGCGCAGGCGCCTCACAAGCGGCGCTTGCCGGTTTTACTCAGCGCGTAAAGCCGGTTGGCGCAGCATCGACCGCGATAATCTCACCGCCGCGCACTTCGCGCACTTCGAGCGCGCGTTCAATCACGCCGTTGCGGCCAAAACGGAACGCGCCGTCAACGCCCAGAAAGCCGCCGCGGTCATACAATTCGCTCTTGGGGAAGGGCGTGCCAACCTTCCAGTCACGCGCCACCCGCAAGGTCAGCAGCACAGCATCGTAACCCAGCGTCGCCACCCGGAATGGCTGCGCCCCAAAGCGCGCTTCGTAACTGTCGGCGAAGCGTTTGAAGCGCTGGTCGGACACGGCGGCGAACAGCGCGCCATCCATTGATCCGGCGCGGGCCAGCGTCGCCTCTCCGCTCCAGAGTTCGGTGCCGAGAATGCGCGCCCGCGCAGATCCATCGCGCTGCAATTCATCGGTAGCCTGAATGGCAAGCCGTGCGCTGTCAGCAATCAGAACGGTGTCATACCCGCCCGCTGCGCGCAGGCGCTGGGCTGCGCTGACAATCGAGGTATTGCCGCGCGCATAGCTCTCCCGCCCCGCCAGCGCGCCGCCGAAATCGCGTAACGCATTGTCGAGCGCGGATGCTGCGCGGTTGCCGTAATCGCCTTCGGGCAGCAGCGCGGCAAAGCGGTTGGAACCGCGCGCGCGGGCATATTGCACGCTGCGGCGAACCGATTGTTCGGGCACATGGCCGATCACGAACACGTCCGGCCCGGCAACGCTGGTGTCGTTGGAAAAGGAAATGACCGGCACCCCCGCCGGGCGCGCGACGGCCTGCACGGCAGGCACCCCATCGGCCATCAGCGGGCCAAGGATCAGCCTGTTACCATCGGCAATCGCCTTGCGCGCCGCAGCCGACACTCCGGCGGAGGTATCATAGGTGGTGATCCGCAGATTATCCGCACTGGTATCAAGCAGCGCCATCGTCGTCGCATTGGCGATCGCCTGCCCGACGGCTGCGGTATCGCCGTCCATCGGCACCAACAGCGCGATGCGGTGGCGGCCCGAATCAGTCGGGAGCGCGGTCGCCGAAGGTTCGGGTGTCGGCGCGGGCGGCGGCGCAGTGGAAACGTCGGACTTGGGGATCACCTGACACCCGGCGGCCAGCATCAGGCCGCCTACCAGCGCAAGATTGCGCCCGGTAAACAGCCGTGCGCCGCGCATCAGCCTGCCATCTCGTGCGGGTGCCCAAAACGGCAAATTTATGCGCTTCATCCTTGCCGACCTCTCGCTGCTGCTCCATTGATCCGGCCATAATGACCGCAGAGCTTCCATCCATCCCAACCGGGACGCCAGAACCCGGTCTCTACATCGTTGCGACCCCGATTGGCAATCTAGGCGACATGACGTTGCGTGCGCTCGACATCCTGCGCGGCGCAGCGATGATCGCGTGCGAGGATACGCGCGTGACGGGCAAGCTGCTCAAACATTTCGGTATCTCGGCGCGGTTGCAACGGCTCGACGATCACGCCCCGCCTGAAGTGCGCGCGCGGGTGATCGAACTGGCACGCAATGAAGCGGTGGCGCTGGTGAGCGATGCGGGGACGCCGCTAATCTCCGATCCGGGTTATCGTCTGGTGAAAGAGGCACGCGCGGCGGGCGTTCCCGTCATAAGCATTCCGGGGGCCTGTGCGGCGGTATCAGCCCTGTCCATTGCCGGCCTGCCGAGCGACCGGTTCCTGTTTGCCGGATTTCTCCCCGTCAAGGACAAGGCGCGGCGTGAAACACTCGAAGCGCTCAGCGGTATCGCCGCCACGCTGGTATTCTACGAAACCGCGCCCCGGATCGAACGTTCGCTGCGCGCGATTGCCGAATTGTGGCCGCAGCGCGAAGTGGCGGTTGCGCGCGAACTTACCAAGCTGCACGAGGAATGCCGCAGCTCCAGTGCCGCCAGCCTCGCCGATCATTACGCCGCGCATCCGCCCAAGGGTGAGATTGTGCTGTTGATCGGCCCGCCTGCCGAGGCTGAAGCGCCGGTGGCCGATCCCGACAAGCTACTGCGCGCTGCGCTGGCCGACGCGGGGCCGGGCAAGGCGGCGGGAATCGTCGCCAAAGCCACCGGGCTTGACCGCGCGGCGCTTTATGCCCGCGCGCTGGAGTTGAAGGGGGAATGACCCGCGAACGCAACGCCGATGTGCGCCGCGAAGCCGATCAACGCGGGCGCGAGGGTGAGGCTGAGGCGGCGATGTGGCTGGCCCAGCAAGGCTGGCGGATCATCGCCGAGCGGGTCAAGACCAAGGCGGGCGAGATTGATCTGATTGCCCGCAAACCCGGCCTTGTCGCCTTTGTCGAAGTCAAATGGCGCGCGCGCAGCGCTGCACTGGCTGACGCGATTGACGAACGGCGGCTGGCGCGGGTGGCCAAAGCGGCAGAAATCGTCGCGCATGAATACGCTACCGACGGCGAAGATATCCGCATCGACGTGATCCTGCTTGCACCGGGCCGCCAGCCCACCCACATCGAAAACGCGTGGATGCCGTTCTGCTAAACCACATCGGAGTTGATTGAATGACATTGCGCATTGCCGTCCAGATGGACCCCATCGACCGGATCAACATTGCAGGCGATAGCTCGTTCGCGCTGATGCTGGCTGCGCAGGCGCGCGGTTACACCATTTACGAATACCACGTCGAAAGTCTGACGCTGGATGAAGATGACCGGCTGTTCGCCCACGCCTTTCCGGTGACAGTGCAGCGGGTGGAGGGCGATCACTTCACGCGCGGTGAGCAGGTCAGGCTCGATCTCGGCAAGGATGTCGACGTGGTGCTGATGCGGCAGGATCCGCCGTTCCACATGGGCTATATCACCGCCACCCATATGCTCGAACGCATCGCGCACGAAACGCTGGTCGTGAATGATCCGGCCAATGTCCGCAATTCGCCCGAAAAGGTGATGGTGCTCAATTACCGCCGATTCATGCCGCCGACGCTGGTGACGCGCTCGGTCGATGAAGTGCGGCGTTTCATGACAAAGCACGGTGCGATTGTGGTCAAGCCGATCCACGGCAACGGCGGCAAGGCGATTTTCCGCATCGGAGAGAACGGCGAAAACCTTTCCGCACTGTTCGAAGTGTTCAACCAGACCTGGCCCGAACCCCACATGGTGCAGCCCTTCCTGCCCGAAGTGGCGCAGGGGGATAAACGCATCGTGTTGATCGATGGTGTGGTGGCAGGTGCAATCAACCGCCTGCCGGGGGAGGGGGAGTTTCGTTCCAATCTCGCCATGGGCGGCAGCGCACAACCAACCGAATTATCGGCGCGCGAACAGGAAATCTGCGATGCGCTTGGCCTCGATCTCAAACGGCTTGGCCTCACCTTTGTCGGGATTGACGTGATCGGCGGAAAATGGCTGACCGAAATCAACGTCACATCGCCCACCGGGATCGTGGCGATAGACAAATTCAACCAGACCGATACGGCGGGCATGATCTGGGACGCGATCGAGCGGCGATTGGCCGAACGCGGCATCGCAGCCCCCGGCAAATAGTAGAGGCATAATGACCGAACTCCTGCTCGGGCTGCTCGACAAGGGCGGCTATCTCGGCATTTTTGTGCTGATGATCCTTGAAAACGTGTTCCCGCCGATCCCGTCGGAGGTGATCCTTGGCGCGGCCGGGGTGCTGGTGGAACAGGGCAAGATGAACGGGATCACGCTGTGGATCATCGCCACGGCGGGCACACTGGCGGGCAATCTGTTCTGGTACTGGCTCGGATCACGCTGGAGCGAGGATCAGCTGAAGCGGGTGATTGATCGCTGGGGCCGCTGGCTGACTTTCGAATGGGATGAATTCACCAAGGCGCGCGATATTTTTCGCAAATATGGCGATTGGATCGTGTTCCTGCTGCGGTTCTCGCCGCTGCTGCGCACCATCGTGTCGCTGCCTGCAGGCCTTGCGAAGATGAAGCTGTGGCGGTTTGCGCTGTTCACTTTCCTCGGCTCGCTGATCTGGAACGGGTTACTGATCCTTGGCGGGCGGGCGCTGGCGGGTGTGATCCATCGCTATGAGTCAGCTGCGGGCTATGTCATCGTCGCCATCGTGGTGCTGGGCGTGGCCTATTACATCTACCGCGTGGTGACGTGGAAGCCGGTCAAGGCGTTCGAGCCTGAGGAATAGGCGTTATACCTTGCCGCCCCTTGGGTGGGCATTGCGGTAATTTTCCAGCAGGCTGGCAGCATCGACGCGGGTATAAATCTGGGTCGAACCGAGCGACGCATGGCCGAGCAATTCCTGAAGCGATCGCAAGTCCGCCCCGGCGCTGAGCAGGTGCGTGGCAAACGAATGCCGCAGCGCGTGGGGCGTGGCGGTATCGGGCAGGCCCAATGCGCGCCGCGCCTGCGCCATCGCGCGCTGCACCATGCCGGGCGACAACGCGCCGCCCTTGGCCCCGCGAAACAGTGGCTGATTGGCGGACATCGGCCACGGGCACAGGCGGACATATTCAGTCACGCCCGCGCCGGTGATCGGCAGCACCGGCACCATGCGCTGTTTTCCGCCCTTGCCGGTGACTTGCAGCACGTCGCCCAGCGGCACATCGCGCCCTGTCAGCGACAATGCCTCGGCAATGCGCAGGCCCGATCCATACATCAGCAACAACACCGCCCGGTCGCGCGCGCCGATCCAGTCGGAGGTCGCGGTGCCATCGACCATCGCGGCAAGGTTTACCGCCTCATCAGGCGTTACCGGGCGCGGCAGGCCCTTCTTCAGGCGCGGGCCGCGCAGGCGGGGCGGGGCGGGATCGGGATCGCCGCTTTGCTGACGAGCAAAGGCGATGAAGGCTTTGAGCGCGGAAAGTTCGCGCGCGGCGCTGGCATTGCCCAATCCTTGGGCACGGCGCGCGGCGAGGAAGGTGCGCAGATGGTGTGCCTCGGTGCGGGCAACTGCCTCCCAGCTTTCCAGCGCGTTGACGGCCACCAGCCTTTGTGCCGCGGAAACATAGGCGCGCACGGTATGCGGTGAGCGGCGGCGGTTGTCCGTCAGATGTGCACGCCATTGCTCGGTCAAGGATGCGCCGTTCATGCTGCCACCAGCGTATCGGCCACCACCTCGGCCAGCAGCGCATCGAGCAGCGCGCGGCCCGGCGGCGCGACCCCGATGCGCGCGTCATCCTGCCACATCAGGCCAAGCGTGATCAGGCGGGCAAGCGCGGCGCCCTCGATCAACCCGGCGCGGGGCAGACCGAACCGCGCTGTCAATGCTGCAAGGTCAACCCCCTCGGTCAGCCGCAGCCCCATCAGTAACGCCTCGGTCGCTTGCTCGGGCACAGACAGCGTCCGTGCCTCGCCAATCCCATCGCCTTGGCGCGCGACAGCGGAAAGGAAGTTCTCGGGCTTCTTGTGCCGCACCGTGGCCAGACCCCCGCGCCGTCCATGCGCGCCGGGGCCGATCCCGACATAATCCTGATACCTCCAATAGACGAGATTGTGGCGGCTTTCCTCACCCGCGCGGGCGTGGTTGCTCGTTTCATAGGCAGGCAGGCCCGCCGCTTGCGTCAGGTCTTGGGTGATGCCGAATAATTGGGCAGCCGCATCATCATCCAGCGGAATCAGCCGCCCGCGCCGCTCATCGCTGGCAAAGCGGGTGCCGGGTTCGATGGTGAGTTGATACAGCGACAAGTGCCCGGTGCCCAATGCCAGCGCACGGGTCAACCGATCATGCCATAATTCGGGCGTGTGGTCGGGCAGGGCGTAGATCAGGTCAAAACTCACGCGCTTGAAATGGGCTTGCGCCGTTTCGAGCGCCGCTAGCGCCTCCTTGGCCCCGTGTAGCCTCCCCAAAAACCGCAATTCCGCATCATCCAGCGATTGCACGCCGAGCGACACGCGGTTGATCCCCGCGCTTGCCAACGCCGCGAAATTGGCTGCTTCGACCGATGACGGGTTGGCTTCCAGCGTGATTTCGATGTTTGGCGCAAACCCCCACAGGGCTTCCGCCTCGGCCAGCAATGCCGCAACCAGTGCAGGCGGCATCAGCGAAGGGGTGCCGCCCCCGAAGAAGATCGAAGTCAGCGGCTCTCCGCCTGCCACCACCGCCTCGGCGCGCATATCCGCAATCAGCGCCGCCTGCCACGCCGCGACATCGACCCCGGCCCGAACGTGCGAGTTGAAATCGCAATAGGGGCATTTCTTGGCACAAAATGGCCAATGAATATAAAGCGCGCGGGCCATGATCGGGATTTTCAGCCCTGATTAACCGTTGGATCATAGAATGATTGCATGAAGGGAACCCATCTCGTGCGCGCCATTGGCCTCGCCCTGCTTATGACAGCTATGCCCGCGATGCCGCAAGAGCAGCGCGCGCCGCAGGCGGCCGAGCGCGAATGGCTCGCCGCCCATAACGCCGCGCGCGCGGAGGTTGGCCTTGCGCCGCTGCGCTGGAGCAATGCGCTGGCGCTTGATGCCGGGGATTGGGCGACGCACCTTGCCGATCGCCGCACATTTCAACACACGCCAGATCACTTGCGCGGCGGGCAGGGCGAAAATCTGTGGCGCGGCACGCGGGATCACTACTCCCCGTGGCAGATGATTTCTTATTTCGTGGCCGAAAAGCGCGATTTTCGTCCCGGCACCTTTCCCCACGTTTCGCACACCGGGCGCTGGAGCGATGTTGGGCATTATACCCAGATCATCTGGCCCGAAACGCAGGAGGTGGGATGCGCCACCGCGCGCAATCGCAGCGATGAAGTGTTGGTGTGCCGCTATTGGCCGGCTGGCAACGTAGCGGGCAGGCGGCTCGACCCGGCAGAGCGACTCTCACGCCGCTGAGCGTTTAGCCGAACTGCTCTGCAACCAACTTGGCAAAAGCATCGGCACGGTGGCTGATCGCGTGTTTTTCTTCCGGTGCGATTTCGGCAAAGGTTTGGCTGCGCCCGGCAGGCACGAACACCGGATCATAGCCGAAGCCCAACGTTCCGCGCGGCGGCCATGTCAACGCGCCGTCGCAGCGGCCTTCGTATATGGCGTATTCTCCATCGGGCCATGCCAGCGCCAACACGCAGTGGAACGCCGCCGAACGATCAACGTCAGCGCCGCGTTCGGCCAGCATACCTTCGACCTTGCCCATCGCCACATACCAGTCGCGGCCCGGAGCGCCCTCGAACCACTGCCGCTCAGCCCAATCGGCGGTGTAAACGCCGGGGCGGCCATCGAGCGCGGCCACAGACAGCCCGCTGTCGTCAGCCAATGCCGCCAGTCCCGAAGCCTCCGCCGCGGCGCGGGCTTTCAGCAAGGCGTTCTGGACAAAGGTGGTGCCAGTCTCGGCAGGTTCGGGCAGGCCCAGCGACCCGGCGGACAGGCATTTCACCCCGTAAGGTTCCAGCAGCGCGCCGATTTCCTTGAGCTTACCCGCGTTATGCGTGGCAATCACCAAGGCGCCTGAGCCGAGGCGGCGTGTCATTTCACTGCGTCCAACTGCGCGGCGAAAATCCGGTCGCAGCCCATCCGGGCGAGGCGCAGCAGGCGCAGCAGCGCTTCCTCGTCATAGGTTGCGCCCTCGGCGGTGGCCTGCACTTCGGCGATCTTGCCGCCTGTCAGCAGCACGAAATTGCCATCGGCTTCGGCGTTCGAATCCTCGTCATAATCAAGGTCAAGCACCGGGGTGCCCTTGAATATCCCGCACGAAATCCCGGCCACCTGCGCAGTGATCGGATCATGCTTGATATCGCCCGACGCCATCAACCCATTGATCGCCAGCCGCAGCGCAATCCACGCGCCGGAAATCGCCGCCGTGCGCGTGCCGCCATCGGCCTGGATCACGTCGCAATCCAAGGTAATCTGGCGCTCGCCCAGCTTTTGCAAATCTACGACAGCGCGTAAAGAACGACCGATAAGACGCTGAATTTCCTGCGTGCGGCCCGATTGCTTGCCCTTGGCGGCTTCGCGCTGCCCGCGGGTGTGGGTCGCGCGCGGCAGCATCGAATATTCGCCCGTCACCCAGCCTTCACCCTTGCCGCGCATCCACGGCGGAACCCCGCGTTCGACGCTGGCGGTGCACAGCACCTTGGTATCACCGAACCCGATCAGCACCGACCCTTCGGCATGGCGGGTAAAGCCGGTTTCGATGGTGATGGCGCGCATTTCGTCGGGCGCGCGTCCTGAAGGGCGCATGGGGTTCTCCGTTGATGTGATGCGGCGCAATAGGCGCGGGCCACTTGTCGCCGCAAGCGCAAAGACTAAAGAATAAAGGCATGACCTCGCTCCCCGTCACCGAACTGACCTCCCGCGCCCGCGAAATTTTTCGCCGGGTGGTGGAGGAATATATCGACAGCGGGCAGCCGGTCGGATCGAAGACGCTGGCGGCAGATGGCACACTGAACCTGTCGTCAGCATCAATCCGGTCGGTGCTGGCCGATCTTGAATCCGCAGGCCTGCTCGCCGCGCCGCATACCAGCGCGGGGCGGCTGCCGACTGATGCGGGATTGCGCATCTTCGTTGATGGCATGATGCGCGTGGCCGAACCGACGATGCAGGAACAAGCCGCGATCGAGGCGCGCTTGGCCGAGGCGGGGCCGGTTGAGGCAGCTCTGGCTCAAGCAAGCGCAATCCTGTCAGACCTGTCGGGCGCAGCGGGGATGGTGCTGGTCGCGCCGCGTGAACAGCGGCTGGCGCAGTTCAATCTGGTCGATCTGGGACAGGGCCGCGCGCTGGCGGTACTGGTGGGCGAGGATGGCGGAGTTGAAAACCGCATCCTCACCATCGGCGGCGCGATCAGCGCCAGCGCGCTCGATCAGGCAAGCAATTACATCACCGCGCGGCTTGCAGGCCGGACGCTGGCAGAGGCAGCGCAGGCGATGCGCGCGGAAATCAACGCAGGGCGCTCGCAGCTCGATAACGCCAGCCGCGATCTGGTTGAGCGCGGGCTGGCGGTGTGGAGCGAAGATGCCGCCGCGCGCCCGGTGCTGATCGTGCGCGGCGCGGCCAACCTGCTCGATGAAAGCGCGCTGGGCGATATTGAACGCGTGCGCCGCCTGCTTGAAGATCTTGAGGACAAGCAATCGGTTGCCAGCCTGCTCGATTCCGCGCGCGAGGCCGATGCGACCCGCATTTTCATCGGTTCCGAAAACCGGCTGTTCGCATTATCCGGCTCATCCGTCATCGCCTCGCCCTATCGGGATCGTGAAGGGCGGGTGGTCGGTGTGTTGGGGGTGATTGGCCCCACGCGGTTGAATTACGCGCGGGTTGTCCCCATGGTGGATTTGACCGCCCGTTCATTAGGCAAGCTGATCGCTTGAATGGAAGCACACGACATGACCGAGAATGAAAAGCCGCTGGATCAGGCGGCTGAAGACGAATTGAAGGGCGTGCCCGAGGAAATGCGCGAAGGCGGCGATGAGGCCGAGGCGGACGCTCTGACCGAGGCGCTCGAATCGCTCAAACGCGATCTGGAAAGCGCCAAGCAGGAAGTGCTCTACGCCAAGGCGGAAACCCACAATGTGCGCCGCCGGTTGGAGCGTGAAAAGGACGAAGCGCGCGCCTATGCCGCGACCGGCTTTGCCCGCGATATCCTGAGCGTGGCGGACAACCTTTCGCGCGCGGTGCAGGCGATCCCCGAAAGCCTGCGCTCCGATGACAGCATGAAGGGGCTGGTCACCGGGATCGAGGCGACCCAGCGCGAGCTGGAAAAGGTGTTCGCCAGCCACGGTATCACCCGCATTGCGGCGGTCGGCCTGCCGCTCGATCCGAACCAGCATCAGGCGATGCTGGAGGTGCCAAGCGCCGATCACGAACCCGGCACCGTGGTGCAGGAAATGCAGTCAGGTTGGATGATCAAAGACCGCCTGCTGCGGGCCGCGATGGTGGCGGTGGCAAAGGCGGCGGAATAGGGCGCTTGCGTCAGGGATTGAAGGGCAAAATCGCCTCGTAAATCGCCAGCGGAGGCGCGCCGGTTACGCTCGCCCCCTGCCGCAGCAGGAATGCGTGGCGGACGATTTCGGCCTGCTGTTCGATCCCGTATTGGGTCAGCCGCCAGCCCGGCTTGATTGCATAGTCATAACGGCACCACGGGTGGCGGCGCAGCACCAGATACCATTCCCCGCGTGTCTGGGTCTGCCACACGTGCACCATTTCGTGGATGAAATGCGCTTGCAGGCTTAGCGACGCGGCTGCGAAATCATCGCAGTAATGGTGCGCGGCCGGGTGAAAATGCAGGTGGCCGCGCGGGGCCATTGTGACTTTGCGAGGGTGGAACGGAAAGAACTTGCGCCGCTTGATCCGCACCTGTGCGTAGTCAATCGCATCGCCAAAAACGCTGCGGGCCAACGCAATCTCACCCGGCGACAGCGAACGCTCCCCGCCCGCCGGGCAGATATGCAGAGTGGCATCCAAAGCGTTCAGCGTTCTTCCCCGGCAGCGCGCACGTTTGCGGCAAAGCTCTGCGTCGTGCCATCCGACAGGGAGAGTGTGACATTCACGGTGCCGCCCGGCTGCCACGCATCCGAAGGCTGCATCGCCATTACGTGCAGCCCGCCCGGCGCGAAGCTGACCGGCGCACCGGTAGTCAAAGCAACCGGCCCGGCTTCCGTCATCGTCATTGCGCCGTCTTTTTCGGCTGTCTGGTGGATCATCGACATTCCCGCGCCTTCAACCGTTACGGTGTTGAGGGTTAGGCCGTCTGCGCCCGCGTAGGAAAGATCGAAATAGACCGCCGCCGGATTGCCTTTAACCGGGGCCAGCACCAGCCGGGGGTTGGTGATTGATAGGCCTTTGACCAGAACCGGGGACGCGGAGTCTGTGGGCGCGCCCGTATCGCCTTGATTGCAGGCGGCCAATCCCAGCAGGCAAAACGCCGCAAATGCAGTGCAGGCGGCGCGGTTCATCATTGTCACTTCAACTGTCTCCCTTGTGGATTGGCCGCAAAACTAGGCCCGCCTGTCTCTTGTGCCAAGCGAAACCGCACCTATATCGCGCTCACAATCGAGCCGCCAACGCGCTTTGCCCATGCCGGGGAAGCGCATCGGCGCGGTGTCCAACAATTGTCCAGATGGATGGGGTAAACATGGGTAAAGTAATCGGTATCGACCTCGGCACCACCAATTCCTGCGTTGCGGTCATGGATGGCGGCAAACCCAAGGTGGTTGAAAATTCGGAAGGCGCGCGCACCACGCCGTCAATCGTCGCCTTCACCAAGGATGGCCAGCGCCTGATCGGGCAGCCGGCCAAGCGTCAGGCGGTGACCAACCCCGACAACACCCTGTTCGCGATCAAGCGCCTGATCGGTCGCCGGTTTGAAGACCCGCTGACCAAAAAAGACATGGAGCTGGTCCCCTACACCATCACCAAGGGCAAGAACGGCGATGCCTGGGTCAACGCGGGCGGCGAAGATTACAGCCCGTCGCAGATTTCCGCTTTCATCCTGCAAAAGATGAAGGAAACCGCCGAAAGCTATCTTGGCGAAGCCGTGACGCAGGCGGTGATTACCGTGCCGGCCTATTTCAACGACGCCCAGCGTCAGGCGACCAAGGATGCCGGGCAGATTGCGGGCCTCGAAGTGCTGCGCATCATCAACGAACCGACCGCAGCCGCGCTCGCCTATGGGATGGACAAGGACGAAGGCAAGACCATCGCGGTCTATGACCTTGGCGGCGGCACTTTCGATATCTCGATCCTCGAAATCGGGGACGGCGTGTTCGAAGTGAAGTCGACCAACGGCGACACTTTCCTTGGCGGCGAAGATTTCGACAACGCGATTGTCGAGTTTCTGGCGGATTCCTTCAAGAAGAAGGAAAACATGGACCTGAAGACCGACAAGCTCGCGCTTCAGCGTCTGAAAGAAGCCGCCGAAAAGGCCAAGATTGAACTGTCGAGCGCCGCTTCGACCGAAATCAACTTGCCGTTCATCACCGCACGCATGGAAGGTGGCAGCACCACCCCGCTGCATCTGGTGGAAACCATCACCCGCGCTGATCTGGAAAAGATGGTCAACGCGCTGATCCAGCGCACGCTTGACCCGTGCAAGAAAGCGCTGGCGGATGCTGGCATTTCGAAAGACCAGATCGACGAAGTAATCCTCGTCGGCGGGATGACCCGGATGCCGCGCGTGCGCGAAGTGGTTGAACAGTTCTTCGGCACCAAACCGCACACCGGCGTCAACCCGGATGAAGTCGTCGCCATGGGCGCTGCCATTCAGGCGGGCGTGTTGCAGGGCGATGTCAAGGACGTGCTGCTGCTCGACGTGACACCGCTTTCGCTTGGCATTGAAACGCTGGGCGGGGTATTCACCCGCATGATCGATCGCAACACCACCATCCCGACCAAGAAGACCCAGACCTATTCGACCGCCGAAGACAATCAGAACGCGGTGACGATCAAGGTCTATCAGGGCGAACGCGAGATGGCGGCGGATAACAAGCTGCTCGGCAATTTCGACCTGATCGGCATTCCTCCGGCCCCGCGCGGTGTGCCGCAGATCGAAGTCACCTTTGACATCGACGCCAACGGCATTGTCAGCGTCGCGGCCAAGGACAAGGGCACCGGCAAGGAACAGACGATCAAGATCCAGGCGTCGGGCGGTTTGACCGACAACGACATTGATCAGATGGTCAAGGACGCGGAAAAGTTCGCTGAAGAAGACAAGAAGCGCCGCGCCGCTGCCGAAGCGCGCAACCAGGCCGACAGCCTTGTTCACGCGACCGAAAAGCAGCTGGAAGAACACGGCGATGCAATCGACGCTGGCACCAAGTCCGACGTTGAGGCCGCGATTGCCGCGGTCAAAACCGCACTTGAAGGCGGCGATGCCGATGACATCAACGCCAAGGCGCAAGCCTTGACCGAAGCGGCGATGAAGATGGGCCAGCAGATCTACGAAAAGCAGCAGGCTGCAGGCCCCGATGGCGACGCGCCAGCAGCGGGTGAAGCTGCCGCCGACGAAGACGTTGTCGACGCCGAATTCTCCGAGGTTGATGAAGACAAGAAGGGCTAACGCCCCGATGCATCCCGCTGACCCGTCGCTGCGACCGGATTATCTATCCGGCGCGGCGGCGGGCAGTGGTCACGGGGAATAGGTCAAGACCATGTCCAGCGCCCAGATTGATTATTACCAGACGCTCGAATGCGCCCGCGATGCGGATGGCGCGACGCTGAAAAGCGCCTATCGCAAGCTCGCGATGAAGTTCCACCCGGATCGCAATCCGGGCGATACCGCGTGCGAGGCCAAGTTCAAGGCGATCAACGAGGCCTATGATTGCCTCAAAGACCCGCAAAAGCGCGCGGCCTATGATCGCTATGGCCATCAGGCTTTTACCCAAGGGATGAACGGCGGCGGCGGTTTCGGCGGCGCCAGTGGTTTTGGGGGCCGCGGTGATTTTGCCGATATTGGCGATATCTTCGAAACGATCTTCGGCAGTGCATTTGGCGGCGGCGGCGGGGCGCAGCGACAGCAGAACCGGCGCGGCGCAGACTTGCGTTATGATATGCAGGTCACGCTTGAAGAGGCGTTCCACGGCAAGTCGACCGAAATCGAAATCGAAGTTTCGCAAAGCTGCGACACCTGCAAGGGCAGCGGCGCCACGCCCGGCACCAGCGAACGCCAGTGCAACCTGTGCCACGGCAACGGCAGTGTGCGCGCCAAGCAAGGCCTGTTCGTGATCGAACGTCCGTGCCCAACCTGCAACGGGCGCGGCAGCGTGATTGAAAACCCGTGCCGCGATTGCCGGGGCGAAGGGCGGGTGGACAAGGCCCAGACGCTTTCCGTCGATGTTCCCGCCGGGGTCGATACCGGCACCCGCATCCGCCTGTCAGGCAAAGGCGAGGCTGGCCAACGCGGTTCGCCTGCTGGCGATCTGTATATTTTCCTCCACGTCGCGCAGCATTCGGTGTTTGAACGCGAAGGCACCACGCTCGTCACCCGCATTCCAGTGAGCTTCACCACCGCATCCTTGGGCGGCTGCGTCGAGATTCCCGATCTGGACGGTTCGACCAATCGGCTCGATATTCCGGCGGGAATTCAGTCGGGCAAGCAGTTGCGCATTCGCGGCGCGGGGATGCCGGTACTGCAAGGACGCGGGCGGGGCGATCTGGTAGTGGAAATCGCGGTGGAAACCCCGACCAAGCTTTCACGCCGCCAGAAAGAAATCCTCGAAGAATTCCGCGCCACCGAAACCGGTGATGAATGCCCTGAAAGCCGCGGGTTTCTCGATAAGCTCAAGGAAGTCTTCGGGGGTTAACAGGCCCTGACCCTAACCCAGCCGCTCGCGCACTTCGAGCCGGATCTGCCCGATAAGCCCGCGCCCGCAGCGTCCCAACCCCTCTTCCTCGTCCAGCACGGCGAGGAATACTGCGCATTTGGCAGCGGCGATGGCTTCGCGTGGCATCCCCCCGCTGACGGTTGAGGCAACCAGATCAATCATCCGTTCGGCCCCGTGCAGGCGCCCCCAGAGGTAATCATTCTCGCGATAATCGCGGCTGAAGAACGCGCCAAAATTATAAAACTCGATCCCGCGCAACGTCGCCGCGGTGCCGCCTTCGCGGATACTGCGGGCGTCTTCGGGCGAGATGCGGTCGATCTTGACCGGGTTGAATTCATCCAGCCCTTCACGCCGCGACAGGGGCAGGGTGGCGACATCGTAAAACGGAAAGCCCAGATAGGTCAGCAGCATCCGCCGCTTGAGATTTTTGGGCATATCTTCAAGCGCATCGATCAACAGTTCTTCTGCGGCCAGATCGGTCGTGGGCAACAGGCGTTCGGTAGCGAGGAAATCGAGCACCGCCCCGGGGGCTTGCCGTGCGTTGGCAGCCAGTTGCGCAAACCGCGGTGATTGCAGCACGCCATCATCCGCGCGGTAATAGAGCGCGAGTATTTCATAAAGCCGGTCACGCGTGCGGTCGAGCGCATCGTCGGAAATGTCGGGATCAAGCGGCCAATCGCGCGAAAGTTTGCGCGCCAGCAGTTCTAACCGGCGCATACGAAAGCCGGTGTCATGCGCGCGGAAAAACGCAATCGCACCCACGTTTGCGCCGCCGTGTTCATCGGTAAGCCGGTCAAGCCCGCGCGCCTCCAACTCGCCGCGCAAAGCATGAATGATCGGCGCGGGATCACCTTGAGCCTGACCGGAGGCCTTCAGCGTCAACCGCGCGAGTTGATCGAGGATGCCTTCAAACTTGGTCAGGGCATAGGCGCCAAAAGCGTATCCGGCGCGCTCGGCTGCGGCCTGCTGCGCCTTGGCCCGCCATCCCGCGAGCCGTTTAGGCGTCGGCCGGTCGAGCAGGAAGGTGTAGCCGAACAGCTTTTCCACCGCGAGGTCGATATCGGTCTGCAAATCCATCACGATCCGCTTTTGCCTCGCCGCATCGCGCGATTGCATGGCGATGCGTTCCAGATCATCGCGGATTGGCTGTTCACGCGGGATGGTGGACAGCGAACCGAAAATCGCCCCGAAAAAGCCCACTTCAGCGGTGCGGGTACCGGGATCGATCCCGCCGCCATCGGGGCGCGGGTCGAGATAGACGAACCGCCGGTCAATCTCTCGCCGCGCAGGGCGGCCATGCAGCGCGGTAAGCGCCGCTCCGAAGGGCGCGTTGACCAGCACCGATCCATCAATCAGCGCAACATCATCAACCGTCCCGCGTGCAACATGGGTCGGCATGATCCGCCCCAGAAATGCCCCGCGCGAGGCCCAGTGGTGGCCTTCGGTTTCGGCCAAGTGGTCAATCTCGGTAAGGGTGAGAGGGGGGAATGCTCCCGGAAAGCTCGCCGTAGCGCGCGCGGCGAGCACCAGCTCGAGCCGGTCGGCAAGGCCAATGGCAGGATCATTGCCCACCCGTGCGCGGAAACAGATTGGCAGGCGGTGTTCGGTTTCCTCAACCTGCGGCGGGGAATTGAGCCGCAGGGTTTCGGGATGACCGCGAAAATCGGTGACGGTCACCGCCAGATCAACCGGATAGCCCGGCGGTAGCAGCGGGATGCCATCGCCGTCTTCAGCCATCTTGCCCAGCGCTTCGTAAAGCATCCCCGAAAACCGCTCACCCGAAAACGGCGGGCTGAACCAGCGTCCGCGCACGAAGCGGGAGACTTTGCGCCGCACCTCTGCGCGGGTTTCGGGCGAGACGGTGGCGCTCACCGCGTTGCCCGGTCTGCGCAGGAACCATTCGGCAATCGGCTGCGCCCAGAACTTGGCATAACGCCACATCGGTTCGGCATCGGGATCGGTCAGCTTGCTGACATCGGCGTATTCGAGCCACAGGTCGGTCAGCGGTTCAAGGCTGTGGCCGGCATGGATCGCCTGCGCCAGAAACACCGCGTTGATCCCGCCTGCGCTCGCCCCGGTGAGGATATCGGGCAGCACCCGCAGTTTCAGCCCGTGATCGCGTTCGATCGCTTCAAGAAATTCGCGATAGGCCGCCGCCACCCCGCCCAATGTCACGTCAGACGGGTGGTGGAACGCCCGGCTTGCGCGGGCGAGGTGCCACACTTCCTTGGTGATGCCGTGCATATACACCGCCAGGCTGACTCCGCCGTAACAGACAAGGGCAAGACGCAGTTCTTTTTGGCGCATGAAGGGGTTCCTAACGTGCAATCACTCTCCAATGCAATTGCGTTCTTTATCTGTTCTGGTTACAGAATCGCGCATGGCGAAATCAAAAAAGCGGTTTGTGTGTCAGGCGTGCGGCTCGGTTTCCCCGCGCTGGCAGGGGCAATGCGCCGATTGCAGTGCGTGGAATACGCTGGTGGAGGATGTTCCGGCCACGGTGTTTTCGCAAAAGCATGACCTGTCGCGCGGGGGGCGGGCGGTGGCGTTTGAACCGCTCAATGCGCCGACGCAGCTTCCGGTGCGCAAATCGACCGGGTTGGCGGAATTTGACCGCGCGCTGGGCGGCGGGCTGGTGCCGGGCAGCGCGGTGCTGATCGGCGGCGATCCGGGAATCGGCAAATCGACCCTGCTGCTGCAATGCGCCGCCACCATCGCGCGGGGTGGCAATGATGTCGTTTATGTCAGCGGAGAGGAAGCAGCCGGGCAGGTGCGCCTGCGCGCGGCGCGCATGGGGGTGGCAGATGCGCCGATCCGGCTCGCTTCGGAAACATCGGTGCGCGATATTCTGACGACGCTGGGTGAGGGCGATCCGCCCGCGCTGCTGGTGATCGATTCGATCCAGACCATGCATTCCGACACCATCGAAGGCGCGCCGGGAACGGTCAGTCAGGTGCGCGGCTGCGCGCTCGAACTGATCCGCTATGCCAAGGAAACCGGCTGCGTGGTGGTGCTGGTCGGCCATGTGACCAAGGATGGCACGATTGCGGGGCCGCGCGTGCTCGAACACATGGTCGACGTGGTGATGAGTTTCGAGGGCGAGCGCAGCCACCAATACCGCATCCTGCGCGCGCTCAAGAACCGGTTCGGCGCAGTCGATGAAATCGGCGTGTTCGCGATGGCGAATGAAGGGCTGGAGGAGGTCGCCAATCCTTCGCTGCTGTTCCTGTCGGGCCGTGATGCGCCGCTGGCGGGCAGTGCGGTATTTCCGGCATTGGAAGGCACGCGCCCGGTGCTGGTGGAAATTCAGGCGCTGATCGTCCGGCTGCAATCGGGCGCAACCCCGCGCCGCGCGGTGGTGGGGTGGGACAACGGGCGCATGGCGATGCTGCTCGCGGTGCTCGAATCGCGCTGCGGGCTGAATTTCAGCTCGGCCGAGGTCTATCTGAACATCGCCGGGGGATACCGCCTGACCGATCCGGCGGCTGATCTTGCGGTGGCTGCTGCGTTGGTATCGGCGCTGGCCGATCGGCCGCTGCCTGACAAGGCGGCGTGGTTTGGGGAAGTATCGTTGGCGGGCGAAATTCGCCCGGTCGCCCATGCTCCGCTGCGCCTGCGCGAAGCGGCCAAACTGGGCTTTGCGCGCTGCTATGGCCCGGCGGGCGCGGCAAACGGCGCACCGGACGCCGAGTTTCGCGGATTGGGACAATTGGCGAACCTCGTTGACCAGGTGATGGGTAACGCATAATCGTGTTGGCCATGACCGGCTTTGACCTCATCATCCTGATCATTGTTGGCGTTGCCGCCGTTGGCGGGTTCATGCGCGGATTGGTGCAGGAAGTGCTGTCGCTTGCATCGTGGATCATGGCGGCAGTCGCGCTCCACTTCATGCATCCATTACTGACCGATGGGCTGCGCAATGTTTACAGCGCCGAACCGGCGACCTCGCTATTGGCTTTCGTGCTGCTGCTGCTGATTCCCTATGCGGCGATGAAGGTGATCATCGGAACGGCAAGCGGCGTGTCAGATGGCGCGATCCTCGGCCCGATTGATCGTGTGCTCGGCTTTGGCTTCGGCGCGGTCAAAGGTGTGCTGATCGCGATTTTCGCGTTTTCGCTGCTGGTGATCGGGTTTGACGATTCGTGGGGATACAAGGGGCGACCCACCTGGATAACCACTGCGCGCACCTATCCTGCCGCCGATACGTTCTCACGCGATTTGTTGCCGATGATTGCGGTGCGGCGTGATGCATTGCGCCGCGAATCCGAAGCGCAGGAAGCCGCAGCGGCCAAGGCTGCGCGCTGATCGCCATGGCAACAACGCGCCCGGCGAAGCTATATTCGCCCGCGCTGCTTGGTCTGGCGACCGGGTTGGCGCGGTTTCCGTTCAACCCTGCTCTGCCATTGCAAGCCGAAGCCAGATCGCGCACCTGCGGCAGTGCCGTGACGATCGGATTGGCACTGGATCAGCATGGGTGCATCGCCGGGATCGGGATGCAGATCAGCGCCTGCGCCATTGGTCAGGCATCGGCGGCGCTGCTGGCAGAGAGCGCAGCAGGCACCGACGCAGGCTCCATCACCACCACAACCGAAGCGCTGGAACGCTGGCTGGCAGGCGAGGGGCCTTTGCCGCCGTGGCCCGGATTGGCTGTGCTGGCTCCCGCGCGCGAACACACTGGCCGCCATGGCGCCTTATTGTTGCCGTGGAAGGCTGCCTGCATGGCGCTTTCAAGCGGCGCAGCCTGCGGCTAGGGATTGAACAACAAGGCCGCGACAAAGGCTGCGCGAAGGGGATAGAGAAACATGGCTGAAGCGCAGGCGCTCGCGGATCGCGAGCCGAGCGAGAAGGAAATCCGGTTGGTGATCGCCGCATCCAGCGCGGGCACCATCTTTGAATGGTATGATTTCTTCATCTACGGCACGCTCGCCTACATCCTCAAAGATGCGTTTTACGCCACCGACAATGAAACGCTGGGCCTGCTGCTGGTGTGGTCGACGTTCGCCGTCGGCTTCGCCTTCCGTCCGCTCGGCGCAATCCTGTTCGGGTTTCTGGGTGATCGGTTGGGGCGCAAATACACCTTCCTTGTCACGGTAACACTGATGGGGATTGCCACCGCCGGGGTCGGCCTGATCCCGACAATTGATTCCATCGGCGTTGCCGCTCCGATTATCGTGATTTTGCTGCGGATCCTTCAGGGGCTGGCACTGGGCGGTGAATATGGCGGGGCGGCGATCTATGTCTCCGAACACGCGCCGCCGGAAAAACGCGGGTTTTATACCAGCTTCATTCAGGCCAGCGTGGTCGGCGGATTTGTGCTGTCGATCATCGTGGTGCTGGCCTGCCGGTTCCTGATCCCGGCCGAAGCGTTCGAGGAATGGGGCTGGCGTGTGCCCTTCCTGCTGTCGATCATCCTGCTGGGGATTTCACTGTGGATGCGATTGAAACTGTCGGAAAGTCCGGTGTTTCAGGCGATGAAAGAGGCGGGCGAGACAGCGGGCAATCCGTTTGTCGAAAGCTTCACCTATCCCGGCAATCGCAAACGCATCTTCGTTGCGCTGTTCGGCATCACCGGCATCCTGACCACGATCTGGTACACCGCGTTCTTTTCAGGGATGAGTTTTCTGCGCGGGCCGATGCATGTCGATGATCTGACGGTGGAGTTGATCCTGCTGGTATCGGGTCTGATGTCGATGGGATTCTATATCGCGGTGGGCAAATGGTCTGACCGGGTCGGGCGCAAACTGCCGATCATGATCGGCGCGGTCGCGTCGCTGGCGCTGCTGTTCCCGCTGTTCTGGATGATGGGCAGCCTCGCCAACCCCGCGCTGGCCGACGCGGCGGAGCGCACGCCGATTGTGGTCAGCGGGCCGCAGTGCCAAACCGATCCTTTTGCCGAATTGTTTCAACGCGATCAGACCGATTGCGGCAAGGTGCTGGAAACGCTGACGGCCTCGGGCGTGCCTTATACCTTGACGCCGGGCGACACCGTGACGCTTTCCGCAGGCGACAACCCGGTGGCGATTGATCCTGCGTGGTTCAGCGATGGCGCAGCACGGCGGGCGGGCATTCATGCGGCGCTGGCAGAATATGGGTTTGATTTCGCCAAGCAGCGTCCGGCCACCGCCAACCTGATCGGGATCGTCGGCGTGCTGTTGGCGCTCGGCCTGTTGTCGGCGCTGACCTATGGGTCGGTTGCGGCGCTGCTTTCGGAAATGTTCCCGCCGCGCATCCGCTATTCATCAATGTCCATTCCTTACCACATCGGCGCGGGCTATCTGGGCGGCTTCCTGCCGCTGATCGCAGGCGTGATCGTGGCCCGCACCGGCGATATTTACGCCGGGCTGTGGTACACGATCGCGGTGGTCGCTTTCGGGCTGCTGGTGGCGTGGTGGGGGATTCCCGGCGGACCGCCCAAAGATTTCGCTGATGATTGACGGGGCGCCGAAAGATAGGCCGGTCTTGCCCCCGTCTAGCCTGCGCTTGACCGTTGATAGGGGGGCGCTTGCTGCCAATTGGTGCGCGTTAGATGCGCTTTCGGTCGGCGCTAAAACCGGGGCTGCGGTCAAGGCGGATTGCTATGGCTTGGGCGTCGATGCCTGCGTTCCGGTGCTGCGCGATGCGGGGTGCGAGACGTTTTTTGTCGCGCATTGGAGCGAGGTGGCGGCCGTTGCGCGCCACGTTCCTGCACCGCAAATCGCTGTTTTGCATGGTGTTTTGAGCGAGGCTGAGTGCGCCTATGCACGCAATTCCGGCGCGGTTCCGGTCATCAATTCGCTCGATCAAGCCGCGCTGTGGAACGCCAGCGGGGGCGGTCGCTGCCACCTGATGATCGACACCGGCATCAACCGTCTCGGCATCGCGCCAGACGAGGCAAAAGACCAGAGAATTGCGACACTTGCGGTCGACATCCTGATGAGCCACCTCGCCTGCGCAGATGAAGAAAGCCCGATGAACCCGCGCCAACTCTCCGCTTTGCACAGCGTCGCGGCGGTCATCCCGCACCAGCGGTTGAGCATCGCCAACAGCGCCGGGATCGCGCTTGGCGCGGACTATGCCCTTGATCTGACACGCCCCGGCCTTGCGCTTTACGGCGGCGTGCCGCGCGGGGAGCTTTCCGGATTGATCCAACCGGTCGCGCAGGTCGAGGCCGCTATTCTGCAAACCCGGACGCTGCGTAGCGGAGACACTGTCGGCTACAACGCCACCTTCACCGCCGTTGCACCAATGCGGGTGGGCACTGTTGCGATGGGCTATGCCGACGGATTCCTGCGCAGCCGCGGCCCCGGCAATGCGTTCAGTCACAACGGCCGCCTCCTTCCCATCCTTGGCAAAGTGTCAATGGATATGGTGGTGGTCGACCTTACCGCAGCCCCCGATTTGTCCGCCGGAGACTGGCTGAGCGTGCCGTGGGACATTGCCGATGCTGCGCAGCAAAATGCTCTGTCGCCTTATGAAATGCTGACCACAATCGGCCAGCGCCTGCGCCAGTTCTGACCGGTTCATCAAGGTGATGTTGCACCGCAGCTTGTGCGGGTGCTAAGACGACAATTCGGAGACATCTTACAAGGTCGAAAAACACCATGGCTGGCAGAGCAAAAGCAGCATCGGGCGAGGCAGGCGATGCCATCATTATCAAGAAATACGCCAACCGTCGGCTGTATAACACCTCGTCATCCAGCTACATAACGCTTGACGATCTTGCCAAAATGGTTCGCGAAAACATCGAATTTCAGGTGATTGACGCCAAGAGCGGTGATGACATCACCCATTCGATCCTGACCCAGATCATCATGGACGAAGAAGCCAATGGCGAACAGATGCTCCCCGTCAGCTTCCTGCGCCAACTGATCGGAATGTATGGCAATTCGATGCAGGCGATGATGCCATCATACCTTGAAGCCAGCATGGCCAATTTCCGCGAAAATCAATCCAAAATCCGCGAAGTGTTTGAAAAGGGCATGGCGAGCAATCCCTTCACCGCGATTCATGAAACCAATATGGCGATGATGCGCGCGGCGGCGAATGTGTTTCTGCCGGGCGCGTCCAAACCGAAAGACAAGCCCGCAGCCCCGGCTGATCCGGCCAATGACGAGCTGGCCGTGCTGCGCGAACAGATGGCCGCGATGCAAAAGAAGCTGGACGAATTGGGCAAATAACGCGAAGCGCGGCGCGCCTGCGGCGCTTGGCCGTTTGAGCTTAGTCAGGAATTCGTTGGTGTCCCAAATCCGTCACGCCCTTACGATCAAGCGCGAAGATGATTTCGCCAAGTGGTATCAGGAAGTTATCAGCGCCGCTGATCTCGCCGAAGAATCCGGTGTGCGCGGCTGCATGGTGATCAAGCCGTGGGGTTATGGCATCTGGGAACGCATTCAGCGCCTGATGGATGACCGGATCAAGGCCGCAGGGGTGCAGAACTGCTACTTCCCGCTGTTCATCCCGCTCGCCAATTTCACGCGTGAGGCTGAGCACGTCGAAGGGTTCGCCAAGGAAATGGCGGTTGTTACCCACCACCGGCTGATTTCGGATGGCAAGGGCGGCCTGATCCCCGATCCCGCAGCAAAGCTTGAAGAACCACTGGTGGTGCGCCCGACGTCCGAAACGATCATCGGCGATGCGATGGCACGCTGGATCCAGTCGTGGCGCGATCTGCCGCTGCTTACCAACCAATGGGCCAATGTGGTGCGCTGGGAAATGCGCACGCGGATGTTTCTGCGCACCAGCGAATTCCTTTGGCAGGAAGGCCATACCGCGCACGAAAACCGTGATGAGGCGCTGGCGGAAACCCACCGCGCGCTGGAAATGTATCGGGCGTGTGCCGAGGATGACCTCGCCCTGCCGGTGATCGCGGGCGAGAAGCCCGAAAACGAACGCTTCCCCGGCGCAGTGGAAACCTGGTCGATCGAAGCGATGATGCAGGATGGCAAGGCGTTGCAGGCGGGCACATCGCACTATCTCGGCACCAATTTCGCGCACGCGGCGGGCATCCAGTTTCAGGATCGTGAAGGTGCCCAGCAGTTCTGCCACACCACCAGCTGGGGCGTTTCGACCAGGCTGATCGGCGGGGTGATTATGACTCACGGCGATGATGACGGCTTGCGCGTGCCGCCCGCGATTGCACCGCAGCAGATCGTGATTATCCCGATGCTGCGTGAGGCGCCTGAGGATGCCGAACTGCTCGCCTATTGCGAAGGCGTGCGCGCCGCGCTGGCGGGGCAATCCGCGCTGGGTGAGCGGGTGCGGGTGATACTCGACAAGAAACCGGGCAAGGCCGCCGCCAAGCGCTGGGACTGGGTGCGCAAAGGCGCGCCGGTGATCATCGAAGTCGGCCCGCGCGATATGGCCGAGGGCAAGCTGGCGGTTTTGCGCCGCGATCAGTTGTGGAACGCGGAGAATGGCAAGCCTGCTTTCTCCTATCCTGCCCACGCCGATTTTGTGGCGGGGGCAGGCGCGCTGCTCGAAACAATCCAGACTGCGCTTTACGAAGAAGCTCGCACGCGGCGCGACGCCAATATCAGACGCGATATTGTCACGCTGGATGCGCTGGCGGATCACTTCGAAAACAGCGGGAAATATCCCGGCTGGGTCGAGGTTGAATGGGCCAAGCCAACCGATGCAGCGCTGGACAAGATTGTCGAAACATTGAAAATACACAAACTTACGATTCGCAATGTGCCGCGCGCCTCTGCCGAGGCATCTGGGCAGTGCATATTCACCGGGAACCGTGCGGTTGAACGAATTATTGTCGCCCGCGCCTATTGAAGGAGTGCAGAGATGATCGAGTCCATTCGTTATTGCCTGGCCAACCTGGCGAACTTTGATGGTCGTGATACACGTCCGACATTTTGGTACTATGTGCTGCTTCTGGTGGTGATCAATGTTGTCATCAGCGTGATTATTTCTGGGATAATTGCTGCCAATTCCATCGGAACCATGTTCGAATCGACGTCCGACGGGATCAACGAGGCGGCGATGATGCAGCAGATGGCAGAAAGCCTGCCGACCCAAGCGTGGATCGGCGCGGCCATTTCGTTGGTCACACTTGGCCTTTACATCGCGACATTCGTGCGTCGGTTACGCGATGCAGCATTGCCAATCGCGATTGCAGCGATTCCCGTCGCGACTACGCTGTTTACGGTCTATAACAGCATTTCGTCGGCCAGCACGATGCAAGCGATCATGGCGACCGGCAATCTCGAGGCATTTAACGAGGCGGCCTTATCCAGTGCTGCCCTGGGGATGATCAGCTGGCTCGGTTATCTGGTGGTGATCATCTGCGGTGCCCTACCCAGCAAGGCAGGCTGACTCGGACCTGCCTAACGCATCCTGATCGCGCGCGCTTACTGATCCTGAGTGCACCCCCGCGCAGGCGGGGGCCTCCGGATGGTCTGAGCAATTCTGCCTGAGATCCCCGCCTTCGCGGGGACTCACCAAGGTTGCACCAAGGTTGCATTGTGTGAGAGTTCGGGCAAAACTTCCTCACATGATCAAACGCGCCCTTCTGCTCGCGGCCCTTGCCGCCAGCCCGCTCGCCGCACAGACCCACCCCGCTGACAGCGTTTCTGAAGATCGCCTGCGCGGCGATGTCGAGAAACTGGTCAGTTTTGGCACCCGCCATACGCTATCGGCACAAGACGATCCCGAACGCGGCATCGGCGCGGCGGTCAACTGGGGGCTAGAGGAGTTCCGCCGGATTGGCGCAAAGTGCGGCGGTTGCCTTGAGGTGTTGCCTGTGGGTGAGACAGTAAGCGGTCGTCGCATTCCCTCGCCGACGCTGGTGCGCAATGCGGTGGCGATCCAGCGCGGCAGCGAACGGCCGAACGAGGTCGTGATCGTGCAGGGCCATATCGATAGCCGCGTGACCGACGTGATGGACGCAACCTCCGATGCGCCGGGCGCCAATGACGATGGGTCAGGCACCGCGCTGGTGATCGAAGCGGCGCGGGCGCTCAGCGGCACGTCATACCCCACCACGATCATCTACGCGCTCCTCTCTGGTGAGGAGCAGGGCCTGTATGGCGGGCGCATCCTCGCCGATTGGGCCGAGGCGCAGGGCTTCACCGTCAAGGCCGTGCTCAACAACGACATCGTCGGCAATTCCTGCGGCAAGGATGGCTATTGCGAGCCGCGCGTGGTGCGTGTGTTCTCCGAAGGCCCGCGCGCTGACCTGACGGATGATCTGCGTGCGGCGCAAAGCCGGTTCGGGGGCGAGAATGACTCGCCGGGACGCAACCTGTCGCGCTGGGTGGCGGGGCTGGCGGAGAAGCACCCTGATGGGCTGCAAGTTCGCCAGATTTGGCGCACTGACCGCATGGGGCGCGGCGGGGATCAGGTGCCGTTCCTGCAAAAAGGCTACCCCGCGATCCGGTTCACCGTGGGGGTCGAGGATTTTGATCACCAGCATCAGGACCTGCGCACCGAGGACGGCGTGTTTTACGGTGACACCATCGACGAGATGGACTTTGCCTACCTCGCCGGGGTGACGCGGCTGAATGTGCGGGCACTGGACGCGCTCGCCCGCGCGCCGATGCCGCCCAAGGTAACGATGGATGCGGCGGTGAAGACGTACACTGATGTGAGCTGGAGCCCAGTCAATGATGCAACGGCATACGAAGTGTGGAAGCGACCGACCGACCAACCGTTTTGGGGTGATCGACCCACCGAGAGAATGGAGAACCCGCCCTCAGGATGCGTCGGAGAAGGGCGCGCAACCGCGTGTGATGTTCCTGTTGCCATAACAGGGAAATCTTTTCCCGGTGTTCGCGGCGATGACTGGATCTTCGGCGTTGCCGCTTGCGCGGGCGAATTTTGCTCGCCTGTGTCCAGCGCAGTTCCCGGCGGTGCCTTCGAGCCGGTGGGGCGGTGAATTCTTGTTCGCGCCAAGTCGCCAAGGCGCCAAGATGAAGGAGCCGCACGCTGAGTTGGACACGCTGGCTCGTACGATTGTCGACACGGCTTTTCGGCTGCATCGCGATCTGGGGCCGGGTCTGCTCGAAAGCGCCTATGAGGCTTTGCTGGCCGCCCGGCTTGAGCGCGATGGTCTTGTGGTTGGCCGGCAGGTGCCGGTCGATGCGTGTTTCGATGGGATCGTGTTGCCTGCAGCCTATAAAATCGACTTGCTCATCAAGCGCAGCATCGTCATCGAAATCAAGTCTGTCGAGCGCGCGTCACCCGTCCATGCGAAACAGGCGCTTACTTATCTCAAGCTGGGTGGTTTTCCACTCGGCTTCGTGATCAATTTCGGCACACCGCTGTTCAAGGACGGAATCAAGCGCCTGATCAACAACACCGCCCCCTTGGCGACTTGGCGACTTGGCGCGAACCCGAAGGATTGAAATGCCCAAGCCCCCCAAACTGCCCCAAGGAATGCCGAGCGCGCAACAAGTGCTCGACTTCATCCAGTCCTCCGACATTCCCGCCGGCAAGCGCGAGATCGCCAAGGCGTTCGGGTTGAAGGGGCAGGAGAAGATAAAGCTCAAAGCCCTGCTCAAGGATATGGCCGAGGACGGGCTGATCGACGGCAAAAAATCCGCCTTTCATCGCATGGGCGGGGTGCCGAAGGTTACGACGCTGAAAATCGTCGATGTAGACGACGGCGAATTGATCGCAGAGCCGGACAATTGGGATCCTGAGGCTCCCGGCAAGCCGCCGCGCCTCACCATCCGCGAACCGCGCCCGCGTCCCGGTGTGAAGCGCCCGCCGGCACTCAAGCGCGGCGACCGTATCCTCGCCCGAACCGAGGAAACGGATCGCGGCTGGATCGCCCACCCGATGAAAAAGCTGCCCTCGCGCACCGAGGGGCTGATGGGCGTGGTCGAGAAGGACAAGACCGGCAAGGCCTGGCTCGCGCCGGTCGATAAACGCGTGCGCCAGTCGACGCCGATTGCCGATTTGGGTGAGGCCGAGGAAGGCCAGTTGGTGATCGCCGAACGGGTTGGCCGTTCTGACCGCGCGGGCGTGAAGGTGATCGAAGTGGTGGGCGATCCGCTCGCGCCCAAAAGCTTCAGCCTGATCGCCATTGCCAAGCACGGCATCCCGAACGTCTTCCCCGATGATGCACTGGAAGAAGCGCCGCGTGCAGCGAAGATCAAACTGTCGGAAAAGGCCCGCGAAGACCTGCGCCACCTGCCGATCGTCGCCATCGACCCTGCCGACGCGCGCGATCATGATGATGCGATCTGGGCCGAACCGGATGGGCAGGGTGGGTTCAATGCGCTCGTCGCTATCGCCGATGTCAGCTTTTACGTCCGCCCCGGTTCCGCGCTTGACCGCGAGGCACGAAAACGCGGCAACTCGGTCTATTTCCCCGACCGGGTGGTGCCGATGCTGCCCGAATTGCTGTCGACCGACGTGTGTTCACTGAAAGAAGGCGAAGACCGCGCGGCGATGGTCTGCCACCTGCACATCAGCGGCGAAGGCAAGGTCACAAGCTTCCGCTTCACCCGCGCGCTGATACGGATTGCGCACAATATCGCTTACGAAGACGCGCAGAAGGCGATTGATAGCGGCAACCCGCCTGCATATCTCGCGCATCTGTGGGACGCATGGAAAGCGCTGGCCGCCGCGCGCCATGCTCGCGATCCGCTCGAACTCGAACTGCCCGAACGGCGCGTGGTGCTCAACGAAAAGGGCCAGATCGCCGAAATCGCGATCCGCGAACGGCTCGACGCGCACCGCGTGGTTGAGGATTTCATGATCGCCGCCAATGTCGCCGCGGCCAAGGCGCTGGAGGCCAAGACCGCGCCTGTGGTTTACCGCGTCCACGAACCGCCGAGCCGCGAGAAACTGATAGCTTTGCGCGATTACCTCGCCACGATGGGCAAGAAACTGGCGCTGGGGCAGGTGGTGACGCCGGGCCTGTTCAACCGGATGCTCAAGGACGTGACCGACGAGGCGGAAAAGGCGCTGGTAATGGAGGCGGTGCT
>PHEB01000011.1:0-7361 GCA_002842735.1 Alphaproteobacteria bacterium HGW-Alphaproteobacteria-7 | reverse complement strand
AGGCCCCCGCCAATGCCGGGCATTTCGGCCTTGCGCTTGGATCATACGCCCATTTCACCTCGCCAATCCGCCGCTATGCCGATCTGCTGGTGCACCGCGCCTTGGTGGAGGCATACAAGCTCGAACAGCCCGCGCCACCGGGTTCGCTGCCGCCGACATCCGGCCTGTCAGACCGCGACCGTGCCAGCCTGCAACAGGTGTCCGACGCGATCAGCCAGACCGAACGCCGCGCGATGGAGGCCGAGCGCGATACCATCGATCGCTACGTCGCGGCATGGCTATCGGCGCGGGTGGGTGAGGTGTTCGACACCCGCATCACCGGGGTGCAGGCGTTCGGTTTCTTTGCCACCATCGTCGGGTTGGGCGGCGATGGGCTGGTGCCGATTTCAACGCTGGGCGGCGAATATTTCCGCCACGACGAAGCGGCGCAGGCGCTGATCGGGACGGATTCGGGCAAGACCTATGCCTCGGGCGATCGGGTCAAGCTCAAGCTGGCCGAAGCCAATGCGCTCACCGGCGCGCTCAAATTCGTGCCGGTGGACGGTGACGGCAACGCCATCGAACCGCGCGGCAGCCGCTCGGCTGAACGGCGGCGCGGCACTGGCAGGCCGCCGAAGACAGCGGGCAAGTTCACCGTTGGTCAACGCGGTCGCCCCGGCAACATCCGCCATCAGGGCCGCAAGAAATAACGCCTAAGCGTGATGATCGCGCGCTGTCTCGTCATAATCGACGGGGATGATGTATAGCGGGCAGGGCAGACTGCCGACAGCGGCGGAAAAATGCGTCACCAACGGCCCTGGCACCGCACCCTTGGCCGCGCCCAGCACCAATGCGGCGACTTCGGGATGTTCGACCAGAAATTCGCTGACGATCTTCTGCCCGTTGCCGATCTTGACCGAGATGGTCGGCATGATCCCGCTTTCCGCCAGCAGGTTGCCCGCGACCCCGTGGGCGAGCATTTCGGCCCGATCACGTGCCTCAGCCTCAATCGTGGCCTGCACTGCGCCGAATGCGCTGAAATTCTGCTGCGGCACCAATGCCAGCAGGTGCACCGCGCCGCCCACCGCTGCGGCCCGGCGCGCGGCATAGCGCAAGGCGGACAATGCCTCTTCGCTCTCGTCGATGATGACCAGAAATGTGCGCATGATCGTGCCCCGTGCCCTTACGGCTATCAATGCATTCGTATGGTTTGGCAAGTCCCCCAATCTGGCCTTGCCCGCAGCGTCCGAATTGGCCAGAGAATAGGGCGGGATACGTTTTCGGGAGTTTCAGCGGATCATGGCCTTGGAAATCAAGATGCCGGCTTTGTCGCCAACGATGGAAGAAGGCACGCTCGCGCGGTGGCTGGTGAAGGAGGGGGACACGGTTTCCTCCGGCGACATCATGGCCGAGATCGAGACCGACAAGGCGACGATGGAGTTCGAAGCGGTCGATGAAGGCGTGATCGCCAAAATCGCAGTGCCTGAAGGCAGCGAGAATGTGAAAGTGGGCACGGTGATCGCGATCCTTGCCGAAGAGGGCGAAGATGTGAGCGATGCGGCGGGTGCCAAGCCAAGCGCGGCTGCGCCTGCTCCGGCACCCGCAGCTGAAAAAGAGCAAACGCCCGCACCGGCAGCGGCACCGTCCCCTTCACCGGCTGCATCTGCCCAGCCCACTGGCGACCGGATCATCGCATCGCCGTTGGCAAAGCGGATTGCCCAGCAGAACAATATCGACCTTTCCGGCGTCACGGGCAGCGGCCCCAATGGCCGGATCGTCAAGGCTGACCTTGAAGGTGCATCGGCGAAGGCACCTGCCGCTTCCACGCCGCAACCCTCAGCACCGGCCCCTGCTGCGCCGGCCAAACCCGCCACGCTCGGCGGCGATCTTGATGCGCCCTATGAAGCGCAAAAGCTCAACAACGTGCGCAAGGTCATCGCGCGCCGCCTGACCGAGGCGAAGCAGACCATCCCGCATATCTACCTCACCGTGGACGTGCGGCTTGATGCGCTGCTCAAGCTGCGCGGGGAGCTCAACAAGAGCCTTGAGGCCGACGGCGTGAAGCTTTCGGTCAACGATCTGCTGATCAAGGCGCTGGCCCGTGCGTTGCAGCGCGTGCCAAAATGCAATGTCAGCTTTCAGGGTGACGAGTTGTTCCAATATGCGCGTGAGGATATCTCGGTCGCGGTCGCTGCGCCTTCGGGCCTGATCACGCCGATCATCCGCGACGCGGGCCGCAAGGGTCTGGCGCAGATCAGCACCGAGATGAAGGAATTGGCGGGCAAGGCCAAGGACGGCAAGCTGCAACCGCATGAATTCCAAGGCGGCACCGCCAGCCTGTCAAACCTCGGCATGTTCGGCACCAAGCAGTTCGATGCGGTGATCAACCCGCCGCAAGCGATGATCCTCGCCGTCGGCGCGGGCGAGCAGCGCCCGTGGATTATCGACGGCGCACTTGGCATCGCCACCGTAATGAGCGCCACCGGCAGCTTCGACCACCGCGCCATCGACGGCGCGGATGGGGCGGCGCTGATGCAGGCGTTCCAGCAGTTGTGCGAGAACCCGATGGGGCTGTTGGTTTAGCAATATGCCACTGGGCGAGTTGACAATCAGGGCAACCGCCATGCCCGCCGACACCAACCCCTATGGCGGCGTGTTCGGCGGGTGGTTGATGGCGCAGATGGCGCTGGGCGCGGGCAGCCTTGCGAGCCGGGTGGGGCAGGGCAAGGCGGTGGTGGTCTCCGCGACCGACTTCGCCTTTCCCGGCGCGATGGCGGTGGGGGATGAACTCAGCGTCTATTGCGACGTAACCACCACCGGCACCACCTCGCTCACCATAGCGGCCGAGGCGGTCGCCCGGGAACGCAATGGCGAGGCCACCACCAAGGTTGCCCAAGGCACCTTCAAATTCGTATTGCTGGACGAGGACAACCGCCCCCGCGCGGTGACAAAAATGAACCACACCCGTTCGCCCTGAGCTTGTCGAAGGGTTGTTTTTCTTCTGGCGGCCCGTTGCCGCAAGAAGGACAGCCCTTCGACAAGCTCAGGGTGATCGGAAAATTGAGGTATTTTGCTATGCTCGCCAAACCAGCCTCCAGTCCTGTCCTACATCGCCGCGCCCTGCCATGGTGCCAGCCATGACCGTCGCCTCGCTCCGCATACCGCCCACGCATGCCAGAACTTCCCATTCGGAGAAGATTTTCACTTCCTGGACAGTGTAACATGTGTCTCCAACAGACAGCCAAGCAAAGGATAATCTGAATGTCTGCCTCCTATGATGTAATCGTGCTCGGTTCCGGCCCCGGCGGCTATGTCGCGGCGATCCGCTGTGCGCAGCTGGGGCTGAAGACCGCGATTGTCGAACGCGAGAACCTTGGCGGCATCTGCCTCAACTGGGGCTGCATTCCGACCAAGGCGTTGCTGCGGTCGGCGGAAATCTTTCACTATATGCAGCACGCGGGCGATTACGGGCTGGTTGCCAAGGGGATCGAGGCTGATCTGGCCGCCATCGTCAAACGCAGCCGCGGGGTGGCGAAACAGCTCAATCAGGGCATCGGCCACCTGATGAAAAAGAACAAGATCACCGTCCACATGGGCGAGGGCAAGCTGACGGGTGCAAACAGCCTGACGGTGACGGGCGAGAAGGGCGAGGAAGCGCTCACCGCCAAGCACATCATCGTCGCGACTGGCGCGCGCGCGCGCGACCTGCCGTTCGCCCCTGCTGACGGCCATAAGACGGGGGGGCGCGTGTGGACCTATCGCCACGCCATGACCCCCGCCGAACTGCCGGCCAAGCTGCTGATCATCGGTTCCGGTGCCATCGGGATCGAATTTGCCAGCTTCTACAACGATATCGGCAGCGAAGTTACTGTCGTAGAAATGCTCGACCGGGTTGTGCCGGTGGAGGACGCGGATGTCTCAACCTTCCTTGAAAAGTCGCTGAAGAAGCAGGGCATCACCATCATGACCGGCGCCGGTGTTGAGGGCATCAAGGTTGGCGAAAAGAGCATCACCGCCACCATCAAAGACAAGAGCGGCAAAAGCGCGAGCCATGACTTCACCCACGTGATCGTCGCCATCGGCATCGTGCCCAACACCGAAAATATCGGGATCGACGGTCTGGCCGAACTGGATCGCGGGTTTATCCAGATCGATCCCTATGGCCGCACCAAGACCAAGGGCCTGTGGGCGATTGGCGATTGCACGCCCGGCCCGTGGCTGGCGCACAAGGCCAGCCACGAAGGCGTCACCTGTGCTGAGGCGATTGCGCAGGAGCTGGGCAACACAGACGTTCACCCGCACCCGCTTGATCGCAATGCCATTCCCGGTTGCACCTATTGCCACCCGCAAATCGCATCCGTCGGCCTGACCGAAGCCAAGGCCAAGGAGGCGGGCTACGACATCAAGGTCGGCAACTTCCCCTTCATCGGCAACGGCAAGGCGATTGCGCTGGGTGAGGCGGAAGGTTTCATCAAGACCGTGTTCGACGCCAAAACCGGCGAGTTGCTGGGCGCTCACATGATCGGTGCCGAAGTGACCGAGCTGATCCAAGGCTACACCGTCGGCAAGGTGCTCGAAACCACCGAAGCGGAACTGATGCAGACCGTATTCCCTCACCCGACGCTGTCCGAAATGATGCACGAAAGCGTGCTCGGCGCATACGGGCGGGCGCTGCACATCTAGGGAAGCAGACATGACCGAGACAGCACCCGAAGCGCTTAAAGGCGAAGACTGGGCGGGAGATATGGGTGCGCGCTGGGTTTGGCCGAACCGCCGTGACAGACTTTGCCGAGGCCGAGAGTGAAGCGGGGCTCGCCAGTGAACAGCTGCGCAAGGCAGAAAGGATGCGGCAATATCAGGAATTGCGCGCCCCGGTCGACGGCGTGGTACAACAGCTTGCGGTGACGACCGTGGGCGGCATCGTCCAGCCTGCGCAACCGCTGATGGTAATCGTCCCCTGTTCCGGCGGCGCATCGGATGCATCAAGCTGCAACGGCGGCGTGACGGTCGAGGCCTTCGTGCAGAACAAGGACATCGGCTTTGTGAAGGTCGGCCAACGGGTTGCGGTCAAGCTCGAGGCGTTCAACTTCACTGATTACGGCCTGATCGAGGGCCAGGTCATCACCATCAGCCGCGATGCGATCGACCAGAGCCAGCAGCCAGTGGGCAGCGTTCGTGACGAAAATGGTCGCCCGATCCAGCCCGGCCTCGTCTATGCCGCAAAGGTCGAACTCGCTTGCGGGCCCAAGGACCCCGCGCGTCACCCGCTCTGCGACAGGGTGCAGCCCGGGATGTCGCTACAGGCCGAGATCAAGACCGGGCGGCGGCGGATCATCCAGTATCTGCTCTCCCCGATCAGCCAGGCGCTGAGCGAGGCGGGCCGGGAGAAATAGGCGCGGCAACAGACCGGCCGCCGCGCCGCCTGGTCAGTTGACGGTTTCGCCTTCCGGCACCGATTGCGGCGCGGCTGCGGACGGCCCGCGGGTTGCGCCCATCTTCTCGAGCGTTTCGGCATCGACCAGCCTGGTGATCAGCGGGTGCAGCTTGAGCCCGCCTTCCTTCACCACCTGCCGGAAATTGGCGATCACGCTGGCGACCGAACGCTGGTCGGAGGCGATCACGTCGAGCAGCCAATTGATGCTCCCCGAATTCCACTCCTCGCTCTTGAGCCGCACCGGCCAGGTGCCCGCAGCGATCTGGTCGCGGATCTTGGCGTCGACCTCTCCCGAAACACTCGCCCAGATTGCCACCCCGGCAATGTCCTGCGCCACCAGCCCCTCGCCCGCGCGCTGGGCGATGGCGATGCGATCCCGGATCAGCGGATCGAGCACCAGATGCTGCAGATCGGCGAGCGTCTGGTGGCGGTAGCGCGGCAGCATCATCATGCTCATCGCGACCTTCCCGAAACTCTCGCGCACATGCTGCCGAAGCCCCGCAATCTTGGCGAGCACCTCGTCATCGAGCTGCGGCGTTGCTGACGTTTCGGTGGTGGTATCCGGCTTGCGACCCTTGCTCTCCGCCACGTGTGTGATCCTTTGCGATGTTGGTGTGATAGAGCAGAGGGATAGTGGGGCGCGGGGCGGTGTCAATTGGGTTTGGGAGGGGTGAGGCAGGGTTTGTGTCGCTGAGGTTACGGGACAGCGCCCGAGGCAGAACGCCCCCCAAACAAGTTATTTTGAGATAACCTCATTTTGCCCATTGCTTTCCCGCCCGAGGCGAGAGAAACCGGTATTAGAGATTGATTCTGTGGGGGGAATCGTGGGGTCGCAGCCGCAAAATTCCGACAGCGGTATCGCTGACTGTTTGATCCATCCGGAGCAGCGGGAATGCTGTTTCCTGTGCTGTCCTCAACTACAGTCTCGGAAGGTCACGACATGATGGCGCGGCGAGGGTTTCTGGGTGTGCTGGCGGGCAGTGCAGCCGCCTTGGTTGGCGGATGCGGGCTATTCGCGGGCAACAGCTATCGCTTTAGGATGACCGTCGAGGTCGAGACCCCGGAAGGATTGAAAACCGGATCGTCTGTCTATCAGGTGGAGGCTAAGGACCAATTGGCCCTGACGCCCGGCGGCGTTGGCCAGACGTGGAATGTGAGGGGAGAGGCCGTTGCAGTGGATCTGCCGGGGGGCAAGACGCTGTTTGCACTTTTGAAAACGGTCAATACAGCAGGGCATGATGATTTCGCCTACATGTCGATGCGGGCACTGGATCCGGCGTTCAACTATAATCGCGTTGAGAGCGCAAACAGGATCTCGTCAGGGGATGTAACGTCGCCCAGTGACGTTCCGGCATCAGACTATCCACTGCTGGTGACATTCGGCGACCTGAACGACCCGACAAGTGTGGTGCGAGTGGCCCCCGCGAACCTTGCCGCGCAGTTCGGCCCCAATGTGCGACTTCGGCGGATCACCGTCGAGGTGACCGATGATGCTGTGACAACCGGCATTGAGAAGAGGTTGGGTTGGCTAAGGGCGCACGTTGGAACGTTGGTAAGGCGCGAACGAAATACTCACATTGGCGACATGCCCGTCGAACACAGACTTCTAGTGACAGATTTTGAAATGGGTGCATCGAAATGACAATCAGCCGCGATCTGTTTCTCGCCATTCTTTCGATGGATTCCTATAATCGTGGATACGCCCCAGGAATACAAAACCTCTTAATCTCTGATAGTATTGGCACAGCGACAATTTTAACAGATGCTTCCGCAGAACTTGATGCAAACGTAGTATTCAATGCAGGCTTTTATGCCATTGCTTATGATGTATCGGGCGCAGGCATCGATGGCCTTAGAGCCTGATCCGAAATTAAGTTGAGTAGTGTCAGTTAGTTAGCTTGACGCCACTCCAAGTCGCTGATTCTGAGGTTTTGCAACGAACCAAGGA
>PHEB01000010.1 GCA_002842735.1 Alphaproteobacteria bacterium HGW-Alphaproteobacteria-7 | reverse complement strand
AGGAGAAAGTGATACCATCGCGCATCCTCCCTGAATCGCACGTCGGCAAGCCTCTGGGAATCCCTAAATGGACTCTTTCGTTCCGGTCAATCCACTAGTCCCAAAGTGGTCTCAACCGTCTGCACAGCGTTCCAGCGAGACCAGCCAAGCTGTCTCTGGAAATTGCAGCGGCAAGCTGATCCCCGCCAGACGCAGCGCGCGTCCTGAAAGGGTGAAACCATCAGTATAACGCTGGCGAACCGATAGTGCCGCGAGCGCCCGTTTGCGCCACGGCGCAACCAGCCGCGCGGCATGTCATAGGTATCTGCCTGACGTGTCTGGGCGATCAGCGCCAGGCCCCTGCCCTGCTGCATCGCCACCTTGGCGCGGAAATCCATCGACACTTGCCTGCCAGTAATCGGGTTGGGACTGGGGCCGACATGGTTTCCGGCAATGCGCAAAGGCAGAAAATCAAACCAACCGGCATTGATACGCAGCCGTTCGACCAGATCATTATTGTCGCTCGCCCAAAAACGGCTGCAACGGCGCAGAATCTCGAAATCCACCCGGCCACCACCGCTCGCGCAGGTTTCAATCTCGACATCGGGATGCGCGGCGCGCAGCCGGTCAAGCAAGGCATAGAACGCGATAACCTGCGCATGGCGCAACAGGCCTGCGCTTGATCTAAGCTTGTCAGCCCGACATGGGCAAGAAAAGGGCGTAAGCTTGGGCTGTTGGCACAATGCACAGCAAAGGCTCGCCCGTTCGCGGTGTTCTTGACGATAAGCCTGACGATCAGGTTGGCAACCTGCGTGAAACTGTGCAGCATCACAGGCACGCATATTGAACCGGGCATGGAGATATTTTTGGTTGCTGGCGAAGTGGTCCGGCTGAATGCCGCTGGGTGGAGCGCCGTTATCCTTCCCAAAACGGGGGGTGCGATTGCATCGCTTTGCCATGAGGGACAGCCGGTGTTGCGCAGCGCCGGCCCCGATGTGGACAATGTTCTGGATTGCGCCAGCTTTGCGATGATCCCGTTCGCCAACCGCATTGGCAATGCAGATTTGCGTTTCGGGGATCAGGTGTTGCCGTTGGAGCCTGATCCGGCGGCCCTGCCGCACGCCCTGCATGGCCATAGCTGGCATGTGGCCTGGGCGGTAAAGCGAGTGAGCCCTAGCGAGGTCGTCCTGGCACTTGACCATGCCGACCGTGACGCGCGCGGCAACCGCGGGTGGCCGTGGGCGTATCATGCGGAACAATGCATCACAATTGGCCCTTGGGGTCTCAGCATCACGCTGGCAGTCACCAACCGCGACCCGGTTGCGAACATGCCGTGCGGCACTGGCATCCACCCCTATTTCGCGCGCCGCCCGGATAGCGCAATTCAGGCAGCCGCGACCACGATGTGGGCCAGTCGCGCGGATGGACTGGCAATCGAGCAGGTTCGGTCGGATATTTTCAACTCCGGACAAGGTGTCCCGGTCACGCAAATCGAAGGATTGGACAATTATTTCCCCTGCGCCGGTCCGGTGACGGTTCTGGGCGGGGATCGTCCGATCATGGTCGGGGGTGATGGCATGGCTGGTGTCCACATCTATGTGCCACGCGGCCAGGATTATTTCTGCGTCGAGCCGGTCAGCCATGCGCCGAACGCCTTTGGGCGGGGTGAATATGGCGCGGCGGACATCATCGCGCCGGGCGCAACCAAGCGTTGGCGTTGGGGCATCAGTAGCAGCGAAGATGGATTGCCCCGTAGCAGCGGGAGCGGCAAAGATCCGCAGCTCAGCGAATGACATTTGCCGCGCCGTTATGCCGGAAGCCTCGAAGGCAGGTTTGACCGGGCCTGATCGTAATTCGAAAGAACAACCGGGGCAAAGTGCTGCCTTGCCCCGGTTGGTTTCAGTTTCAGAATGTGCCGCGAACACCAACGGCCCATCGCGCACCGGTATCGATAAAATCGAGCACCTGATTGTCGAACCGGCCGGTGGTGATGTTTTTCTCGCTGGTGATGTTGATCCCTTCAACAAACACCTGCGCATATTGGTTCACATCGTAACTGGCCCGCACGTCCCATTGATCAAACGTGCGCCGGAACACCGGATCACCACCTTCGCCCGGGGTCACGAGACTTTCGAGGAAGCGTTCGCGCCGGTTATAGGCAACCCGTGCCGAAAGGCCTCCCTTTTCGTAGAACACCGATGCGTTCTGCGAATCTCCCAAACCCTCAAGTGCAAAGGAGATGTCATCCGAGTCCTGATCAAAAGTCGCATTACTACCAACAAACGTTGCGTTCACCTGCGCGCCAAAGCCGCTTAGCAGGCCCGGCAACCAATCGAACGTATGCACCACATTCAATTCGATCCCGCGAACGTTGGCAGTATCCGCATTGCGCGGCCGGCGAACGCTGAAGGTTGCCTCGTTAGGGCCGGTGATAAATCCGCCCACCGGGAGATTGCCCGCATTGGCAATGGTTATGACTTCATTTTCGCGTGTCTGCACGATGAAGTCGCGAACATTCTTGTAGAATGCTGCGGCGGCAATCGTGGTCGTTCGGCTGGGATACCATTCCAGCGAAAGGTCGAAATTATTTGACGTATAAGGCCGCAACGCTGGGTTTCCGCCGCTGGCATTCAGGCTGGCTGGTCGCAAGACATCGAAGTTGGTCCGGGGTGCCAGATCCTGAACCTGCGGTCGCGTCAACGTGCGCGAAGCGGACAGCCGTGCGACCACGTTAGCGCCCAGATCGACCCTTGCATTGAGGTTAGGCAGGAAGAAGTCATAGCTTGAACTTTCGGTGCGCGCCAATGGCTGCCCGCCGTTGGCAAATACGCCCTGAAAAATCGTCACGTCGCCGGTGACCGGGAGCAGATCAATAAGGTCGAACTGCTGCCCGGAAGCGGTCAGTTCGGTGTGCACATAACGCGCGCCGATATTGATAAACCACGGCAAGCCGCCCAGCGTGGCGCGGAAATCGACATCAATATAACCCGCATAGACGTTCTCGTTTATCCAGTCGGACAGCATGGGCCAATGGCTCGCCGCCGGAACTGACGGGTTTGGCATCGGAACCGAACTTTACCGGCCGGGCATGACGGCGGCGGACGTTTCAGAACGTGCGTTGCGGATTGTGGCCGCCTATGATTCGGCGCTGTACACATGACCCCGCATCATGTAATTTCTGCGGGCAACATACTGGGCGAAGGCATCCAGTGGCACCGCGATAGCGGCCTGTGGTGGACCGATATCGAAGCATCACTGATCCTGCGCCAGCCAATCGGCACCGATGCTGTCGAGCGCATTGTTGCGCCCGAACGGGTCGGATCATTCGCATTGGTCGAAGGCGAAGCGGACACGTTGCTGTGCGCATTCGAAACCAGGTTTGGATGGTTCGATCTGACAACCGGGGAAGTTAAATAGATTGATCGCCCGGAGCCGCGCGGCAGTGGCCGCCGTTTCAATAATGGGCGGGTAGATCGTCAGGGCCGTTTCTGGGCAGGCACAATGATCGAGAATGAAGCGCTGGCCCAGCCCCGCAGCGCCGCGCTTTACCGTCTGGATGGCAGCCAGGCGCGGCGCTGCCACGAAGGGGTCACCATTGCCAACGGACTGGCCTGGAGCCCCGATGGCCTGACCATGTATTTCGCCGACAGTCCGGCGCGGCGGATTCTGGCGTTCGACTTTGAACCCTCCAACGGCGAAATCAGCAACCCGCGTCTGTTTGCCGAAACGCCGCCCGGCGCTTATCTGGATGGGGCGACGGTTGATGCTGATGGGTGCCTGTGGAGCGCGCATTGGGGCGCATCGCGCGTGGTTCGCTATCGGCCTGATGGCACGATAGATAGCGAAATTGCATTACCTGTCAGCCAGCCAAGCTGCGTCGCATTTGGCGGCGATGCGCTTGACCAGTTGTTTGTCACCACCGCGCGTGTAGGGATGTCTCCGGAACAGCTTGCCTTGGAACCCTTGGCAGGGGATGTTCTTGTTTACCGGGTTGGGGTGACCGGATTGGAGCAGAATTCTGTCCAGGCAGTTTACCCAAGGGATTTTTGATAGCGTGCAGCGGCAGGGCCATAATCTTACCAATCAAATCATGCATCAACTCGGCGAGGCGATCGTGACCGGAACATACGGCCCCTCCAATCCGTTTCCGATCGAGAGCGAATTGTGCAAATCCTACGGCGTGAGCCGCAGCGTTTTGCGTGAAGCGATCAAGATGCTGTCGGCCAAGGGGGTAATCGCATCGCGCCCGCGCCAAGGCACATGAGTCCAACCGCAATCGAACTGGAACATACTTGATGTCGACGTCCTTGGCTGGATGATGGCACGCAAATTCGAACCGGAATTGCTAATCGAGTTTTTGCAAGTGCGGATGGCTATCGAACCTGTTGCAGCACGCTTGGCAGCCGAAACAGCGTCTGCCGAAGCAATCGCGCAGATAGAGGCTGCGTTAAACCGAATGCAGGCAGCCGAGGAAGGCGATGACGATCCGTTGCTATCGGATATCGCATTTCATGTCGCTGTGCTTGAGGCTTCGGGAAACCGTTTTTACGCGCGCCTTAGAGATTTGATCGTGGCGGCTCTGCATACGTCGATCAAAGTGACAAACCAGCTGAAAGGCGTTCGGCTGGCAAGCATTGCCGAACACAGAAACGTGCTGGAAGCCATCGTCGCCCGCGATCCCGATGGTGCCGCAGCCGCAATGCACAGCCTTATCAGCGAAGCTCTTGTTCTGGTGCGGAAATTTGCTGCGAGATCGCCCGAATTGTAGATCATCGATGAGATCACATTCGGGCCGATGTGCACTCTCAATCCATATGCTTCAAACCGACCCGCAGGTAATCCCACCCGGTAATACAAGTCAGCGCAGCTGCGGCCCAAAGCGCCACCAACCCCACCACATGAATCCAGCTTTCGCCAAATGTGCGGCACATATCACCCACCGCCTGACACGGCGGGCCATGCACCGCCCCGCCCAGAATCAGCGCGCCCATGGCGACCAGCTGAAATGTCGTCTTCCACTTGGCCAGCTTTGATACCGGCATCGATACCTGAATCCCGCCGAGAAATTCGCGCAATCCGCTGACCGCAATTTCGCGCATCAGGATCACCAGCCCCGCAATCACATGGATATCGCCAACATATGGCCCGCGCAGGTATCCTTGCGCGGTCAGCACCAGAATGACCGCAGCGATCATGATCTTGTCGGCGATCGGATCCAGAAAAATCCCCAGTTTCGACACAGTTCCCTGCGCCCGCGCCAGATAGCCATCGAAAAAATCGGTCAGCGCGATGACGCAGTAGAGCGCGAAGCCGATCAGATAGCCGAGCCGCCAATCGGGCCACCACAGGAAGAACGCCAGCAACGGCACCCCAAAGATGCGCGACAGGGTAAGGATGTTGGGCAGGCTCGACATGACTGGATCCTGCATTAGCGCGCACTTGACGCTGACAAAAGCCCCCTGCCCCGCCATCCCCGACAAAGCGTGATTACGGCGGTGCTCTTGTGAAAGTGCGGGCGCGCGCTATGGGCGAAGAACCCGCAAGGCAGCATGAGCAAAACCATCGCATGACCACATCGACGCATCTGCTGCGCCAGCGGCGTTTTCTGCCGCTTTTCCTCACTCAGTTGCTCAATGCGCTGAACGACAATCTCTACAAGAACGCGATGGTGCTGTTCGTGGTCTATCAGGTGTATGATTCGCCGGAGACCGAAACCTTCATCAGCGGAATAGCGACCGCGGTGTTCGTGCTGCCCTTCGTGCTGTTTTCCGCGACCGCAGGCCAACTGGCCGATATGCGCGACAAGACCAAAATCATCCGCTGGATCAAATTTGCCGAAATCATCATCATGTCGGTTGGCGCAACCGGCCTAGTGCTGGCGGCGCGCGGGATGCAGGTGGATTCGCTTGCCATCCCGCTATTGTTCGCAGCGCTGTTTGCGATGGGGGTTCATTCGACCTTCTTTGGCCCGATCAAATACGCGATCCTGCCGCAACACCTGAAAAAAGACGAAGTGCTTGCGGGAACCGGGCTGGTTGAGGCGGGGACCTATGTGGCAATTCTGGTCGGCATGATGCTGGGCGGCGCGCTGCCGATATTCGCCAGTATCATCGCGGTTATCGCGGTTGCAGTGGTTGGCTACATGGTGTGCCGCTGGGTGCCACCTGCGCCTGCGCAGACGACCGAGGTCAAGGTCGACTGGAACCCGATCCGCGCGTCAAAATCGCTCATCGCCTTTTCGATGGGCAATCTCGAACTGCGGTACTCGGTGCTGGCGATCAGTTATTTCTGGACGATTGCGGCGATTTTGTCGGTGCAGTTTATCCCGCTCGCCAAAAACGTGCTGCTGGCTGACAAACAGGTCGCCGCTGTGCTGTTGGTGGCATTTTCGGCGGGGATTGCGATTGGATCGGTCTCGATCAACGCGCTGCTGAAAGGCGATATTTCGGCGCGCTATTCGGCCAAGTCGGTGTTGGCGATGGGCGGCCTGCTGATCACCTTCTACCTGATTTGCCGCGCATGGAACCTGCAACCGTCAGGCGAACTGTTCACCGTGACCGAGTTCCTCGCCCAGCCGCTGGCGCTGGCGCTGACCGCCAATCTGCTTCTGATCGCAGTGGCAGGCGGAATGTTCGTGGTGCCGCTTTATGCCTTCCTCACCACCCGCGTCGACAAGAGCGAGGCTTCGCGTTCGGTCGCGGCCAACAACTTTATCTCGTCGCTGTTCATGGTGGTGGGCGCAGGCGTTGCAGGCGCGCTCGGATTCTTTGGCATCCCGCTGGAGGAACAATTGCTGGTCAGCCTGATCCTGTGCCTGTTTGCCGCATTGCTGGCGCGCAAGCTGCACGCCACCGAAGCGCTGCGCGCACCAGATTTCGATTAGAGAATGAAGACGAAAATCGCTGCGGTAAGCGCCACGTAAGTGCTGGCAAAGCCGCGCACGTCCGACATCGTCAGCCGCCATAAAGCCTCAGCCGGGATCGGCAGCAAATCGCGCTTCACATGCGGCGGCAGGCTCGAACGGAACCAGTGGCGGGCGCTTTCATCATTGAGCACGAGACTGCGACGCATTTCTGATTCTCCTCTTGCGGGAAAATCGAATTTAAGACTTTCTTAACCTTTTGGAACCGCCCTTGCTGCCGCTGTCGCAGCATGGGACACAAACTCCCCATAAATCGGGCACAGCGCATAGGGCGGGTTTGCGCGCGGTTGGCACCGGATGTAGAGCCCGATCACGACCAGTCGGGAGAGTGTCACGTGCCTGATTCCACACACCCCAATTCTTTCAACAGCGCGGCTGCATTGCTGGTCGATTGCCTTGCCGAGCAGGGGTGTGAACGGATCTTCACCGTTCCCGGCGAAAGCTTTCTCGCGGTGCTGGATGCGCTGCCCGACCGGCCTCAAATCGACGTGGTAACTTGCCGACAGGAAGGCGGCGCGGCGTTCATGGCCTGCGCCGATGGGGCGATGCAGGCGGCGACGACCGGCAGGCCCGGCGTTGCCTTTGTCACCCGTGGCCCCGGCGCGACCAATGCCAGCATCGGGGTGCATGTGGCGCATCAGGATTCGCAGCCAATGATCCTGTTCGTCGGCGATGTGGCGCGCGCAATGCAGGGACGTGAGGGGTTTCAGGAGGTCGATTTCACCGCCTTTTTTGCCCCCATCTGCAAATGGGCGGCGCGGATTGATGATCCGGCGCGCATCCCCGAATATGTCGCCCGCGCTTATGCGACCGCGATCAATGGCAGGCCGGGGCCAGTGGTGCTGGCCCTGCCCGAAGACATGCTGGTTGAACGCGTGCCCGCCAGCATCGCCCCGCGCCCATTCGTCACCCGCACCGCGCAGGCCGCCTGCCCCGATGCGATGAGCGCGCTGTTCGATCTGATTGCCGATGCGGCCAGCCCGGTGGCGATCATCGGCGGCGCGGGCTGGAACGCCAAGGCGCGCGCATATTTTCAGCAGTTTGCCGAACGGGTTGGACTGCCCGTGGCGACTGCGTTCCGGCGTCAGGATGCGTGTGCGCCCGATAGTCCGGTCTATGCTGGAAACCTCGGCTATGGCCCCAATCCCAAGCTGGTCGAACGCGTCAGGAACGCCGATCTGATCATCGCGGTCGGCGCGCGGCTGGGTGAGGCGACGACTGAGGGCTACACTCTCCCCACCCTCGATCATCCGGGGCAATTGCTGGTGCATATTCACCCTGATCCGGAAGAACTGGGCCGGGTCTATCGCACCGATCTGGCGCTGTGCTGCGGGGTCGATGAATTCGCCGAATGCGCCGCGCTTTGGGAAGATGCGGGCACTATTCCGTTCAACGCCGGGGCTGAGGCGCACCGCGAATGGCGCGAATGGGCCACCCCTGCCGCGCCAGACGCGGCGCTTGATCTGGCCGCCTGTGTCACTGCCATGCGTGCCCTGTTGCCCAACGATACCATCATCGCCAACGGCGCGGGCAATTTTGCCGGGTGGTGGCACCGTTACTGGCGTTACACCGCCTACCCCGGCCAGCTCGCCCCCACTTGCGGCGCGATGGGGTACGGCGTGCCCGCGGCGGTTGCCGCCGCCCTGCGCTACCCGACGCGCACCGTGGTTGCCGTGGCCGGAGACGGAGATTTCCTGATGAACGGACAGGAACTCGCCACCGCCGCGCAATATGGCGCAAATCTGATCGTGGTGGTGATCGACAACGGCGCCTACGGCACGATCCGGATGCATCAGGAGCGTGAGTATCCCGGCCGCGTGTCCGCCACCACGCTCACCAACCCCGATTTCGCGGCCTTGGGCGCAGCATATGGCGCGTGGAGCGCAGCGGCCGAGACAACCGCACAATTCACCGCCGCACTAACCGAAGCAAAAGGCCGCGCGGGTCTGCGCCTGATCCATGTGAAGACCGATCTGGAACGCATCGCCGCCAGCGGCGCGACGATCAGCGGCCTGCGCGCACGGGCACAGGCAACCGCCTGATCGCCCTTTTAGCGTTCTGCCATCTCGCAGATCACCTGCCATTCGGCTGGCGTCACCCCGGATACCGACAGGCGTGACTGGCGGATCAGCTGCATATCGGCGAGGCGCGGTTCGGCCTTGATCGCCACTAGCGTTACCGGATGGGCGAATTTGCGCTTGGCCTTCACCTTCACCGCCGCCCATTTGCCGGTTTCATCGGTGGGATCGGTGATACCGGCCACGCTGACCGTGCAAATGCCAACAATCTCCAACCCCTCGCGCGAGTGGTAGAAGAACGCCTCATCCCCCACCTGCATCGCGGCGAGATTATTGCGCGCCTGATAATTGCGCACCCCGTCCCATGTGCCTTCGCCCTCAGCGAGGAGATCGTCCCAGCTATATTTGAACGGTTCGGATTTCATCAGCCAATAGGCCATGTTGCTACACGCTCCCTTGCGGTTCGGTGCCCGCGTTAGAGCAATTCTTTATCAAGTGGAATCACTTGCAGTATCGGGAATCACAGTTGGACGATGGCTTGGGAAAACAAACACCGCCCAGCCACCTTTTGTGGCCCTAGTTAACCCAATGTTTAGCGCGATCTGCGAATTACTGCGCAGGTCGCCGGGCATAACCAGCCCATCAGCGCCATTCGCACGGGGCAGACGATTTGAAAAATCAAGAGCCAGACAGCCCGCTCGAAACCGCTGAGCGCGATTTCATCGCCTTGGGGATTGCAGTTGCGGCCATCATCCTGCTGGTTGGCACCGGGGGTTCGGTGCTGCCCAAGGCATTGGCCGCGGTGCTGTATAGCCAAAGCAAGCCCGATGTGCTGCTGGTCAACGCCTTGCTGCTAAATGTCGCGTTGGTCATTTTCGGGTGGCGGCGTTACCGCGAACTCACTCTTGAAATTGCCGAGCGCAAACGGGCCGAGGAACGCGCTCGCTTGCTCGCTTCCACCGATCCACTGACCCACTGCCTCAATCGGCGCAGCATGGTCGAGGCGACCGAACAGGCGCGTGCGCTTGCTGCTATGCGTGGTGAAGCGCTGGCCTATTGCATGATCGACCTTGATAACTTCAAACATATCAATGATATGCACGGCCATACCATCGGTGATGCTGTGCTGGTGATGTTGTGTGAGCGGGTCCAGGCGTTGCTCCCGCGCGAGGCAAAGCTGGCACGGCTGGGGGGCGACGAATTCGCGTTTGTCATGACCTATCCTGCCGGACAGCATGAACGAGTCGATGATCTGGTGATCCGTCTGTTCGAACGGGTATCGCACCCATTCGAGTTGCCGGAACTGACAATCGAACTCACCACGTCGATCGGTCTCGCCACTGATTATAGTCTCGACGGCACAATCGACCCCGTTATCGATGCCGCTGCCTTGATGCACCGTGCTGACATGGCGCTTTACCATGCGAAGAAGCAGGGTCGGAACCGCTATTTCTGGTTCGATGCCAGCATGGAACACGAATTGCGGTTCCGTAACCAGATCGAAACCGGGATTCGTCAGGGGATTGCGCGGGGCGAATTCGTGCCTTTCTACGAACAGCAGGTGGACGTGCAAACTGGCGCCCTGTTGGGTTTCGAAATGCTGGCCCGCTGGCGCTCGCCGCAGCTCGGGTTGATAAAACCTGAAATCTTCGTGCCCATCGCCGAGGAAATCGGTCTGATCACGGCGATGTCGGAAAGCCTGATGGAGCAGGCCTTCGCCGATGCGCGCGAATGGGACGATGCGCTGACGCTGTCGATCAACATTTCGCCAGTGCAGCTGCGCGATCCGTGGTTTTCCCAGCGCTTGCTGAAAAAACTGGTCGAAGCCAATTTTCCACCCCAGCGGCTTGAGATCGAAATCACCGAAACCTGCCTGCACGAAAACATTGGTCTGGTGCGCACGATGATCACATCCCTGCGCAACCAGGGCATCCAGATCAGCCTTGATGATTTCGGCACTGGCTATTCCAGCCTTGAACACCTGCACAACCTGCCATTTGATCGGATCAAGATCGACCGCAGCTTTGTCAGCGAACTGCGCGAACCTGATCGCCGGTCGGGTATCGTCGAGGCGATAATCTCGCTTGGGCGCGGCCTTAATCTCCCCCTCACCGTAGAAGGCGTGGAGGACGAGGAAATCCTTAATGCGCTCAAATCGATGGGCAGGTTAAAGGCGCAAGGCTATCTTTATGGCCAGCCCGAAGATGCCGTCGCGGTGCGTGCACGGCTGCGTGCGGCTGGACAGCTGAACACAGCCGCAGCGCCGGAGCGCGTTCGCGATACCGACGACACGCAGACGCGGTCTCGCACCGCCTGACATCGCGTCTGATACTGTGTTTGCGCACAGGGCTGGACGCGAAGCCTGCCGGTGCATAGATGCGCAGCAGTGGCTATGCGTATTCCCTTCATCAAGATGCACGGGCTCGGCAATGATTTTGTCGTGCTTGACGCGCGCGCCGATGCGCTGCCGGTAGTAACGCCGCAATTCGCGCGTGCGCTGGCGGATCGGCGCACTGGCATTGGCTGCGATCAACTGGTGCTGCTCGAACCAAGCGAAAGCCACGCTTTCCGGATGCGGATTTTCAACAGCGATGGCGGCGAGGTGGAAGCCTGCGGTAATGCTGCGCGTGCGGTGGCGCTGCTGCATGGCGAGGCCGTGACCATCGAAACCGCTGGCGGGTCAATTGCGCTGGAACCGCTGGACGGCGGCGCGCGGGTCGATATGGGCGCGCCGCGGTTTGAATGGGATGCGATCCCGTTGGCCTATCCGATGGACACCTTGGCGATGCCGGTGGGGTGGCCGATAGAGAATGGCGATCTGTCAACACCGATGGCGGTCAATGTCGGCAATCCGCACGCGGTGTTCTTTGTCGATGATGCCGATGCGGTGCCGCTCGAAACGCTTGGCCCCGAAATCGAAAATGACCCACTGTTTCCTGAGCGGGTGAATGTAAACGTGGCGAGCGTGGTGGGGCCAGATCATCTGAAACTGCGGGTGTGGGAACGCGGCGCTGGGTTGACGCGGGCGTGCGGCACCGGGGCCTGCGCCACGGCGGTCGCCGCGATCCGGCGTGGGCTTGTGCACAGCCCGGTGCGCGTCAGCTTGCCCGGCGGCGATCTGGTGATTGACTGGCAGCCCGGCGGCACGATCCTGATGAGCGGGTCTGCGACCGAGGCGTTTCGCGGCAGTTTCGATTGGGACGATTACGCGTGAACGCGCCACATATCATCAGCCTCGGCTGCCGCATGAACATCGCCGAAAGCGAGCGGATGCGCGCAATGTTGGCGGGCGAGCAAGACCTTGTGGTCGTCAATTCATGCGCGGTCACGGGTGAGGCTCTGCGTCAGACCCGGCAGGCCATCCGCCGCGCGCGCCGGGATCATCCCACCGCGCGGTTGATCGTCACCGGCTGCGCGGCAGAGATCGACCGGGCCGAAATCGGCGCGATGGACGCGGTTGACGGGTTGGTGGCGAACGCAGCCAAGCTTGACCCGCGCGCCTATAATGCGAATCCCCGCGCAGGCGGGGATCTCATGCTGGAAAGCGGGAGGTTCCCGCCTGCGCGGGAACGCGCAACAGGTGAATACACCCGCGCCTTCATCGCCGTGCAGAACGGCTGCGATCACGCCTGCACCTTTTGCGTGATCCCACAGGGGCGCGGGGTCAGCCGGTCTGTCGCGGTGATCGAGGTTCTGCGCGAGGTTGAAGCGCACCTGCTGGCAGGCGCGCGCGAAATCGTGCTCACCGGGGTCGACCTGACCTCGTGGGGGCATGATCTGCCCGGCGCGCCTCGGTTGGGCCTGTTGGTTGGCGCGATCCTTGATGCCTTCCCCTCGCTGGCCCGCCTGCGCCTGTCATCGGTTGACGGGGTGGAGATTGACGCCGCCTTGTTCGAACTGATCGCCCACGAACAGCGTGTGATGCCGCATCTGCACCTGTCGCTGCAGCACGGCGCAGACCTGATCCTCAAGCGGATGAAGCGCCGCCATCTGCGCCGCGATGCGGTGGAACTGGTCGCCCGGTTAAAGTCGCTGCGGCCCGATATAGCGGTGGGCGCAGACCTGATCGCGGGCTTCCCGACCGAAACCGGCGCGCACCATGCCGACAACCTCAGCATCATCGACGAAATTGGCATTGTTCACGCCCATATCTTCCCCTTCTCATCGCGCCCCGGCACGCCTGCCGCGCGGATGCCGCAACTGCCGCGCGCGCTCGTGAAGGCCCGCGCTGCCGAACTTCGCGCGCGCGCCGCCGCGTGCCGCCAAATCTGGCTAAACGGGCTGGTGGGCGAAACTCTCTGCGTCCTCGCCGAACGTGACGGCACCGGCTATGCCTCCAACTACGCCCGCGTTGCCCTGCCCGCCGCAGCGCGCGCAGGCGAAACTATCGACATCACAATACGCGGGACCGAAGAAGGGCTGCTCGTATGAGCGAAACCAGTTGGACCCAGCGCCTGCTGGGCGGCTTTGCCAAGACATCAGAGCGCCTGACCGCCAACCTGTCGGGTGTGGGCGGCAGCGCGAAGCTGGATGATGCCACGCTTGACGAGGTTGAGGACGCGCTGATCATGTCCGACCTTGGCCCGGCGGCGGCAGGGCGCATCCGCGCACGGCTGGCGGATAAACGTTTCGGGCTGGAAATCACCGCCCGCGAACTGCGCGAAGCGGTGGCCGAGGAAATCGCGGCGATCCTGCGCCCGGTGGCCAAACCGCTCGAAATCACGGCCTTCCCGCGCCCGCAGGTGATCCTGGTGATCGGGGTGAATGGCAGCGGCAAGACCACCACCATCGCCAAACTGGCACACCTGTTCATGGAAGATGATTACGGCGTGCTGCTGGCGGCGGGCGACACATTCCGCGCGGCGGCCATCGGTCAGTTGGCAACCTGGGCCGAGCGCGTCGGGGTTGATCTGGTGCGCGGGCCGGAAGGCGGCGATCCGGCGGCGATTGTGTTCGATGCCGTGAAACAGGCGACCGACACCGGAATCGACGCGCTGATCGTCGACACCGCGGGCCGCTTGCAGAACAAGAAAGAGCTGATGGAGGAGCTGGCGAAGATCCGCCGCGTGCTCGGGCGCCTGAACGCGGAGGCTCCGCATGACGTGGTGCTGGTATTAGACGCCACCAACGGCCAGAATGCGCTCGCCCAGATCGAGGTGTTCAAGGAGGTGGCCGGCGTCACCGGCCTGATCATGACCAAGCTGGATGGCACCGCGCGCGGCGGCGTGCTGGTCGCCGCGGCAGAACAATATGGCCTGCCGATCCATGCCATCGGCGTGGGCGAAAAGATCGAAGACCTGCGCCCGTTTGACCCCGATCTGGTCGCACGGGTGATTGCCGGGGTGGCTTAGTAAACCTTGTCATTGCGAGCGCAGCGAAGCAATCCAGAACGGCAAGTTCCGCTATGGCGGGGGCTTTGGGACTTGATTGCCGCGCGGCTGCGCCGCTCGCAATGACGGATTGAGAGAGTAATGAGCGAGAACGAAACCAAAAAAGCCGCATCCAGCTGGATTAATGTCGCGGTCGATTACGGGCCCTTGCTGGTGTTTCTCGGCATCTATCGCTGGAGCGCGCCCGAAGACCCCAGCCCTGCGGGCGAATTGGCCGCGATCATCTATGGCACCGGCGCGTTCATGGTCGCTGCCGTGATTGCGCTCGTTGTGTCGAAATGGCGGCTGGGCAAGGTATCGCCGATGCTGTGGTTTTCGACCGCGCTGATCGTCGGCTTTGGCAGCCTGACGATCTTTTTCGGCGACCCCACCTTCGTGCAGTTGAAGCCGACGATCATCTACGCGGTGTTCGGCGTGGTTTTGCTGGGCGGGTTTTTCATGGGCCGCGCGCTGCTGAAAATCCTGCTCGAAGCCGCGTTTGAAGGGCTTTCAGATCAAGGCTGGCTCAAACTGTCGCGCAACTGGGGTGTGTTCTTCCTCGTCCTCGCCGTTCTCAACGAAGTGCTGCGCGCGCAGATGGATTTTGAAGGCTGGCTGTGGGCCAAGCTGTGGGTGTTCCTGCCGCTGACCTTCCTGTTCACCTTCAGCCAGATCCCGATGCTGCTAAAGAACGGGCTGAGCTTTGAAGAACGGGACGAACCGCTGAAGAATGAACCGCCGACGGGGGGCTAAATCTCCACTTGACTGCCCAGTTCCACCACGCGGTTGGTCGGCAGCTTGAAGAAATCCATCGCGGTCGCCGAATTCCTCAGCAGCCACGCGAAGATTTTCTCGCGCCAGATCGACATCCCCGGCTTTTCCGATGGCAGCAGGGTCTGGCGCGACAGGAAGAAGCTGGTTTGCATCATGTCGAATGTGCCGCCGCACCGCTCCATCTTCTTGAGGCCGAGCGGGACATCGGTTTCCTCCATGAAGCCATAATGCAGCACTGCACGATAGAACCCGTCGCTAAGTTCGGTCATCTCGCAGCGCGCGTCGGGATCGACATAGGGCACATCCGCGATGCTGATGGTCAGGATCACCACGCGTTCGTGCAGAACCTTGTTATGCTTGATATTGTGGAGCAGCGCGGAGGGCACACCAGCGGTGCTGGACGCCATGAAGATCGCGGTGCCGGGAACGCGCACCGTGGAATTCTTGGCCGACTTGGCAAAGATTTCTAGCGGCAGCGCACTTTCGCTCATCCGTTCATGCATCAGCTTGCGCCCACGCGCCCAGGTGGTCAGCAGGATAAATGCGACTAGGCCGACCACCAGCGGGAACCACCCGCCATCGGCAACCTTGGTAAGGTTGGCGGCGAAATAGGCCCCGTCAACAATCAGGAACAGCAGCACCACCGGCGCGGCATACCACCAGCGCCATTTCCACACACCCACCAGCAGCACCGCCATCAACAGCGTGTCGATCGTCACCGCACCCGTCACCGCGATACCATAGGCATTGGCAAGGTTGGATGATGTCTGGAAGGTCAGCACCAACACGATCACCGCCACCATCAGCGCCCAGTTGACCACCGGAATATAAATCTGTCCGCCTTCGGTTGCCGATGTGTGGCGGGTGCTGAGGCGCGGGATATAGCCCATCTGGATCGCCTGATGGGTAATCGAAAACGCGCCTGAAATGACCGCCTGGCTGGCAATGAACGTGGCAACCGTGGCCAACAACACCAGCGGCAGACGCCATTGTTCGGATGCAAGGAAGAAGAACGGGCTTTCAATCGCCTGCGCGGCCTGTTCGGGCGGAAGGCCCATGACCATCGCGCCCTGACCGAAATAGTTGAGCAGCAGGCAGGGCATGACAAAGCCGAACCACGATAATCGCATCGGCCCGCGCCCGAAATGACCCATGTCCGAATACAGCGCCTCTGACCCCGTCACCGCCAGCACCACGCTGCCCAGCGCGAGAAAGGCCAGCCAGCCATCAAGCATGAAAAAGTTTATCGCGTGATAGGGGTTGAGCGCCCACAAAATCGCGGGGGTCTGGATGATCTGCCACCCGCCGAGCAGGGCGATGACGATGAAATAGACGATCATCGCCGGCGCAAACAGCGCGCCGACCTTGGCCGTGCCGCGCTTTTGTATCACGAACAGAAACACCAGCAAAATCAGTGCAATGGGAATGACGACGCGATCAAACCGGCTGTCGACGACGCTCAAACCCTCAACCGCCGACAGCACCGAAATCGCCGGGGTGATCATGCTGTCACCGTAGAACAGGCTGGTCGCAAACACGCCCAGCAGCACCGCGATCCAGGCATATTTCGATGTCGACAGACTGCGCGAAATCAGCGCGACCAACGCCAAGCTCCCGCCCTGCCCCTTGTTATCGGCCCGCATCAGGATGGTGACATACTGGATCGAGACGACCAGCGTCATCGACCAGAAGATCAGGCTGATCACACCCAGAATATGGGCATTGTCGAGTGCAAGCGAATGCGCCCCGTTAAAGGTTTCACGAAACGCATAGAGCGGGCTGGTGCCGATATCGCCAAACACGATACCGATCGCGCCCACCGCCAGCGCGGATTTTGACGCGCTGTGGCTTTTGCCACCCGGAGGCGGTTGGTGAGCAGGTCTTGAAGCTTCGCTCATATCAATCGGATTTCCCGTATGTCGGTACTGCCCATCCCGCCAGAACGACTCGTCACAGGCACTCAGGCTGGAGTGGCGCGCCGCCTAGCACTCCGCATTCGCACCTGCAACACGCTGCGGTCACTGGCCTTGCAGCATCGGCGCGCGCGCGATCATATCGTCCAGCCGCGCGACATCAGCGGTCAAACCCTCATGCCACGGGGCATCGGGGGGCGAACGTTCGAGCAGTCCGCCCCAGACATCGCGCGCGGCGCGCACCTCTCCGCTTTGCAGGTAAGCGATGCCGAGGAAATATTCCGCCCCCGGATGCGCAGGATCAATCGCCCGCGCGCGGCCGAATGCCTGCAGCGCCGCCGGAGTCACAAACCCATCAGCATGGCCGACCAGAGCAAGACCGAGCGCGAGCCAGCTTTCCTGATCATCAGGATTTGCTGCCAGGCCGCCTTGCAGCAGCGCGGCAGCATCAGCAAATTGGCCGCGCCGGGCAAAGGCATCTGACGTCAGCAGGTAATTGGGAGGCGGCAGGGTGCGATCAAACAGCGCAGCGCGGCCTTCAACCATCGCTTCACCCTGATTGCTTGCCGCAGTCGCCGCTTGCTTGGGCGCTGCGGGCTGCCCGGGCGCGCCCTGCCACGCGTATCCGGCCAAGCCGAACACCAGCACCGCGCCGAACAGCGCAAATCCTTCGCGCGGCAGCCGCAGTGCCAGCGCGGCAAACGCAAACGCCGTCAGGGCCAGCGCGCCCACAACAAGCCAGCCAACGATCATGACGCATCTCCCGCATCAACGCGCCGCCTGCCCAGCCGCCGCAACAGCACCGCAGCGACAATCAAGATCAGCAACGCCGGTATCGCAAACAGCGGCCAGGTGCTCGAGCTCACCGTGGGCGTATAGCTGACATAATCACCGTAGCGCGCAACCAACCACGCGCGGATTTCCTCTGGACTTTCGCCTGCCAGAATACGGCTGCGCACCTGATGTCGCATATCGCCCGCCATTGGTGCGTCGCTATCCGCGATCGACTGCGATTGGCATTTGAGGCAGCGCAGCGTGTGCATCAGTGCGGTTGCCTGAGCCTCCAAGGCTGGGTCGTCGAGTTGATTATAGGCATAGGGCGCGGGCGGCATGGTGTCCTGCGCGGAGAGCGGCAAAGCGATCAGCGCCGCCAGAAAGGTAAGAAGCACCCTGATCATCGGGCCTTCTCCAATTCGGCGAGCAATATCGGAATATCACTCTCGCGGATATCGCCGATATGCTGGTAACGAATGACGCCCGCCGCATCGATTACGAAGGTTTCGGGCACGCCTGACGATCCGATGGCAAGCTGCACTTCGGAAATATCATCCGCGCCGATCCGGGTATAGGGATTGCCATGACGCGCGAGGAAATTGGCGACATCTTCGGGCCGGTCGCGAATGGCAATGCCGACGATTTCGACCCCTTGGGCCTGCAATGCTTCAAGCTGCGGGGCCTCGGCGATGCAGGGCAGGCACCAGCTTGCCCATATATTGAGCAGGCGCGGCTGGCCGCCAACCAGATCGCTGCGCGCGGCCCCCGGCAGCCCATCAAACGCAGGCTTTAGCGCGAAGTCAGGCAGTGATTGGCCGATCATCGCGCTTTCGACGAATTCGGTTTTATCCTGTGTGAGCATATAGCCCGCCAGCCCGGCGAAAAACGCGAACAGGGCGAGCGGCAGCCACAGGAACAGACGTGAGCGCATGGCCGTTTACTCCGCAGGCACCGGCGCTGTGCCCAGCGCCTCAAGATCAGCGCGACGCTCATCACCAAGCGATACCGCCTTGCGACGCTTCATATCGACCCGCACCCTGCCGATAATCGCCAGCACCCCGCCTAGCGCGATCAGCAGCCCGCCATACCAGATGAAGGTCACAAACGGTTTCCACCACATCCGGATCTGCCAGCGCCCATCTGCGGCCTGGTTGCCGATTACCGCATAAAGCTGACCGTCCCAGCGGGTAAGCAACGCGCTTTCGCTGGTTGATTGCGCGGGCGACCAGAAATTGCGCGCCTGCGGGGTGAGGATTACCGGGGTGCCGCCATCGCGGCTGACGGCGATGCGCGCTTCGATCGCTGTCCAGTTCGGCCCGGCCACCGGATTTACGCTTTGCAGGGTGAAGGTGAATTCACCCACCTGATCGCTGCCGCCGGGGGCCACCGCGGCAAGGCGTTCCTGTGTGAACGCGCCTTCGCTGGCCATCCCGAACAGCGACACCGCGATCCCGAAATGCGCCATCACCATGCCCCACGTCGCCACCGGCACCCGCGTCAGCTTGCGACCGCGCAAGGGCAAGAACGCAGCGACACCCAGTGCTGCGGCAAGCCCCAGACCCAGCAGCGGCAGCAATGCGAATTGGCCGAAGAAACTCACCAGCCCGATCACACCGATCAAAATGGCGGCGAGCAACAGCACTTCAAACCGGATGCGGCGGGGGCTGTCCTCCTTCCACCGCAGCAGCGGGCCGACCGCCATCACCAGAAACATCGGAATAGCAAACATCGCGCTCGCCGGGTTGAAATAGGGCGGGCCGACCGACACCCGCACATCAAACGCCTCGGTCAGCAACGGGTAGAGCGTGCCGAGTAGCACGATCGCGAGGATCGCCGACAGCATCACATTATTGAACACCAGCGCACCTTCGCGGCTGCTGAAGGAAAACCGCTTGCCTTCCGCCACCGCGCCTGCGCGCAGGGCAAAGATCGTGAAGGCCCCGCCGATATTCAAAGCCAGCAGGCCAAGGATAAACGCCCCGCGTTCCGGATCGACCGCAAAGGCGTGAACGCTGGTCAGCACGCCCGACCGCACCAGAAACGTGCCCAGCATCGACATCGAAAACGCCAGCACGCCCAGCATAATCGTCCACGTGCGCAGCGCATCACGCGCGGCGAGCACAGCCACTGAATGCAGCAGCGCGGTTGCCGCCAGCCACGGCATCAGCGAGGCATTTTCGACCGGATCCCAGAACCACCAGCCGCCCCAGCCGAGTTCATAATAGGCCCAGTATGACCCTGCCGTGATCCCGAAGGTCAGCAGCACCCACGCCCCCAGCACCCACGGGCGCATCACGCGGGCGAAGGTGGGATTGACCTCACGCGTCAACAACGCGCCCATCGCCAGACTAAACGCCACCGACAGCCCGACATAGCCCGCGTAAAGCGTGGGCGGGTGAAACGCGAGACCGATATCCTGCAACAGCGGGTTCAGCCCGGAACCCTCGATCGCAGGCACCGGCAGCCGTTCAAACGGGTTGGAGGACAACAGCAGAAATGCATAGAACCCCAGCGCCACAAACCCCTGCACAGCCAGCGCAGCGCTCATGGTGCGTTCGGGCAGGCGGCGCTCAAACAGGGCGATCAATCCGCCCGACAGCGCCAGCACCCCGACCCACAGCAGCATCGATCCTTCGTGATTGCCCCATGTTCCGGTGAGCTTGTAAATCATCGGCTTCATCGAATGCGAATTGGCCGCGACCAGCTTGACCGACAGATCAGTGACTGCAAACGCCCATACCAGCATCGTGAAGGCCAGCCCCGCCAGCAGCGCCTGCATCACCGCAGCGGGCCGGGCATAGATCGCTAGCGGATTGGCCTCGCCCTCTGCGCTACGCAGCGCAAACGCGCCTGACACCATCTGCAACACCGCCAGCGCAGCGGCGAGCCACAGCGCGGCCAGTCCGATTTCGGCGATCATTGCGTCAGCCCCAACGTGGTGTCGGCGGCCATTTTTGCCGCTTGCGCGGTTCCCATGCCTTCGAGTTCCTTGGGCACGTAATTTTCGTCATGCTTGGCCAGCAGGTTGGTGGCCATGAACACGCCGTTCGCGCCAAGGCTGCCCTCGGCCACCACACCCGATCCTTCGACGAACAAATCGGGCAGGATGCCGCTATAGCGCACGGAGATCGCATCTTCGGTGTTGCCAGTGACCATGAAATTGACCGTCACTCCGTCCGCTTCGGTGGCGAGCGATCCGGGCTGCACCATCCCACCCAGCCGCACCGCTTGACCCACCGCCGGGGGTGTGGCCGCCATTTGTTCGGGCAGGTAAAAATAGTTGGCCTGATTGCGCAACGTCCACGCCGCGATCAGGCCCGCGCCGATAATCGCGATCAGCGCGGCGATGATGAGGACAAGGCGTTGATGCTTGGCTTTCATGGCGTTTCCTTACCTCAGCGCCGGCGCGCGGCATCGCGCCGCGCTTCGGCCCGGCGCATTGCGCGCCACGCCCAGATGATCAACCCGCCAAGCGCAATCGCGCTGACCGCATAGGCCAGCATCACAAAATCCCACTGGTTGAGCTGTTCGCGCATTACGCCTGCTCCATTACCGGAACGCCAGGCGCAGATGCGTCATCATCCAATGCGCGCCGCCGCAGCCGCGCTTCGACCTGTTGTTCGGCAATCAGCGCGCGCATCCGCATCAGCACGATCGCGCCGAATAGCAGCGAAAAGCCCACCACCGCTACCAATAGCGGCACCAGAAACGTCGCATCAATCGCGCTTTTGCCCGCAGTGATGCTGGGCGGCTGGTGGAGCGAGTTCCACCACACCACGCTGCGGTTGATGATCGGAACGTTCACCGCGCCGACCAGTCCGAAAATCGCAGCAATCTTCGCCGAACCGCCCTCACGCGCGGAAGCCTGCGTCAGCGCGATATATCCGACATAGAGGAACAGCAGCACCAGCATCGAAGTCAAGCGCCCGTCCCATTCCCACCAGGTGCCCCATGTCGGGCGGCCCCAGATCGATCCGGTGGCAAGGCAGATCGCGCAAAACACCATCCCCGGCACCGCAATCGCGCGCGCAGCAATCGCGGCCAGCGGGTGTTTCCAGATCAGCAGCATGGCGCTGGAAATCGCAATCCCGGCCCAGCCCCCCATGCCCAGCCATGCCGCAGGGACATGGATGAACAGGATGCGCACGGTTTCGCCCATCAGCCGATCAGGCGGCACCGCCACCAACCCCCACACCAGCGCACCCACGGACAGCACCAGACCGCTCCAGAACAGGAGCGGCATCAGCCACTTTGCCAGTGACAGGAAACGGGTGGGGTTGGCGTAAATGTGCATATCTATGTGCGTCTGGTCGGGCTTGTAGCGTTACACCCGAACCGGACAAGACTGCAATTCATGCATCGGTCAATTCGTCACCCGCAAGTAAGCCGTTTCAGCCGCGCCCGATCAGCTTTTGCGCCATCCGGTCAGCGATCACATCGGACGAAACGCCGGTGGCATCGCTTTCCTGCCAGATCGCTTCGAGCCTGCCGGGGATCTGCGCCAGCAGCGCGTTGACCTCGGCAATATCGCTGGCGTGGCCGTCGCGCCGCGCGAGGTATTCGGTCGCCACGGAAATAATGCCGCCGGCGTTGATGACATAATCAGGCGCATAAAGAATGCCGCGCGCCGCCAGCACCGCGCCGTGTTCTGCCCGCGCGAGCTGATTATTGGCCCCGCCCGCGACAATCGGGCAATCGAGCCCGGCGATGCTTTCATCATCCAGCACCGCGCCCAGCGCATTGGGGCTGAACACGTCGCACGGCGTTGTCATGATGGCATCGCTTGCAACCAACGTCGCGCCCAGTTCCTGCGCCAGCGCGCCCGCGCGGGCCGCGTTGATATCGGCCAGCGTCAGCTTCGCGCCGTCTTTCGCCAGCAACCGCGCCACGCCGCTGCCCACGCTGCCAGTGCCCTGCACCGCGACATGAACGCCCGACAGGCTATCCGTGCCCAGCTTGTGCTGAACAGCGGCCTTGATCCCCAGATAGATGCCGAATGCGGTAAACGGGCCGGGGTCGCCGCCCGCGCTGCCCTCACCCGTCACTGGCAGGCCGGACACATGCGCCGTGCGCTGCGACACCGCGACCATGTCAGCCTCGGTGATGCCGACATCTTCAGCGGTGACATAGCGCCCGCCCAGCGCCTCTACCGCATCGCCGAATGCGGCGATCATGGCAGGCGTCTTGATCCGCTGTTCATCGGCAAGGATCACTGCCTTGCCGCCGCCCATCGGCAGACCGGCCATCGCGTTCTTGTAGCTCATCCCGCGCGACAACCGCAGCGCATCGCGCATCGCGTCAGAGGCTTGCACATAGTGCCAGAACCGCGTTCCGCCCGCCGCCGGGCCGAGATGGGTGGAATGCACCGCGATAATCGCTGTCAGCCCGCTCGCCTGATGGTGCACCAGTTGCACCAGTTCGTGCGCGTCGAAATCGGCCTCAGTCCAGAAAGCGGTCATGCGTGATTATCCCTTTACCGCGCGCAGGAAAACAGGCTGAAAGGGGAAGATGGGGCGACCAACGGGGTTCGAACCCGTGACCTCCGGTACCACAAACCGGCGCTCTAACCAGCTGAGCTATGATCGCCACACGCCCCTGCCCGCATACCACCTTTCCGGTCGCTGCCAAGCCCGCGCAAGGCGCGCGGTTTACGCATGGCTGACGCGCGGTCAAGTCCGCTGAGGACGGGGAGGCGCCTCTTGCACAAAGGGTTCGCGTTGGGAAGCGAAAACTGTTTTACCGCCGCCCATGCGCAAGATTATTACGTGAGCGCCGAAACCATTGCCAAGCGGCTACGGCGATTTATCGTGTAAGCCGATGACCCTGACCAGCGACTCCGTAACCGCGCGGCTGATGGCGCACGCCGGGATGCAGCGCGTCCCCACAATCAAGGCTCAAATATTCCAACTGCGGCGATTCGTGCCGCCTGACCTGTGCACCGATCTGATCGCGCTGATCGAGCGTGATCGCCGCCCATCAACCATCGCCGACGATAATGGTGATGCGCATTTTCGCACCAGCGAAACCTGCGATCTGGCAGGCAATCTGCCCCCGGTGCAGCGGATCGAGGCGATGTTGACCCAACTTTCGGGCATCGATCCGGCTTACGGCGAACCGTTGCAGGGCCAGCGTTATGCGCAAGGGCAGGAGTTTAAGGCCCACACCGATTACTTCGACCCGGGCGGTCAGGATTTCGCCCGGTTCTGCACATTGTCAGGCCAGCGCACCTGGACGTTCATGATATATCTCAATGACGTCGAGGCGGGCGGCGCTACCCGGTTCAAATTGCTGGACAAGACATTCCAACCGGAGGAAGGCAAATTGCTGTGCTGGAACAATCGCCTTGTTGATAGCGGCGTCAATCATGCGACGCTGCATCACGGGATGAAGGTGCGCAAAGGCGTCAAATACGTGATCACCAAATGGTATCGCGAAAACGAGTGGAGAGGCTGATGGAAGATTATTCGAAGATTGCCGAACAACTGCGGCAGCGGCTCGCCGAATTGACCGCACGCTCAACCGAGATTGAGGACGACCTGCGCCACCCGCTGGACGCGGATTTCTCCGAACAAGCGATTGATCTGGCTGATGATGAGGCGCTGGAAGGCGTCGATGATGTGCTGCGCGCCGAGGCACGGCAATTGCGCCTTGCTCTGACCCGGATCGACAATGGCACCTATGGCACCTGCGCCAAATGCGGTAAGGCAATTGCGCTTGAACGGTTGAAAGCGCGGCCAATCGCGACCCGCTGCATCAACTGCGCAGCCTGAAACGAAAAAGGCGACCCCGTCAGGCCGCCTTCCTCCCACGACCCGAAGGCCGCGAACTGTCGCGCGCGGCCACGGGGCTGCGCAGCGTGTAACGGAATTACTTCTTGAGGCTGAGCCCGCCGAACCGCTTGTTGAACGCGGCCACGCGCCCGCCTTCGCTGACCTGCTGACGCCCACCGGTCCATGCCGGGTGGCTGAGGGGATCGATTTCGAGCGACATGGTGTCGCCTTCCTTGCCCCAAGTCGAACGGGTCTGATATTCGGTGCCATCGGTCATCTTGACCGTGATCATGTGGTATTCGGGGTGACCTTCGGCCTTCATGACGTGATCCTTTGCAGCGTGACGCCGGTACCGACCGGCGTTGCTATGAATGGGAAGCGGCGCGCTTAGTCGGGTTTGCCATACATGGCAAGCCCGTGTGCGGAGTCTTTGTTGTCCGCAGCCGCTTCGGGCTGCGAAATCCTCGCTCACGCGAAGGCGGGTGCGCAAATCAAACCTTATCCACCATCATTGCGGTGAATTCGACCTCACAGGTCGTCTTGCCCTCGACGCTGGCCACGCCCTTGAACTTGTAGACGCGGCTGCGCTTCTGAGTGAATTCTACGTGCAGATCGAGCAGGCAGCCGGGCGTCACGGGCGCGCGGAACTTGGCATTCTCGATCCCCATGAAGATCACCAGCTTGCCGGTGCCCGCCAGTTCCATCGTCTCGATCCCGAGGATGCCAGCGGCCTGCGCCAGCGCCTCGATCTGGAGCACGCCAGGCATGATTGGCGCGCCGGGAAAATGGCCCTGAAAGAACTGTTCGTTCATGCTCACGGCCTTGATCGCGTGGATCCGTTCACCCAGTGTGATCGACCGCACCCGGTCGACCAGCAACAATGGATAGCGATGCGGCAGCGCCTGCAAGACCTTGCCGATATCATAATCCAGCACCTGCGCTGGTGCGCTGTCCGCATCGCTCATTCGTAGCCTCCTACCGCAACGCCGGGCTCAGCGCCCAACCGGGGCGGCGGTATTGGCCTGCTGCTGCTGCGCTTGCTGCTGTGCCATCTGGGCGGCGATCAAGCGCTGCTGGATTTCCTGGAAGATCTGCACGCCTTCGCGGCTTGGCTGCCAGCCCGCCGGGGGAACCACCCCAACCGATGGAACCTTGGCGTTGAGCGCGGTGGTCACCTGCTGGGTAACGTCGGCTTCCGGAGCAGCAAACAGCAACGAACCCGGATCGACCACCAGCTTGATCTGCTGCCTGGTGGTCACTTCCTGCAAGGCAGCGCCATACTGCATGATGATCTGCTCGATTGCATAGATGCGTGCGCCATCGATCTGATTGTTGAGCGCCTGGATTTCCTGCTCCAGCGTCTGCAGCTTGGTGAAGTCCGGCGAGTTCTGCTTGGCTGCCAGTTCAGCATCATCAACCTGCTTGTCACCATTGGTGTCAAAGGTCTGAAGCAAGGTCTGGCGTTCCTGCGCCTTTGTGCGGCGCAGGTCGTTCTGCTGGGTGTAGGTCTGATTGACCTGTTCATAGGCGGTCTGGAATGCGGTGGTGCCGATGATCGTGCGCGAAATATCGACCGTGGCGATGCGGCCTTCGACCTGAGCGTGAACGGGAAGCGCAGCCATCGCAGTAAGCGCAAGGCCAGCAGGAGCGAGAAGCTTGGTGAAAAGTGTCATCAGAATTGGGTTCCTACGTTGAATGAAAAACTACGATCATCATCACCCTCGACTTTGCGAATGGTGCGGGAAATGTCGATGCGAAACGGCCCAAAGGGTGAGTTCCAGTTGACCCCGAACCCGACGGTAATGCGCGGACTGACTGAATCCCCCAGAAACGTCTCCTTGATCGCGCTGCCGGGGCGGATCGAAGGGGTATTGGCCGTGCCATCGGGCGCCAGCGGGTTGGTGGTGAAATCAAGCACTCCCGGAACAACTGGCACGCCATTTTCGTCAAGCCGCGGGGTCAGGAAAATCGGATTTCCATCCGCATCGCGTTGCTGCACGCCGTTGGGGTTGTCCTGCAACAATGGCTGCGTCACACCCCACAGCGACCCGATATCAGCCCAGATCGAAGGCCGCAGACCAAGTTCGCGCGCGCCGGAGCCGAGTGGGATTTCAAGCTCAGCGCGGCCAAGATAGTAATTGCGTCCGCCAATCGCGTCATCGCGGGTCTGATCCCGTTCAGTAATCAGCACCGGATTGCCATCTACATCCCGCGAATATTGTTGGGTCAGGACGCGCGGGCCAACGCCGCGAATGGCAAAGCCGCGAAACTGCGGTTCACCAAGGAAAAAGCGGTCGTTCAGGAAAATGTCATCCACACCTTCGCCCTCGCGATTCTGCAAGGCAATGATCGTGCCGGCTTCAGCCAACGCCGAGAAGATGAAGCCGCTATTGAAGACATTCCAGAATTGCTGCCCGCGCCCGCGAAAGCGCACGTAGCGCACATCCCCGCCCAAGCCAGCGACTTCGCTGCTGAGCGACAGCGTGCGCCCGCGCGTGGGGCGGAGGCGGGAGTTGAGCGAGTTGTAGTTGAGACTGAGGCCCACGATCGAGCTCAGCCGCGAACCGATCGTATCACACAAGAAACGGCCAGCCCGCAGCGGATCGCATTCACGAATGCCATCACCATTAATATCGGTGAAAAACTCGTTTTCGTCGAGCGTTACATCGTCATTGCTGAGAGTGTAGCTGCCGATCAGCGACATGAACTCCGTCAGCGGCACACCCGCGCGCACAGAAAAACCGGTTGTCGACGTTTTGAAGGTGGTGTTGCGATCATTATTGGTAAAATTGAAACTATTTGAATCTCTGCGGAAAATATCAATCCCGCCGGATATATTGCGATCAAATATAAACGGATCGGAGAAACTGACCTGCGCCGAGCGCGAGAACTGCGACCAGTTCAAGCTGAGGCCGATTGTCTGCCCGCGCCCACGAAAGTTGCGCTGCCGGATGCTGCCTGCCAGAATAAATTGTTCAATCGAAGAAAAGCCAGCCGAAAACTGCAATTCGCCAGTCGGACGTTCTTCGACATTAGCTTGCAGTATGATGCGGTCGGGCGCGCTGCCTTCAACCTGGCTGACTTCGAAGTTTTCCTGGAAAAAGGCGAGCGAGTTGATGCGTGCGGTGGTGCGCTGAACCGCCATCGAGTTGAACGCATCGCCTTCGGCAATCCGGAATTCGCGGCGAACGACCTTGTCCTGAGTCAGCGTGTTGCCATTGACGTCAACCCGCTCAACATAGACGCGCGGCGCTTCGCGCAGCAGGAAGGTGACATTCATGGTCAGGTCGTCAGCATTACGCCTGAAACGCGGCTGGACATCGGCAAAGGCATAGCCGAACCGGCCAGCCATTTCAGTCAGTTGCTCAACGGTATCCTCAACAGTCTTCGCATTGTAAACGTCGCCAGCCTTCATCGGCAGATTACTGCTCATCAACTCACTGTCAAAGTCGCGCAGCTGGCTATCGACATCGACCTTGCCGAACGCATAGCGCTCCCCTTCCTCAACCACGTAAGTGATGATGAAGTCTTTCTGATCAGGCGTCAGTTCGGCGACCGCCGACACCACGCGGAAATCGGCATAGCCTTCGGTCAGGTAGAACTGCCGCAGCTTTTGCTGGTCAAACGCCAGACGATCAGGATCGTAGCTGGTGTTTGAACTGAAGAAACTGGTCACGCGCGACTGCTTGGTCACCATTTCGCCGCGCAGGTCGCCGTCGGAAAACTGCTCGTTACCAAGAATGTTGATCTGGCGAACCTTGGATTTCGGGCCTTCGGTAATTTCGAACACGATATCGACGCGGTTCTGCGGCAACTGCACCAGCTTGGGTTCGACCTGCGCAGCAAACCGGCCCTGACGCTTGTACAATTCAATGATGCGGGCCACATCGGCGCGCACTTTGGACCGGGTAAAGATCTGACGCGGTGCCAGCTTGATTTCGGGCAGGATCTTGTCGGGCTTAAGCCGATTGGCCCCTTCCAGAACAATGCGATTGATGACCGGGTTTTCCACCACGGTAATCACCACGTTGCCGTTTTCATTGCGGATGCTCGAATTGGCGAACAATTCGGTCGCGCCAAGATCCTTGATCGCTTCGTCGGCGGCTACCGCTGTGTATTCCTCGCCAACCCGCAGGCGGATATAACTGAGGATGGTGGTCGGCTCCAACCGTTCGGAACCGACGACGTTGATCGTGCGGATCACGTTGCTGCGCGCAGCGGGCGCAGGCTCTGCCGCAGGCTGCGCAACCGGCGCTGATGCGGCGTCCTGTTGCTGCGCAAAGGCGGCCCCCGGCACACCGGCCAGCATCGAGCCACAGCACAGCAGCGCGACAAAGCGCGCGCGCTGCGGTAGCGAATGCGCCAGATTGCCATTGACCGGCATTACGCCCGCCTCGCTCATTGCGTTCATGCAGCTAAAATCCCGTTCCAACCGTCCGTGCCGTATTGGCGTCACACCCTTGCGACCCTCAATATGCACCCTTGCAAGTGACCTTATGTGCGATTGCCTGTCGCACCCTGAAAATCTGGCCCCCGCCTCTGCCCGATGTGCCCACCGCAATCAAGCCGCACCGACGCGGATTGGGCACGGACCGGGGCGCTTTCCCCGGCAAACCCGCTGGCCCGCGTCAATCCTGCCTCAAGAGCCGAAGATGGGAAGCGAGAACAGATCATTCACCGTCACCACCACCATCAACACCAACACCAGCGCAATGCCGGTGCGATAAGCCCATTCGGTCACCTGCGGCCCTACCGGCTTGCGACGGATCGCCTCGGCCAGATAGAACATCAGATGTCCGCCATCGAGCGCGGGGATTGGCAAGAAGTTGATGAATGCCAAATTAAGCGAGATCAAAGCGGCAAAATTGATGAAGGCAACAACGCCAAGGCTCATCTGTTCGCCAGAGAATTTGGCGATCTTGAGCGGGCCGCCCAGTTCATCAACCGATCGATCGCCCATGATGATCTGCTGAATGCCGGTGATCATCATGCCCATCAGATCCCAGCATTGCCTGACAGCGAGCGGGATCGCCTCAAGCAAGCCGACCTTTTCAAGCTCATAGGCCCCGCCCGCCGCGGCAACGCCAATCTGGCCAATCGCGCTTTGATTGCCGAAACCGTCGGTTTCCACTACCCGTGCGGTGGTGAGCGGAATGGTGATTTCCTCGCCCGCCCGCTCAACCGTAAACACCATGCGCTTGCCCGGATGCAAGGCAACGGTGGTGCGCAATTCGCTGAAATCAGCAATCGTGCGGCCATCAATCGCAACCACCGTATCGCCCACCTGAAGCCCCGCAGCTTCTGCCACGCTGGTTTTTGTAAAGCGGCCGATGGTGCGCGAATCTTCATCGCCGGTGATGGTCGGTTTGCCCAGAATGGCGAAAAACGCGGCAAAGATCGCAACCGCCACCAACAGGTTGGTAACCGGCCCCGCCGCCACGATCAGCGCACGTTTCCACAAGGCAGCGTGCTGGAAACTGCCTTCTTCGCAGGGCGCATCGGGATCGGGCACGCTGGCGGGGTTCATATCACCCTTGAACTGGACATAGCCGCCCAAAGGCAGCGCCGAAAGTTTCCAGCGGGTGCCCTGCCGGTCTGTGAACCCGGTGATTTCCTTGCCAAAGCCAACCGAGAACGCATCGGCCTTGACGCCGAACAACCGCCCGACCAGCAGGTGGCCAAGTTCATGCACGGTAACCAGCGGGCCAAGCAGCAGCAGGAAGCCGACCGCATACATCCAGAACGGGGGTGCATCAAACAAGGGCGTAGGTCTCCAACAGAGTAAGCGCTTGCCGCCGCGCGGATTGATCGACGGCGAGAACTTCATCAAGCGTGGCCGGGCGCGGGGCATCATTGCTGCGCTGCAACGTCTCCTCCACCACTGCGGCAATGCGAGTGAACCCGATCTGACCGGCGAGGAAGGCGGCGACTGCCACCTCGTTCGCGGCGTTGAGGATCGCGGGCGCACTGCCACCTGCCACTATCGCTTCACGCGCCAATCGTGTCGCGGGGAAGCGGGTTTCATCGGGCGGAAAAAAGGTCAGCTCGCCAATCGCGGCCAGATCGAGCGGTGCGAGCGGCGTTTCCATCCGCTGCGGCCAGGCGAGGCACGAAGCAATCGGAACGCGCATATCCGACGGGCCAAGTTGCGCCAGCGTTGACCGGTCGCGGAATTCCACCATCGAATGGATCACGCTTTGCGGGTGGACGACGATTCCCAGCCGATCCAGCCCGACCGGGAACAGGTGAAAGGCCTCGATATATTCGAGCCCCTTGTTCATCATGGTCGCGGAATCGACGCTGATTTTCGCGCCCATCGACCAGTTGGGATGCGCCACCGCTTCCGCCGGGGTGGCCGCCGCCAACCGCTCGGCGCTCCACGTGCGCAGCGGCCCGCCGCTGGCGGTCAGGGTGATTTTCGCCACATCAGACAAGCGATTGCCGCTGAGGCACTGGAAGATCGCGTTATGCTCGCTATCGGTCGGCAGCAGCGTTGCGCCGTGTTTGGCGACCGCCTGCATCATCACCTCACCCGCCGAAACCAGCGCTTCCTTGTTGGCGAGCGCGATGGTGCCGCCGCGTTCGATTGCCGCCATCACCGGGGCGAGGCCTGCGCAGCCGACAATCGCCGCCACGGTTAAATCCACCGGGCGCGCTGCCGCTTCGCACAGCGCCTTTCGCCCGCCAGCGGCTTCTATCCCGCTGCCCGCCAGCGCATCGCGCAAAGCGGGCAGGCAGGCTTCATCGCTGACCACGGCGATTTTCGCGCCAAATTCACGCGCCAACGCGGCCAGTTCGGCAGCGCTCGAATGCGCGGTCAACGCCTCTATGCGCCAGTGTTCACGGTCACGCCGCACCAGATCGAGCGTCGATGCGCCAATCGATCCGGTGGCGCCAAGCAGGGTAAGAGTACGCGTCATCGCCCCATCATCCCAGCAAAGCGAGCATTGTGGCAATCACAAACAGCACAAAGAACACCGCAAGGAAGCCATCGAGCCGATCAAACAGCCCGCCGTGACCGGGGATCAGCGCGCCCGAATCCTTCACCCCGGCGCGGCGTTTCATCCAGCTTTCAAAGAAATCGCCCGCCTGCGCCAACACTGCGATCAACACCCCGGCGAGCACCGCAAAGCCGATGCTGAGCGCATTATAACCGGGCGCGCCTGCTGCCGGGCCGAAATCGTTGAGTTCGATCACAACCGCAACCAATGCCGCCGCCGTCGCCCCGCCCCCTAACCCGGCCCAGGTCTTGGACGGGCTGATGCGCGGCGCAATCTTTGGCCCGCCGATTGTGCGGCCCGCGAAATAGGCCCCGACATCCACCGCGATGATCGGCAGGATATAGCCCGCGAGCACCTCAAACGGGCCGTAGCCATAGCTTTGCCCATTCACCGGAAAAAAGGTCGGCCCGTTGCGCAGCGCCATCATCGCAAGGCCTGCCCCGCCGATATAGACCACCCCGGCAAAAAACCACAGCGTCTCAGCCAGCCCCGAGACGCCAAAGCGGCCCACCAAGCGGTTCCATTCCCACAGCACGCCGCCTGCCAGCAGCAGGACGAACGCGCTCCAGAACCAGCCGCCCAGCCACAGCGCCCCGCCCGCGATCACCAACATCACGATGGCCGACGCCAGCCGCACGGGCAAATCCGAAGCCCCCCCTTTGGAGTCAGGCACGCGGGGCGTTTCAGCGTCCGCCATAGCGCCGCTCCCTCCGAGCAAAGTCATCCAGCGCCTGCGTCAGATGCGCAGGTTCAAAATCGGGCCACAGCGTGTCCACAAACAGCATTTCGGCATAGGCCGATTGCCACAGCAGGAAATTCGACAGGCGCACTTCGCCGCTGGTGCGGATCAGCAGATCGAGCGGCGGCAGATCAGCAGTGTCGAGCTGCGCGGCGATGCTCTCCACCGTAACGGCCCCGATCGCCGCGGCCTTCGCCGCCGCGCGCGCAATCTCGTGCTGCCCGCCGTAATTGAGCGCCACCGCCAGTGTCTTGGTGCCATTTGCGGTTTGCGTCAGCGCATCTTCGAGCATCGCCACGATATCGGGCGCGAGCGACTGCCAATCGCCAATGATCTTGAGCTTGACGCTGTTGGCGACAAATTCGGGAAGGTCGGATTTGATGAACCGCCGCATCAGGTTCATCAGATCATCGACCTCATCATCGGGCCGTTTCCAGTTTTCAGACGAAAAGGCATAGAGCGTCAGGCATTCCAGGCCCATCGGTTCCAGCCCGCGCACCAAGCGCCGCACAGCCTCCACCCCGCGTTGATGCCCAACCGCGCGTGGCAGCCCGCGTTTCTTGGCCCAGCGGCCATTGCCATCCATAATGATGGCAACGTGTTTTGCGCGGTCCTGATCCAAATCTGTTCCTAACGATCCGATACCCCCGCCTTACTGCGTCAGGATTTCCTGTTTTTTCTTCGCCGCCGCCTCGTCGGTGTCGGCGACATATTTATCGGTCAACTTCTGGACTTCATCCTCAGACCGCTTGCGCTCATCCTCGGAGATTTCCTTCTTCTTTTCGTCAGTCTTGAGGCTTTCCATCGCATCGCGGCGCACGTTGCGGATCGCGATCTTGGCCTTTTCGGCATATTGATCGGCCAGTTTCGCCAGCTCCTTGCGGCGATCCTGCGTCAGATCGGGGATCGGCAGGCGCAGGGTCTGACCATCGATGATCGGGTTGAGGCCCAGATTGGCGTGGGCAATGCCCTTTTCCACCGGGGTCATGTTCGATTTGTCCCACACCTGCACACTCAGCATACGCGGTTCGGGCGCCGATACCGTGGCGACCTGATTGAGCGGCATCATCGCGCCATAGACTTCGACCACGACGGGATCTAGCAGGCTGGTATTGGCGCGGCCCGTGCGCAGGCCCTGAAGATCGCCCTTCAAGGATTCCACCGCGCCGTTCATCCGGCGCTCGACATCGGCCTTGTCATATTGCGGCATGGGTAGGCTCCCCTCTTCTATCAGCTGTCTTGCGTTTCAGTTATCTTGCACAATGGTCTGCACGCCTTCACCTGAAAGCACGCGGGCAAGGTTGCCCTTCTCACGGATCGAGAAGACCACAATCGGGATTTCGTTATCACGGCACAGCGCCACCGCCGATGCGTCCATCACCTTGAGATTATCGGCGAGCACCCGGTCGTAAGTCACGGTATCGAAACGCTTTGCTGCGGGGTTGCGTTTGGGGTCGCTGTCATACACCCCGTCCACGCTGGTGCCTTTCAGCAGCGCATCGCAATTCATTTCGGCCGCGCGCAGCGCCGCGCCGCTATCGGTGGTGAAATAGGGGCTGCCCACCCCTGCGGCAAAGATCACCACGCGCCCTTTTTCAAGGTGGCGTTCAGCGCGGCGGCGGATCACCGGTTCGCACACCTGATCCATCTGGATCGCGCTTTGCACGCGGGTGTGGACACCAATCTGTTCGAGCGCGTTCTGCATCGCCAGCGCGTTCATCACCGTTGCCAGCATCCCCATGTAATCGGCCTGCGCGCGGTCCATGCCCGCTGCTGCCCCCGCCATCCCGCGAAAGATATTGCCGCCGCCAATCACCAGGCAGATTTCAAGCCCGGTGTCCTTGGCCGCCTTCACTTCCTTGGCGAGTTCGGCGACGAAGGCCGGATCAATTCCGAACTGCTGCCCGCCCATGAGCACCTCGCCCGAAAGCTTGAGCAGCACGCGCTTGATCGGAGGGAGTGACATGGGGTTTCGATGCTCCGGGTGGAATCTTGAGCCAATGATTTGAGTGCGCCGCACTTAACCGCCAATCGGCCAATGCGCAAAGGGAAAGGCCCAGTTTAGGGTCAGGAACTATTCCGCCTGAGTGCGCGCCGGAAGCGTGTGCAGCAGACCTTTGGTGAAGCCGCGTGGTGCCACCGACAGATGATCCTCGTCCGCCAGCACCTCTGCTTTCAGATTGAGGCCGGGATAATTTTGGGCGCTGAGCAGATCGGCAAAGGTCGCGTTATCGGCCACCATATCCACCTCTTGCTGGTAGCGCTTATCACCTGCTCGTTGTGCCTCAAATTCGCCAACATAGACATAAACATCGGTATCGATTGCAGTAATTTGATTCAGCAGGCTTCGCGTTTGTCTCAGCAGATATTTCCTGTCGTACCAGAACGATGGGCTGCCCAACACATAGCCGCTGAACATCTGCGGTTCCGTCATCAGTATTTGCGCGCCCAGCAACCCGCCGTAGGAATGGCCGACATAAACACGCCGGCCCGGTGCCGCGCGAAAGCGACTTTCAACGGACGGAAGCACCGTATCGCGCAGATAATCGCGATAACGCAGCGATTCTCCATGGACGGCCCCGGCTGGCGCATCGGAGGCACCGTTGGCAGTCGGGGTGTAATCGCGCCGGCGGCTGGCCATCGGATCTTGCCCCTTGCCATAGGACAGACCGACAAGAATGAATTCCTCGATCCGTGGGCCGGCCCCGTTCATGCGGCGACCAATAAGGCGCAATATGGGGAAACCGTAATCGGCATCCGTCACATAAACGACCGGATAGCTTCGCGCGTTGCGATCATCATAGCTTGGTGGCAGGCTGACATAGGCCTGATAGGTGATGCCGCTGACCGGGTCGGGCAGGTCGAAGACTTGCGAGCCCAGTAGCTCGTATGCCTGCCCTGCACCGCGCTGGCTGGGAAGTGCGCCGTCAGCACTGACGCCCGCTTGCGAGGAAAGCGGGGCGGAGCAAGCGGCGAGCAACATCGAGCCGACCAACGCGCACTTGCACAAATTCATGAAACCCCCTTGTCGATCGCAACGACCGGTTGCGCCGGGCTCGCTCCAAAAACAACGGGCCGGATGGTCAATACCACCCGACCCGTGCGTTTTTCCCGACGATTCGGGCAATTACCCTGCGACTGCTGCGGCGACCTCCGCTGCGAAGTCGCTCACTTCCTTCTCGATGCCTTCACCCAGCTGGAAACGGGCATAGTCCTTGAGCACGATCGCGGTGCCCGCAGCCTTGCCGGCCTGCGCGACCAGATCGGAAATGACGGTCTTGTTGTCCATCACGAAAATCTGGCTGAGCAGCGCGTTTTCCTTTGCGAATTTCTTCACCGCGCCATCGACCATCTTGGCCTGCACGTCAGCGGGCTTGCCGCTTTCGGCAGCCTTTTCCGCCGCGATCTTGCGTTCACGGTCGAGCACTTCGGGGTCAAGCCCATCGGCATCGAGCGCCATCGGGAAGGCGGCAGCGGCGTGCATGGCCAGCTGCTTGCCCAGCGGTTCGAGCACGTCCGCGCCCGCTTCGCTTTCCAGCGCGATCAGCACGCCGATCTTGCCCAGACCTTCGGCAGCGGCGGTGTGCATGTACGAAATCACCGCGCCCTTATCGACGGCCACCGACTTGATCCGGCGGATCTGCTGGTTTTCACCGATGGTGGCGACATTGTCGGTCAGCTTGTCCGCCACGGTGCCGCCGTCGGGGTAAGCCGCCGCCTTCAACGCATCAACGTCATCGCTGCCCAGCCCGAGCGCAACCTGCGTGGCTTTGCGCACGAAATCCTGGAACTGTTCGTTCTTGGCGACGAAATCGGTTTCCGAATTCACTTCAACCGCAACGCCGCGAGTGCCGACAACCGCGACGCCGACGAGGCCTTCGGCAGCCGTGCGGCTCGACTTCTTCTGCGCGGTGGCGAGGCCCTTGGCACGCAGCGCGTCAACCGCAGCTTCGATATCGCCGCCGGCTTCGGTCAGCGCCTTCTTGGCGTCCATCATGCCAGCGCCAGTGCGCTCGCGCAGCTTCTTCACGTCGGCGACGGAAAAATCAGCCATGAGAATATCCTTTTCATTCAGTTTCAAGGGCGCCCGGCCCTGCCCTTTCCGCAGAGGGAGGCAATGCCGGGCGCGCTATAGAGAGATTGTGACGGGTGATTGACGCGCGCCCATCAAAAACGCGCGCCGGTCACACGAGAAATCAGGCTTCGGCGGCTTCGCCAGCAACGTCGTCGGCAGCCGGGGCTTCGACCACAGTTTCAGCCGGAGCTTCGACCACGGCCTCAGCCGGGGGTTCAGCCATCGCACCGAAATCGCTCGACACGTCAGCCTGGAACTTGCCCTTGCCCGCCAGCGCGGCTTCACCGATCGCCTGGCAATACAGACGCACAGCGCGGCTGGCGTCGTCGTTGCCGGGAACCGGGAAAGCAATGCCCGAAGGATCGACGTTGGTGTCGAGAATCCCGATCACCGGAATGCCAAGCACATTGGCTTCCTTGATCGCGAGGTCTTCCTTGTTGGCGTCAATCACGAACATCACGTCGGGAATGCCGCCCATGTCGCGGATGCCGCCGAGCGACATTTCCAGCTTGTCGCGTTCACGCGTGAGCTGGAGCACTTCCTTCTTGGTCAGACCGCTGGTGTCACCCGAAAGCTGTTCTTCGAGCGCCTTCAACCGGCGGATCGAACCCGAAATCGTCTTCCAGTTGGTGAGCATCCCGCCCAGCCAGCGGTGGTTGACGAAATGCTGGCCCGACATGCGCGCAGCTTCGGCAATCGGCTCCTGCGCCTGACGCTTGGTGCCGACGAACAGCACCTTGCCGCCCGAACGCACGGTCGATTCGACGAAATCGAGCGCGCGCGCGAACAGCGGCACGGTCTGCGACAGGTCGATGATGTGAACGCTGTTGCGCGCGCCGAAAATATACGGCTTCATGCGCGGGTTCCAGCGGTGGGTCTGGTGGCCGAAGTGAGCGCCGGCCTCGATCAATTGCTGCATCGTGACGACTGGTGCCGCCATAGGTAATTCCTTTCCGGTTGTTCCTCTGGAAGGCTGGAACCGCGCTGCGGAGCTCCCGCAAACGGCACCGGTATGTGCGCCTTCCATGTGAATTTGCGCGCGGGCCAGCCTTATGCCCACCAACGTGCGAGCGCGCCCTTAGCTTTGCGCGGCCACAAAATCCAGCCCCGATTGCCCTGCCCGCAAAAAATCCCCGCCGCGCTTGTAGGAAAGCCGCTTGACATGACGGAACATCTGAGGAACATAGCGAAAGAACAAACAATGAACGATTACCAGTTAAGGACACCGCCATGCTTGCACTTGCCATCACCCTGCTGTTCACCTTCGCCGCAATCCTTGCAGTGCTCACCATCACCGACAGCGTGATCAGGGCGCGCGAAGCCTATGTGCAGTTGATGCAGCAAGCCGCGCTGATGCAGGCGGGATTTGCGGTGCAGGTCAATGCGCCCGAATTGCGGGTGCGACGCGATGCCGTGCGGGTTATGCCGGTTCGCCGTCCGCAGGCGCGGCGGATGCGGCCTGTTCCTGCCTGCGCCGCCGCTTGATCCGCCCATATTTGAACAGGCCATAGGGCATCAACGCAAGATAGATGATGCTGATCGCGCTCAGCGTCCACCACGGTTCCAGCAGCATCGCGGCAAAGGCCAGCCCGACAAAGGCGATCAGCCCCAGCCGGATGGTCTTGCGCGGTCGCAGCGAGGCCCAGCTCAGCGTTGCCATGTTGGAAATCATCAGCACAGCGATCACGGCGAGCCATACAGTCATCAGCACCGGGTTGCGGAACAGTTCCACCCCGGTTTCGGTCCACAGATAGAACGGCGTGAAGGCCAGCCCCGCCCCCACCGGCGCAGGCACCCCGGTCAGGAACCCGGCGGATTTGTGCGGTTGTTCATCAGTATCAATCCCGGCATTGAACCGCGCCAGCCTGAGCGCGCAGCAAATTGCGAAGGCGAGCGCAGCAAACCAGCCAAACTTCGGCAAATCCTGAAGCGACCACAGGAACAGGATCAGCGCCGGGGCCACCCCGAAGGATAGCGAATCCGCCAGACTGTCCAGTTCTGCCCCGAACCGCGACTGCGCGTTCAGCAATCGCGCGATCCGCCCATCGATCCCGTCAAGCACCCCTGCAAGGATCACCAGCAGGATCGCGTAAGACCAGTTGCTATCGATCGCAAAGCGGATGCCCGTTAGCCCCGCGCACAGCGCCGCTGCCGTAATCGCATTGGGCAGCATCGCGCGCAGGGTCAGGCCACCAGCAGGGCTGGCATGGCGCAGGCTGCCGCCGACATCTTCATCCTCGGCCGCCTTGGGGCCAAGCCGCGCGGAGGAAAACGGCATCCGGCGCTGTTTTTGGGGGCGGCTCATTGGGCGATCCCTTCGATCAATCCGCGCTGGCCGATTTCTGCCAGCACCGTCTCACCCGCAATTGTCGTCTGCCCGATCATCACCTTGGGATCAGTTCCGGCGGGCAGATAGATATCCACTCGGCTGCCAAACCGGATCAGACCGACCCGCTGGCCTTTTGCCACCATATCGCCGGGCTTCACAAACGGCACAATCCGCCGCGCCACCAGTCCGGCGATCTGGGTAAAACCGATTTTCAGCCCATCGCCCCGTTCAATCAGGATATGCTGGCGTTCATTCTCGTCGCTCGCCTTATCAAGTTCGGCGTTCATGAACTTGCCGGGGATATACACCACCCGCCGCACCGTTCCGCCAACCGGGGTGCGGTTGATGTGCACATCGAACACGCTCATGAAAATCGAAACGCGCGTGACCGGCCCGGCGGGCAGGCCCGCAAAGCCTGACCCATCATCGATCTGCAATTCCAGCGGCGGTTGCACTTCCTCGATCAATGTCACCAACCCATCAGCGGGCGCAACAATCGCTGAATCGGCCTGCGGCACCACGCGTTCGGGATCGCGGAAAAACGCGAACACCCCGGCCGACAGCAACAACAGCGGCCAGCCGATGATGTCCCAACCCAGAACGAGCAGGAAAAACAGGCTGATCGCGGTCGCAATAAGCCCGAATTTGCGCCCTTCCGGGTGGATTGCGGGCCAGTTCCAGCCTGCCTCACCGCGGCCTTTGTTATCGAGGATTTCACCTGCCATCGGAGCGCTTCTAGGGAGTGGGGGCCGCGCCCGCAAGCAAGTCGGCGCGCGAGTTGCCCTAGCCGACCTTGCGCACGAACACCGTGCCCGCCGAATAGCCCGCGCCAAAGCTGCAAATCAGCCCGGTATCGCCCGCGTTCAGATCATCGTGATGCAGGTGAAACGCGATGATCGACCCCGCGCTTGAAGTATTGCCGTAGGTGTCGAGCACGGTCGGGCTTTCATCCTCGGAGGCTTCGTGACCCAGAACCCGCTGCGAAATCAGCCGGTTCATCCCGGCATTGGCCTGATGCAGCCACAACCGCCGCAAGTCGCGGGGATCAATCCCCAGCCGCGCGGCTTCATCCAGGATCATCTGTGCCACCATCGGCACCACTTCCTTGAAGACCTTGCGCCCTTCCTGCACGAACAGCTTGTCCGCAGTGCCTTCGGTTTCTGGCGACGCCCGGTTGAGGAAGCCGAAATTGTTGCGGATGTTGTTGGAGAACACCGTCTTGAGCTTGGTGCCGAGGATGTCCCAATGCGCCGCCGGAGCAATCGCCGCATCCTCGACCAGCACAGCGGTGGCGACATCGCCAAAGATGAAATGGCTATCGCGGTCGCGCCAGTTGAGGTGGCCCGAGGTGATTTCGGGGCTGACCACCAGCACGCTTTTGGCGTTGCCTGAACGGATATAATCGGCGGCGGTCTGAATGCCGAAGGTGGCCGATGAACAGGCAACATTCATGTCGAACCCGAACCCGTCGATCCCCAGCGCCTGCTGAATCTCGATCGCCATCGCGGGGTAGGCGCGCTGCATATTCGACGCTGCACACAGCACCGCGTCCACATCCTGCGGGTCGCGCCCGGCCTGTTCCAGCGCAGCCCGCGCCGCTGCGACGCCGATTTCGGCCATGACCGAGATTTCGTCATTGCCGCGCTCATCCCAGCGCGGGGCCATCACGTCAGGATCGAGGATCGGCGCCTTGCTCATCACATGGCGCGCCTTGATCCCGCTCGCCTTCTCGATGAATTCGACCGAGGAATAGGTCAGCGGTTCCACCTCGCCAGCAGCAATCGCAGCCGCGTTGGCGGCATTGCGGCGATCGGCAAAAGCGTTGAAACTTGCCACCAGTTCTTCGTTGGTGATCGACTCTGTGGGCGTGAACAGGCCGGTGGCAGAAATGACCGGGCGGCCAGTGAGTGCGGGGGTTGATTGCGTTTCCTGCATGTAACTCTCTTGCATGGGGCGCATTGCCTTACTGCTCGCCCTGCCCGCCTGCAAGCCCGACCAGCAACTGCGGGAACCGTGGAGGTTAGGTTGGCCTTGCCATGCCCTTGACCCGCCTTAGGCCGCGCTTGACCCAATGTTTCACGTGAAACAAAGTGGGTGCGCCTCAGGCGCAGTTGAGCGCATCCAGTATCGGGCAATCTGGCGCAGTGTCGCCCGAACATTGGGCCAGCGAAGCCATCAGCGTCGCCTCGATCCGCTGCAAATCGGCCATTTTGCGCCGCACATCGGCAAGGTGATCCTGCGTGCGCGCCATCACCTCGGCGCAGGTCTGCTGCCCGGCATCGGTGAGGGACAGAAGCGAGCGGATTTCCTCCACCGCAAAACCCAGATCGCGCGCGCGCATGATGAACTGCAACCGCTGCACCAGATCGGGCGGATAGACGCGGTAACCATTGGCGCTGCGCGGCGGATCGGGCAGCAGGCCCACTTTCTCATAATAGCGGATGGTTTCCAGATTGCAGCCGGTCAGCCGCGCCAGCTGCGCGCGCAAAATGCCGGTGTGATGGGTCATGAAAAACCTCTTGAGCCTGTGGTTGCTACAGACCTTATAACCCCATTCATAGCTTCGGAAGACAGGAATCAGAATATGGCATCAACGCCGGAAACCGGGCTGCCAAACCCGGCCAAAATACCCGATGCGAGGCCAGCTAGCTGGCTCGGCACGAGATCGCAGACTGCGCGGTGGTGGCCGATGCCGCGCAGGCCATCTGAAGCCAGTTGAAAGTTAACACATGAACGATTGTTGCACCCTGCCCCGGCCGGACGGATTTGATCTGGCCGTTGCCGGCGCAGGCTCGGCGGGCTTTTCTGCCGCTATTACCGCCGCTGAACTCGGCGCGAGCGTGGCGTTGATCGGCCACGGCACGATTGGCGGCACCTGCGTCAATGTCGGCTGCGTGCCGTCAAAGGCGCTGATCCGTGCGGCTGAAGCGGTGCATGGCGGACGCGCAGCCGCGCGCTTTCCCGGTGTTGGCGGCAGCGTTCAGCTTGAAGACTGGAGCGCGCTGGCCGCATCGAAGGATGCGCTGGTGGGCGAATTGCGACAGAAGAAATATGCCGATCTGCTGCCCGCCTATGAAGGCGTCAGCTATATCGAAGGCAAGGTGCAATTCGATGGCACCACGCTGATGGTCGATGATGCGCCGATGAAAGCGGGCAAGATTATCCTGGCGATGGGCGCGCGTGCCGCCGTGCCGCCGATACCGGGGCTGGACGCTGTGCCCTTTCTCACCAGCACCGCGGCGCTGGCGCTGGAACGCCTGCCCACATCGCTGCTGGTGATCGGCGGCGGGGTGATTGGCGTGGAACTGGGGCAGATGTTCGCCCGGCTGGGGGTTGAGGTCACCATCTGCTGCCGCAGCCGCCTGCTGCCCGAACTCGACGAAGAACTGAGTGCGGCCCTGCAAACCTATCTGGAGGCAGAGGGAGTGCGGGTGTGTGCCGAGGTGCAGTATCAAAGCATCGTGCAAACGGCCGAGGGGGTGGAACTGACCTGCGATGGCATTGGAGCGGGCGGGGTCATCGCCGCCGAACAAGTGCTGATCGCCACTGGCCGCCAGCCCAACAGCGATGGCGTGGGGCTGGAACAACGTGGCATCACGCTGGATCGCAAGGGCGGAATCGTGGTGGACGATTACCTCGAAACCAGTGCGCCCGGCATCTATGCCGCAGGCGATGTCACCGGGCGCGACCAGTTCGTTTACATGGCGGCCTACGGGGCGAAGCTGGCCGCGCGCAATGCTGTCACCGGCAATCAGCACCGCTATGACAATGCCGCCATGCCCGCCGTGGTATTCAGCGATCCGCAGGTCGCCAGCGTCGGCCTGACCGAAGCGGCGGCGCGGGCGCAGGGGCTGGAGGTGAAAACCTCGCTTCTCCCGCTTGATGCCGTGCCGCGCGCGCTGGCGGCGCGCGATACGCGCGGGATGATCAAGCTGGTGGCCGACAAGGGAACCGACCGCCTGATCGGCGGGCAGATCATGGCGCCCGAAGGCGCGGATTCGATCCAGACGCTGGTGCTGGCGATCAAATACGGCATGACCACTGCGGAACTGGGCGCGACAATCTTCCCCTACCTGACGACAGTCGAAGGGCTGAAGCTGGCCGCGCAGATGTTTGACAAGGACGTGGCGAAACTATCGTGCTGCGCGGGGTGATGATTGCAAGTGCGGAAGACAATGGCAGAATAACCTCGGTTTTCTGAGATTTTCCGGGGATGTCAGGGATGTTCCGGGAAGGGGCAGTGGTGGACAGGGCTGGATTCGAACCAGCGTACGCTTGCGCGGGCAGATTTACAGTCTGCTGCCTTTAACCACTCGGCCACCTGTCCACACAGTCCCCTGTTTCGGGGGGCGTTCCTGAGCGCGTTACGCTCTGAAAATGCACAAGCCCGAACCGAGCTCAATGCCGAGAGGCGCCCCTTTGGCGAAGCGGTGCTTGCCTGTCAATGGCCCTGCTGGCAGGGGAGCGCACGCAACATCGCGAGCAAGGAACAAAGATGCCCAAGGAAGAACGCAAACGCGCCCTGAGAGGCCGCGCAGGCCGGATGAAGGGCGGGCGCGGTTCGGGCCGGGCCGGAACCGGGCAGGTGCGCCTGTGGGGCCGCCACGCGGTAGAGGCCGCATTGAAAAACCCCGAACGCCAGCACCGCAAGCTGTGGGCGACTCGTGAGGGGATCGACAGCCTTGATGGGGAGTTGCCCGAAGGATTCCCGGTTGAATATGCCGATGTCGCTGATCTGGGGCGGCTGGTGGCGAAGGATGCTCCGCATCAGGGGCTGGTGCTCGAATGCGCTCCGCTCGAAGACCGGTTCCTTGATGAAGTCGCATTGGGAGAGGCTGATCGGCCAATAGTGGTGCTCGATCAGGTGACCGATCCGCACAATGTCGGTGCGATTTTGCGCTCAGCCGCCGCGTTTGGCGCTGCCGCGATCGTCACGCAGGATCGCCATGCCCCGCCTGAAGGCGGCGTGCTGGCCAAGTCCGCCTCGGGCGCGCTGGAGACCGTACCGTGGATCAGAGTGGTCAACCTCGCCCGCGCGCTCGATGAGCTGGCCGAGGCTGGGTATTGGCGCATCGGGTTGGCCGGGGAAGCCCAGGCGGTGCTCGCCGAGGTGATGCCAACGGGGCCGCTCGTCATCGTGCTGGGCGCGGAGGGCGAAGGGATGCGGCCCAATATCGCCGGCCATTGCGATGTGCTGGCAAAACTGCCGATCTCGTCAGCCATCGAAAGCCTCAATGTGTCGAACGCTGCGGCGATTGCGCTTTATGCGGTCGCCACCCGCAGTTAAAAGGCGCGCAAGGGGACTGCGCTGAACGCCAATGAGGGGACGACTGCAATGACCATATTTTCAAACATCCGATTCCGCACTGCGGCCGTGCTGGCGGGGTTTGCGCTTGCCTTGTCGGGCTGTTTCATGACGCCGGGCAAGTTTACATCCGAGTTGGCACTGACCGGGCCGGACAGTTTCACCTTCAGCTATGATGGGGAGATTTTCTTCCTCACCCTGTCAAAACTCGCGCAGATGGACGCGGCATCCGGCGGTTCCTTCGCCGCCAACTGTTATGACGATGAAACCTACGAAAGCCGTGATTGCTCCGCAGAAGAAGAAGCCGTGCAGCGTGAGGAATGGGATGCCGCAGCGCAGGAACGCGCCGAGCGACAGAAGAATGAGGCCAAACAGATGGCCGCGATGATGGGCGGTATCGATCCATCCGATCCCAAGGCAGCAGAGGAACTGGTCGCACTGTTAAAGCGTCAAAAGGGCTGGGATCGCGTTGTGCACAAGGGCGACGGGCTGTTCGACATCAGCTACCGCGTGTCAGGCACGCTGGGGCATGATTTCCTGTTCCCGATGATTGAGGGCTTTCCCCCGACCAATCCCTTCGTCCAGATGATCCAGCGCAAGGGCGGCCAGGTGCGTATCGATGCACCCGGCTTTGCCGCACAAAATGCAGATGCAGGGATGGGCGCGATGATGGGTATGGGTTCAATCGCCGGGCTGGCTGCGATGGGCGCGAATGAAGGCGCGAAAGGCGCCAGCGAGGGCGCTGGAACAATGCCAGGGTTCCCGGCGATCGACGGCACCTTGACCGTGCGCACCGCGCCGGGAATGCGCATTCTGGCCAACAATACCGATGAAGGCCCCGATGCGGCAACCGATGGCGGCGAAGTGCTGACCTGGCGCATCACCGCGCGCACCACTCAGGCACCCACCGCGCTGATCGCCGCCGCACGCTGATCGGGCGATCCACCAACACAAAACCCCGCCAGCCTTAACGGCTGACGGGGTTTCCTTTGTCACTGCTAGCAATGCATCAGCAAGCCGGCGCGATCAGTTGACCGCGTCTTTCAGCCCCTTGCCAGCCTTGAACTTGGGCTGCGTTGAAGCCTTGATCGGCATTGGCTCGCCCGTGCGCGGATTGCGCCCCATCGATGCTTTGCGCTTGGCCACTGAAAAAGTGCCAAAGCCGACCAGCCGAACTTCATCGCCGCCCGCCAGCGCTTTGGTGATCGCGCCGAATACACTTTCGACCGCGTGAGATGCATCGTTTTTAGACAGACCGCTTGCGTCAGCAACAGCGCCGATAAGGTCGTTCTTGTTCATATGGGAACCCCCTTGTTTTAGGATAATCTGGGATAGCTGGGAATCGCTAATTTCAAAGCGCGCAAATTGAGACTGTTTTGCATAGCCTGTCAAAGGCAAATAAGTCGCGAATCACGGCTGTGAGGGAGTTCTAGCGGCTCAATGCGCGGTTGGCACGTCCGAAGCAGACAGATTTGTTCCTGCGTTGGCAGCGCCCGGCTGGCTCGCAAGGTCATCTGCCTCGGTCCACTCGATCGCCACCGGGGCCTCCACCAGCGCGCGCGCCAGAACCTCGTCGACGTGGCTAACGGGAATGATTTCCAGCCCCGCTTTTACGTTGGCCGGGATTTCCGCAAGATCCTTGACGTTCTCTTCCGGAATAAGGACGGTCTTGATCCCCCCACGCAGCGCGGCGAGCAGCTTTTCCTTCAATCCGCCAATCGCCAGAACCCGCCCGCGCAGCGTCACCTCGCCGGTCATCGCGACATCGGGGCGCACCGCGATGCCGGTCAGCGTTGACACGATCGAGGTGACCATGCCGACCCCAGCGCTCGGCCCATCCTTGGGCACAGCGCCTTCGGGAAGGTGGATATGCACGTTCTTGCGCTGAAACAGACTGGGTTTGATGCCATAGGCTGGCGCGCGCGCCTTGACGAAGCTGAATGCCGCCGAAACGCTTTCATTCATCACCTGGCCGAGTTTGCCGGTGGTTTTGACCTCCCCCTTGCCCGGAGTAGTGACGCTTTCGATGGTCAGCAATTCGCCGCCCACTGATGTCCACGCCAGCCCCGTCACCGCACCAACCTGCGCTTCGTCTTCGCTTACACCGTGCTTGAACTTGCGCACGCCAGAAAATTCACCAAGGTTTTCGGACGTAATGGTGACGCTGGCAGCCTTCTTTTCAAGGATGCGGCGCAGGCTTTTGCGGCACAGCTTGGCAATTTCGCGTTCCAAGGTGCGCACGCCCGCCTCGCGGGTGTAGTAGCGGATGAGGTCGCGCAGGCCTTCTTCGGTGAGGATGAATTCGCCCTTTTTCAGCCCATGGGCTTCGACCTGCTTGGCGATCAGATGGCGCTGCGCAATCTCCACCTTCTCGTCTTCGGTATAGCCTTCCAACCGGATAATCTCCATCCGGTCGAGAAGTGGCTGCGGAAGATCGAGACTGTTCGCGGTGCACACGAACATGACGTCCGAAAGATCGAGATCGAGTTCGAGGTAGTGATCCTGGAACTTGCCGTTTTGTTCGGGATCGAGCACTTCGAGCAGCGCCGAGGCCGGATCGCCGCGAAAATCCTGCCCGAGCTTGTCAATTTCATCGAGCAGGAAAAGCGGATTGCTCGTCCCGGCCTTCTTGAGGTTGGCAACGATCTTGCCCGGCATCGAGCCAATGTAAGTGCGCCGGTGGCCGCGGATTTCCGCCTCGTCACGCACCCCGCCCAGCGACTGGCGCACGAATTCGCGGCCCGTTGCCCGCGCGATAGATTTGCCCAGCGACGTCTTGCCCACCCCCGGCGGGCCGACAAGGCACAGGATCGGCCCCTTCAGTTTGTTGGTGCGCGCCTGCACGGCGAGGTATTCGACGATGCGATCCTTAACCTTTTCCAGCGCATAGTGATCGGCATCAAGCACGTCCTGCGCCTTGGCGATGTCTTTCTTCAGCTTGGATTTCTTGCCCCATGGCAGACCAAGCAACACGTCGAGATAGTTGCGGATAACGGTCGCCTCGGCGCTCATCGGCTGCATTGCACGCAGCTTTTTCAGCTCGGCATGGGCCTTGGCCTTGGCTTCCTTCGATAGCTTGGTCTTTGCGATCTTTTCGGTCAGTTCGGCGATTTCATTGCCGTCCTCGCCGTCCCCGCCGCCAAGTTCGCTCTGGATCGCCTTCAACTGTTCGTTGAGGTAATATTCGCGCTGAGTCTTTTCCATCTGGCGCTTCACGCGCCCGCGAATGCGGCGCTCGACCTGCAAGACCGACAATTCGCCTTCCATGAAGGCCATCACCAGTTCGAGCCGCTTCAACGGGCTGGTTTCGGTCAGCAGCGATTGCTTGTCGGAAACCTTGGCGCTGATTGCCGCGGCGATGGTATCGGCCAACTGGCCCGCGTCATCAACATCGGACAGGTCTACTCCGGCGTCCTCACCCAGCTTCTTGTTGAGCTTCACATATTCGCCGAACTGTTCGACCACCTGCCGCATCAGCGCGGTGACTTCGCTACCCGAAACTGTGTCGGGATCGATAAGATCGACTTCGGCGACGACGTGCGAACCTTCATCGACCAGCGCCGAGAGCTTTGCACGGGTCTTACCTTCAACCAGCACACGCACGGTACCATCGGGCAGTTTCAGCAGTTGGAGCACCTGCGCAATCACGCCGACGTCATAAAGGTCATCGCCCTCGGGATCATCACAGCCCGGATCAAGCTGAGCAATCAGGACGATGTCCTTGGACGCCGCCATCGCCGCTTCGAGCGCCGCGACCGATTTATCGCGCCCGACGAATAGCGGCACCACCATGCCGGGGAAAACGACTATGTCGCGCAACGGGAGGAGAGGGAAAGTCTGAGTCATATTTTTGTGTCCACGGCGGCCGTTTGGGCCTGCCTTTGCAGTGAATATGGGTAGCAGGCGCGCGGCCCGCAATGGTGCACGCAGGCTAAGCTGTGGACTCTGGCCCGCACTTTACCCCACCCCCGGCAGGTTGAACCCCGGCGAAGCTCTGGTTTCGGGCCGCCAGGAGCCGTTGCGCTTTGCCAACCTTTGCGTTTGCTCGCTGATCTTAACCCATCCCCGGCAGGTTGAACCCCGGCGGCAGGCCCATTGAACCTTGCATCTCGCGCATTTGCTGTTCGGACACCCGGTCGGCCCGGTCACGCGCGTCGTTAAAGGCGGCGGCAACCAAGTCTTCGAGGATCTGCTTGTCATCCGGTTTCATCAGGCTGTCGTCGATACTGACCCCCAGAATGCGGCCCTTGGCGCTGGCGCGAACTTTCACCAATCCGCCGCCAGCGGTGCCCTCAACCTCGATGCTGTCGAGCTTGACCTGCATTTCGCTCATTTGCTTCTGGATCGTTTCTGCGGCTTGCTGCGCAGCCTGCATCATTTCTTCCATCGATTTCATTGGGAAAGTCTCCTTAATTCCACGGGGGACTGGCCGAAGCTACCGCCAGGTTGCCTTCTACGCCAAGCAACTCAGCCTCGGGGAAGGCTTCGAACGCGGCCTTGACCAGCGGGTCGGATCGAACGCGTTCATCGGCGGCGCGCGCTTCTGATTCGATGGTCTCACGCAAACTGGGCTGTGCCGTGCCAGAACCGCGCTCGACCAGCCAACGCTTGCCCGTCACCTTGAACAATGCATCGCGGATTTCGGGCGCGGGATCATCGGGGAAATTGTCAGCCTGTTCGAACATCACCCGTTCAGGCGCCAACTCAATCACCCGCACCCGGCTGCGCATGACTTCGGCAACGTGCAGCATCCCGGCGCGATCAACTTCGCCGACCAGTTCGGCCCAATCGAGCGCCGGAGCGGTGGCGAGCGGCGCGGAAGGCGTAGCATCTTGTGCAGCTGGAACGGCAGATGCCGCGACCCCGCTCACCGCCAATTCCTCGATCCGCTTCGCCAGCTTGCCCGGATCGGGCATCTGGCCTGCGTGGAGGATGCGCAGCAAGGCCATTTGTAGCGATACCAGCGGATCGGGCGCAGTGCGCACTTCGTCATGACCTTTGAGCAGCAATTGCCACAGACGGTGAAGTTCGGCCGCTCCCAACCGCGCGGCAAAATCTCCAAGCGCCGCGCGCTCTTCCTCGGCCGGGGCATCAGGCTCTCCGCCAGACACCTGCGCCAGCGTGACCCGATGCGTCAGATCCATCAACGCGCGGATCAGCGCCAGCGGCTCCACCCCCAGCGCGTATTGTTCGTCCACAGCGGCGAGCAGCGCTTTGGCGTCACCTTCGAGCAGGTGGCCGAGCAAGCGACGCTGCGCGCTCTTGTCCGCCAGCCCCAGCATATCGCGCACCCGCGCGGCAGTGACCTTGCCCTCCCCATCCAGATCAGCATGGGCAATCGCCTGATCGAGGATCGAAAGCCCATCGCGAACCGACCCCTCAGCTGCCGCAGCGATGATCCGTAGAGCCTCGGCATCGGCCTCGATTCCTTCCAGCCTGCACACTTTGGCAAAATGCTCTGCCAACATCGGCGCGGGGATACGGCGCAGGTCAAACCGCTGCGTTCGGCTGAGCACGGTGACCGGCAGCTTGTCGACCTCAGTCGTGGCAAACAGGAACTTCACATGCGGCGGCGGTTCTTCAAGTGTCTTCAGCAAGGCATTGAATGCATTGCGCGACAGCATGTGAACTTCGTCGATAATGTAGATTTTATAGCGCGCCGAAACCGCGGCGTAGCGCACCTGTTCGATGATCTCGCGCACGTCATCGACCCCGGTGTTCGATGCCGCATCCATCTCGATCACGTCGATATGGCGGCCTTCGGCAATCGCAACGCAGGCCTCACACACACCGCATGGATCAATCGTCGGCCCGCCCTTCCCATCCGGCCCAACGCAGTTCAGCGCCTTGGCGATCAGCCGCGCGGTCGAGGTTTTGCCCACACCGCGCACGCCGGTCATCAGAAAGGCGTGGGCTAGCCGGTCGCGCGCGATGGCGTTGGCAAGGGTGCGCACCATCGCTTCCTGTCCGATCAGTTCGGAAAAGGTTTGCGGACGATATTTGCGCGCCAGCACGCGATAGGGTTGATTGGTTGCGGCAGGGGCTGGTTTGGCCGGCTGAACCGCAGGAGCGGCCTCGGGCGTGGGTTCGGGCTCGCCGAACAACGCATTCTGCCCCGCCGCCTCCAGTTCTGCCGCAGTCGGGCCAGTGGTATCTTCAGGCAGATCGGGATTGGAATCGCTCATGACACAAAGCTAGGCGCTTGGGCCGCGTTTGTCATGCTGCGCATGGCAGTGATAATGGTGGAAAAGGAGCCGAGCGACCCGCCGCAATTCACCTGGGCTGCTTCCTTCCGGACCTGACCCGGTGAGCGAACGCAAACGTCCACCCGACTCCCGAACGGGCATATGGCGGCGCTTTGGGGAAAAATCAACTCAGCGAAAATTATCCGCGTAGGCTTGCAGCTTAAGCCGCTTGGGCGGGCTTGCGTGGATGCGCGCGGTGATGCCGTATTTCTCGGCATAGGCCTTGGCCGCATCCTTGCTGGGAAAGGTCATTCGCACCTGCGATTGGGTGTCGCTGCTGCCGGTCCAGCCCATCAACGGATCGGCAAAGCGCGCTTCGGACGGAGCGAATTCGATCACCCATTCATCAGTATGGGCCTTGCCCGATTGCATCGCGTGCTTGGGCTGCTGGTAAATACGTGCGGTCATGGATGCCCCTTAGATCACGAATCGGTTCGATTAAATGCATTTTTGGTCTTGAGGCTCGGCTTTTCCAGCCATGGTTGATCGGGCCAGCGATGCCGAGGATAGCGGCCTTTCATGTCCTTGGCGACATCAGCCCAGCTACCGCGCCAGAAACCGGGCAGGTCGCGGGTCGACTGGATCGGACGGCCTGCCGGGCTGGTGAGTTTGAGCAGCAGCGGCATGGTGCCAATCATCGGCTGCGCATCCAGCCCGAAAAGCGCCTGCACCCGCACTTCAACACTCGGCGCATCGTCACCTGCGTAGTCGATCGCGTGGCGCGTATCGGCGGGCGTGGTGAACTGGGTGGGAGCGGCACGGTCAAGCGCCTGACGCTGGTTCCAGTCGAGCAGGCCCAGCGCTGCCTCGCCAAAGCGATGCGACGCAAGGTCGAGATCGCGCCTCCCGGCGAGCAGCGGCGCGAGCCACTCCTGCGCCCGTTCAACCAGCGCCTCGGCCGAAAGCGCCTCCACCCCGGCAAATTGTGCGCGGGCCAGAAAACCGGCGGGGAGAATATCCCCCAGCCGCTCAACAGCTTTCTCCACAAGGATGTCCACACACAGCGCAGTGTCAGGCGCAGGTTCGGGCACGCTGGCGAGCACAATCGCGCCGAGCCGCCGTTCACGCCGGGCCTCAACCCGATCCTTGTCATTATTCCAGCGAGTTATAATGCGTTCCTGCATTGCATTGGCAAACAGCACCGGCACGCGTTCGGGTGCAAGCTGCGCCCCGGCGGTGATGCGCGCGCCCTTGGCCTCACCCTGGGCATCGCCAATCACGATCCATTCGGCGCGCGCCAGCGGCGATGCGGGATCGAGCCGGTACCCGCGTCCACCTGCGCTCAGCCAGTATTCGCCCGAAGCATCGCGCCGCCGGGCGACGAAATCGGGGCGGGCAAGCGCGAGGCATTCTGCAGCATCATTGGCAGGCGTGTGCTCCATCGCCCCGGCAAGTTTGAGTGCCTGCCCGGCCCACCCCTGCGCAATGCGCTGCGCCGAAACAGCGCGCGGCGCACGGTCGCCGCGCCAGCGCGCAAGCCGCTGCATCAGGTCTTCGCCGCGCCCGCCCAGCCCGCGTTCCTGCAACAGCATCACCAGTCGAGCCGCATCCTCGCCGTGGCCTGCGCACGCACCTCGCAGTACCGCTGCCGCCTGATCGGGTGCCATAGGCAGCGCGGACAGTGCTTCACCCATAGGCGTAATCCGCCCTGCCCCATCAAGCGCGCCCAGCGCCTCAAGCGCCGCCCGCGCCGCGCTTACCGAGGCCTCAGGCGGAGTATCGAGCCATGCCAGATCAGCCGGGTCGCTCGTCCCCCACTTCGCCAGCCGCAACAGCAGCGGGGCAAGGTCAGCCTGGGCGATTTCAGGGGCTGCGAATTCGGGGCGGCCAGCATGGCCCGCCTCTTCCCACAACCGATAAGCAACCCCCGGCCCCTGCCGCGCCGCACGCCCCGCGCGCTGGGTTGCTGACGCCTGCGAGGCACGCCGGGTAACAAGATGCGTGGTTCCCGCCGCCCGATCAAACTCGGCCAGCCGCGCAAGCCCGCTATCGACCACCACGCGCACCCCGTCCAATGTCAGCGACGTTTCGGCAATCGCGCTGGCCAACACGATTCGGCAGCGACCTTGGCTGTCGCGGCGGATTGCGGCGCGCTGGGCCACAGGCTCGATCTGGCCGTGAAGCGAGTGAATCGGCACGTCAGGCAGACGCGCTTCCAGCCGTTCACGCACCCGCTCAATCTCGCGCACGCCGGGCAGGAAGGCGAGGATGTCACCCTGCTCCTCGCGCCAAGCCGTCAGCACTGCACCTGCCATCCGGTCCTCGATCGCCTGTGCAGCATCACTGCCAAGCCACTTGATAGTCAGCGGAAAACTCTTGCCCTCACTCTCGATCACAGGCGCGCCTTCGCCCAGCAGACGACCAAAGCGCGCGCCGTCGATGGTGGCCGACATCACCAGCACCCGCAAATCCTCACGCAGAACGGATCGGGTCTCCAGCGCCAGCGCGAGGCCAAGATCGCTGTCGAGGCTGCGTTCATGCGCCTCGTCAAACAATAGCGCCGATACGCCCGGCAATTCGGGATCATCGACCAGCCGGTTCACCAGAATCGCCTCGGTCACGACCAGAATGCGGGTTTTGGCGGACGTTTTGCGGTCGAGCCTTGTAATGTAGCCCACCGTCGCCCCCACCGCTTCGCCCAGCATTTCGGCCATGCGTTCGGCGGCAGCGCGGGCGGCAACCCGGCGCGGGCTGGTGATGATGACTTGCCCCGTGCACCAACTCTGCCCGATCAGATCAGGCGCGACCGCGGTGGTTTTGCCCGCCCCCGGCGGCGCAATCAGCACGCCAGCCCCCGGCCCCGCCAAGGCAGCGCGGATTTGGGGCAGGACAGCGTGGATGGGAAGATCGGGGTGCATCACCCCGGGCGGATAGCCCGCTCAGTGCCCGCGCGCGACTGCAAATTGCGCAGCTTCCGCCATTGCCGCACGCGCCTTGCCATCGGGGAAGATCGAAATCGCATCAATCGCCCGGTGCGCGAAGTGGCGCGCGCGCTCGCGGGTGTCTTCAAGCGCATTGTGCTTTGCGATCAGCGCAATCGCATGGGCCAGGTCTTCGTCCGAAGTGCGGTGGCCGATAATCGCCGCTTTCCAGAATTGCCGTTCCTGCTCATCGCCGCGCGCATAGGCGAGGATCACCGGCAGCGTCATCTTCCCCTCGCGGAAATCGTCGCCCTGTTCCTTGCCCATCTCGGCAGCATCGGAATCGTAGTCGATCGCATCATCAACCAGCTGGAACGCAACACCAAGATTGCGGCCATAGGATTCTAACGCGCGCTCCTGTTCTTCGGAACATTCAGCCACAACGGCGCTGATCTGACTGGCGGCAGAAAACAGCGCGGCGGTCTTGGCACCGATGATGTGCAGGTATTGCTCTTCGCTGGTATTGATCTGACGCTGAACTGACAGCTGCGACACTTCGCCTTCCGCAATGATCGCGCTGGCACGGCTGAGAATCGAGAGCACACGCAGGCTCCCATCCTCGGTCATCAGTTCGAACGCGCGGCTAAACAGAAAATCGCCGACCAGCACGGTTGCAGGATTGCCGAAAATGATATTGGCCGCCGCCTTGCCGCGCCGCAGCTCGCTGCCATCGACCACATCATCATGCAGCAGCGTCGCGGTGTGGATAAACTCGACCGCTGCCGCGAGCTTGTGATGGCGCGTGCCCTTGTAGCCGACCAGTTCAGCCCCGGCGAGCGTCAGCATCGGCCGCAACCGCTTGCCCCCGCCTGATATCAGGTGGCCGGCAAGGCGCGGGATCAACGGGATCTCGCTCTGCATCCGGTCAAGGATAACCGCGTTGACGCAATTCATGCCCGCCGCCGTCAGTGACAGCATCGGATCGAGTGTCGGCGCCTTGCGCGGTAAAGGAATGATATCAGCACTCATGCTTTGGCGGCATTAGGGCGGCCTCAGCGTGCTTGGCAAGCGCAGATTTGCTGCTAGTTTCGCGCACGATGCCGCAACAACCGCAACACCCCACCGCCCCGCCCGCAGAACCCGACCGGGTGCTCGCTGCGTTCCGCAAAAGCATCGACAATATCGATGCTGCGCTGATTCACATTCTGGCGGAACGATTCCGGATCACGCAAGCGGTAGGGGAATACAAGGCGAAGGTGACTTTGCCGCCAGCCGACCCTGATCGCGAGGCGCGCCAGATCGCCCGCTTGCGCAAACTGTCCGAAGACGCCGATCTCGACCCGGAATTCTCCGAAAAATTCCTGCGATTCATCATCGACGAAGTGATCCGCCACCACGAACGCGCGCGCATTTCCTGACTATCGGCACATCCCGCAAACCCTTCGCGCCCGCCTCAATCGGCGCGCGGCAGGCGCAATTCGACCAGCAAACCGCCCAGATCCTCGCTGGTGCCCAGCCTCACGCTGCCGCCGTAGATTTCCGCGACATCGCGCACGATTGCCAGGCCCAGCCCCGTGCCGGGCTTGTCCGTATCAAGCCGCACCCCGCGATCAAAGATGCGGATACGTTCAGCCTCCGGAATACCCGGCCCGTCATCCTCCACCCAGATCAGGCACTGCTTCGGATCGCGTGGAGCCTCGTCCTCATCGGGGTCGATCGTGACAAAAACACTGCCTCCGCCATATTTCGCGGCGTTTTCGATCAGATTGCCGAGCAGTTCATCCAAGTCCTGCCGTTCGAGCGCGACAGTCGCCGAACGGCTTCCGGCGATATCAAGGCGGCCATCCGGGTGAAGCCGCTCAACCGCACGGCGCACAGCTTCGGCGCAGCCCATCACATTGGTTTTGGCATGGCCAACCGCGCGGCGGCCGACAGCGCGCGCGCGGGCAAGATGGTGATCGACATGGCGCTGCATCGTGCGCGTTTCCCGCATCACCGCCTCGCCCAGATCAGGCGCGCGCGCGGTGGCCGCGTTGGTCAGCACCGTCAGCGGCGTCTTGAGCGCGTGCGCGAGATTGCCCGCATGGCGGCGCGCTTCCTCGGCCTGTTTTTCGGAATGTTCGATCAGCGCGTTGAGTTCATCTACCAGCGGCTGCACTTCCAGCGGGAGCGGTTCGGTTATCCGGTTCGCGCCGGTAGTGCGCAAGTTCTGGATTGCCGCACGCACCCGTCTGAGCGGTGACAGGCCGTAACGGATTTGTAGCGTTGCCATCACCAGCAGCCCCAGCCCCAGCACCGCAAAGCTCCATATCAGGATCAGCCGCACACGCCCGACCTGCGTGTCCATCTGCTCGGTCGCGCTGGCCACGGCAAACGTCCAGCGGGTTTCGCTGCCTGGCAGGATCACGGTGCGTTCGGCAATGCGCAGCGGTTCACCGGCGAACTGGTCTGAATTATGGAAATGGACTTCGCTATCGAAATGCCCGCCCTCACCAATAGCGCCCTGCAGCGTGAGCGTGCGATCCCATAGACTGCGCGATGCGATCGGTTCGTATTCGCCGCCGCTGATCTGCCAATACAGCCCGCTACCCGGTTCAAGGAAGCGCTGGTCGCCCAGCGTGCGATAGAACCAGACTTCACCGAAGGGATCGATCTCTGCCGAGGCGATCATCGCGGTGAGAATATATTCAAGCTGTTCGTCGAAATTGGATTCAACCTGGGTGGTCAGCATCCGTTCGAGCGCAACGCCGCCGACCAGCAGCAGCACAAAGATCCAGCCCGCCGCGATAAGCCCCATCCGCCGGGCGAGGCTGGCGAGCGGGGTAGAGCTTGGCGGCCCGGTCACGCCGTCCGGCACAGCGACAGCCCCACCTTCAGGCAAGGCCGTTTGCGCGTCGCCGCCCGTGCCCGACGCCTCAGGCGCGCGGTGCGTCGGCGGGGTCGTCGAGGCTGTAACCAAGGCCACGGATGGTCGTTATCACGTCTGCGCCAAGTTTTTTGCGGATACGGGTGACAAACACTTCGATGGTGTTCGAATCCCGGTCGAAATCCTGATCGTAGATATGTTCGATCAGTTCGGTGCGGCTCACCACCTTGCCCTTGTGATGCATCAGATAGGACAGCAGTTTGTATTCCTGCGCGGTCAGTTTGACCGGCTCACCGCTCAGCGTCACCCGGCCCGAACGCGTGTCCAGCCGCACATCGCCTGCGGTCAATTCGGACGAGGTATTGCCCGAAGCACGGCGGATCAGCGCGCGCAGGCGGGCAATCAGTTCCTCGGTCTGGAACGGCTTGGCAAGGTAATCATCCGCGCCTGCATCAAGCCCGGCAACCTTGTCGCTCCAGCTATCGCGCGCAGTCAAGACCAGCACCGGGAAAGTGCGCCCCTCACGCCGCCACATGCCAAGCACGGTCAGCCCGTCAATTTCGGGCAGGCCGAGATCGAGCACCACCGCGTCATAATCTTCGGTCGAGCCCATGAAGTGCCCGTCTTCACCATCGGCAGACAGATCGACGGCGTAGCCCTGCTGTTCCAGCGTCGATTTGAGCTGCGCGCCGAGGGTCGGTTCGTCTTCGACGATCAGAATGCGCATAATCCACCATTTTCCTGCATTGTTATTGGCTGGGTCGTGCGCTTTCGGAAACAACGCGTCAAGCAAGGGCCATGCCCCAAAGCTGACGCTTTCCCCCGATGATCGCGCATAGCAGTCAGCCGATCAGCGCGAACGACCGATGATCCGCCCCGTTCGGGCATCAACATCGACATAGGTCACCCGGCCATCGCGGATGAATTTGAGCCGGTAGGCACGCGCCGTGGAATCATACGCGGGGCCAAGATATTCGCTGCCCTGCATCTGCGGCAGGATGCGCCGTTCGATTTCGCGCAGGGGCAATTGCGTGCCAGCGCGCGCTTCGCGCCGGGCCTCACCCTGATCGCCGCGCGACTGATCCTGCGCAGTCGCTGGCGTGCTGATAGCCACCAGCGCGAGCGCTGCGATGCAACCTGGAAACAAGGATTGGATGGTTTTCATGACAAAACCATGCCTAGGCCGCGCCCATTGAACAAGCCGTGAATGATTTATCGCTGGGACGCAGCGGGTGTATCTTTCACCAACTCGTATTTGATGGTGATGCTGATCCCGGTGGACACCATCCCTGGCTGCACCGGCGGCGCGGCAGCGGCCATGTCAGCACTAACGCGCATCTTCGCCATTTCGGGCATCGCCCCCCGCCCTTCGATGCTTTCAGCAATCGCCAACACTTTCGCGCCGTCATAGCCGAACAGGTCAGCATAGGCCTGCACCCGCGCCTGCGCGCGTTCAATTGCGCGCTTGCGGGCGGTATCCTTGGCGTCTTCGTCATTCTCGATCGAGAAACTGGGGCCGTTAAGATCGGTCGCGCCTGCCGCAACCAGCGCATCAAGCACCTTGCCTGCATCGTCGATCTTGCGCAGAATTACACTCACCCGGTTCGACGCCTGATAACCGCGGAACACCTGTCGCCGCTCTTCCTGATTGTAATCATACATCGCGTTCAGGTTGATGCCGGTGGTCTGGATATCCTTGTCCGCCACGCCCAGCGCCTTGATCCGCGCGATCACCTTTTGCATCTCTGCTGAGTTTTGCCGCAGCGCTTCGGTCGCTGTCGGTGCTTCGCTGGTCACGCCCGCGCCGATGGTGGCAATGTCGGGCGCGACGGACACGCTTTCGAACACGTTGAGTTCGACCACCGGGCCATCGGCGCTGATTGCGATTTCGGCGGCGGCAAGGCTGTGGGCAGGGATGGCCAGCGCACTGGCAGCAAGCATAGTCATTGCGGGTCGGATCATTTTGCGTTCCTCCAATTCGCCCGCCCCCTGCACCGGGCGAGCTTTCGCAGGACTGAACCGCCTCATTGCGCTGCGTTGCCGTGCGGGGTTGTGGCACAGGCTGCAAGCCCCTAGGTGGCGCTTCGCATGGCGCAACCTCCTATCTTTTCGTTCGAAGGGCTCGCCCTGCAACAAGGCGGGCGCTGGCTGTTTGGCGGGCCGACGCCTGACAGTGGCACCCCGCCGATTGATCTGCACGTGCTTCCCGGTGATCGCCTTGCGCTGATCGGCCGCAACGGCGCGGGCAAGACCACGTTGCTGCGACTGATCATGGAACGCATCGATGCAGATCGCGGCCAGCGCGGGGTAAAGCCGGGAACACGGATCGTGTTTCTGGAACAGGAACCCGACTTTTCCGGCCCCGGCACGCTGATGGACTTTGCGCTTGCCGGCGATGACGCCCCTGCAGAGCACGAAGTTGAAGCGATTGCGGGCCAGCTTGGCATCGACATGAGCCGCCTTTCGGAAACCGCCAGCGGTGGTGAACGACGGCGCGCGGCGATTGCCCGCGCCCTGGCGCAGGATCCCGATCTGCTGTTGCTGGATGAACCGACCAACCACCTCGATCTGTCCGCGATCGATTGGCTTGAGGACTGGCTGACCCGTTATCGCGGGGCGTTCATCACCATCAGCCATGATCGCACCTTCCTCACCCGTCTGACACGCGCGACACTGTGGCTCGACCGCGGCACCTTGCGGCGCAAGGATATCGGCTTTGGCGGATATGAGGCGTGGGAAGAACAGGTCTATGCCGAAGAAGCCCGCGCGGCCGAACGGATGGACGCCAAGCTGAAGATCGAGGCGCATTGGCTCGAACGCGGCGTCACCGCGCGGCGCAAGCGCAATCAGGGGCGGCTGGAAAAGCTGTTCCAGATGCGCGCGGCGCGGGCATCGATGATTTCGGGCGCGGGCACGGCCAAGCTCAAGCTTTCCAGCGATGACGACTTCAAATCGAAGTCGGTGATCGTGGCGGAGGGCATTTCCAAGACCTATGATGACCACCCGATCATCAAGCCGTTCAGCCTGCGCATTCAGAACGGCGATCGCATCGGGATCGTCGGCGCCAACGGCGCGGGCAAGACTACATTGCTGAAAATGCTCACCAAAGAACTGGAGCCTGATAGCGGCAGCGTTACCCACGCGCGCACGCTGTCGGGCGTGATGATCGACCAGCAGAGGAAGCTGCTCGAACCGGGTGCCACGGTGCGTCAGATTCTAGCGGAGGGCGGCGACTGGATCGATGTGCGCGGGGTGCGCAAGCACGTTCAGGCCTATCTCAAGGATTTTCTGTTCGATCCCGGCCTCGTCGACACGAAAGTCGGCATTCTGTCCGGAGGCGAGCGTTCCCGCCTGCTGTTGGCGCGCGAATTTGCCCGCACCGCCAACCTGTTGGTACTGGACGAACCGACCAATGACCTTGACCTTGAAACGCTTGATTTGCTTCAGGAAGTGATCGCTGATTTCGACGGCACCGTGCTGATCGTCAGCCACGACCGCGATTTTCTCGACCGCACGGTGACGGTGACGCTTGGCCTCGACGGATCGGGCAAGGTGGACATTATTGCAGGCGGTTATGCCGATTGGGAGGCGAAGCGCAAGCAGCCGTCAACGCCGACCAAGACGGGGTCTAGCACCCGTCAAGCGCAACCTAGAGGCCCCCTGGACGGGGCTAGCACACTCACAACAGGCAAGCCCGCCTCACTGCCCAAAATCTCCTACAAGGATCAGCGCGATTACGAGATCCTGCCAGCCCGGATCGAGGAACTGGAAACTGCAATAGCACGGGGCGAGGCGCTTTTAGGCGACCCCGAACTATACTCAAAAGACCCCCAAAGGTTCGCAACCATCAGTCAAGGCATAGCCAGCGCGCGGGCAGAACGCGACGCGGCGGAAGAACGCTGGCTGATGCTGGCCGAACAGATCGAAGGCTGACCGCGCGCGCTTTCAGGTAATGCGATAATAATCCGCCACCCGCTCCAGCGCGATTTTGAGCACCAGTTTGCCGCTTCTTGTTGGCCAGCCAAGGCTCTTTTCAGCCTCGGGCAGCGCCACGCCAGCGCACACCACGCGCCACAGGATGTCCTCCAGCCCCCTGCCCGCCGCGCGAATAGCGCCATCGAACCGCTGGCGCGCGGCGATCTGGCGTTCGTTGGGGGATAGGCCGCGCTCGCCGGTCGATTTCACCCGCACCGCATCCCAGCGCATGGTGATGCTGGCAGAAAGCTGCGCGCGTTCGTAATCAGCCCGCAGCGCCTCGCCTGCGTCGCGCAAGTGATCGGACAAATGCCCGCGCGCGTGCAACCATGCCAGCGGGGATTCAGCAAGATTGACGGTGACGGTGCGCGAAGGCCGGGGGCCCTTGATGCCCTGCCCCCGGCTTGGGCCTTCGGGGGTGAGTTCACGTTCGACCAGTTCGCGTTTCATGGCAATTCCTTCCGTTGAATGACGGATTGCGACTTGCCAAGGCGGCGTGTCTGTAGGAAAGAACAAACCAATCCGGTTAAACGATAAGGCACGCCATGACCAACCGCATCCGAGACCTTCGCAAAGCCAAGGGCCTGACGCTCGCCGATCTGGCAGCCGCCTGCGATCCGCCAACCACCGCGCAGACCATCGGGCGGCTGGAAACCGGGATGCGCAGCCTTTCGCTCAACTGGATGAACCGCATTGCCGCCGCGCTCGGGGTTGATCCGGCCAGCCTAATGCGCGCGGACAGTGCCGATCCCGCCCGGATCGTGGCCGAACTTACCGCTGCGGGGCCAGAGGCTTTGACCACCGCGCGCGATGCCGTGTTGCCGAGCGATCTTGCCACCGATCCCGATGCGCCCGCGCCATTGGTGCTCACCGTGACGCAAAGCGTCGGCGAATATCGCCCCGGCGATCTGATCTGGCTCCAGCCGTTCAATCCCGATACCGCACCGGCTGCCCTAACCCGCGCCATGAACCGAGATTGCCTTGTCCCACGGCCCGGCGGGCGGTTTGCTTTCGGGCGGCTGATCGATCGGCGCGGCACGCTGGTCGGGTTGCTGCCGCCGGGCGCAGGGCAGAAACAGGTGGTGGTCGATAATCCGGCGTGGATTGCAACTGCGATCATGCTGGTCAGGCCGCTTTAACCCGCGCGTGGTAAAGCCGTGCCCGATGAAGCACGTTGTCGCCCTGTCCACGCTCTATCCCAACGCGGTCAATCCGCAGTTCGGGACGTTTGTTGCGCGGTCATTGGAGGCACTGGCCAAGCGCGGCGATTGGCGGGTGACGGTGGTCAATCCGATCGGCCTCCCCCCGCTGGCGCTGGGGCGCTACCGCCCGCTGGCGGAACTTGCCCCGGTGAGCGTCGAAAATGGCGTTACCATTCACCGCCCGCATTTCACGCTGATCCCGCGCATCGGCGCGCGCCGCAACGCCGCTGCCATCGCCCGTGCGGTGCTGCCGCTGGCGCGGCATATCCACGCGGCGACACCTATCGATATTCTCGATGCGCAGTTCTTCTTCCCCGATGGCCCCGCCGCTGCGGACATCGCACAGGCAACTGGCCTGCCGCTGTCGATCAAGGCGCGCGGTAGCGATATCAGTTTCTGGGGAAGTCGGGATTTTGCCCGCCAGCAGATGCTTGACGCCGCGCGCGCTGCCACCGGGTTGCTTGCCGTCAGCCGCGATCTTGCCGGTCAGATGGCCGCGATGGGCATGGATGCAGGCAAGATCACGCTGCATTACACCGGGCTTGACCGTGACCGGTTCCGCCCGCTGGGCCATACCCAATTGCGCAACCAGCTTTCGCGCGAGATCGGCTTTGCCATGCCCGATAATGCCCCGCTGCTCGCCTGCGTCGGCGCGCTGATCGAACGCAAGGGTCTGGCAATCGCGATTGCGGCGCTGCGCGACATCCCCGGCGCACGGCTGGTGTTGATCGGCAAGGGCGAGGACGAGGCCCGCCTGCGCGCGCTGGCGATTAGCGAGGGCGTGGCAGACCGCGTTCATTTTGCCGGGTCGATCGACCACGATCTGATGCCGCTGATCCTGTCGGCGGCGGACGTGATGGTGTTGCCGACGGTGAGCGAGGGCTTGGCCAATGCTTGGGTCGAGGCGCTGGCCTGCGGCACCCCGGTCGTCACCTGCGATGTCGGCGGGGCGCGCGAGATCATCACCTGCGACACCGCTGGGCGACTGGTGGCGCGCAATCCCGAAGCCGTGGCGGCGGGGATCAACGCCGTTTTGAACAACCCGCCCGCGCGCGAAGCGGTGGCCGCGTTGACGGAAGATTTCAGCTGGGAAGCCAACGCCGCCGCGCTGGCCGCGCATTACGAAAGACTGGCAGGCGCGACCTGAAACGCTTGCCCCTCAGACTTCTCCGCGGGCGATCTTTTCCTGACGGTCCATCGCGGTTTCCTGCGGGACAAAGCTGTTCGATGTTACCCCCATCCAGATCAGCAGCGGGCCAGCCATATAGACGCTCGAATAGGTGCCGATGAACAGGCCCGCAGTGATCGCCGCGACCATGCCGAACAGGCTTGGCGGGCCGAAGATCAATAGCGGTATCAACGCTACGAACAGCGTCAGCGAGGTCATAATCGTGCGCGCCAGCGTTTCATTGACCGATAGATCAAGCAGTTCGGGCAGCGGCATCTTGCGATATTTCTTCAGGTTTTCGCGGATACGGTCATAAACCACGATGGTGTCGTTCAATGAATAGCCGATGATCGCAAGGATCGCGGCGACGATCTGGAGGCTGAACTCCATCTGCGTCAAAGCAAACAGGCCCAGCGTTACCGACACGTCATGCACCAGCGCAAACATTGCGCCCACGCCGAACTGCCATTCGAACCGCACCCAGATATACACCGACACCGCCGCCATCGCGGCCAGCAACGCGAGGATCGCTGAATTGCGAAACTCGCCCGCAACCTTGCCGGAAACGGTGTCGTTCCCGTCCGTGCGCGCGTCTGGGTATTCCTCGGTAATCGCGGCGATCACCTTGGCACCGATGGCGGTGGCAGCGCCGGGCGTGTCCTCTGTCCCCTCGGGCAGTGCAACCCGGATCGACACCGCGTTCGGCCCGCCAAATTCCTGCACCACCGGTTCGCCATAACCCAGCCCGCCCACCAGCTCACGCAGTGACGGGATCGGCGCGACCTCGCGTTCCTCAAAGGTTATGCGGACTTCCTGACCGCCGGCGAAATCGACCCCGAAATTGAGTCCATTCACCAGCACCGCCGCCCAGCTTCCCACGATCAGCACAATGCTGACCACAAAGAACGGGACGCGCAGTTTCAGGAATTTGATGTTGGTATTGTCGGGAACCAGCTTGAGCAGTTTCATCGGTCGCTCGCTCCTCAAATATGAATGTCAGCGGGGCGCGCTTTGCGCAGCCATCCGGCGACCCACATGCGGGTCAGAACCATGCTGGTGAACACCGAGGTGAACAACCCAACCACCAACACGACGGCAAAGCCTTTGACCGGGCCAGAGCCGAATGCGAACAGCGCCACACCGGCGATGAAGTTGGTGATATTGGCGTCCCAGATAGCGCGGCTGGCTTCCTTGTAACCCGTTTCGACTGCGGCAATCACCTTGCGGCCGCGCGCACGTTCTTCTCGGATGCGTTCGTTGATCAGCACGTTGGCATCCACCGCTGCGCCGATGGTGATGACAAAGCCCGCGATCCCCGGCAGCGTCAGCGTGAAGTTGCCGAGCGCCATGATGCCAAGCAGCATCAACACGTTGAACACCAGCGCGATGGTCGAATATATGCCAAAGCGGCCATAGCTCGCCACCATCAAAACAATCACCGCGATACTGCCGACCGCCATGGCAAGCAGCCCGCGCCGGATCGAATCCGCGCCAAGGTCTGGCCCGACAGTGCGTTCTTCCACCACCGTCAGCGGCACCGGCAGCGCGCCTGACCGCAGCGAAATCGCCAGGTTGTTCGCGCTTTCCGGGGTGAAGCTTCCCGAAATCTGCGCGCGTCCGCCGATGATCGGTTCATTGATATTGGGGGCAGACAGCACCTGCCCATCCAGAATGATCGCAAATGGTTTGCCGACGTTCTCGGTGGTCAGCTTGGCAAATTTCGCCCCGCCCTGGGCATCAAAAGTAATGTTGACGACGTTCTGATTGCTGGTCGGGTCAACCCCGGCCTGCGCGCCGGTCAGACTGTCCCCGCGAATGCCGCCCAATCGCCGCACCGCCTCAAACTGGCCTGCCTGCGGGGTGCCCGGGGCATAGGGGAAAATCTCACTACCCGCAGGCGCGACACCGGCCTGCACATTTTCGGGCAGGGCGTTGAGATCCACCATCTTGAATTCGAGCTGCGCGGTCTGGCCAAGCAGGTTCTTGAGCGCTTCGGGGTCTTCCAGACCCGGCACCTGCACCACGATCCGGGTATCGCCCTGCCGGATGATGGTCGGCTCTCGCGTGCCGAGTTCGTCGATCCGGCGGCGCACCACTTCGGTGGCGCTTTCCATCGCGTCATCCAGCGCGGTGTCGATCCCGGCCGAAGTCGGCGCAAGCACGATGCGCTGCCCGTCCACCACCGACAGATCCCATTCCCGCGTCAGGTTCACGCCCTGCATCAACGGTTCGATCAGCCCGCGCGCACGATCAATATCGGCGGGGCTTTCAAGCATGAAGGACATCCGTCCCTCGCCCGTCGACACGTCACCGATGCGAATGCGCGGCTTGGCATTGCGCATCAGCTGGCGGACGTTTTCTTCCATGTTCTCAAGCCGCTGGACGCGCACATCTGCCGCTCTGGCTTCAAGCAGCAAGTGCGACCCACCCGCAAGATCAAGCCCGAGATTGACCTGCGGATTGGGCAAAGCCGATGGCCAGTCCAGCCCCGACACATTGAACAGCGATGGCAGCGCCAGCACCGCAGCGGCCAATGTCAGGCCCCACAGCCAGAGCTTTTTCCAAAGGGGGAAATCAAGCATTGCGTCAGGCTTTCACAGGCACAGGAGAAGATCGACCCGTGATCGGATCAGTCATTGGCCGGCGTGCCGCCCGGCGGGATGATGTCGCCGATGGTGGCCTTGACCGCCTTGACGCGGACATTGGTGCCCAGTTCCAATTCGACATAGGTATCGTCAACCTTCAACACCTTGCCCACCAGACCCCCGGCGGTGACGACCTGATCGCCTTTCTTTACCGCAGCGATCTTGGTCTGATGTTCTTTCTGCCGCTTCATCTGCGGGCGGATGACCAGGAACCAGAAGAACGCGATCATGCCAACGATGGGCAGGAAGCTCATCCACGAAGGAGGCCCGGCAGCGCCTGCACCAGCGGCGGCGGCAAGAAAATCTAAGGTCATGCGATAAAGCCCGTCAGAATCTTGTTAAACACGTGCGAGGCCACCCCTTGCCGTACCCTGAAGCGCGGCAGTTCGGCTTGGCCCTGCATCCAAGTGGGCGCGCCTAGCAGCAATGCAAGCACCCCGCAATCGGAAGGGGGCAAGAACGGTGCATGGACGCAACACGGTTACGAACTGGGCAAACCCGCTTGCCAGCCCCAAACTCGCGCCCTATAGGCCCCGCTCCACTGGAACGGGACGTAGCGCAGCCTGGTAGCGCATCACACTGGGGGTGTGGGGGTCGGAGGTTCGAATCCTCTCGTCCCGACCAATGGATTTCTATTAAATACAAGCACCTAAGCGGGTGGCGATAGCCACCTGTTTGCGGTCTGTAATCGCTAGATAAGGGTTGTGTAAGATTGCGCAGCCGAACTGGCACCCCTGCACGAATTCGTGCTCGCTGGCGAATGCCTTCTATTGGTCACCACAAACAAGGCTCGCCCTAGGGGTAGGCCTCCATCCTTGGCGCGGCGGTCGCATCTTCGGCTTTCGACGCACATCGCGGATTTTGCCGTCACTACCGGCCTCATGGAAAGGGCCGCCAGCCGTAATGCCAGCGGCCCGCTCGGCTGCTACTTATCGAGCACTGCCCTACTCGCTTGATGCTTCATGAGTGCCTTTTCAAATTCACCAACGGCGAATTCGTGGCTGGCTTGGTTCTTCGCCAGCTTCTGCGGATCGAACCGAGCCATATCGAGCACTAGGCGATATGCCCCAGCGATGTCCTTGAGATAGCGCTTCAAGAACATCCTCGGCTCGGTAGCCCACACGATGCGATCCTCATCGACCTCCAAAAGACCCTTCAATCCATAAACCAAAGGCATAATGAGACCGTCGGGATAGCGGTAGATCACAGGCCTATTGAGGAAGTGGGTAGTAGGCCTCGTGGCGACGTATGCAGTCTTGTCCTTCGCAGTTTCCCTCTTTACCGGATCGTAGATCTTTACAATAGCGCTCGATCCAAAGCGGTAATTGTTAGCGTTATATGCTTCAGGAAAATCTTCGTAGATCTGGTCGTATAGAGCAGGTAGTTCGGCAAGCACGTCGAAACAGCTTTTTACTGTGTCATTGTGCAACTCATGAGTCGGGCCCTCACCCGCAATAGGGGCAGAAACTCCCTCATTGAGCATCAATTTGTCGAACTGCTTCGAACACTCACCTTTGTTACGGTAAATATTCTGCGGCGTTACGCTGATATCCAAGGGAAGCAGGCCCGCTTCATTGGCCTTGTTCAACGGGATCCAGGCGAGAGCCAGCAGATCCCGGACCTTGATAGGGCGCGCCTCACTACTTTCCCATTCGTTGCTTTTCCATTCAACCCTTGCCGCAATGACAGGATCAAGACGCTCTCGAATTTCGTTGTAGAAGCCAAGCTTGTTGGACTTGGTTTCTTGAGTGAGCTGCGCGTTGTTGTTGCGTGCCGCGCAGATATCGAGAACCGACATCTCGAATTTCTGGACGGCGCGATCATCAGTGGGATCCGAAGGGACAAGAAGTTCAACAGGAACAAGGAATTCGAACAAATCCTTCACCTCTTCTAGATCGCTTCTGTATTTCTCCCACAGATCCTTCATTTCATCCCATAGCGAGATGCGGCTCAATTCCCGCTCATCTGCGACCGCAGAAAGCATGTGGAGGCCAATCGCGAGCATGTTGTGGCCACCGTCGAGGATGCCTTCAGATGCCGGATCTTCAATGTTCAATTCGAAGCGGTTCCGCTGAAGCGCTTCATAGCCGGCAGTCCCAATCAGGATCCCTTTTGACTTGAACGGAAACAGGTCCGGCGTTTCGTCAAGCGACGCGATGATCGCATGGGTCACACTGCCGACCTTGGCAGCACGGGGGTTTGCCTCGAGCGAGACGTGGTCAAAAAGGCCATATAAATCGCGTCCACGAACGAAGCCCGTGTAGCGCTTAATGCCTGCGATTGAATTTTCGTTAGACACGTTGCTCAACCGCTCTTCGTCGCGCGAACTAGGTTGCTCAGCGACGAGAGCGAAACGGATAATGAGTTTTGAGGTAGCAGTCATTTCCAGTCCTTCAGTTGAAGAGACTGGTCTCGGACTATCGAACGCACAACTGCGCGCAAAAGGCTGGCATCCCAGCTTGTTTGCCACTTCTCAGCAGCTCGATCACCGAAACCATCTCAGGCTTCTTTTCATCCTCTATCCAGAGGTTTGGGGAAATTGACCGAACTCCACTCGAATGTCAACCGGGACTTACCGTTCAAGCTGCTTGGCACGCGGACGAATTGCGCCATTGACCGGCAGCCCCAATCAACAGCGGTCTTGTTCTTAGGCGGTGCGCTTCGTAAGCGTGCGGCAACAAGAGGATTGTCCCATGGCCCACACCGCTACCCGCCCCGCGCTGCCCAAAATGCGATCATGGCTGTTCGCGCCCGGCGATAGCGAGAAAAAGATGGCTAAGGCAGCGGCGAGCAACGCCGATATCGCGCTGCTTGATCTTGAAGATTCGGTGTCGCCCGAAAGCAAGCCCGCCGCGCGGGTGTTGGTGGCCGAGCAGATCGGCGGATCGGATAATCGCGTGCGGTTGTGGGTGCGGATCAATCCGATTTCGACGGCCGATTGCATCGCTGATCTCGCCGCGATCATCCCTGCACAGCCTGGCGGAGTGTTCCTGCCCAAGGCCGAAGGCGCGGGTGATATCACCCAGTTGCACCACTATCTTACCGCATTGGAGGCCGCGCACGGCATCTCGCAAGGCAGCACGCTGATCGCCACGCTGGTGACGGAGACAGCGGCGGCGATGTTCCGCACCGGGGATTATGCGGGCGATTATCCGGGCAAGGCGCGGCTGGCGGCGATGAGCTGGGGGGCGGAGGATTTGTCCTCAGCCTTGGGCGCGCGCGAGCAGCGCGGGACCGACGGCGAATATGCCCATACGTACGAACTGGCGCGCAGCCTGTGCCTGATCGGCGCATCGGCAGCGGGCGTTGCACCGATAGAGACGGTGCAGCCCGAATTCCGCGACCTTGAAGCGCTGGAGCGGCGCGCGCGCGGCGTGCGCGCGGCAGGCTTTCGCGGGATGCTGGCGATCCACCCGGCGCAGGTCGATCCGATCAACGCGGCCTTCTCGCCGAGCGAGGACGAACTCGCCCATGCCCGCGCGGTGGTGCAAGCCTTTGCCGATCATCCCGGCGCAGGCGTGGTGGCAATGGACGGCGCGATGCTTGATCGCCCCCATCTGGCGCTGGCGCAGCGGCTGCTGGCCGAAGATGGCGAGTAATCGGTTAATTATCTTTCCTACTTTAACCGATTTGGTCATTTTTATGCGACTCATTCACTGGAGCGCATATCATGGCCCTACTCGACGTGCTGATCGGCCCGATTTCCTCGATCATCGACAAGATCATTCCCGACAAGGAAGCGCAGGCCAAGGCCAAGCTCGAACTGATCGCGCTTGAGGGCACGCAGGAAATGCGCATGATCGAGGCGCAATTGCAGGCAATTGTGGCCGAGGCCAATTCCAAAGACCCCTGGACCAGCCGCGCCCGCCCGAGCTTTCTCTATGTAATGTACATCCTGCTGCTCACCGCGCTGCCGATGGGCGTGCTGAGCGCGTTCCACCCGTCGGCGGCGAGCGATATTGCCGCAGGAATGAACGCCTATCTGAATGGGTTGCCCGAACCGCTCTACGCGCTGTTTGGCACCGGGTATCTCGGCTACACCGCAGCGCGCCAGTGGGGGAAGGTCAAGGGCGTGGATCGGTAGGCAAGCATTCACCTTGCGTTTGTACAAGATGATGTACATATTGCGACACAAGGAGATTACCGATGGAAGTCCTCAGCTACAGCGACGCGCGAAAAAACCTCAAATCCGTAATGGACAAGGTGGTCGAGGATCGTTCCGAGGCGATCATTACCCGCCGCAATGGCGAGGCGGTGGTGATGGTTTCGCTATCCGAATGGAATTCGATCCTCGAAACCGAACATCTCCTTGCCAGCCCGGAAAATGCGCGGCGGCTGCGCGAAAGCATTGCCCAGCTTGATCGCGGCGAAGGAACGGTGCGCGGATTGATCCAGCTGTGAACCTAGTCTTCTCTGCCCATGCGTGGGAGGATTACCAGCACTGGTGCGAGACCGATCGCAAAACGCTGCTGCGGCTTAACAAGCTAATCGAGGAATGTCGTCGCCACCCGTTCAAGGGTTCAGGCAAACCGGAGCCTTTGCGCGGTGAGTTGGCTGGGTTTTGGTCGCGCCGGATCAACCAGCGCGACCGGCTGGTATATCGTGTTGTGGGGAAGGACGGCGCACAGCAGCTTGAAATCGCGCAGTGCCGCGAGCACTACTGACCCCATGACCAACCTCGTCTACGTCCTCAACGGCCCCAATCTCAATCTCCTCGGCACGCGCGAGCCGGAGATTTATGGCACCACCACGCTCGACGATATCGCCGGGATGCTCGAAGACCGCGCCCGCGAATTGGGCCTCGAAATCGAGATGCGCCAGACCAATCACGAAGGGATGCTGGTCGATTGGCTGCACGAGGCGCAGGCGGAAGGCGCGCGCGCGGTGCTGCTTAATGCGGCGGCCTATACCCATACGTCCCTGGCGCTGCTTGATGCTATCAAGGCGATCCGCACGCCGGTGATCGAAGTCCACCTCTCCGATCCCAAGACCCGCGAGCCGTTCCGCCACCTGTCCTATGTCGGCATGGCCGCCGCGATGACGGTTGAGGGACATGGGGCGGATTCGTACCGCATCGCGCTCGAAGCCGTGGCGGCCGGCACCGTCTGACCAGTCATCAGACTTTCACAAAATATCCCCTTGCCACTTGCCAGCCGCAATTCGCGGCAATAGTCCCCTGCGCTTCACGGGCGTTACACATAACAAGGGACATACATGGCAAACGACGGGGGCCAAGGCGGCAAGTCGAACGGGCGTAAAGTGGGCATGAACATCGATACCGCGCTGGTGCGCGAGCTCGCTGAACTGCTCAACGAAACCGGCCTCACCGAAATCGAGGTTGAGGATGATGACCGCAAGATTCGTGTGTCGCGTGGAAGTGTCGCAGCACCGGTTCACGCGGCTGCGCCTGCACCGCTGGCTGCTGCGCCGGTGGCCGCTGCGCCGACTGCGCCAGAGCCTGCTGCCGGGCCGGACATGACCGATGCGGTCAAATCGCCGATGGTCGGCACCTGCTATCTCACACCCGAACCGGGCGCAGCGCCCTATGTGGCGGTGGGCAAGGCGGTAAAGCAGGGCGACACGCTGCTGATCGTCGAGGCGATGAAGGTGATGAACCCGATCACCGCGCCCCGATCAGGCACCGTCACCGCGGTTCTTGTTGAAAATGCCCAGCCGGTCGAATTTGACCAGCCGCTTGTCGTGATCGCGTAAGATCATGGCAATCAAGCGTATCCTGATCGCCAATCGCGGCGAAATTGCGCTGCGCATCCACCGCGCGGCGCATGAAATGGGGATTGAAACGGTGGCGGTGCACTCCACCGCCGATGCTGATGCGATGCACGTCCGGCTGGCCGATCACGCGGTGTGCATCGGCCCGCCCGCTGCGACCGACAGCTATCTCAACATCGCCAACATCATCTCGGCGGCCGAGGTTGCACAATGCGATGCGATCCACCCCGGCTACGGCTTCCTGTCGGAAAACGCCAAGTTTGCCGAAATCGTCGAAGCGCACGACATCATCTGGATCGGCCCCAAACCCGAACATATCCGCACCATGGGCGACAAGGTCGAAGCCAAGCGCACGGCGGGCGCATTGGGCCTGCCGCTGGTGCCGGGTTCGGACGGCGCGGTGTCGGATTTTGACGAAGCGCGGCGGATTGCCAAGGACGTGGGCTATCCCGTGATCATCAAGGCAGCCAGCGGCGGCGGCGGTCGCGGGATGAAGGTGTGCGAGAGCGAGGAAAAGCTCGAAACCCTGATGCAGCAAGCAGGCAGCGAGGCGAAGGCCGCGTTCGGCGATGCCACGGTCTATATCGAAAAATACCTCGGCAACCCGCGCCATATCGAATTCCAGGTGTTCGGCGATGGGCAAGGCAACGCGATCCATCTGGGGGAGCGCGATTGCTCGCTGCAACGCCGCCACCAGAAGGTGCTGGAAGAAGCCCCCTCCCCCGTGATTTCCGCCGAAGAACGCGCGCGGATCGGCGAAGTCTGCTCAAAGGCGATGCGCGACATGGCCTATCGCGGCGCGGGCACGATCGAATTCCTGTGGGAAGGCGGCGAGTTCTACTTCATCGAAATGAACACCCGCCTGCAGGTCGAACACCCCGTTACCGAGGCGATTACCGGGGTTGATCTGGTGCGCGAACAGATCCGCGTGGCCGAAGGGCGTCCGTTGTCGGTGACGCAGGATGAATTGGAATTCAACGGCCACGCGATCGAATGCCGGATCAACGCCGAAGACCCCTTCAACTTTACCCCCTCGCCCGGCCTCGTCAGCCATTATCACGCGGCTGGCGGGATGCATGTGCGCGTGGATTCAGGGCTTTACGCCGGATACCGGATCCCGCCCTATTACGACAGCATGATCGCCAAGCTGATCGTCTATGGCCGCACCCGCGAAGGCTGCATCATGCGCCTGCGCCGCGCGCTCGAAGAAATGGTGGTCGAAGGGGTCAAGACCAACATCCCACTGCATCAGGAATTGCTGCGACAGGATGATGTGCTGAACGGCGACTATTCGATCAAGTGGCTGGAGGAATGGCTGGCGCAGCGGGCGGATTAAACTGCTCTTGGCTCAGGGTCTATTGAAGAGATTCACTACCTCTTTTCTTCCTCCCGATTGGTGTTTTTGTTGCTGAGGGTAGCAAAAGTTATCACTGTGGTTGACTGGGGTATGTTATGATTTGGCTGGTGATTGCAGTAGCTGTAGGCATTGTATTATTTTTCTTTTTTATGGGAAAAGGTGCGCCAACAGTTCGCCAGTCCACGCGCGAAGAACGACGGCAGATTTCAGAACTGCAGCGGGAAACGAAGGTTAAAGCCGAGGCGATGCTTCGTGAGGCTGCCGGTGATTCCTATGATACTGGCTTCGCTTATGCGCGACGCGCTGGGAAAGACGAGAGTTTCGCCCATCAGCTCGGTGTGTTGAATGCCGTTAGCGCCATCATTCTTCAGCGCAACGCCGTTAACAGCCATGAAACCCATGAGATGCAGGGAGAAACGATTCCGTTCAACCTTCTCCCGCCCGACGAAGGCAGAGCCGCGATTATCGAGTATCTGGTTTGGAAGTTTCTGCCAGAAAGAGCAGACCAATCCAAATTTGCGCCTGCGCTCGCCGCCTTCAAGGCAAGAATTTTTGAAGATGCCGAGCGCGAAAAGGACGATCAGTTGCCTTTCACAATGATCTATGCCTGCCGCTACGATTGGCAGTGCTACATTGCGGATAAGCTTCGGCCATCGCCTTGAGCCGTTGCCAAGGGGCCGAACCGGAATCACGATGTTGCTGCTAGGCTCAAAAAGTTACGGGTAACAATAGGGAAGTAGACCACGACTCCGATGCGCGATCCAACTTTCTTGAAAATTGCCCGACCCAAGCAATGGCCAATGGTGGATGTTTGGCGGGACGATATGGCGCAGTGGCTTTAGCCTTTTGCGGCGATGTTGGGGGATCGGCGGTGGGCGCTGATATGCCCTACTTATGTTTAGGGAAGGAAACCACGCTCACAACGGAACGCCGGGCACCTGTTTGGCGGTGCGGATCGTCAGCGAGGTTTTTACGCTTTCGACATTGGGCGCAGGCGTGAGTTTGCCGGTCAGGAATTCCTGAAAGCTCTGCAAATCCTTGCTCACGATCTTGAGGATAAAGTCGATTTCGCCGTTGAGCATGTGGCATTCGCGCACTTCGGGCAGTTCGCGCATGTGTTCTTCGAACTCGCGCAGCGCGCTTTCGGCCTGACTTTTCAAGCTGACCATCGCGAACACGGTGATCGCAAAGCCCAGCTTCGACGGATCGAGATCGGCGTGATAACCGCGGATTACCCCGTCTTCTTCAAGCCCGCGCACACGCCGCAGACACGGCGGCGCGGTAAGCCCGACACGCTGCGCCAGTTCAACATTGGTTACGCGGCCTTCCGTCTGCAATTCTGACAGCAGGCGGCGGTCGATTTCGTCCAGATTGGCCACTCGGCTTAAGCTCCTCCAGCACCGCGCCATTCACCAGGCGGCAACGCCACGTGCGATATGATCAAAAAGTAATATCAAGCGCACCGGGCGGCTCGCTTGGCTAATATTATTAGGTCTGCCAGCAATTGTCCCGCTTTGCAACGCGCCTCGCACGGCTGCGTGTACCAATTGCGCCATCCTGATAGAACGATAAGGACGAACCTGTTTATGAGCGTCCTATGCGGGGCGCCGATGCCTGCGATTCGGGCCGATGGGCCGGTAGGGAGTGCCATTTGTTTTTTGATGATCGCCTTGCCACTGTGCTGCGCCAACGCGCTTCTGGCGAGGCGGGCTTGCGCACGCAGTTCCGGCAATTGCTTGATCTTCTGGGCAAAGACCGGGCGCGTCGAGGCAGTCAGCCTGATCATAGCCTGATCGCCGCCGCGTGGCTGAGGATGGACGCGCTCGCCCAGGCGATCCCTGCGCCCGAACGCGCAGCCATGATTCGCGAACCCGGCTGGCGGTTCCGCAGCCCCGATCTGGCCGCGCATCTCGCCGATCATGAACCCGAAGTCACCTCTGCCGCGTTGACCCGCGCCGAACTTTCGCCCGCAGAATGGGTTGCGCTGATCCCGCGTCTGCCCGTGCGTGCACGCGGTTTCCTGCGCAATCGGCGCGATCTGCCGGTCGACGTCGAAACGGTGCTGACCCGGCTGGGTGTGCATGATCGCGGGCTGCCCGCACCGATCAATGCTGATGAGGATGCGGCGATTGCCGCCTCACCCCCCGCTGCCCCGGTACCGCTGCGGGTTGCCGCATCAAGCCCGATCCCCACATCCCACAATCGCGCAGAAAACGGGCGCACCGAAATTTCGGCGTTGGTCGAAAGGATCGCGCAATTCCGGCGCGAGCGCGGGGAGAGCCGCCAGGATGCAGAACGATCACCGCGCCTGCCGCTGGGCGAACTGCCCGAGCGGGTCGATCATCTGGTTTCCAGCATCGGCTTTGCTGCTGATGCGACCGGGCGGATCGAATGGGCCAGCAGCGACGTCGCACCGATGGTGATCGGGATGCGGCTGTTCGCGCCGCAACGGCGGGGTGATGACGATACTGGTGACGTCGGGCTGGAACGCGCGTTTGCCCGCCGTCAGCCAATCTCACGCGGCGAGATCACCTTGGCTGGCGCGCCCGCAATTGCCGGGGACTGGATTATCGATGCTCAGCCGCGCTTCAGCGATGAAGGCCATTTTACCGGCTATTTCGGCCGCCTGCGCCGCATCCCTGCGGAAACCAACGCCCTGCACAGGCCTGAAGCGCATGAGGCCGATCGGATTCGCCAATTGCTGCATGAATTGCGCACCCCCGTCACCGCCGTGCAGGGCTATGCCGAGGTGATCCAGCAACAGTTATTTGGCCCCGCCCCGCACGAATATCGCGCGCTGGCCGCCGCGATTGCGGCTGATGCAGCGCGGATTCTGGCTGGGTTCGAAGAACTTGACCGGTTGGCCCGGTTGGAAACCGGCGCGATCGCCATGGCGTCTGGCGAAACCGATCTGGCCGCGTTGATCCACCGCACAGCCGCGCAGCTTGAACCGGTGCTAGAGCAACGCCGCGCTGGACTGGAGATCAAGTTTCCGGCGAACACAACACTGCTGATCGCGCTTGATCCGGATGATGCCGAAGCATTGGTGTGGCGCCTGTTGGCGAGCCTTGCTGCAGCCTGCGGCACGGACGAGCAGATCGTGCTACGGCTGGCCCCGCTGATCGGCGCAAACGGGGCAATGGCGCAGCTTGGCTGCACCCTGCCGGCGCGGCTGGCGGCGGAGGATGATCTGTTCGCGGCTACCGTCCGCAGCAATGACAGCGCAATCAATCCCGGACTGTTCGGCGCAGGCTTTGCATTACGCCTCGCCCGGGCCGAAGCGCGCGTGGCCGGCGGCGGCATGGTGCGTGATGGCGATACCGTGGTGATGACCGTGCCGCTTTTGACCGATAGCCAAGGCCGGGCCAACCCGGCCGATCATGATGCATTTGCAGCAGGCAGGTAATGGCCTCGAAGGCCTTGGAAACCGGACAATGGTGACAGGATCGATGCTCGATGTGCCCGCTGCGGGAAGCGCGGCGGCCTTCGCACCCGGCTTTGGGCAGCGGGTGCTGTTGACGGTCGATACCGAAGAGGAATTTGACTGGAACGGCCCGTTTCGGCGTGATGGCTACGGGCTTGATCACGTCACCGCGATCCCGCGGTTTCAGAGCTTTTGCGAAGGGCTTGGCGCGCATCCGGTCTATCTCGTCGATTGGCCAATTGTGAACGATCCGGTTGCGGTCGCAATTATCGGGGATGCCGTGCGGCGCGGCACGGCTGAGGTCGGCGTGCAATTGCACCCTTGGGTCAATCCGCCTTTCAAAGAAGAGGTTTGCACGCGCAATTCCTATGCCGGAAACCTCCCGCGCGATCTGGAAGCCGCCAAGTTCATGGCCCTGCGCGACGCTATCGAGGCGGCGTTCGGCAGCGCACCGTTGATTTACCGCGCCGGGCGCTACGGGCTGGGAGCGCATACGGCCGAGCTGCTGATGGCCGCCGGGATCCGCATCGACACTTCGGTGCGCACCCTGTTTGATTATTCCGCGGACGGCGGCCCCGATTATTCACACCACCCGCTCACACCATACTGGGTGGATGATGCACACCAATTGCTCGAACTGCCCGTTACGAGCGCCTATCGCGGGCCGATCGCGCGGTTTGGGCCGTTGCTGCACCGCGCCCAGCGCCATATCCCGACCTTGTTTTCAGGCTTTTCGTGCCTCAGCTTGCTCGAACGCATCGCGCTCACCCCCGAAGGCGTGTCAGCCGAAGAGGCGCTGCGCGGGGTTGACGTGGTGCTCAACCGCGGCTTGCCGGTGCTGGTGTTATCGTTCCACAGTCCCACGCTGGCCCCGGGCCACACCCCCTATGCCGCGACCGAAGCGGCGGTTGAGGCGCTGTATCAGTGGTTTGCTACCATCTACGCCGATCTTGCCCGGCGCGGCGTGCATTCAACCACCGTCAGCGAAATCATCGCCGCAACCGGCGGGTAACCCGAAAGCCTGTGCAGCGCAGGTGCAATTCTGGCGCGTTTTGGGTCGGCATTTCGGCGCGCTGGAAAAGTCGTGCGTCCAACCGTGCATACTGGCTTGTTTCGCAACCGCGAGCAGAGTAGGGGCTCGAAATCGTCCTGTCTCCGGTGCCATGTTTTATGGGCCTGTAGCTCAGTGGTTAGAGCTGGCCGCTCATAACGGCTAGGTCGCGGGTTCGAATCCTGCCGGGCCCACCGGGGGCGGGGCGGGGCAAAAGTGTCGGGGAGTAGCGCAGCCTGGTAGCGCATCTGGTTTGGGACCAGAGGGTCGCAGGTTCGAATCCTGTCTCCCCGACCATTATATCGGCGACCTGTAAGTCACTGATATAATTGATAAAAATAGGCTATTATTGACCTGTGCAGGAACTGTGTAGAAGTTTTTTGCGGTTTGCCTCGAACGGCGAGGACTTTAGGTCACCGACTCATAAATTTCATTCAGATTCTGGCATCGGCGAGCTTGATGAGGGCAAGGTAGTTTTCGGGATGCTATTCGTATCGAGTTGCGATGGCGCGATAGTGTTTGATTTTGCTGGAGAACCTCTAGACTGCGTTGCGCAGTTTATAGAGCCTGGCGCTGAAGGGCGGTTTGCGAACCCGCTACGGCATGAGCCTGACATTGGTCCGAACGCCGCGTTTTGCCATCTCGCTGTGCAGGGCATCGGAGTCATAAGCGCGGTCGGCGAGCAGGACATCGCCTGGAGCCAGACTGTTGTCTAATTGATTTTCTCATGGGCATTCCTTTTCCCGGTGCCAATGGTTGTCTTCGAGGTCATCGGACGGCGTTTGGTAGCGGTCTGTCCGAGCCTTCATGATCGCGGCCGGGCGAAAAGGGCGGGCGTCTCTGGGTCCAACTCGAGGTTTACCCTCTACAGTCCGGGCGAGATCGCCCTAGCATGGCTGACCGGGAAAAGATCGCTGGTTTCATGCCCAGCGAAACTCGGTCTCGTTCAGCCAAAGCGAATGAAGCAACACAGCCAGTTTGCGGGCAACTGCAATCCTGGCGCGCTTTTGGCCCTTGGCTTCAGCGATCCGCTTGCCCCATGTCTGGAGCGCGAAGGGTCGCTGGACGCGGGACAGCACGACGTTGGCAGCTTCGTAAAGCGCTCGTCGCAGCATCGGATCGCCCGCTTTGGAAATGTTGCCACGCACATCGCGCTCGCCTGACTGACTGCGACGTGGGGCCAAGCCAGCATAGGCTCCGACATCCTCACTTCTCGCAAACTGAACCGCCCCGGGATTGTCGGAGGCTCCAACTCTTGAGTAGATGGAGTCCTTATGAGCAAGACAACGAACAAGTTTTCGCCGGAGGTTCGCGCCCG
>PHEB01000033.1 GCA_002842735.1 Alphaproteobacteria bacterium HGW-Alphaproteobacteria-7 | reverse complement strand
TCAAGGGCCTCACGCCCTTCGAATACATCTGCAAAATGTGGACAATCGAGCCAGACAGATTTAACCTCAATCCAACCCATCAAATGCCGGGACTAAACATCTAGGCGGGTCTAGGCTTAGATGGCATTCGTCATTGCGAGGAGCCGGAGGCGACGTGGCAATCCATGATCCGCCCGCGCCATTTACGCCGAGGCCCGAAACTGGATTGCTTCGCCTTCGGCTCGCAATGACGAAATTTTCTAGAAATCCCACGCGATGCCGTTTTTCTCCCAATCGCCGTAGCGGGTGGGGGAGAGTTCCTTTGGCTCACCCTTCAGCGGATCGACCTGTTTGGGCGCAGGCACCGGGTCGTTGGTCCAATGCGCGGGTTTGGTGAACTGCTTGGCAGCGTCGGATTTCTGCTTGGTCATGTCACCCAAATGCGCGTGCTGGCGCTTGGTTTCAATAGTGGTTAGAGGCCGCCCATGCCAACCACCCCCGGACTTCCCGTGCGCCGCGCTGCGCTTCGTTTGCTTGATGCGGTTTTGCGCCGGGGGGAGACGCTGGAAATCGCCGAGGGCGCGGCGCTCAGCTCTATTCGCACCGCGCCCGACCGCGCGCTCGCCCGTGCGATTGCGAGCGAGACGCTGCGCTGGTTGACTGACATTGATACGCTGGTCGACAGCGTCACCAAACAACGCCTGCCCGATGACGCCAAGGCGCGGATGGTGCTGCGGATCATGCTGGCGCAGGCGCTGCGATTGGACACCCCGCCGCACGCGGTGATCGCCACCGGCTTGCCGCTGTTGGCAGGCGGTCCGCGCCGCTTGGCGCATGGCGTGTTCTCCACGGTGATGAAGGCCGGGGGGGTGAAGCCGGGTGTGAGCGTGCTGCCCGATGCGCCCACCTTGCCCGAATCGGTCATCGCCCGTTGGGGTGCGGAACGCGCCGCCGCCATCGCCCCCGGTCTCGCCTTCCCGCCCGAACTCGATCTGGCGTTGAAAGACGCTGCCGAAACCGAAACCCGCAGCGTTGCGATGGGCGGGGTGACGCTGGCACCGGGCCATGTCCGCCTGCCGCGCGGCGCGGCGGTCGAAAGCCTTGCCGATTTCAAGGCGGGCGATTGGTGGGTGCAGGATCTCGCCGCCTCGATCCCGGCGCGGTTGCTGGGTGAGGGTGCGGGGCGGAATGCGCTTGATCTGTGCGCCGCGCCGGGCGGCAAGACCATGCAACTGGCGGCGGCCGGGTGGAACGTCACCGCGCTCGACATGAGCAAACGGCGGCTTGAACTGCTCAAAGACAACCTCAAACGCACCGGGCTGAAAGCCTCCCCCGTGCGCGCCGATGCGCTGATGTGGGAACCAAAACACCGCTTCGATGCGATCCTGATCGACGCGCCCTGCACCGCGACCGGCACCTGTCGCCGCCACCCCGATGTGCTCCACCGCATCGGCGCGCGGCAAATCCCCGAGATGGTCGACCTGCAACGCAGCCTTGCCGCCAAGGCGGCGGAATGGCTCAACCCCGGCGGGGTGCTGGTCTATGCGGTATGCTCGCTGGAGGCGGAGGAGGGCGAGCAGCAGGCCGCGTGGATTGACGCCAATTGCGGCCTCGCGCCGATGCCGATTACGCCGGACGAACTGCCCGCAGGCCTCACCCCCACCGCCGAAGGCTGGCTGCGCACGCATCCCGGAATGCTGGCCGACCAAGGCGGGCTCGACGGATTTTTCGTCGGGCGGTGGGTGAAGCCGTAGTCACGCTGACCGCTTTTAGGATTTGCTGCGCCCGGCTGGAATGTCTGATTGTGGGTGGAAAGGCGAATGGCGGCTTTCAGCGATTGCGAAAGTGATTACTCTTGCGCCAGAACCAAGCCATCATACGCTCTCCAGCTCAAAGAAATTGATCCCGGTCACGCCCTCGTTTTGGAGAGCCTCTGCCAGTGCGTCTGAGACCAATGTCATCGTCGCTTCGTGTTTGTCTCGCCAGAGATGATGATCACCGATTTGTGATCTGTTGAAGACTATTTTTTCGTCCCTGCCTCGGGATACAAATCCTTCTGGCCAATAATCTTCAGGCACATCACGACTTTGGGTCCAACAGCGCCCAAGATGAAGCACCATGGTCGTGCGTTCGCGATCCACGGTGTCGAGGCGGTTGCAGACAACCATGAACCACATATCCGTCAGAACCTCGCCTCCCTTTTCGACGATTTGCAATGGAATGAACTGGTGCACGCCCGGCTCCAGCCTTTCGACAATCGACTTGAACTTGTCGGAAACGACAAAAAGCCCGTTGAACTTGTTGAAGTCGGGTATATTCCTTCCTGAGCGTCGCCTGAGTTGTTTGGGGATGTAATTGACCTTTAACGCTCGACCGCTGTCCCAATGCCGACCGTGCTCATGGTGCATGTACTTGCCATCGTCTTGGTTCGGATCCTGAAGCTCCACCTTCTTTAGGTCACCATCCCCCCGGATGAGCTCCAGCTCAACGAACCCGTATTTGCGATTAAGGCTCTGGGTCGCGACAGCGTAGACCATCATAACGTTCTCACAATCTTTGCGGGGCAAGGCAATCGCGTCGTTACACCTATGGGGTTTCTAGAGCCTAAATTCCTTGGCGTTGATGTGTCGGCAGTGACGGCGGTTTTGGGGTCGGTTCCAGAATGTCTGCTTTTTTTCGACTGACTACGAAAGCAGCCCTTCCACAACCCGCGCCAGCCGAGGCGATACCCCCCGGGTCAAGCCCGGGACGGTGAGCAATATTTAATCCTTCACATATTTCTGAAAACTTTTTCGCAATTTCATGATCTTGGGTGGGATCACGGCGAGGCAATAGGGGTTGCGCTGGCCTTCGCCGTCCCAGTATTCCTGATGGTAATCTTCGGCCGGATACCATTCGCAGGTCTGCGTGCCGCCCGAAAGCCCCTCGATGGTGGTGACAGCCAGCTTGCCATTCTCCGCATTCCAGCGCGCAATCGCGGCCTCGGCTTCGGCGCCCTGTTCGTCCGATAACGGGAAGATCGCGCTGCGATATTGCGTGCCGACATCGCCGCCCTGGCGGTTCAATTGCGTCGGATCATGCGTGCCCAGAAACACGTCATACATCTCGCCAAGGCTGATCGCGTGGGGATCATACGTCACCCGGATTGCTTCGGCATGGCCGGTCGCGCCGGTGCATACTTCCTTGTAGGTCGGGTTCGCCTTGGTTCCGCCGATGTATCCGCTTTCGACCTCGCTCACGCCAACCACATCGCGGAACACCGCCTCGGTGCACCAGAAGCATCCGCCTGCGACAATAATCGTTTCCAAATTGCTCACTCGAAATCTCCGCTGATTTCTGCCAGAGATAGGGTGACGGATCGGAAATGCCACTCGTGTGTTTCGGTTCAACTGCATTTCCCAAGGGAGAATTCTACCATGAACAAACTGATCCTTGCCCTCGCCGCCGCGAGCGGGCTTGCCATCGCCGCGCCCGCCATTGCCGATCATCACGGCGGGAACGAAGGCATGGCGAAGATGCACAAGGACATGTCGCCGGACAAGATGGCCGCGATGTTCCTCAAGCATCATGCCGAAGCATTGTCGGGCGCGATCAATCACCCCACCCGCGCCGAAGACCGCGCGCGCGATGCGTACCGCCACCCGGCCGAAACGCTCGCGTTCTTCCACGTTGCCCCGCACATGAAGGTGGGTGAATATGCCCCCGGCGGCGGCTGGTATTCGCGTCTGCTGGGGCATTATCTGGGCGGCGAAGGCGAATTGGTCGGCATCTATGGCAACCCCCGGCTGGCGACCAGCAATCCCGATGTGCAGGATCGTATCCGCGTTCAGGCGGCAGGCTTTGGTGATGAGGTCGCAAGCTATACCGGGCTTGCCGCAAACAAGTTTTCCGCTGTCACGCTGGATGCTGTTCCCGATGAACAAAAGGGCACGTTTGATCGCATTCTGGTGATCCGTGGGCTGCACGGTATCACCCGGACGGGCATTGCCGCTGCTGAAATCCGGTCGATGCGCGATCTGCTCAAGGATGATGGCATGATCGGCATCGTCCAGCACCGGGCGAAGGCCGATGCGCCGTGGTCATACGCCAACGGCACGCGCGGTTATCTCAAGCAACAGGACGTGGTGGATTTCATGCGCCTGCACGGGTTTGAACTGGTCGCAGCGAGCGAAGTGAACGCCAACCCCAAAGATACCGCCGATCACGAAGGCGGCGTGTGGGAAATGCCCCCGGTGCTGCGCACCAAGCGCGAAGACCTGAAAGATCTGGGCGAAAGCGACCGCATGACTCTATTGTTCAAGAAAGCAAAGTAATCAGGTAGGGGCGGCGGCATGACAGCTATCACCGTCGCCGCCCTGCAATTGCCGCTTGGTTCAGCGGACGAAGCCGCCAACATCGCCGCCGTCGCCGCGCTGGTGGAGGATGCCGCGGCCAAGGGTGCGCAGCTGATCCTGCCGCCCGAATTGTTCAGCGGCCCCTATTTCTGCCGCGAGGAGGACGAGGCGCTGTTTGCGCTCGCCCGCCCGACCGCCGAGCACCCCAGCGTGACCGCGATGCAGGCGCTCGCAGCAAAGCTCAAGGTGACGATCCCGACCAGCTTTTTCGAACGCGACGGGCATCATTACTACAACACGCTGGCGATGATCGGTCCCGATGGCGGGATCGTGGGCAGCTATCGCAAAAGCCACATCCCCGATGGGCCGGGGTATGAGGAAAAATACTATTTCCGTCCCGGCAATGATGGTTTCAAGGTGTGGGATGTGCCGGGTGAGGGCGGGGCGACCGTCCGCATCGGCGTCGGCATCTGTTGGGACCAATGGTATCCCGAAGCTGCGCGCGTGATGGCATTGCAAGGCGCTGAATTGCTGATGTATCCCACCGCGATCGGGTCTGAACCTTACGATAGCGATCTCGACACCAGCCGGATGTGGCGGCGCGCAATGGTCGGCCATGCGGTGTCGAATTGTATGCCGGTGGTGGCCGCCAACCGCATCGGCGCGGAGGGGCCGGAGGGCGGCGCGCAGCGGTTCTACGGCCATTCCTTCATCGCTGATGAATGGGGCGATCTGGTCGAATCCTTCGGCGCGGAGGAAACGGGCGTGTTGGTGGCGAGGCTCGATCTCTCACGCGCGGCGCGGCACCGGGCGGGCATGGGCTTTTTCCGTGACCGCCGCCCGCAGCTTTACGGCCGGATCGCGCAGGACATTTGAGCAGCCATTATCTGATAGCGTTGGGCAGCAACCGGCACTGCGGGCAATATGGCCCGCCGCGGCAAGTGGTGCGCGCGGCGATGGAGGAACTGGCGGCGCTCGGTCTGGTGATCGCGCGCTCCCCGATAATCGCCACCCCGGCGATGGGCGCGGCGCAGCGCCGATTCGCCAATTCCGCGCTGGTGCTGGAGAGCGAACTTGCCCCGCCCGCGCTGCTCGCCGCGCTCAAACGGATCGAGCGCGAATTTGGCAGGCGGCGCGGGCAGCGCTGGGGCGACCGGGTGCTTGATTGCGATATTGTGCTGTGGTGCGGCGGGGAATGGCGTTCGGGGCGGCGGTCACAGGCGCTCACCATCCCGCACCCCGCATTCCGCCAGCGTGCGTTTGTGCTCACCCCGGCGCGCGCGATTGCCGCCGATTGGCGCGACCCGTTGAGCGGTTTGACGCTAACCCAGCTTCATGCCCGCTTGACCCGCCGCCGCCCCCTGCCTAGGTGAGCGCGCTCGCCGCCACAATCGCGGCGCCAAAGACCATCAAGCGTGGGCCCGTAGCTCAGTAGGTAGAGCAGCTGACTTTTAATCAGCGGGTCACAGGTTCGAATCCTGTCGGGCTCACCACGTTTTCAATGCCTTAGGCGTATTCACAGATCGGTGGCCTCTTTTCGGGGCATCGTTCGGGCAGCAGAGTCTGATCTATTAAGACTGTGTCGAGCGTTAGGCTGAGATCTCTTAATCAGCGGGTCCTAGGTTCGAGCCCTAGTGCGTTCACCATTTTTCAATGACTTAGATGTGATTTGACAGCAACGCCTTCCGGCGGGGCACCAATGGGGCATCAGATATGCACGCCATCGGCAAAGTGCGCCTTCTCTGGCAGTGGAGCGAAACGCTCGGCAAGATTCTGCCAAACCTCCTAACAAGCCAATGAAACCCAATTGCTTTGGTCGAGCGCCCTAACCTTTCGAAGCTCGAACAAGTATCTCGCCTTTTGCAACAAGTGAGCCATCTGCCACCAGCCGATCAACTGCGCTCGACAAGACGGAACGCAGCTGAGTGCTCGTTGCCGAAAATCCAAATGCCCGAGAGGCAGACTGAACAAGGTCAGCATGTCCTGCACCATAATTGGCGGTGACGATGTCAAGCATCGCCTGCTCAATCTCGGCGGGTGGCAACATGTCCGGTTTTCGCAGCGTCGCTGAACTTACCGCGGATCGATCACGCGCCACTACGGCCTGCCCGTGAATGGTGTGGAAAGGTCCTCCTGCCAGCCTCCCCGCCTGCACTGCGATAGACGCGGCGCGCTCTACAGCTCCACGAATACGGGACCCTGCTCTCGCCAGACCCCAAAGACTGCGGATGCGTGCCGTAATCTCCTCTATGTGGACAGGTCCTTCAACCTCGACGATTTTCACGACATAATCGACCATCTGGCCGATTGGCGCCTCATGTGGTTCGAAGTGCCGGTTTACCGGAAAGCTCGCCTCAACGTATGATGTTTGCGGCGGCACCGAACCGGTTCCCGTGCCGACAATGGCCGTAACGATGTCCAGATCATCAACCAGTTCCGCTTCGAACGATAATGGTACGGCGCGTGCCGGTTTGTATCCTTCCTCATCACGGGCGGCCCATTCGGCACGTGCAGCGGCAAAGGCGTCCTCGATCTTCTCAAGTTCAGCCTGCGGGCGCAGATACCAGTCCGCGCTCCAAACTCTATGGATGATCCAGCCGTGTGCCTCAAGAACCTGCTGGCGCAGCCGATCACGGTCACGGGCTGATCGCGACGAATGGAACTGCGCACCATCGCACTCGATACCAAGCACAAAGCGCCCGGGTTTATCGGGGTCAGAGATGGCCAAATCGACGCGGAATCCTGAGGCACCAATCTGACGCTTCACGTCATATCCAAGAGTCTGAAGGCGCTCGCAAACCTGAATTTCGAACTCGCTGTCGAAATCCTCGCCGCTCACTTCCCCCATCCCGAAATGGCCGGTCTCAGCGAATGTCAGGAAGAGCTTCAGGGCGGTGACACCCCTCGCCCTCGTCCGCTCGAGATCGATATCCGCTCCAGTAAAATTGCAAAAGACCTCGCAGCGCAGTTTTGCCCGCGAGATCAGCACGTTCAGACGCCGTTCGCCGCCCTCTCCACTTAGCGGACCGAAAGCGTGAGCCAGATAGCCCTGCTCGGTCTTTCCATACCCCACGGAGATGTAAATTACATCGCGTTCGTCACCTTGAATATTTTCAAGATTCTTGACGAAAAATGGTTCGGCAGAGCCGGTCCCGAAGAATTCTTCGACGTCCGGATTTGCCCGGCGCAAAAGTTCAAGTTCCTTGAGAATAGCCTGTCGCTGAGCAACGGAAAAAGTCGCGACACCAAGCGTCTGCTCAGGATGTTCACGCGCTTGCCGGATCACTGCCTCTGCAACGGCCCTTGCCTCCTTGGGATTGGTTCGTGACGCACCACGATCGTAGGCAGTGTCCTTAAGCAGATTGAATTTCAAACCCATGCCCGCGACCGCATCGTAGGGGCTGGGGACAATGAACAGCTTGTTTTCGTAGAATTCGCGGTTGGATACGGCGATCAATGATTGGTGTTTCGAGCGATAATGCCAACTCAACATCCGCGAGGGGACACCTTTCGCCAGACATAGCTCAAGGATAGATTCCGCGTCCTTGGCCTGAATGGTAACGCCGTCATCACTCTCCTCAGGGTCATCCTCTCCGGTGAGCTTCTTGAAAAAGGCGGTGGGTGGAAGCTGCTTTTCGTCACCGACAACCACAATTTGATCAGCACGCGCAATCGCTCCAAGCGAGTCCACCGGCTCAATCTGGCTGGCCTCATCCATTACGAGTATGTCGAAGTGCAACCCACCCGGCTTCAGGAATTGGGCGACCGAGAGCGGACTCATCATGAAAACAGGCTTCAATTGCTGGATCGCTGGCCCCGCCTTGTCCAACAGCACCCGAATGGGCAGGTGGCCGCGCTTGCGGGCAATTTCGGCATTGAGCACACCGAGCGGCCCGATACCGGCGGCACCGTGTGGTCGCCCTCCTGCGTGGGCAGCGACAATCTGCTCTTGAGCGAGTTCGATTCTGGCTTTGTCGAGCTGACGGAACTGGCGGACGAGATTGTTGTGGCTGTCGCCATCGAAGGCACGCAATTCAGGCCACGCAGCGAAAAGCGCCAATCGCAAGACTTCGGCATAGGCATGATCGAAGGCTGGTCGGAGCGTCTCATGATTCAGAGCACCCTCGTAAAGGGCATCCACAAGTGATGACGCACCAGCATCCGCAAGGTGCTGCGCCCGTGTTGCAAAGGCGATGAAAGTGCTTAGTCCTTCCAGATCGGCAGCCCATTGCCGTAGTCGCTCAGCAAGCGCCTGTACCGAGATCACATCGCTTTCGCCGACACCGAATGCGCGGCGTAGATCAAGATTGAGATAGCCGAACAGACCCACCAGCTCCTTGGCCAGTTCCTCGAGCGTCGGGCCTAGTTCCTCGCGCGCAGCCTCCACTGCCGCTGTATCAGCCAGACTGGCGAGTCGATCCCAAACGACATTTGGCAGCGAGGAGTGAGCCCCGCGCCATTGCAGGATGGTTTCGAGCCTATCCCAATCCGAATGTTCCGCCTTCCATGCCGATCCAAAGGCATTTCCCGCAGATTCCAATTCTTCAAACTTCCCCTTCGCGGACTGCGCGGCGATCATGGTATCGACAATGGCCAGCCTTTCATCCTGCGGCTTGGGCAATGGCTCAATGAGGTAGGATTTAAGCAGAGCAAGCTGAGCGCGATAATTCCCGTCAAGGAAGCGGAACAAGCTCGTCCCCTTGATGACCAGAGCCGAGCGGATCGCCGAGTAGTCGGCGGCAAGGCCTGTATCGTTGAAATGTTGCTCGGCGTTGCGCCAAGTTGCTGAGTAGTCTCGGCCCGCATGGATCAGGCGTTGCAATTCATCACGGCCCTGCGCCCAGATGGGTACTGTGAGGGCTGTTGGATCGGTTTCTGACGGCAAAGGCGTCACGGACAGGAAATCCATGGAAGCACGCAAGTCTGCGACTGTAGCCACAGCAGGAGCGCTCAAATTTTCGCTCGCAATGGCTGCTAGTGAACAAGCACGATCCAATATCGCGGAGGTCGCAACTATCCGCTTACCAAGCGCATCGCGTTCGACCGGGTCTAGAGCAGCGCAGCGGACGCCCCGCCACACGTTTTCCGGGACAGCCCCCAATGCGCGCGCGCGCTCGGCCACATCGGCGATGATCGTGTGGTTCTTGGCTACCGCTTCGCAATCCCAACTGTCGGCGCGTTCCAACACATATGGCGATCCGCCCGTCGAATAGGCGCGTGTCAGTCGCCCGAGAATGGCTTGCGGTGTGAGGCCGGACGGGCTTAGCGGCTTATGCAGTCGCCGTGCGAAATCGTTCAGTTCTCCGCTTGCTTCGCCCAACTTCTCAACAATCGTAATGTCGCAGCGAGCTGGACGGTGCTGTGCGTCACGGGTTCGCCTGAGTTCTTCAAGAACCACACGCTTGTTGACTTTGTTGGAATGGAGTTCGAGCGTCAGAGGCCCCAGCCCTACTTGCCTTAGCCGCCGATGCACAACATCAAGCGCGGCCATTTTCTCGGCTACGAAGAGAACTTTCTTCCCGCGCGCGACTGCTGCTGCAATGATGTTGGTGATCGTTTGGGACTTGCCCGTGCCTGGTGGCCCTTTGACGACGATAGACCGTCCACCTGCTGCTTCGGCGATCACAACAGTCTGCGAACTGTCCGCATCGACCACATGGTGCAGTTCAATAGGGCGGATTACATCGTCTATGGCTGCGTCATCGGCAACCAGCGGCGCACTTTCGGGAAAGCCGTCCCGGAGCAGCGCGCCGATCATTTCCTTGGTATCTATACCGTCTTCAGCGGGCCAGTTGTCGGGATCAAGATCCCTATACATCAAGAATTTCGAGAACGAGAAAAAGCCGAGCACCATAGAATCGGGAAGCACCTCCCACCTCTTTTGGTTGGAGACGGTTTCCGCAACCTTTGCGCAATAGGCCGTAAGATCGACCTCGTCCTCGTCCTTGAAGTCTTCGATTGTCAGCGCGAACTCGGTGCGCATCTTGGCCTGAAGGGTGAGATTCGGCGACGCTGGCTCCTCGCGCCAACGCAGCTTGAAACGATCCGCCGCGCTGCTGCGATCCAGTTTGACAGGCAGAAGGACCAGCGGCGCATGCCGAGCAATGTTCGAGCTATCACTGTCAAACCAACGGAGAAGCCCAATGGCCAGATACAAGACATTGACGCCTTGCTCCTGCTCCAAAGTCTGGGCGTCGTACCAGATGTCGAACAGGCGCTTTTGCAATCCTTCGGATGTAAGCCGGGTCTGTAGCCGCAAATCGGTATGGCGCGAAGCAACACCGCGAACATCTGCCGAGTCATCGTCTGGTTGGGGAATGCCGCCTGTAATATCATCGTCGGGATCAAGTTCGGCGCGTTCATCTTCGTTGAGTTGAACGCCGGGAAGGAAGCTGAGCGCCCTATTCGATGTAAGTAGGCGGAAAACCTCGACTGCCTTTTCATCGACGATTTCGATGGCACGATTGTTCTTTGTCCGCAGCGGCGTGTTTAACAGTCTATTACGTGTAGATAAATCGAGCAGCGCATGGCGCTCCTTTAGCAATCGATCCCGAATAGAAACTCTTGATTCGTCATCCGCCATGCGAGCCAACTCCCTGTCCAAGGGGCTACAATGGAAGACCAATGCAGGGCAAGAGCAGCATGACCCCTCGCTTGCCTCGCACCTACTTCTCGTCAGCCATAGGCCGCCCGGATGTCGAAAAGCTGTTCGGGGCTTGGGCCGCGAGGAAAAGGGGCTGTTCGTTACGCTGGGATCATTCAGCGCCGATGCCCGGACATTTGAACCGACCAAGCCGAACCTGCGGCTGATTGACGGGGCGGCGTTGATCGAATTGATCTATGAGCATTACCACCAGTTTGAGCCGCGTTATCAAATGCTGCTTCCGCTCAAGCGGTCATACATCCCCGGCCCCATCGCTTCCGGCAGTGATTGATTTGCCGAGAGCTGCATAGCTGGGAGGCGGCAGTTCCGACACGGTAGCCCGCGCGTTGGGCTATTTTTCCGAGCAGGTTCCCTGCAACGAGAGGTAGTCCCACGACACCCCGTTCCCGGCTTCTAAAGTGGACGCCAAAGTGTCGGTGTGAACCGCCCCGGGATTGCCGGAGGCCATTTGGTTTAAGTTATGCTGCCATTGGGGCATCGTCCAGCATGGCGTAGTATTGTTGTTCGGCTTCGGCGGG
>PHEB01000009.1 GCA_002842735.1 Alphaproteobacteria bacterium HGW-Alphaproteobacteria-7 | reverse complement strand
CAACAAGGTGGTCGATCACATCCTGCACCTGCAAGGCGGGCAGTTGACGCTGTATCCCGGCGGGTATGACGCATTTGAAAAACAGCGCGCCGAACGCGCCGCGCAGATGGCCTCGGCCAAGGCGTCGCAGGATGCGCAGCGTGCGCGCCTTCAGGATTACGTCGCCCGCAACTCAGCGCGCGCCTCCACCGCCAAGCAGGCGCAATCGCGCGCCAAGATGCTCGCCAAAATGCAGCCGATCGCGGCGCTGATGGAAGACCCGACGCTGAGTTTCGATTTCCCCGATCCGTCAGAGATGCGATCACCGATGATCACGCTGGAACAGGCGGCGGTGGGATACGGCGAAGCTCCGCCGATCCTCAAGCGGCTGAATTTCTGGATCGAGGCCGATGACCGCATCGCGCTATTGGGCCGCAACGGCAATGGCAAGACCACGCTGGCGCGGCTATTGGCCTCGCAGCTCGCCCCGGCAGAAGGCGCGGTCAATGCGCCGGGCAAGCTCAAGGTCGGGTATTTCACCCAGTATCAGGTCGAAGAACTGGCGGGAGAGGACACTCCGCTCGATCTGATGACCCGCGCGATGGAGGGGCAATCGCCCGGCGCGGTGCGCGCGCAACTGGGCCGCTTCGGCTTTTCGGGCGCAAAGGCGCAGACGCGGGTCGAAAAGCTTTCGGGCGGGGAGCGCGCGCGGCTCGCGCTGGCGCTGATCACGCGCGACGCGCCGCATCTGCTCATCCTTGACGAGCCGACCAACCACTTGGATGTCGACGCGCGTGAGGCGCTGGTGCAGGCGCTCAACGCCTATACCGGGGCGGTGATCCTGATCAGCCATGATCGCCACATGGTCGAACTGACCGCCGACCGGCTGGTGCTGGTCGATGGCGGAACCGCGCGCGAATATGCGGGCAGCATGGATGATTACATCGACTTTATCCTTGGCCGGAAGCCGAAGGGTGAGGGGGTCAAAGGCAACAGCGCAGGCAGTAAACCGGGCGCGCCGAAGACCATGGCCGAGGCTCGCTATGCCCAATCGCAGCTGGAAAAGGCCGACAATGTGCTGGCCCGCGCGTCTGCCGAGGTCGATCGGCTCGACGCGCAGATTGTGGCCGCGAGCAGCGCTGCGCAGGGGCAGGCCGGGGCAAAGCTGCAAGACCTGCTGACGGCGCGCGCCAAGGCCACGGATGCGCTGGCCGCAGCCGAACAGGCGTGGATAGTTGCGGGCACGGTGGTTGAAGCGCTGGAGCAGGCTTAGAGCCGCGCCGCGACCCCTCACCCCTACCCAGCTCCCAACCCATCGCGGAACGCATCGACCAGCCAGCTCGCCGCCGGGCCAAGCCGTGTGTCGCGCCGCCATAGCGCGCTGAGGCGATATTGCGCGCCGGGTTGTTCGGGCAGGTCAAGTTCCACCAGCGTGCCCGCCGCCAGATCGTCCGCCACCATCGCGCGCGGCATATTGCCCCAGCCCAGCCCTTCCTTCAGCAAAGAATGCTTCGCGCCCAGATCGCCCAGCCGCCAGGTCAGCGGGCTGAGCACGGAAAACTCGCGCCCCTCGGTCAGCGGGGAACGATCGGTCAGCACCAGTTGCAGGTGGCGGCGGCTCTCCCCCGGTGCGACATCAGTGCGCGCGAGCGGGTGCGACGGCGCGGCGACCGGCACCAGCGCGATTTCGCCCACCGCGTGGCGTTCCAGCGCGGGATGATCGCCGATTACCGGGCCGCCGATGGCAAGATCGGCCCCGCCATCGATCACGCAGGCCGCCACCGCGCCCAGCCCTTCGATCCTCAAGGTCAGCGCGCAGGTCGGGAACATCCGTCGGAATTCGCCCAGTACCCGCGCCGTCAACTCGCCCGGCATCATCACATCAACCACCAGCGTCAACGCCGGTTCCTGCCCCGCGTGAAGCGAGTGCGCCTTGGCCACCAGCGCATCCACCCCGTCGGCAATGCCGCGCGCTTCGGCGAGCAAGCCTGCGCCCGCCGGGGTCAGCACCGGGCGTCGCGATCCTTCGCGGTCGAACAGGGTCAGCGCCAGCTGCGCCTCCAACTGCGCGATGCCGTATGATACCGCCGACACTGCGCGCCCCATCGCCCGCGCCGCACCGCCAAAGCTGCCATGTTCGGCCACAGCGATGAAAATGCGCAATTGATCGAGCGTGGGTTCACCGAGTTTCATGGCGCATATGTTCGGATTTTCCGAACGTTTTGGCAAGTTTTATCGCACTTATCCGTTTGAATGATTCCTCCTATCTCCCGTTTCAACAGACAGGAGAACCGTCATGATCGAACTGCGACCCTTCAACACGCTTGGCGCAGCCAACCACGGTTGGCTCGATGCGCGGCACCATTTTTCCTTCGCCAACTACCACGATCCCGCCCGCGTCCACTGGGGCGCCCTGCGTGTGTGGAACGATGACAAGATCGCCGGAGGCACGGGCTTTCCCACCCACCCGCACAGCGACATGGAAATCATCACCTATGTCCGCACCGGCGCGATTACCCACCGCGATTCGATGGGCAATGAAGGCCGCACCGAAGCGGGCGATGTTCAGGTGATGAGCGCTGGCACCGGTGTGCGCCATTCGGAATACAACCTTGAAGATGGCGAAACCACGCTGTTCCAGATCTGGATCATCCCCGATCAACGCGGCGGCGAACCCAGCTGGGGTGCGCGGCAGTTTCCCAAGGACAGCCGCAACGGCGCGTTCGTTGCGCTGGCCAGCGGGGCGGCGAATGATGATGACGCGGCGCAAGGGGCTTTGGCCATCCGCGCCGATGCCCGCGTGCTGGGCGCGACGATAAAGGCGGGTGAAAGCGTGACCTACACGCCGAGCCGCTCTGACCGTCACCTCTACCTCGTCCCCGCCACCGGCAAGGTGCGGATCGGTGAGGTTGAAGCCAACGCCCGCGACGGGGTGGCGATTACGCAACTGGATAGCGTGATCATCACCGCAATCGAAGACAGCGAAGTGGTGCTGGTCGACGCAGCGTAATTTCCCCCTCGGAGCCGGCTGGCCCCCCCCCCCCCCCAGCCAGCCGGCTCCACCCCCTGTATCCAAAATTGAAGGAACCCCCCGATGAGCAATATTCTCCACATCACCGCCAGCATCCGTTCGGACAGCGACAGCATCTCGCGCGGGCTGGGTCTGCGCGTTGTCGATGGCCTTGCCGCCAAGTCCGGCGCAGGCGTCACCACCCGCAATCTGGCCGCGAATGATCTTCCGTTCGTGAGCGCCGAACGGTTCGGCGCGAACCTCACCCCGGCAGCGGATCGCACCCCGCAGCAGGCAGACCTTGCCGCGATTGCCGATACGCTGATTGCCGAATTGCAGGCGGCAGACACCATCGTGATTGCCAGCCCGGTGTATAATTTCGGCCCGCCCGCGACGCTCAAGGCCTGGGCCGATCTGGTGGCGCGCGCTGGCACCACATTCCGGTACACCGCGACCGGGCCGGAAGGCCTGCTGACCGGCAAGAAGGCCTACATCACTATCGCCAGCGGCGGCACCCCGATGGGCAGCGATATTGATTTCATGAGCCGCTGGCTGATATTCTTCCTCGGCTTCCTTGGCATCACCGATGTCACGATGGTCGCGGCTGACGGGATCATGGGCGAAGACGGCGAGAGCAAGATTACCGCTGCACACGAACAGGCAGCCAGGATCGCCGCCTGATCCGACCGCCAGACGCAACAGGAGAACCACAATGACCAATCACACCAACACCGCAGCCCCGGTTTTCGGCTTTCTGCCACAAGACGCGGTGGCGCTGGTCGCCCGGCTGCTGCTCGCCGCGATCTTTCTGATCGCCGGCGTGGGCAAGATCGCCACGATCGAAGCCACAACCGGCTACATCGCCAGCATGGGCCTGCCATTTGCCAATGTGATTACCTATGCCACCATCGCATTGGAAGTCGGCGGGGCTGTTTTGCTGATCGCGGGATATCAGACCCGCGCCGCCGCCGCCGCGCTGGGCCTTTTCAGCATCGCTGCAGCAATCATCTTCCACGCTGACTTCGCCGACCAGATGCAGTTCACCAGCTTCCTCAAGAACCTCGCGATTGCAGGCGGGATGTTCCAGGTGGTCGGCTTTGGCCCGGGGCGCTTCTCCATGGACCGGGGTTGATCCGCATCAGCCGATAAATTGGCCGGGAGGGGGCGGGAAAGGCGGGGAATCCAGCCCCCGCTTGACCCGCCCTAGACCCCCTCCAGGCCCGTCTTGCCCGGTGTTTCACGTGAAACATTGCAGCTCGATCACAGCCTTGGCCGCACCAGCAGCGGCTTGAAGATGTTGCGGCTGGGGCGCACCACGATGATCGCCACGCCGATGATCGCCAGTGCACCGCCCGCCAACAGGAACCAGCCGATCGCATCCCCCGTCAGCCACGCCCCGAACCCGATCGTCAACAGCGGGGTCAACAGGGTCAGCGGCACGATCAGATTGGCATCATGGGCCTGAAGCAGCTTGAAATAGGCCGAATGCGCGCCGATTGAAACGACCACACCGGCAAACACCACGCACCCGGCAATCGCCAGCGGCGCGGCGCGGATCGCGTCCAACTGGCCGGTTTCAAACGTGAATGTCACCGGCAACATGATGGCGAATGATATCAGCGCCGCCCACGCCTGAAGCGCCACCGCGCCCACTTCGATGCGCTTCACAAACACCGATCCGAGCGAGCCGATCAGCACGCCGCCAAAGGCCAGTGCCAGCCCGGCAAAGCTGCTTCCCTCAGCCGGTGAACCCATCGCCAGGCCCACCCCGCCCAGCGCCAGCGCCATGCCGATGCCGCGGCGCCAGCGCACCTGCTCGCCCAGAAACAACACCGCGAACAAAACTGTCATCGGCGCACCGGCCAAGGTCACGACCCCTACCGCCGATGGGGTTGCGGATTGCAAACCCATGAATTGCAGCGCGAAACTGCCCCCGCTGATGGCAAATCCGATCGCCAGCACCACTGGCAACCGCGCCGGGATCTGGCGCAGCAGCGGGAACAATACCACCAGCACAATGCCCGAACGCAGCACGGTGTAGAACAGCGGCGGCAGGCCCAGCGTACTGACCGCGATCTTGCTGACCACGACATTCATCGCCCAGGCGACATTGCAAAACAGCAAGATCCCCAGCGCGGAGGCGGGCAGGTTGGCGGGCATCAGCGGGCGGTGTCGCCAAACACCTCACGCACCACCGCATCGGGCAGGCTGCCGCGCAATTCGTCGCGCCATACTGTCGCAACCGCATCCGACGGCGCGCGCCAATCCCCGCGCGGCGACAGCGCACCTTGGGATGAGACTTTCGGCCCATTGGGCAGCGCCGAGCGTTTGAACTGCGAAAAGCCAAAGAACCGCGCGCAAAATCTGTCGAGCCAGTGCGCAATGGTCGCCAGCGAATATTCGCTGCGCCCCTCCGCCGGGAAGCCCGCAGGCCACAGCCCTTCCTCGCGCGCTTTCCACGCGTGCCACGCCAGAAACGCGACCTTGCCGGGGCGCTGACCATAGCGGATCACGTGGTGGAGGAAGAAGTCGTTGAGTTCATACGGGCCGACCAGTTCCTCGGTCGATTGCCCCCGTCCGTCCGCGCCGGGGGGCACCAGTTCGGGCGAAATCTCGGTATCCAGCACCGCGCCGAGCACTTCGCCGCAGGCATCGGTGAATTGCCCGGTCTGGATCACCCAGCGGATCAGATACTGGATCAGCGTTTTGGGAACGCCCGAATTGACCGCGTAATGGCTCATGTGATCGCCCACGCCATAGGTGCACCAACCCAGCGCCAACTCGCTGAGGTCGCCGGTGCCGATCACAAAGCCGCCATGCTGCCCCGCCAGCCGGAACAGATAATCGGTGCGCAGCCCCGCCTGCACGTTTTCAAAGGTCACATCATGCACCGGCTCACCCTGTGCGAAAGCGTGGCCGATATCTTCAAACATCCGCCGCGCGGCAGGGGTAATGTCGATCTCGCCCGCGGTGATTTCCATCGCTGCCATCAGCCGGTGGGCATTACCCTTGGTGTGATCCGACGTGCCGAAACCGGGCATGGTATAGCCGCGAATGGTGGTGCGCGGCAGGCCGAGCCGGTCGCACGCCTTGGCCGCCACGATCAACGCGTGGGTGCTGTCCAGCCCGCCCGAAATGCCAATCACCAGACATTTCGCGCCCGTCGCCTCGATCCGCCGCATCAGCGCATCGACCTGAATATTGAACGCCTCGTAACAATCCTCGTCCAGCTTATCGGGCCGGTTGGGGACAAAGGGGAACCGCCGAATCGCGCGGACAAGCCCGACATCGCCGGGCGCATAGGCGTGTTCGAACACGATCCGGCGATAGCTGTCTTCGGGGCGGCCCGCCGCCTCAGCCGCATCGGCAAAGGTCTGATTGCGCAGGCGTTCGGCAGCGATCCGATCGGTGTCGATATCGGCCACGCACAGCTCGCCAGAACGGTCGAACCGCGCGCTTTGCGCCAAAAGGTCGCCCATTTCGTAGATCACGCCCTGCCCGTCCCACGCCAGATCGGTGGTGCTTTCGCCGTAGCCGCTGGCCGAATAGACATAGGCGGCGATGGCGCGGCTGGCAGAGGATCGGCAGTGCAGGTGGCGATCATCCGCGCGCCCGATGGTGACGGGCGAGGCCGAAAGGTTGCACAGGATCAGCGCGCCCGCCATCGCCGCCGTCATCCCCGGCGGGATCGGCGCCCAGAAATCCTCGCAGATTTCGACGCCGAACCGGAAGCCCGGCAGGTTCGCCGCAGCAAAGATCAGATCGGTGCCAAACGGCACTTCTTCCCCCGCCACCCCGATCCACAAATCGGTGCAGCCGCGCCCGTGGGCAAAATGGCGCTTTTCATAAAATTCGCGGTAATTGGGCAGGAAGCTTTTGGGCACCACGCCCAGCACCTGCCCGCCTGCGATCACCACGGCGCAATTATACAGCTTGTCCGCGCGGCGCAGCGGTGCGCCCACCACAAGCACCGGGTTGAGATCGGCCGAGGCCGCGACCACCTCGGCCAGCGCCTGCTCCACCCGCTCGATCAGTGCGTGTTGCAGCAGCAGATCGTCGATGGCGTAAGATGACAGCGTAAGTTCGGGGAACACCACCAGATCAACGCCCGCCGCGTGCGCCTTCTCCGCCTCGGCCAGCACGCCTGCGGTGTTATAGGCGACATCAGCCGGGCGGCTGCACGGGGTCGCGGTGGCCACGCGAACAAAGCCGTGTTCGTGCATATCGAAAAAGGGGTGCGAGTTCTCACTCATGGTTCGCGCGCGCTCCGGATGGCTGTCGCACAGGCTCTAGCGGGGAATCCCCGGCGTTCCTAGCGATGCGATAAAAGTCCTGCTTTGCGGGCCACAAGCCATTCGATTGCACCGATATGCTTGCACCTTGATCGGCCAAGGCGCAAATGTTGCCGCAACCACAACAGGAGCCGCAATCATGGCCGACGCCACCTATACCCCGCCCGCTGTCTGGAACGCCGATACGGTTTCGGGCGGACGCTTTGCCAGCATCAACCGCCCAACCGCGGGCGCGCGCGATGAAAAAGAACTGCCTGTAGGCGAGCACCCCTTCCAGCTCTATTCGCTCGCCACGCCCAACGGGGTGAAGGTGACGGTGATGCTCGAAGAACTGATCGAAGCCGGGCACGCGGGCGCGGAATATGATGCGTGGACGGTCAATATCGGCAGCGGCGACCAGTTCACCAGCGGGTTTGTCGCCGCCAACCCCAATTCCAAAATCCCCGCCTTGATCGACCGTAGCGGCCCGCAGCCCTTCCGGGTGTTTGAAAGCGGGGCGATTCTGGTGCACCTCGCCGAAAAATTCGGCGCCTTCCTGCCCACCGATCCGCAGGCCCGCGCCGAAGTGCTGAGCTGGGTGTTCTGGCAGGTTGGCACCGGCCCGTTCATCGGCGGCGGGTTCGGCCATTTCTACGCCTATGCGCCGGAAAAATACGAATATCCGATCAACCGCTATGCGATGGAAACCAAGCGGATTTTCGACGTCGCGGACAAGCGGCTTGGCGAAACCCGGTTCCTGGCGGGCGATGATTATACCATCGCCGACATCGCCAATTTCCCGTGGCTTGCGCCCTTCACCACTGGCGAAATCTACAACGACGCCAAGACCTTTCTCAGCATCGACGAATACAAAAACGTCGGCCGCTGGGTAAAGGACATCTATGCGCGCCCGGCTGTCAAACGCGGGCGAATCGTCAACAAGGTGTGGGGCGATGAGGATACCCAGCTAGTCGAACGCCATTCAGCCGCAGATTTCATCGGCAAGCGGCTGGGATAGCCGGATCAGAAAGGGGGCAAACAGCCGCGTTCGCCCCCTTCACATCCTGATCGGACACGCTATAGAGCGCCGCTCTTGCTGGGGTGTAGCCAAGCGGTAAGGCACCGGTTTTTGGTACCGGCATGCGCAGGTTCGAATCCTGCCACCCCAGCCATCAGCAGTGGCAGCCTGTCGTGATAGCTCGTCTGCATGAGCGCATTAAGGCCCGACGTTACATCGCGCGAATCATGGCGATGGCTTCGGCGCTGTCCCATTCATAGGCGCCCGTCACCCGCAGAACTTCACGCCCCTGCGCATCGAACAGGATCGTCAGCGGCAGCAGGCCCTCGGGCGAAAACCGCGCCGACATCTGCGCATCGGGATCGAGCCACGGTTCAAGCCGGGCAAAGCCTTTTTGCGCGAAGAACGGCGTCACCACATCTGCTCCGCGCACATCCTGGCTGATGGTGATGACGCGCAATTCGCCCTCCATTGCGCCCGGCAGCGCGTCCAATTGCGGCATTTCCACCACGCAGGGCGCGCACCAGGTCGCCCACAGGTTGATCAGCACCGGGCCATCTTGCGCCGCCAGATCGAGCACCTTGCCCGCCGGGTCGGTAAATTGCATCGCCGGGAGCGGGGTTCCGGCGAAGCTGCGCACCACCGTGCCAGCGGGCGTCGCAACCACTTCGCGTGCGCCCGGTTGCGCTGGCGCGTCGGCGGCCCTATCGCAAGCCCCCAGCAGCAGGAGCGGAATTGCGAGAATGAGCGACGAGCGGGACATGACAGGCTCCGATAATGGTGCAGCCAACGCGATGTGGGGCGGGCGCTTCGCTGCTGGCCCTAGCGCGATCATGCGCGAAATCAACGCCTCGATCCCGTTCGACAAAGCGCTGTGGCAACAGGACATCGCCGCGTCCAAAGCCCACGTCGCCATGCTGGGCGCGCAAGGGATTGTTTCGTCTGAGGATGCCGCCACGATCAGCGCGGGGCTGGATATAGTCGCCGCCGAATATGCCGCCAATGGCGTGCCCGAGGATTGGGATCTCGAAGACATCCACATGACCACCGAAGCGCGGCTGGCCGAATTGGTCGGCGCGGTTGCGGGGCGGCTCCACACCGCGCGCAGCCGCAACGATCAGGTGGCGACCGATTTCCGCCTGTGGGTGCGCGATGCGATTGACCAGATGGACGCGGGGCTGGCGGGATTGCAAGCCGCGCTTGTTACCCGCGCGGACGAGCACGCGGATAGCATCATGCCCGGCTTCACCCACCTGCAAACCGCGCAGCCGGTAACGCTGGGCCACCATCTGATGGCCTACGTCGAAATGCTGCGGCGTGATCGTTCGCGGCTGGCCGATGCGCGCGCGCGGATGAACCAATGCCCGCTCGGTTCCGCCGCATTGGCAGGCACCGGCTTTCCGATTGACCGCGATGCGACCGCGCAGGCGCTGGGGTTTGACGCGCCGACCGCCAATTCGCTGGACGCGGTATCCGACCGCGATTTCGCGCTCGATTTTCTCTACGCCTGCTCCACCTGCGCGCTGCACCTGTCGCGGCTGGCCGAAGAACTGATCCTGTGGGCAAGCCAGCCATTCGGCTTCATCCGCCTGCCCGATAGCCTGTCCACCGGCTCTTCGATCATGCCGCAAAAGAAAAACCCCGATGCTGCCGAACTGGTGCGCGGGCATTCGGGGCGGGTGATCGGCGCGCTGACCAGCCTGATGATCACCATGAAAGGCCTGCCGCTGGCCTATTCCAAGGATATGCAGGACGATAAGCCCCCGGTGTTCGAAGCCGCCAGCCTGATGGCGCTGAGCATCGCGGCGATGACGGGGATGATCGCGCAAAGCACCTTCAACACCGCCCGGATGCGCGCCGCGGCCGAGCTTGGCTATGCCACCGCAACCGATCTGGCGGATTGGCTGGTGCGCAAGGCCGGCATTCCGTTTCGTGAGGCGCACCATATTACCGGCGCTGCGGTGAAGCTGGCCGAAAGCCGGGGCGCGGCGCTCAATGCGCTTTCGCTGGATGATTTACAGGCGATTGATGCGCGGATCGATCAAAGCGTCTATGCTGCGCTGTCGGTTGATGCCTCGGTCGCGGCGCGTGCCTCCTATGGCGGCACCGCGCCCGATCAGGTTCGGTTGCAGGTGGCCCGGATGCGCGCTGCGCTGGGGATGGAGGAATGATGCGGATCGCGATTGCCCCCGGGCTTGCCGCCCTGCTTGCCGGATGCGGCACCCCTGCACCGCTGACCCCGCCCCAAGGCGCGACCCTGCCGACCGCTCCTTACGGCGCGCTAACCAATCCCACCGCCGAAGAACTGCTGCGCCGCGATGCGCTCGCCGCGCCCGAACGCAGCGTGGAACTGCGCCGCCGATCGGAAGAACGGCAGGACGACCCCTTCGACCTCCCCCCCGAATAAAGCGAACCCGATGGACCATTTTGCGATTTCGAACGGTGTGATGCACGCCGAAGACGTGCCGCTGCCACAGATTGCCGATGCGGTTGGCACTCCGGTCTATGTCTATTCGCGCGCCACGCTGGAACGCCACGCGCGGGTGTTTCGGGAGGCGCTGGATGCGGTGCCCGACAAGCTGATCGCGTTCGCGGTCAAATCCAACCCCAATCTTGCGGTGCTGAAGGTGCTGGAGCGTTGCGGCATGGGCGCGGACGTGGTGTCTGTGGGCGAAATGCGCCGCGCGCTTGCAGCGGGAATCGCGCCCAACATGATCGTGTTCTCAGGCGTGGGCAAGACCGCCGCCGAGATGATCGCCGCGCTCGACGCCGGGATCGGGCAGTTCAATATCGAAAGCGAGGAAGAGGGCGTAGAGCTTGCCGAAATCGCGGCCGCCAAGGGTGTGACCGCGCAATGCACACTGCGCATCAATCCCGATGTCGATGCGGGCACCCATGACAAGATTTCGACCGGCAAGGCCGACAACAAATTCGGCGTGCCGATCAGCGAAGCAGGCCAGATTTTCGGCAAGCTGGCGGGCCTGCCGGGGGTAAACCTGCGCGGGGTGGCGGTGCATATTGGCAGCCAACTGGCTGATCTTGCTCCGCTTGAGGCCGCATTTGAAAAGCTTGGCGCGCTGGTGGCTGCGCTGCGCGGCGCGGGGCATACGATTACCCATGTCGACCTTGGCGGCGGGCTTGGCGTGCCTTACCGGGTGGGCGAAGTGCTGCCTCAGCCTGCCGAATACGGCGCGATGGTGGCGCGGGTGACGCGCGACTGGGGGGTCAAGCTGATCTTTGAACCGGGGCGGGTGATCGCGGGCAATGCCGGGGTGCTGTTGACGCGGGTGGTGCGGGTGAAGCGCGGGATCAATGATCCCTTCGTGATCGTCGATGCGGCAATGAATGATCTTGCCCGCCCGGCGCTTTACGGGGCCTATCACCATTTCGAAGCGGTGGAGCCTTCGGGCGCGCGGATGACCGCCAATATCGTCGGCCCGATCTGCGAAACCGGTGATACCTTTGCCATGGGCCGCGAGTGTGACGCGTTGGAAGCGGGCGATCTGGCGGTGTTCCGCACCGCGGGCGCTTACGGTGCAACCATGGCGTCATCCTACAATTCGCGCGGCTTTGTCGCCGAAGTGCTGGTTGACGGCGACAGGTTCGCGGTCGTCGCCGACCGGATCGAAGCGGGCGCGATCATGGACGCCGAACGCGTACCTGATTGGCTCGCCTGAGCCGCCGATGAGCACAATCGCCAGCCTGCCGCTGTTCCACCAGATCACCGGGCAACAGGTGCTGGTGCTGGGCGATGGGCCTGCTGCCGAGCCCAAGCGGCGGTTGGTGGAGCGCGCTGGCGGCGTGGTGGTGGATGATCTGGCCCGCGCAGTGGATGAAGGGGTGCGGATCGCGTTCATCGCCTATGATGATGCCCGCGCCTGCGAGGCTGCGGCGATCAATGCGCGCTGCGCCGGGATGCTGGTCAATGTTGTAGACCGGCCAGAATTATGCGATTTTACAACGCCTTCCATCCTCGATCGCAGCCCCTTGCTGGTGGCGATTGGCACGGGGGGTGCGTCTGCTGGACTGGCGAAACACGTGAGGTTGCGGCTGGAGCGGGTGTTGCCCGCGACGCTGGGGCTGCTGGCACGGGCGCTGGAGGCGGGGCGTCCGGCGCTGCGGCGGCGCTTCCCTGACGGGGCAGACCGGCGGCGGGCGGTGGATGAGGCCGTGCGTGATGGTGGTGTGCTTGACCCGCTAAATACGCAATCTTTTGAGTGGGTTGAGGCGTGGCTGGCTGGCGATATTGAGGGTCAGACGGGCGCGATTTTTGACCTCACTCTCACCAGCGCAGACCCCGACGACCTGACCCTGCGGCAGGCGCGATTGCTGGGCGAGGCGGATGTGTTGGTGCTGGACGGCGCGGTGCCGCCGGCCATTCTGGCCCGTGCCCGCGCCGATGCTGCGCGGCGGGTGTTGGGCGCGAATGAGGGGGGTCAAGCGGGGGTCAAGCAGGGGTCAAGCCCGGGCAAGGCAAGGTCTAGAGCGGGCAAGGAGGGGTCTAGCCTTGCGCGCCCTGATTCTGCCGCCAATCCCAAATCAGACAACGCCCACCCAACCGGCCTAACGCTGATTCTGCGTTGGCGGCCCGATCTGTTGAACGATGCCTAAGCCGCCAATTCAACCGGCGTGCGAAGCTGTGCGAAATAGCCCGCCATCGCAGTGATCGCCTTGTCGCTCAGCGCGATGAAGGCCCGCCGCTTGTCCGCCGGATCGGGCACCCGCATGAAAATGCCGCTTTCAACCATCTGTGTCAGCCAGCGCAGCGCGGTAGTCGCCGGAACGCCCGCTGCGATGCATAGCGAAGTGACCGAGACCTGCGCCCCTTCACCATGCGCGGCGGTAAGATCGAGCAGCATGTCCCAAGCCGGATCGCCGAACAGCGCCGGATCGAAAAACTGCCCGCGCGCCTGACGGTTGGCGATGATCTGCCGCACCATGCGCGGATCGGGCAGCGCCGCCTGCCGCCGCGCTTCGCCAAAGCCATGCGCGCTTTCCTGCGGGTGAAAATCACGCTTCATTTCTCCAAGCGCGCCCGCGCCCTTAGATGGCGGCGCTGTGTGGGATATCCGATCGAGCGAATGGGCAATCGCTTCGACCTGCTGCGACAGGCGCAGCAAGGCCACGCGGTCTTCCTCCCCCATTTCGCGCACCCGCGCCGCGACCGCTTCGCCCATCACCCGGCCCACCGCGATCAGGCGTTCGGCGCGGCTGGGCGACACCAGAATCTGCGGCGCGGATTGATCGAGCACCGCGAACACATCATCAAGCCCCGCCAGATTGGTCGCCGCGATCAGTTTTGCCCCTGCCCGCGCCACCCGCGTATCAAGCATCTTCAGCCCATCGAGCATCGCCCCATCCAGCCCGTGCGGGCCATCTGCCGGGCAATGGACCACCTTTACATTGCCAAGCAGCGCGACCGGCCCATCGATCAGCGCGGCCACCGATCCGCCGTCGATGCTGCGGAACCCTGCCTCACCCAGATCAGCGGCGATCTGCGCCCGCACACCCGCATCACCGCCATAAATCGTCACCCGTACGGGCGGCCCGGCGGCATCGCGGGCGCTGTCATAGGAAAAATCAGCTTGGTTCGAAACGTCGTTTGACATGGGTGCGACTCCAACGATGTCAGAACAAGAATAGAACAAAATCAATTCAGGTCAAGAATCTCACCCCCACCCACCGATTTCGGGCGGCCCGGATTGAACCTTTTCGTGGCTGTGAGAGACTACTGCTGTGATGAACAATTCTCCCCACCCTGACCCCGCCCCCAATTCCGGCGCGATTTTTGATGAATTGCTGGTGCTGCTGGTGGCGCAGGGTGATGGCCGCGCGATGGAGCGGCTCCATGCGCGCTGGAACCCGCGGCTGGCGCGTGCGGCGCTGCGCTATACCGGCGATGCGGAAATCGCGCGCGATCTGGTGCAGGAATGCTGGATCGGGATCTGGAAAGGTATCACCCGGCTGCGCGATCCGGCGCGGTTTCGCAGCTATGCCTTTGGCGTGCTGCACCGCAAGGGCGCGGATTTCCTGCGCGGCGCGATGCGCGAGCGAGCCAAGGAGTCCGGCCATGCGCTGGATGACCAATCCCAACCGCCCGCCGCGCCCCGGCAGGGTGACAGCATCGCGTTGCAGCAGGCCTTCGGCGCGCTGCCGCCCGATCAGCGGTTCGCCGCCCATCTGTATTTTGTCGAGGGCCTGACTCTGCGCGAAATCGCCGACGCCGCAGGCATCGCTGAAGGCACCGCCAAAAGCCGCCTGTTCCACGCCCGCCGCAAATTGAAGGTTGCGCTGGGCGAATCCCAACCCGAACCCACTCAAGGAGACACACTATGAATAGCAATGACCAAAGGATCGCCGCCGCGCTTGATGCCGACGATCACGCCTTCCTCGCCAACCTCGATTCGGATCGCGGTATGTTTCAGCAAATCGGCGACAGCTGGAAAGGGCCGCTGGGCGGCTGGGCCAAGCTGGGCTTTGTGTTCGCTATCGCCATCGGCCTGGGGCTTGCCTATTGCATCTATCGCGCAGTGACCGCCGAAGGCACCGATGCCATCTTTGTCTGGGGGCTGAGTTCGCTCGCGCTGCTGATCATGCAGGGCTTTCTGAAGCAATGGATGTTCGAGCGGGTGAATATGCTGACCGTGCTGCGCGAAGTGAAACGGTTGCAGGTGCAGATCGCGATGCTGAACGAAAAGGATCGCTGATCGCGGGTCAGGGCCTGATTTCGATCACCGTGCCATCGGGCACGATCCGCCACAGCTCCTCAATCTCGGCATTGGAGAACGCGATGCAGCCATTGGTCCAATCGCCCGGCATCCGGCCCATCGGCAGCGCGTTGGGCTGTCCGTGGAGGAAGATTTCGCCGCCGGGTGATCGGCCATAGGCCTGCGCAAAGGCGCGGTCAGCGGGCGCGGGGTAGGATATTTTGAGGCTGAGGTGAAACGCACTGCCGGGATTGCGCGTTTCGATCACATAGCGGCCTTCGGGCGTGCGTTCGTCGCCTTCGAACTGCTTGTGCCCCTGCGGCTGACCGCCGAATTGCAAGCCGCGCCAGACCTTGACCGGCTGCCCCCCGGCATAGCCGATCATCAACCGTTCGGATTTATCGACCAGCAGGTAATCGACATAAGTAAAGGCGCGTTGCGGCGCGACCTGATCGCCGCTGCGCGCCCACAACGGCACCGCCAACGGCAGCGCGCCTGCGCAGGCAGCAAGGCCAAGGACAGCAAAGGCAGAGCGGCGCATCATCCGGGCAGGATAACCCCGCAACGCCCCGGTGATCAATCCACAAACGGATCCCGCATCAGGATCGTGTCGTCACGCTCGGGCGAGGTTGATACCAGCGCCACCGGGCATTCGATCAATTCCTGAATGCGCTGGATATATTTGATCGCATTGGCGGGCAGATCAGCATAGCTGCGCGCGCCCGCTGTGCTCTCGCTCCAGCCGGGCATATCTTCGTAAATCGGCTCGCATTCGGCCTGATCGGCGGCGTGGCTGGGCAGGTAATCATAGACCTTGCCGCGCAGGCGGTATCCGGTGCAGATGCTGACCCGGTCCATCCCGTCGAGCACGTCAATCTTGGTCAGCGCAATCCCGGTGACGCCCGAAATCGCGCAGGATTGGCGCACCAGCACCGCATCGAACCAGCCGACGCGGCGCTTGCGCCCGGTGACGGTGCCGAATTCGTGACCGCGTTCGCCCAGCCTTTGGCCGATATCGTCCTCCAACTCGGTCGGGAACGGGCCAGAACCGACGCGGGTGGTGTAGGCTTTGACGATCCCCAGCACATAGCCGGTCGAACCGGGGCCGAGGCCGCTGCCGCTGGCCGCGGTGCCGCTGACCGTGTTCGACGATGTGACAAACGGATAGGTGCCGTGATCGACATCGAGCAGCACGCCCTGCGCGCCTTCGAACAGGATTTTCGCGCCCGCGCGGCGCACTTTCTTCAACCGTTTCCACACCGGCTGGGCAAAGCGCAGCACAAACGGCGCAATCTCGCGCAGTTCTTCGAGCAACGCAGCGCGATCAACCGGGGGCTGGCCGAACCCTGCGAGCAAGGCGTCGTGATGCGCGCACAGCCGGTCAAGCTGCGGTTCCAGCGAATCGAGATGCGCCAGATCGCACACCCGGATCGCGCGCCTGCCAACCTTGTCTTCATAAGCCGGGCCGATCCCGCGCCCGGTGGTGCCGATCTTGCCCTTGCCCGCCGCGGTTTCGCGCAAGCCATCCAGATCGCGGTGCAGCGGCAGGATCAGCGGGCAGTTATCCGCCACCGCCAGATTCTCGTCAGTGATTGCGATGCCCTGGCCTTCGAGCTTCTTCACCTCATCGCGCAGCGCCCACGGATCGAGCACCACGCCGTTGCCGATCACCGACAGCGTGCCCGACACGATCCCTGATGGCAGCAGGCTGAGTTTATAGGTCGTGCCGTCGATCACCAGCGTATGCCCGGCATTGTGCCCGCCCTGAAAGCGCACGACCACGTCGGCGCGGCTGGCGAGCCAGTCGACAATCTTGCCCTTGCCTTCATCGCCCCACTGGGCGCCGATCACGGTGACGTTGGCCATGTTTATCCTTAGCTGATGGCGGTCTGGTTGGTGGCGCTTGGCCGGGCAGGCGCGTAGGCGTTTGAAGGCGGCAGGGCAAGCGCAAGCTGGGCGACGCGGACGCCCTGCCACCCGGGTAATGCCCGGGTAATAGGCGCATGGTTGAAGGCAGTTTTAAAGGGGACGAACCCCGCCTTCGTCCAGCACAAACCCGCAGCCCAGCGCCGTGGCGTCCTCGCCCTCAACCAGCCCCGCGACCGTGCGCCAGCCCTGCGCGCGCAGCGTCGCCGCCGCTGCGCGGTCGTGGCCGAGTGGCAGATAGACCATCCGCGCCGCTTCGGGCTGCGGCGCGGCCTCGGCCAGCCGATCAAGATAGAGCGTAAACCCGGTTGCAGGTTCATCGCTTCCCGCGATCCGGTAGGTGCCGCCCCGTCCGGCCGCACGGCGCAAGCCATCGGCATAGAGCGTGAACCCGAACCATGACTGGTATTCGAACCCGTGCCGCTCGGTCGGGTCGAGCGTGATGCGGGCCGCATCCCCCACCGCCGCTGCAATCGCCGCCAACCCATCGAGCCGCGATTTAAGCGCCCCGCCCGCGTCCACTTCGCGCAGTGCCGCAAGGGCCGCGGCAAACGGCCCGGTGGCATAGAGCAGCGGCAGATAGGCCTCACCGCCCGCCGCCTTCAACCCGCCCGCATCCTTGGTATCCAGCTCGCGCCGCACCGCTTCGATGCTGTCGGGCGCGAGCGGCAGGGCGTGGGCGCTCAGCGTGTCGACCAGATCGGGCAGCGTGAAATCGACCGAGATCCCGGTCAGCCCGGCGGCCTTCAACGCCTCAACCGCCAGCATCACCGCCTCGCTTGCGGCGGCGACACTATCCGCGCCGATCAGTTCGGCGCCCAGTTGCAGGCGTTCACGCGCGGGGTCGAGCTGGCTCGCCTTGATCACCACCGTATCGCCGCAATAGGCGAGCCGCAGCGGGCGCGCGGCACCGGCAAGGCTGGTCGCCGCAATCCGCCCGACCTGCGGGGTGATATCGCTGCGCAGCGCCAGCGTCCGCAGGCTCGCCGGATCGACGAAGCGGAACATCGAGCGACCTTCACCCTTGGCGATACCCGCCATCCGCCCCGCCAGCGAGGCTTCGAATTCGAGCAGCGGCGGGCGCACCCGGTCATAGCCGTGCGCATCGAGCACAGCGAGGCAGGCGCGCATCGCCGCCGTAATCCGCGCCGCTTCGGGCGGCAGGCGGTCTTCTAAGCCTTCTGGCAGGAGATCGTTGGGTTTGGTCAATGGAACATACTTCCGTTCGTGCTGAGCCTGTCGAAGCACTGTCCTTCTTTTGCACCACCGGCGCTAGAAGAAGTGCAGCCCTTCGACAAGCTCAGGGCGAACGGGTTTGCGTTAAAGGTGCATCAAAACCCCAGCGCCTTGACCAGCTTCACCCCGTCAAGCGCTTCGGCCTCGGCCACCACGTCCGGCGTCAGGGCTTCGTCAAGGCTGAGCAGCAGCACCGCTTCCCCGCCCGCTTCGCGGCGACCAAGGTTGAAGGTGCCGATATTGATGCCGCGCGCACCCAGCAACGTGCCGATCCGGCCAATGAAGCCCGGCTTGTCGTCGTTGACGATGTAGAGCATGTGCCCGGACAGATCAGCTTCGATCCCGATCCCGAAAATTTCGACCAGCCTCGGCGCTTCATTGCCGAACAGCGTGCCCGCAACCGACCGCTGTCCCTGTGCGGTGTCCACCGTCACCCGGATCAGCGTGTTGAACGCGCCATCGCGTTCGTGGCGGATTTCGCTGACATCCAGCCCGCGCTCTTTCGCCAGAAACGGCGCGTTGACCATGTTCACCGTGTCGGAATATTGCCGCATCAACCCTGCCAACACCGCCGCCGTGATCGGCTTGCCATTCAATTCCGCCGCCGCGCCTTCGCGTTCGATGCTGATGCGGGTGAGGTTGCCGTGGGCAAGCTGGCCGACCAGACTGCCCAGCTTTTCCGCCAGCGCCATATAGGGGCGCAGCTTGGGCGCTTCTTCCGCCGACAGGCTCGGCATGTTGAGCGCGTTGGTGACACCGCCGTTGACCAGATAATCGGCCATCTGTTCGGCCACCTGCAAGGCAACATTGACCTGCGCTTCGGTCGTCGATGCGCCAAGGTGCGGGGTGCAGATGAAATTGGGCGCGCCGAACAGCGGGTTTTCCTTGGCCGGTTCAACCGCGAACACATCCAACGCCGCGCCCGCGACCTGACCGCTTGTCAGGCAATCCTTCAACGCCGCTTCGTCGATCAACCCGCCGCGCGCGCAGTTGATGATGCGGATGCCCGGTTTGGCATTTTCCAGCCGTTCCCGGCTCAGGATATTGCGCGTCTCATCGGTCAAGGGCGTGTGCAGCGTGACAAAATCGGCGCGGCTCAGCAGCGTGTCGAGATCGACCTTTTCCACGCCCATTTCGACCGCGCGGTCTTCGGTCAGGAAGGGGTCATAGGCGACCACTTTCATGCGCAGGCCCAGCGCGCGCGATGCGACGATCGACCCGATATTGCCTGCGCCGATCAGGCCCAGCGTCTTGCCGGTCAGTTCCACGCCCATGAACCCGCTTTTGGGCCATTCGCCCGCCTGCGTTTGCGCGTTGGCCTGGGGAAGCTGGCGCGCGAGCGCGAACATCAGCGCAATCGCGTGTTCGGCGGTGGTGATCGAATTGCCGAACGGGGTGTTCATCACCACCACGCCCTTGCCGCTGGCGTAGGGAATATCGACGTTATCAACGCCAATCCCGGCGCGGCCGATCACTTTTAGATTAGTGGCGGCATCAAGGATCGCCGCCGTCACCTTGGTCGATGAACGGATCGCGAGGCCATCATATTCGCCGATGCGGGCGATCAATTGTTCGGGCGTTTCGCCGGTGATCACATCGACATCGCAGCCGCGCTCTTCAAAAATGCGCGCGGCGTTGGGATCCATCTTGTCGGAGATGAGAACTTTGGGACGGGTCATGATTTATATCCTGTGTGAATCCCCGCGCAGGCGGGGATCGCTATCGGGAAAATACTGAAAATGGCTGCGGAAGGCCCCCGCCTGCGCGGGGGCTCACACCCTGGAGAAATCAGCCGTTCTTGACGCTTTCATAGGCCCACTCGATCCACGGCAGCAGGCGTTTCACGTCCTCCTGCTCGACAGTCGAACCGCACCAGATGCGCAAGGACGGCGGCGCATCGCGGTAGCCGTTGAAATCGAAGCCGACATTGCGGTCTTCGAGCAGCTTGACGATTTTCTTGGGCACTGCGGCCTGATCTTCGGGCGACAGGTTGTCATACCAGTCACCCTGAAACACCATGCACACGCCGGTGTTGGTCTGCTGCGCCGGGTCAGACGCCATGTTGCGCAGCCACGGGGTGGCCTCGATCCAGTCTTTCACGGTCTTGGCATTGGCATTGGCCCGCTCGACCAGCGCCTTGCGCCCGCCGATGCTTTTCGCCCATTCCAGCGCCGCAATGTAATCCTCGGTCGCCAGCATCGACGGGGTGTTGATCGTCTCCCCCGCGAAGATGCCGAGGTTGAGCTTGTCGCCCTTTTTCATGCGGAACAGTTTGGGCAGCGGCCACGGCGGATCGTAGCTTTCGATCCGGGCGACCGCTTTGGGCGACAGGATCAGCATCCCGTGCTGCGCCTCGCTGCCCATCACCTTCTGCCACGAATAGGTGGTGGCATCCAGCTTCGACCAGTCCATTTCCTGCGCGAAAATCGCGCTGGTGGCATCGTTGATGGTTATCCCTTCGCGCCCCGGCTCAAGCCAATCGGTGTTGGGGATCATCGCGCCGCTGGTGGTGCCGTTCCAGGTGAACACCACGTCATTGGCTTGCGGGATGGTGGTGAGATCGGGGATTTCGCCATAATCGGCGGTAAGGACTTGCAGGTTGGGCAGTTTCAACTGCTTCACCGCGTCCTGAATCCAGACATTGCCAAAGCTTTCCCACGCGGCAACCGTGACCGGGCGCGCAGGGTCAAGCATCGCCCACATCGCCGCTTCGATCGCGCCGGTGTCGGATGCGGGCATGATGCCGATCAGGTAATCATCGGGAATGCCGAGCAGTTCGCGGGAGAGGTCGATGGCATATTTCAGCCGCGCTTTGCCCAGCGCCGAACGGTGCGAGCGGCCTAACGATTCAGTTTTGAGCTTGTCCAGCGACCAGCCGGGGAATTTTGCCGTGGGGCCCGACGAAAAAAACGGGCGTTCAGGCTTAAGCGTAGGCTCGTGCATGAGCCCGCGTGCATACTCAGTCATGTATTCTCTCCTTGCAGAGAGCTCGCGCGGCGTTGGGACCGCGTGGCCCGCTGGCCGCTCTAATGGCGGCGCGGGCCAAGTCAATGAAGGATTTGCCAACCTTCCCGATCCGGCAGCCAATCCCCTCTCGCCAAGTGAGCCGAATGTTACTAATCAGGCCGATCAATGGACACCTCCGATCTTCGCATTGCCCTGTTCAGCGGCAATTATAACTACACCCTCGACGGGGCGAATCAGGCGCTGAACCGCCTGGTCCGGTCGCTGCTCGGCAATGGCGCGGCGGTGCGTGTCTATTCGCCCAAGGTGGCCAACCCCGATTTTGCCGCCACGGGTGATCTCGTCGGCCTGCCCAATGTGCCGATGCCGGTCAAAGGACGCGGCGATTACCGGATGCCGACCCATCTGGGCGCGCGGGTAAAGCGCGATCTGGCTGAGTTTGCGCCCAATATCGTCCACCTGTCATCGCCCGATCCATCGGGCCACGCGGCGCTGCGCTGGGCCTTGGCGCATGATGTGCCGGTGCTCGCTTCGGTGCACACCCGGTTTGAAACCTACCCGCGCTATTACAACATGGCGTTTCTGGAACCGCTGATCATCTATATGCTGCGGCGCTATTATCACCGCTGCGATGCCTTGGTCGCCCCGTCGCAGAGCATGATTGATGAACTGCGCACGATGCGGATGCACGACGATATCGGGCTGTGGAGCCGGGGGGTGGATCGCACGATCTTCTCGTCTGCCCGCCGTGACCCGGAATGGCGGCGCAGGATCGGGCTTGCCGATGATGATGTCGCTATCCTGTTTCTGGGCCGGTTGGTGATGGAAAAGGGGCTGGATGTCTTTGCCGAAACCATCGCCGAACTGCGCCGCCGCAACGTTTCGCACAAGGTGATGGTGATCGGCGATGGCCCGGCGCGCGGTTGGTTCGAAGCGAACCTGCCCGGCGCGGCCTTCGTTGGCTTCAAGACCGGTGATGGTTTGGGCCAGGCGCTCGCCAGCGGGGACATATTCTTCAACCCGTCCGTCACCGAAACCTTTGGCAATGTCACCCTGGAAGCCATGGCGAGCGGTTTGCCAGTGGTGGCTGCGGGCGCGACCGGCAGCACAAGTCTTGTGGCAGAAGGTGTGACCGGACGGCTGGTGGCCCCATCGGGCAGCACCGATGCCGACGCAGCCGCCTTTGCCGATGTGCTGGCCCCCTACTGCACCGACCGGGCGCTGCGCGCGGCCCACGGCGCGGCGGGCGAAACGCGGGCATCCGAATACAGCTGGGAAGCGATCAACCAGGTGGTCGCCGATACCTATATCCGGGTGATAGAATCCCGCCGCGCGGCGCGGGCAAGCGCGGCGACCTGACCGCGCGGCACGCTTCTAAATCCGCTCGATCCGCTTGGCCATTTCGTCGATCATGTCGACGATTTCGTTGATCGTGCGTTCGTCCAGCTTGCCGCTGACCGCGCGGTTTTTCAGCACGTTGGCAAGGTTGCCCATCGCCCTGAACAGATCGGGTGATCGCACCGTGTGCGCGCGCTCGGCATGGCGGCCCAGGCGCCGCATCAGCGTATCGACCTCTTCCTTGCGTTCATCGAGTTCGGCGCGGCCCGCATCGGTTGCGGCGAAGGGCTTCTTCGCGCCCTCAGCCTCGGCCTCGGCAATCGCGCCTTCATCTTCGAGCAGTTGCAGCGTCGGATAGACCGCACCGGGACTGGGGGCATAGCCGCCGCCGGTCATTTCCTCGATCTGCTTGATCAGTTCGTAACCGTGCGAAGGCTGCTCCGCGATCAGCGCCAGCAGCGCCAGCCGCAATTCGCCGGTGGCAAACATCCGCCCGCGCCGTTGGCGGCGACCACGCCGAGAGCCATCCTCCTCGTCTCCGGCCTCGTCGTTATCCCAGCGCCAGCCCATCTTCATGCGCGGGCCACCGAAATTGGCGTTTCCGCCCGCAGCCACCATCGCGATGGCCTCACCCAGCTTGTCCCAGCCGGTGCCGCGTCCATATCTGTTCCATGTCATTGCACGATCCTTCCATGCTTTACGATAGGTCTAAGATATATCTTACATCTATCTTGACAAGGGGCGCTGCGGTCGGCTGTTTCTTTTTCCGACCATGCGCCTATCACGCCCGATGAATGACTGATCTGTTCGGACAAGACGCACCTGAGCCTTCACTGACCGCGGCGGCCGCCGATGCGCCGCTGGCCGACCGTTTGCGCCCCGCGACGCTGGCCGAGGTCGTCGGGCAGGAACATCTGACCGGCCCCGAAGGCGCCATCGGACGGATGGTGGCGGCGGGGCGGCTTTCCAGCATGATCCTGTGGGGTCCGCCCGGCACCGGCAAGACCAGCATCGCCCGCCTGCTGGCCGACGCGGTAGGAATGCGCTTTGCCGCGATCAGCGCGGTATTCTCCGGCGTGGCGGATTTGAAGAAAGCCTTTGCCGAGGCCGAGAAGTTTGCGGGCGCGGGGCGCAAGACGCTGTTGTTCGTGGACGAGATTCACCGCTTCAACCGCGCGCAGCAGGATGGGTTCCTGCCATTTGTCGAGCGCGGAGTGGTGACATTGGTGGGCGCGACCACCGAAAATCCCAGCTTCGCGCTCAACGCCGCGCTGCTTTCCCGCGCGCAGGTGCTGGTGCTGAACCGGCTGGACGAACGCGCGCTGGCGGCGCTGTTGGCGAAGGCGGAAGGCCTCGAAGGCCCCCTCCCCCTCACGCCAGAGGCCCGCACCGCGTTGATCGCGCAGGCCGATGGCGACGGGCGGTTTGTGCTGGGGCAGGCCGAAACGCTTTATGCCGCCGGACTGACCGAACCGCTCGATCCGCAGGCGCTAGGGGCGTTCCTGCAACGCCGCGTAGCGGTGTATGACAAGGATCGCGACGGGCACTACAACCTCATCTCCGCGCTGCACAAAGCGGTGCGCGGGAGCGATCCGCAGGCCGCGCTCTATTATCTCGCGCGGATGCTGACCGCTGGCGAAGAACCGCTGTTCCTCGCCCGGCGGCTGGTGCGCATGGCAGTGGAGGATATCGGGCTGGCTGATCCCCACGCGCTGCCGCAATGCATGGCCGCGATGGAGGCATACCGCTTCCTCGGCAGCCCCGAAGGCGAATTGGCGCTGGTGCAGGCGTGCCTCTATCTCGCCACCGCGCCCAAATCCAACGCCGCCTATCTGGCGCAGAAAGCCGCGTGGAAATCGGCCAAGGACACCGGCAGCCTGATGCCTCCGATGAACATCGTCAACCCGGCCACCGGGCTGATGGAAAGCCTCGGCTATGGCAAAGGCTACACCTACGATCACGACACGCCTGATGGTTTTTCGGGCGATGATTACTGGCCCGAAGAGATGGAACGCCAAGTGTTCTACACGCCGGTGGAGCGCGGGTTCGAACGCGAGGTGAAAAAGCGGCTGGAATATTGGGACAAGCTGCGCAGCGAGCGTCAACAATGAAGTGTGAGTCCCCGCGCAGGCGGGGATCTCGGGCGAGATTGCGCCGAGCCGCCGGAGACTCCCGCCTGCGCGGGAGCGCGCACTAGGTTTGCGCTTCTCCCACTTCCTCGCGGTTGACTGGTCAGGCGCGAAAGGCCCGCGCCAGAAAGGCATCGCGCTGGCTGTTGCTTTGGCCGAGGGCGGGCCGCCCGTGCTGATCGCCCCGCCCGATCCGAAAGGCTGGGCGCGCAGCGAAGTGCTGGCATTATTGTGCGATCTGCCCGGCGATACGCTGGTCGGTCTCGACCTCGGCATCAGCCTGCCGTTCGCCGATGCAGGCGCGTTCTTTCCCGGGTGGGACGCCAGCCCCGGCGATGCACGCGCGCTGTGGGCCTTGATCGACCGCCTGTGCGCCGACGATCCCAACCTTGAGGCAGGCGGTTTCGTCACCCACGCCGAGGCCGCGCGCTATTTCCGCCACGGCAAGGATCATCAGGGCGACCGCTTCCACCTGCCCGGCGCGGCCTCCCGCGAAGGGCGGTTCCGGGTGGCCGAGGCGGCGCAGCGGGCACAGGGCGTGCGGCCGGTAAGCAATTTCAACCTCGTCGGCGCGGCGCAGGTCGGCAAATCGAGCCTCACCGGAATGCGGATGCTGCACCGTCTGGCTGGACGCGTGCCGGTGTGGCCGGTTGACCCCTTGCCGGACAGCGGATCGGTGGTGACGGAAATCTACACCTCGCTTGCCGCAAGGCTTGGCGGCGTAACCGGCGCGGCAACCAAGCTGCGCACTTACGAGGCGCTGAACAATGCGCTCGATACGCTGGACAGCGCCCCGGTGCAGGGCGCAGGCGCGATTGATGACCATTCCTCCGACGCCCTGATCACCGCCGCATGGCTGCGCCGCGTCCACGAAACCCGCGATCTGTGGCACCCGCCCAGCCTAACCCCGGCCATCGCCCGCACCGAAGGCTGGACTTTCGGCGCGTTTTAGTTTGCCCTATCGCTTCGCTACTTGAGGGCGTTTGTGCGCCCTATCGCTTCGCTACTTGAGGGCGGGGAACGTTTGCCCTAAAGGCGCGTTCGGACAAGCCATGTGCCGGCTTAGCTCAGTTGGTAGAGCACCTGATTTGTAATCAGGGGGTCACGAGTTCGAATCTTGTAGCCGGCACCAGCTTCGATCAGAGAAAGCCATCCGGGGGATGATTTTCCATCGAAACTCCCGAGCGCAAACGGCGGGGCATCTCCCCAACCTCACGAACAAACCCCCTTGCCTACGCCCCCCGCAAGTTGCTGTAACGTTTTTTCAATCCGGCGGGGCTATGGCCTGCTGGCGGGGTGAACTTTGCCTATGACCAAGGTCATTGGCCGATACAGCAGTGCAGCCCACGCACGAATGCCGACGTAAAACAGGGACAGGCAATGGCACTGGGCTTCTTCAAATCCGTTCGCGGGCAGGCTGGGCAGGCGCAGGCCGATGTTCCCGCGCCGGTGCCATGTGACGCCCGGCCCGAACGCACGGCGGTGCTCTGCGACATTGAAGAACTTGGCGTCGGTATGTTCTGGGCGACCGATGCCGATGATCGCCTGACGTTCCTGTCGCAGCGCGCGCTCGAAGACCTTGGTCAGGATGGCGAATCCCTGATCGGCAAGCCGATCACGCAGACGTTCCGCGATATCGATAACGAGCCGGGCGCCCCGACCCAGCGTTCCTTGTCGTTCAAGCTCAAGGCGCGGTCGAAGCTGGAAGAGCAGATCGTCGCGTTCGAAGGCGGCCGCGGCACCACCCGCTGGTGGCGGCTGAACGGTCGGCCATTGCTCGATGCCACTGGCGCATTTCTCGGCTACCGCGGCAGCGCGGTCGATATTTCGGGCCAGTATTTCTACGAAACGCAGATCGCACGGCAATCGCAGGTTGATGAGCTGACCGGGTTGGCCAACCGTCGGAAACTGAACGAACGGCTGACCGCAACCTTGGCCGCGTTCCGCGCCACCAAGCGCAGTTGCGCACTGATGATGCTCGATCTCGACCGGTTCAAGCAGGTTAACGACACGATGGGCCACCCGGCGGGCGACGAATTGCTCAAACAGGTCGCGCAGCGTCTGACCGCCATCGTCAAGGATCGCGGCGAGGTCGGGCGGCTGGGCGGCGATGAATTTCAGATCCTGCTGCCCGACATGGATGATCGCGGGATCCTGAGCGATCTGGCCAACCGGATCGTCCAGTCGGTGTCGCAGCCCTATCAAGTCAGTGGACGCCGCGCGATTATCGGAACGTCGGTGGGGATTGCGATTGCGCCCTATGACGGGATCGACACCGACGAACTCACCAGCGCGGCCGACATGGCGCTCTATTCCGCCAAAGGCATCAACGGCGGCACCTTCTGCTTTTTTACAACCGAACTGCGCGATGAGGCATCGCGCACGGCGGTGCTGGGCGATCGCCTGCGCGATGCAGTGGACCGGGACGACCTCACCCTCGCCTATCAGCCGCTGGTCGATCCGATCACCAACGAGGTTAAATGTTTTGAGGCGCTGTTGCGCTGGCATGACGCCGAACAGGGGGTGATTTCGCCTGCACAATTTATCCCGATTGCGGAAAATGACGATCTGATTGTCAAGATCGGGGACATGGCACTGCGTCAGGCCTGCTTTGACGCGATGGCATGGCCTGATACAATCAAGGTCGCGGTAAATGTCTCGGCCAAGCAGTTCGTCCGGGCTGGGTTCCGCAATACAATCGCCGCTGCGCTCGAAGTGTCCGGTCTGTCACCATCGCGGCTGGAGCTGGAAATCACCGAAAGCGTGTTTGTGGGTGATCTGGAAACAGTGGACGCGATCTTCCGCGATCTCAAGAAGCTGGGGGTGCGGCTGGCGCTGGATGATTTCGGCACTGGTTATTCGTCGCTCGGCTATCTCAAACACGGGCATTTCGACAAGCTCAAGATCGACCAGAGCTTCGTGCGCGGCTGCACCGAAAATGGCGATACCAACCCGGCGATCATCACCGCCATCGTCGCGCTGGCCAAGGCGCTGGGCATGGAAACCGTCGCCGAAGGAGTTGAGGCAATGGACGAGCTTGACCTGGTGAAGCAGCGCGGCGCGGATCTGGTGCAAGGCTATATCTATTCGCAGGCGCTTCCGCAGGAAGAAGTGCTGGCGCAGGTCAGCAACGGTGCCATGAAATTCACCCCGAACGGCCCACCGCGCCACCGTTCCGATCGCATTTCGATCTTCCGCAAGGTCGGGTTGATTCATGAAGATCACTATTATCAGGTGATCCTGCGCAACCTCTCCAAATCGGGCGCGCGTATAAGCGGGCTGGCCGGGGTGCCGGTTGGCACCGATGTGGTGCTTGATCTGGGCCACGGCCAGTTGGTGGTGAGCAAGGTGGTGAATGCCTCCGAAAGCAGCCAGGGACTGCAATTCGAAACCACGCTGATAAGCGACGGCGGGGGTGGGTTCATGACCCGCAACCGGATTTCGCCCTATTCGCTGGCCGAAGCGGGCATCCCGCTGGCGGCGCTGGGCGCAGGCGCATTCCCGCTGGCGAAATGGCGCGCAGCGAACAAAACCGCACCGCGTTTCTTGCAGTTGGATATTGGAATCTAACCGCCTCTTATCATCCGCGCCCGCGATAGGGGGCGACCCCCTGATCGGGCAGCCACACCCCTTCGGGCGGCGCGCCGGATTGCCAGAACACATCAATCGGAATGCCGCCGCGCGGATACCAGTATCCGCCAATTCGCAGCCATTGCGGGCGCATTTCATCAAACAGCCGCGCGCCGATGCCGACCGTCACATCTTCGTGAAAGCCATTGTGATTGCGGAACGAGCCAAGGAATAATTTCAGGCTCTTGCTCTCGACAATCGTCTCGCCCGGCACATAATCGATCACCAGATGGGCAAAATCGGGCTGACCCGTCACCGGGCAGAGCGAGGTGAACTCGGGCGCGGCAAACCGCACCAGATAGGTGTGGCCCGGGCGCGGATTGGGCACGTAATCGAGCCGCGCATCCTCTGGCGAGGTTGGCATGGGCGTATCCTTGCCAAGGAATTGCGGGGTCAGTGTCGGCTTGGCCGCGGGCTGTTCAGGTGTGCTTTCCATGCCGCGCTGTTGCCGCGAATGCGGGATCGGCGCAAGCGCATAGAGCACAGCTTGCACTTTGCGCCAGCGCCACTGGCGCGCTAGGGATGCGGCATGACAAACCCCATCCCCGATCTGGTTTCGACCGAATGGCTTGCCGCGCACGGCGATGCGCCGGGCCTTGCCATCCTCGATGCCTCGCACCACCTACCCGCTGCCGGACGCGATGCTGCGGCTGAATTTGCCACCGGGCATATCCCCGGTGCCCGGTTTCTGGGCCTCGCCAGCCTGATCAATCAAACCTCCAGCGTGCCCGCTGCCCTGCCTCGCCCTGAACAGCTGGCGGAGCGGCTGGGAGAGTTGGGCGTGGCCCCGAACGACACCATCATCCTTTATGATGACAGCACGATCCGCACTTCGGCGCGGGCGTGGTTCATGCTGCACGCCTGCGGGTGGGATAAGGTCGCGATCCTTGATGGCGGGTTGGCCAAGTGGCGCGGCGAGGGACGCGCGATGGAAGGCTCCGCGCCCGAAATCGCCCCTGCATCCCCCGCCGCCCTTGCCCCGGCGCGCAGCGTGCGCAGCAAAGCGCAGATGCTCGCCAATCTTGATACGCAGGCCGAACAGGTGCTTGATGCGCGCAGTGCCGACCGGGTGTTCGGCAGCGGCACCGATCCGGTGCATGGCGGGCCAAACGGGCGCATTCCCGGCGCGCTCAACCTGCCGTTTACCGAGGTGCTGAACGCGGACGGCACCTTCAAATCGCCCGCTGATCTGCGCGCCGCCTTTACCGGGGCCGGGGTCGATCTGGCGCGCCCCGTCACCACCACCTGCGGCAGCGGGGTGACGGCGAGCGTGCTGTTGTTCGCGCTCCACCTGATCGGCAAGCACGACATTGCGTTATATGATGGCAGTTGGAGCGAATGGAGCGCCGATCCCGCCACCCCCAAGGCGCAGGGCCCCGAACATTTGGGGCCGGCTGCATGAGCGGCGGCGATGGCAAACATCTGAAGCCCGCGACCAAGCTTGTGCGCGGCGGCCGGCGCAAGGAATGGACCGGGCCGGTGGTCAACCCGCCGATATGGCGCGCCTCGACCCACCTGTATGAATGCGACGCTGATCGCCACGCTGCGGGCGGCAACAATGCTGACGGTCAGTTCTTCTACGGCAGGCGCGGCGCGCCGACGCAGTGGGCGCTGGCCGAAGCGTTGACGCAGATTGAACCCGGCGCACACGGCACGGTGCTCTATCCCAGCGGGGTGGCGGCGATTGCCGGGTGCCTGCTGGCGGTGCTCAAACCCGGCGACCACCTGTTGATGGCAGACAATGCCTATGACCCATCGCGCAGCATGGCGATGGGCCTGCTCAAACGGATGGGGGTGACGACGACCTTCTTCGACCCGCGCGATATCGACGCCTATCGCTCGCTGTTTGCCGATCCTGTGCGTGCGGTGTGGCTGGAAAGCCCCGGCAGCCTGACGTTTGAGCTGTGCGACGTGCCCGCACTCGCCGCCATCGCGCGCGAACATGGCGCGGTCAGCCTGATCGACAATACCTGGGCGGGGCCGCTTGGCTTTGCCGCGATCAGCCACGGCTGCGATATCGTGATGATGAGCCTGTCGAAACACGTCGGCGGCCATTCTGATCTGATGATGGGCGCGGCGAGCGCGGGCAAACGCTGGTACACCGCGCTGCGCCGCACCGCGCAGGAACTGGGGCAGGTGGTTTCGCCCGATGATGCCGCGCTGGCCACACGGGGCCTTCGCACCATGGGCCTCAGGCTCGACGCGCAGACCCGCACCGCGCTCAAAATCGCGCAGTGGCTGGAAAGCCAGCCGCAGGTGGCGCGGGTGCTGTGCCCGCTCCTGCCGTCCGATCCCGGCCACGCGCTATGGCAGCGCGATTTCACTGGCGGGTGCGGGTTGTTCGCCTTCGTGCTGGCGAGCGATGATCCGCAGGCCTCGGCCCGGGTGGCCGATGCGCTGGAACTGTTCGGCATCGGCTATAGCTGGGGCGGGTATGAAAGCCTGGCCCTGCCGATCCGGCCCGAGGATCATCGCAGCACCATGCCCGGCACCGGCGCCCCGGCGATCCGGCTCGCCATCGGGCTGGAGGATGCGGACGATCTGATCGCCGATCTGGCGCAGGCATTGGAGACTGTCGGATGATTGCGCCAATTCCAACTCCCGATCCCGCCTCCGACACCGCCCCCGACCCTGCGCCGACATCTGCCCCCACCGTTACCCCTGAACAAATCGTCAGCGGCGCGGACAATGTGCGCGCAGATATTGCGGCGAAAAATGAAACCATCGGCGATATCCTCAACCGGATGGATAGCTGGGCGGTGGCGGTCGGCAACTGGCGAATATCCGCGTTCGACGTGCTGTTCGCCGTGATGGCGGTGCTGCTGTTGGTAGGATTTGCGTGGGCTGCCACCCGGCTGACCCGCAGCGCGCTACGCCACCTGACCGCGCTTGACAGCACGCAACGTGTTTTGACCGAGAAAATCGCCACGATCATCATCTGGGTGGTGACCTTCTTCATGGGCGTCGATCTGCTCGGGATCGATCTCACCGCGCTCACGGTATTTTCGGGCGCGTTCGGGCTTGCCATCGGGTTCGGGCTGCAGAAAACCTTCGGCAATCTGATTTCGGGCATCATCCTGTTGATGGATAAATCGATCAAGCCGGGCGATGTGATTGCGGTGGCCGATCAGTCGGGCAATCACACCTTCGGGCAAATCCGCAGGATCGGCATTCGTGCCATCTCAGTCGTCACCCGCGATGAACGTGAATACCTAATTCCCAACGAAAACTTGATGATCAATCAGGTGGAAAACTGGTCTTATTCATCCAGAAATGTGCGCATTCAGGTCAATGTCGGGGTCAGTTATGATGCCGATATGGAACTGGCCGAAAAGCTGATGCTCGAAGCGGCGGCCAAGGCTCGACGGGTGCTGAAAACCCCGCCGCCGACCGTGTGGATGAGCGAATATGGCGATAGCTCGGTCAATTTTACCATCCATTGCTGGATCACCGATCCCGAAGACGGGGTGGGCAATGTCCGCAGCGAAGTGCTGAAAAACCTGTGGTGGCTGTTCAAGGAACACGGGATCGAAATCCCCTTCCCGCAGCGCGACATCAACCTGCGCGACAATGCGCAGGTCAAGGCGCTGATCGCGGCCTTGACGCAGCGCAGCGATGACGCGGAACGGGACGGGCAATAGCTGGGCTTTTACGGCTCCAATCCATTCTCGCTGGCACGGCGACGCACGCTCGCCCATTTGCGGTGTCATGCAGATTGGCACCATCTATCTGGTTGGCGCGGGGCCTGGCCCGGCAGACCTCCTCACCCTGCGCGCCGCGCGGCTGATCGAAGCTGCGCGGGTGATCGTGCATGATGGGCTTGTCGGCCCCGATATTCTTGGGCTGGCGCGCGCCGATGCGCGGCTGATACCAGTCGCCAAACGCCGCGCGCGCCACACCATGGCGCAGGATGATATCAACGCGCTGCTGGTGGATGAGGCGCTGGCGGGCCGCGATGTCGTGCGGCTGAAAGGCGGCGATCCGTTCATCTTCGGGCGCGGCGGTGAGGAGGCAGAGGCCGCGCGCGCAGCCGGCGTTCCGGTCGAAATCATCCCCGGCATTTCGGCGGCGAACGGCGCAGCAGCGGCGAGCGGGATTGCGCTGACGCACCGCGACGCATCCAGCATCGTCAGCTTTGTCGCTGGCCAGTGCAAGGGGCTTTCCGAGCAGGATTGGTCAGGCCTTGCGGGCGCTGGCCGCACGCTGGTGATCTACATGGGCGTGTCCACCGCGCCGCAAATTGCCGAAAAGCTGATGGGCGACGGGCTCGCCCCCGACATGCCCATCGCCGTGATCGAAAACGCCGCGCGCCCCGAAATGCGAGTGCTGCGCGGGCTGCTGGCAGGCCTTCCGCAACTGGTCGCGCGCGAAGCGGTGAAAAGCCCCGCGCTGATCGTGATTGGTGAGGTTACGGCGCGCGAGAATGCGGCCGTCGCAGCGCTCGCGAAGGAGGCCGCGCAATGAAAATCCTCACCGGCAATGACCTTCGTTCGGGCGCGGTGGTGTGGTGGAACGGCTCCGGCTGGTCGCTGTTCGTCGATGATGCAGTCGATGCAGGTGATGATTCTGAAGAAATCCTCGCCCGTGAAGAGGCCGCGCGCCGGGTCAATGTACCTTACGCAATCGACGCCAGCATCGACGCAGGCGGCCATGTTCGCCCCGCGCATATCAAAGACCGTGTGCGCGCGCTCGGCCCGACGGTGCGGCGCGATCTGGCGGTGCCGACTGCGGACAAAACCGGCTGGGACTGGGTGATCTGATGTACCAATACGACTCATACGATCAAGCCATGGTCGATGCCCGCGTCGAAGAATTCCGCGATCAGGCGCGCCGCCGCATGGAAGGCCGCTTGACCGAAGACCAGTTCAAGCCGCTGCGGTTGATGAACGGCCTCTATCTCCAGCTTCACGCCTATATGCTGCGCGTGGCGATCCCCTATGGCACGCTCAATGCGCGCCAGATGGAGGCGCTGGCCGACATCGCCGAGAAATATGATCGCGGCTACGGCCATTTCACCACTCGGCAGAACATCCAGTATAACTGGATCAGGTTGGAAGACGCCGCCGACGCGCTCGCCGATCTGGCTAGGCACGAGATGCACGCGATCCAGACCAGCGGCAATTGCATCCGCAATATCAGCGCCGATCACTTCGCGGGCGCGGCCGTCGATGAAGTCACCGATCCGCGCCCCTATGCCGAATTGCTGCGCCAATGGTCGAGCTTTCACCCCGAATTTACTTACCTGCCGCGCAAGTTCAAGTTCTGCGTGATCGCGAGCGCAAAAGACCGCGCGGCGATGCGGCTGCACGATATCGGCATCCGCATTGTGCAGAACGCGGCCGGAGAAACGGGCGCGCAGTTCTATGTCGGCGGCGGCATGGGCCGCACCCCGATGATCGCGCCGCTGGTGCGCGATTTCGTGCCGATCGATCAGCTGATCACCTATGCCGAGGCGTGCTTGCGGGTCTACAACCGCTACGGTCGGCGCGACAATAAATACAAGGCGCGGATCAAGATCCTCGTCCACGAACTGGGCGCGGCGGAATATACGCGGCAGGTCGAGGAGGAATTCGCCCATCTGCTAAGCGTGGGGGTGGAGCCGCCGCGTGAGGAATTGGCGCGGATTGCGGAATATTTCGCTCCGCCCACGTTCCGTCATCCCAGCGAAAGCTGGGACCTGGAGCAATTGCAGAGCAAAGCCGCCGGAGATCCCAGCCTGCGCTGGGATGACGGGTTTGGATTGTGGGTGCGCCGCAACACCCACCCGCACAGGGCGCCGGGATACGTCTCCGCCGTCATCAGCCTCAAACCCGTGGGCGGCATTCCCGGCGATGCCACCGCCGATCAGATGCGGATCGTGGCACGGCTGGCGCGCGAATACAGTTTTGACGAATTGCGGGTGATGCACACCCAGAACCTGCTGCTGCCGCACGTGCGGATTGCCGATCTTCCCGTGATCTGGGCGGCGCTGGATGCAGCTGGCCTCGCCGCGCCGAACATGGACACGATCGAGGACATCATCGCCTGCCCCGGCCTTGATTATTGCAGCCTCGCCAATGCCCGCTCGATCCCGCTGGCGCAGCGCATTTCGGAACGCTTTGCCGAGAGCGGACGCACCGAAGTGGTGGGCGAATTGAAGCTCAAGATTTCAGGCTGCATCAACGCCTGCGGGCACCACCACGCGGGCCATATCGGGATCCTTGGCGTCGACCGGAAAGGCACCGAGAATTACCAGCTTTCATTGGGCGGGTCTGAGGCGGAGGACGTCAGCCTCGCCAAGATCACCGGTCCCGGCTTTGACGAAGACGGCGTGATCGCGGCGGTTGAGACTGTCACCGACGTCTATCTCGACGCGCGCACTGATGGCGAACGCTTCATCGACACCTACCGCCGGATCGGCATGGAACCGTTCAAGGAGGCGCTTTATGGTTGAGTCCCGCGATCTCGGCACCAGCCCCGACGAAGTGCAGTTCCGGTTCCGCGATGATGAACCCGTCGATCACGGCACCGTCACCGTGGACTCCTGCTGCGATCAGACCAACGCCACCGCTGTGCGGATCGAACCGGGCGATGATGCGCGGCTGTTGCTGCCGTTCCTTGACCGGCTGGCGCTGGTTGAGGTCAATTTCCCTAGCTTCACCGACGGGCGCGGCTATTCGGCGGCGCGGATTCTGCGTGAGGCGGGCTACACCGGAGAATTGCGCGCGGTGGGCGATGTATTGATCGATCAGCTTAGCCATATGCTCCGCTGCGGGTTTGACAGTTTCGCCCCGGACAAACGGCTGGACGAAGGCGACGCCGCCCGCGCCTTCGCCACATGGGACAATGTCTATCAACGCGCCGCAGATACGCGCCGCACGATCGCGGACAAACGCCATGAAGCCTGACTTGTCGCTGCCCACCGCCGCGCGCACCCGCGACACGTTGAACCTCGCGCCGCGCTTTACCGATCATGATGCCTTGCGATTGAACCGGATGTTCCGGGGCAGCACGACGCGGGATATGCTCGAAAGCGTCATCCGCGATAATCTGGCGGGCGATCTGGCGATTGTATCCAGCTTCGGCGCGGAAAGCGCGGTGCTGCTGCACCTGATCGCCAGCGTTGATCCGTCAGTGCCGGTGCTGTTCCTCGACACGGGCAAGCATTTTGCCGAGACGCTGGCCTATCGTGATCGCCTTGTGCAGCTGCTGGGGCTGAACCTTGTGGTGCTGACGCCCGATCCGGCTGATCTGGCGGCACGGGATGAAACCGGGCTGCGCTGGTCTTATGATCCCGATGGCTGCTGCGAAATCCGCAAGGTGCGCCCGCTGGAAAAAGCGCTCGCGAACTACGATGCCAGTTTCACCGGCAGGAAGGCGTTTCAGGCTGCCACCCGCGCCAATCTGCCGCGCTTTGAAGTGGATACCTCGGACGCAGCTGGGCGGCTCAAAATCAATCCGCTGATCGATTGGGATGCGGGCCAGATCGAAGGCTACTTTATTCAGCATGACCTGCCGCGCCACCCGTTGATCGCGGCTGGCTATCCGTCAATCGGCTGTTCGCCCTGCACCACCCAGGTCGCGCCGGGCGAAGACCCGCGATCAGGCCGGTGGAAAGGCTGGGACAAGACCGAATGCGGCATCCACAGGCCGGGCGAGGAACCGTTTTTGTGAAGTGATGCGGCGGAAAAGCGACCAGACATCGCCTTCCCGCCGATCAGTAAAATTCAGCCCTCGACCCGCTCGACCGTCACAACCGTGCCGTCATCCGGGTTATTCGAGGTCCAGACCCCGTTTTCATCGATGGTTTCTTCATGGCAAACCTGTTTGGCACCTTCTTCATCCTTGGTGGTGCAATACAGGTTTGCACTTTTCTGTTCCCAGGTTCCGGTTGTTACCGCACCATCGGCAGCGGTGCTGGTCCAGGTGCCGTCCTCGCGAATATCTTCCATGGAGACTTTGCCGTCTGATTCGGTGATGCGGAAAGTGCCATATGGCGTGCCGCCATCAGCAGCAGTCATGACCGCTGCGGTTTCTTCGACTGCCGACTCGGTCGGAGTTTCAGCTTCCGGTGTGCAGGCCGCCAAAGCACCAAGCACGGCTATAAATGCAAATTTCTTCATGATTTCCCCCATTTTACAAATGCGAACAATGGCAATTGTTTTTGCCGCTATTTGCAACCCCGCCCCCAGCGATAAGACTTCCGATAGCTATGTCGAGTTTTTATTCAGAGCCAGCCTTCGCGGGCGTACCACTGCGCGGTCGCCTTCAGCCCCTCTTCACCGGCAATGCGCGGCTGCCAGATGCCCGGCGGCACCGCCCGATCAAACCGCGCGACCCAGTTGGGGTGGCACATATAGCCCACCCGGTCGGGCGTCAGCTTGGCCCGATCACCGCGCAGCAGGCGGTCGGCAGCCGCAGCCGATTCCAGCACCACGCGCGGCAGGTGGGGGGCGAACACGCTGCGCTTTCCCACCGCATGGCCGATCGCCTGCGCCAGTTCCTTGTGGCTCCACCCGCCTTCGCGCCCATCATCGGGTTCGTAGATTTGCTTGCGCGAAGGCGCGGCGTTACCCGATAGCACCAACAGCAAATCCGCGAGATCATCGGCATGGATGATCGAGGTCGCGCCGCCCGGCGGCAGCGGCACCACGCCCCATTTCGCCGCGCGAAACAGATCGAGTATTTCGCGGTCACGCGGGCCATAGACCGCAGGCGGGCGCACGATTGTCCAGTCTGACCCACTCGCCTCCACCAAAGTTTCGGCCCGCGCCTTGGACGCGCCATAGGCTGACAGCGCAGGCATCCGCGATGCCAGTGACGAAACGAACACCATGCGCCGGGTGCCAGCCTCCTTCGCGGCGGCAATGACATTGGCGGTGCCGGTGACATTCGCCGTCTCGAACTCCGCCGGATCGGGGGTGTTGGTAAGGCCCGCAACGTGGATCACCGCATCCGCGCCTTGGGCCAGCGCGGCAAGCGCGGCCCGATCAGCCAGATCGCCCGGCACCCATTCCACCCCGGCGCGTTCCGGCTGCGCCCGGCGGGCGAGCGCGCGTACCTGATGCCCTGCCGCCAGCGCCGCTTCCATCACCGCGCTGCCGACAAACCCGGTTGCGCCCGTGATTGCCAGCACACTCATGCCAGCACGCTCAAATCAACACCATATGATCGCGGTGGATCACGCAGGAGCGCGGCAGATAGCCCAGTTGTTCAACCAATTCCTCACGGCGGAGGCCCTTGATCGCGTCACATTCGTCCCAGTCATATTCGACCATACCCTTGGCAATCAGCCTGCCATCCTGATCTTCTACCCTGATCACATCGCCGCGTTCGAAATTGCCGTAAACTTCGGTGATTCCGGCGGCGAGGATGCTCTTGCCGCGGCCCAGCGCCGCGACGCAGCCCGCGTCCACCCGGATCCCGCCGTTGAAGCGCAGCCGCCCGCCGATCCAGCTTTTCCATGCATTGTCATCGCGCGTCGGCAGGAACACGGTGCCAAGGCCGCTCGCCATCGCGCAGGCAATCGGCATTTCGTCCACGCCCTTGATGATCGCCAGCGCAATCCCGGCACGCTCGGCAATTTGCGCGGCGAGCAGTTTGGACGTCATCCCGCCCGAACCCTTGCCCGATGATGATTTGCCGCTCGCCATCTCGTGGATTTTATCGGTCACGCCGCGCACTTCGGGCAGGATTTCGGCCTCGGGGTGGGCGGGGTCACGATCATACAGCCCATCGACATCGGTCAACAGCAGGATGCCATCAGCGGACGCCGCCTGCGCCACGCGCGCGGCCAGCCGATCATTATCGCCAAACCGGATTTCGGAGGTGGCGATGGAATCGTTTTCGTTGATGATCGGCACCGCCCCGCTGTCCAGCAATTGGCGCAAGGTTTCCGAAGCGTTGAGGTAACGCCGCCGCCCCTCCAGGTCGTCAAGCGTCAGCAGCATCTGCCCGGCCATCAACCCATGTTCAGCCAGCAACTGCGCCCAGGTGGCGATCAGCACCACCTGCCCGACAGACGCCGCCGCCTGTGCATGGGCAAGTGTTTCACGCCCCCCGCCCGGCAGCCCCAGCTTGGCCGCGCCCACCGCCACCGCGCCGGAACACACAACGATGATTTCCTGCCCGCGTGCACGTGCGCCAGCCACTTCTGCGGCGACGCTGCGCAGCCATTCATACCGCAATTCGCCGTCGCCATGCACCAACAGCGCCGATCCCAGCTTGATCACCAGCCGGGGGCATTTGTCTATTTCGCGGAAGTCGAGCAGCGACTCGATTTTCATGGCTTCCTCTAAGGTATCTGGTGTTCGATTGTCAGAGCGGCGACCAGTCGGCCGCCCCGTCAGCGTCCATATCTTCGATTTCGACCGCCTTGGTTTCGGTTGAGGTGCGATCAGGCAGATAGCCGAGCACCGCGTCGAGCAGTCCGGGAATGCCCGCGCCGGTCGCGCCGGATACTGCGAACACCTTTTCCGCCCCTGCCGCGAGCAGTTCGGCGCGGAAGGCTTCAACCAGTTCGGCGTCGGCCAGATCGCGCTTGTTGAGCGCCACCAGCCGCGATTTGTCTTCCAGCCCCGCGCCGTATGCCGCAAGTTCTTCCTCAACCACGCGCATCGCTTCGACCGGGTCAGCGGCTTCGGTGCCGGTGATGTCGATCAGATGGATCAGCACCCGGCAACGTTCAATATGGCCGAGGAAACGGTCGCCCACCCCTGCGCCTTCGGCAGCGCCTTCGATCAGGCCGGGAATGTCGGCCAGCACAAATTCGCGCCCCTTGTGCCGCACCACACCCAGTTTCGGCACCAGCGTGGTGAAGGCATAATCGCCGACCTTGGCCCCGGCATTGCTGACCGCGTTGATGAAGGTCGATTTGCCGGCATTGGGCAGCCCGACCAGCCCGACATCGGCGAGCAATTTCAGCCGCAGCCACACCCACAATTCCTCGCCCGCGATGCCCGGCTGATGCTGGCGCGGGGCGCGGTTGGTCGAGGTTTTGTAGCTGGCATTGCCGCGCCCGCCCATCCCGCCTTCAAGCAGCACGACGCGCTGCCCGACTTCGGTGAAATCGGCGAGCACTTCGTCCTTGTCTTCGGAAATGATCTGCGTTCCGACCGGCACCTTGATCACCAGCGGCTTGGCCGAAGCCCCGGTGCGATCTTTGCCCATCCCGTGCCCGCCGCGCGGTGCCTTGAAATGCTGGGTATAGCGAAAGTCGATCAGGGTGTTGAGGCCGGCGACGGCTTCGAACACGATATCGCCCCCGCGCCCGCCGTCACCGCCGTCAGGCCCGCCATATTCGACGTATTTTTCACGCCGGAAAGAAACGGCCCCAGGGCCGCCCCCGCCGGATTTCACATAGATTTTGGCTTGGTCGAGAAAATGCATCGGCGTCCCCTACGCATTTCTTGCTGCAATTGCGAGGGGGTAGAAAAAGGCAGGGGGTGAGTCCCCGCGCAGGCGGGGAACTCGTGCATTGACGAACAAGGCTCCCGCCTGCGCGGGAGCGCACACTTGGATTTAGAACCGCGCCTCAACACCAACCACCGCGCTGCGCCCCGGCGACACAAAGCTGAACACCTGTTCGTAATCCTCATCAAACAGGTTTTCGACGCGGGCAAAGCCGCTGATCCCCTCGGCCAGCCGCACCCGCGCATTAAGGTTGACCAGCGTGTAATCATCCAGCCGCACACGCACCGGCACAAAGCTGGGATCGGTAAAGGCCACATCGGGCGTCGCGCCATTGTGCCGCACCACCAGCGTTGCCGACGCCGCATCGCCGGGCGCGCTCCATGTCAGCGCCGCGCTGGCGATATGGTCGGGGCGGCGCACTTCCTCGACCCCGTTTTCCTTGGCATCAAGGTAGGAATATGCCGCATCGAAGCTCCATTGCTCGGACAATCTGGCGGCCAACGACACTTCAACCCCGCGCTGCTTGCTTTCCGTCAGACGGTTCGCCGGAGTGGCGATGAAGGTGGGGGCCGGGAAGGTGGTGAAAATCTCGCCGTCCAACTCGCTGTCGAAATATGTGACCGATAGGCGCGCGCTGTCGCCCACGTCCTGATCCACGCCCACTTCCCACCCGGTCGATTTTTCGGGCCGCAGCGCATCATTGCCGATGAAGCGACCGTCGACGAAGCCGTAGAGTTCGAAAAAGCCGGGGTTCTTGACGCCTGATCCCGCCGCCGCGCGCAGCCGGGTGGTATCGGTAAGGCGGTATCCCGCGCCCACCCGGAAGGTGGTGGCATCGCGGAACTTGTCATTGAGATCGTGGCGCACAGCCGCCGTCAGGTCGATCGCCGCGCCCGCATAGCGATATTCGCCGACCAGCCCGACCGTTTCGATCGCACGCCGCCCGGCAAAGGCAAACCCCGATGGATCGGCATTGCGGAACCGTTCACGCTCCCAATCGGCGGCGAAGGTGAGGTTGTGCGCCGTATCCAGTCGCAGTGCGGTGACGTAGGACGCCTTGATCCGGTCGCCCTCGCTCCCCGATGTCAGGCCGAACGGGCCAAAGGTCTTGCGGTCGATTTCGGCCCGCTGGGCGGACAGATCATGCGTCCAGCGCCCCTCCAGCGCCTCGGCCCGCGCGCCGACAAGGGCATAGACCGCTTCGTTGACATAACCGGTGCCGGGGCTGTCGATGGTGAGGCCGAAAGTGGGACTGGTGAAGTCGAAATCGCTGTCGTTGAACTCGCCCTCGGTGCGGATGAAGCGGGCGGCGGCGCGCAGGGCGACGGTGCCCGTCACGTCCACGCTGCCCTTGCCCGAGACGGTGTAGCTATCGCGCCCGATATCGCGGGTGCCGCCGCGCGCGTTGGGCTGGCCATCGGTGCTGACGACCGTGGCAGACAGCGCCGCGTCCCAGCTATCGCCAAACGCGCCGTAACGCAGCGCGCCGTTGACGGTGGCCTGCGTGCCGCCTTCGACCCGCGCGGCCAATCCCGGCACAGCGCGACCGCTGGCGCTTTCATAAGCAACCACCCCGCCAATCGCGTCCGACCCGTAGAGCGCCGATTGCGGCCCGCGCAGCACCTCAACCCGCGCGCCGACCTCGGCTTGCAGTGTGCCGATGTCGAACTCGCCTGCGAAGGGATCGGACACTTCGATCCCGTCGACCAGCACCAGCACATGATTGGCTTCCGAACCGCGCAGGCGGATCTGGGTCTGGCCTGCGATGCCTGCCACCGCAACGCCGGGAACATCGCGCAGCACATCGGCGATGTCGCGGGTCTGGCGGTTTTCGAGCGTGTCAGCGTCCAGCACCGTTACCGATCCCGTGTAGTTTTCGGGCAGCAGGATATCGCCGGAACGCGTGGCGCTGACGATGATATCGGTGCGCTTGGTATCAGCAATGACAATCTGATCGTAATCAGGTTCGCCGTCGCGGCCAGCCTGTGCCGCCAGTGGCGCGCTAAAAACCAGCGCTGCACTCGCAACGCCGCTCAACAATAGTAAATTCTTCACGGATTTCTCCCGTCATCAGCAACATGAAGACCGCGAGGGTTTCATTCCCCACAGCCCGGTGATGTCGCTCACAACAGAAGTGTTTTTCCGCGCCTGACCAATCCCTGAGCCAAGCAAAGAGCGACACGCCCCGGTCGGTCTCCTGGCTCACGGATCAACATATCCGGTGCTCACCTTCCCAGAACGTTGCCGCTCCAGTGGCTGCTCCCGCTAGAGGAACGCACACCGCATACTCACCGCTTACAGTTGCAGGGACAGCTGCGGAATCAAACCGCATTCCCGTTACCTTGGCGCGTTGTCGCGTTAGGCGCTCGCCTCCGCGAGCGCAATATCGTGGTTTTTGTTTTCGCCCGCCCCCAGCGTCTGAGGGCGAAAACAAAAACACCTGGTGGAGCCGAGGGGGATCGAACCCCTGACCTCGTCATTGCGAACGACGCGCTCTCCCATCTGAGCTACGGCCCCGTTCCAGGTTGGCCTGACGGGCACCCCGATCAGGCAGGCGCGCGCATTAACCCGAAGCTCGCACCCATGCAACGCAAGATTTTACCGCTGCTGGCAGGGCACAACTACTCGCCGGATTGGCTTCCGGGCGGGGCTGTGATCGGTTCCACCACCGGCTGCGACACGAACCCTTCTGTAACCGGGATCACCGGCACCGCGACGCCGGTTGCCGGGTCAATCACAGTCTGCGCCTCCGCCGTCTGGCTGACCAGACTGGTAAAGCTGGGCACGGCGGCACCGCTGGCGCGGGCCTGTTGCACCACTACCCAGCCGGGCTGCGACGGGCCATACTGCGCGCCCCACTTGGCGTCCCACTGCGCCGAGGCCTGCTGATAGGCTTCGTATTCGTTGAAGAACTGGTCAAACGGCATCAACAGCACATCAAAATTGGCGCGGGCAAAGCTGAGCGGATCGGTTCGCGGCGCGGCCAGCATACGGTTGGCAACATCAAGCGCGGCGCGGCAGAACCCGGCGCGCGCGGGCGGCAGCGCAAAGAAATTATAGACCTGCGTGGTATAGCCATCGCGCGCCACCACCGCATCACGGCGCACCCGGAAACGGCTGGTATAGGTCTTTTCGATCCGGTCATTCACCGCCTTCAATGGCCGGACATTGCCGTTCAGAAAAGCGCGATAGCCATCCAGAATCGGGGCATATTCGGGCGCAAGGCAATTGAGCGCCGCGACGTTCCAGGCCGAACGGAAGTTCCACACCATCTGGTCGTCAGAAAGGTCGCTATTGACGGTGACGCGCCGCCCATCAGGCCCGCGGGTCGGAATCTCCATCAGGTAATGCGCGCCGCCCGGCGGCAGCGGGCGGTAGGGCGCGGCCTCAACCACGGCCTGAGGCGGGGGGGGCGGCGGCGGCGGAGGGGGAGGAGGAGCGGGCGTGGCGCAGGCTGCCAGCAAGGCGCTGCCGACCGCAACCGTGGTGATCTTCAACCCGAATGGCGCGCGCGGCGCGGCGCTGGGCCTTTGGAACGTTGACGAAGGCTTGTGGGTGGCCGCGCTCATGGATCAATCAACCTCTCTTGTTGTCAGCGGTGCAGCCGCTTTGACGAGCCTATATCGCGCCCGCCAGCTTGCTCAAAGCTGAAGTGCGCGAGATAGCGGCGTCACGCAACAAAGCAAATGCCCGGAACCTGACGAAAGGTTCCGGGCATCGGATATTCAGCATTCGTGCCGGGCTTATAGCCCAAGGCTGGCGGTTACTCGCGGTTGCCGAGGAACTGCAGCAGGAACATGAACATGTTGATGAAGTCGAGATACAGGGTCAGCGCGCCCATGATCACGGCCTTGCCCATGAACTGGGTGCCGCGCAGATGTTCGTACTGCATTTTCAGCCGCTGCGTATCATAGGCGGTAAGGCCCGCAAAAATCAGCACGCCCAGCCCGCTGATCACGAACGACATTGCGCCCGACTGCAGGAACAGGTTGACGACGCTGGCGATAATCAGGCCAATCACCCCCATGATCAGGAAGCTGCCCCAGCCGGACAGGTTCTTCTTGGTGGTGTAACCCCACAGGCTGAGACCGGCAAAGGCACCCGCCGTCGCGAAGAAGGTCACGGCAATCGATTCCCCGGTGAAGACCAGGAAGATCGTTGACAGCGACAGGCCCATCACGGCCGCGTATGACCAGAACAGGATGTTCAGCGTCGCCCGGCTCATCTTGTGCAAGCCAAAGCTCATCGCCAGCACAAAGCCAAGCGGGGCAAGCATCACCACCCACATCAACGGAGTGCCCGCCATCGCGGCGGCAAAGCCGCTGCTGGCAGCCACCAGCGCCACGATCCCGGTCAGCAACACCGCCGAGGACATGTAATTGTAAATCGAGAGCATGTATGAGCGCAGGCCCTCATCATACCCTGCACGGCCGGCAACATCGCCGCCCGCGCGGGGCACGGAGCCCAATCGCTGCGCATTGCGCGAGGTGTCTTTCCAGTCAGCCATTGCGAAACCTCTAATCCTTGCAATCAAAGCGCGAAACGTCGCGCTCTCCATAACCGGCAATATCGGGCTTTCCTGTGCGCTTTTCAAGCGAAACCGGATTGCAAACTATGCACTTCATTCAGCTTAACGGGCGTTAATGTTAATCACCCTTGGAAAGCGCCGCGCCCTTGTCGCGGGTGGCGCGCAAGGTTTCGGCCAGCAACCGCCGCAAGGCGTCACCATTATCGAGCACATTCATCCCTTCGCGGGTCATCCCGCCGGGGCTTGCCACCCGGTCGGCCAGCGCGGCGGGGCTGACATCGGCTGCGGCGGCAAGCGTCGCTGCGCCGTCAACCGTGGCGAGTGCAAGCTGCGCAGCCGTATCGGCATCCAGCCCCAGATCGATCGCCGCGCCCGCCAGCGCATCAATGAAGCGATAGACAAAGCCCGGCCCCGACCCGGCCAGCGCGGTGACGAGATCGAATTGCGCTTCATCGTCCAGCCACACGGCACTGCCAAGCAGATCATACAGTGAAAACAGATCGGCGCGGGCGGCTTCATCCAACCCCTGTTCAAGCAGGATGACCGGCGATTTGTTGATCCGCGCCGCCAGATTGGGCATCACCCGCACTTGGCCGCCCGCATCGGGAAACGCCTGCGCCAGCTGCGCCAAAGTCATCCCGGCGAGCAGTGAACACACCGTAACGCCGCTGCCGGTCAGTCGCTGCAATCCCGGCGCAAGCGTTCCCAATTGCTGCGGTTTGAACCCCAACATCACCGCGTCATGCGCGTCCGCCGCTGCGGCATCATCGGCGCTGCGATAAAGTGTTACGCCATCGGGCGCAGCGGGCAGGCCGGGGTCGAGCACCGCAAACCGCGCAGGGTCTGCCCCCGCCGCCAGCCACCCGGCAAGCATGGCCCCGCCCATATTGCCGCATCCGATAATGAGAAGTTGGTTTATCATAAGAGGGAGCCTCTCAGGCCTCGCCCGCCGCGTCAACCATTGCCGCCTCCAGCGCCGCGCGCGGGGTCTTGTCGCCCCACAGCACAAACTGGAACGCCGGGTAGAACCGGTCGCATTCGTCGATCGCGCATTCGACCAGCGCCTGCGCCATGTCGAGGCTCAGCCGCCCGTCATCGCCCAGCAGCGCGCCGTGGCGATACAGCAGCACATCGCCGTTCGACCAGATGTCGAAATGCCCCAGCCACATCTGTTCGTTGACCAGACACAGCAATTCATAGGCGGATGCGCGCTTGTCATCGGTGACGCGGATATCGGGCAGGCACAGGAATTGCAGCACGCTGTCTTCAGCACGCCAGATCGCGCGCAGTTGGTAATTGGCCCAGCTGCCCTGCACCTCGCCGCTCATTTCGTCGTCGGAAACCATCTCATACGGCCAGCCACGCGCTGCGAACAGGTTGGCGAGCATTTCGACGGGGGCGGCATCGTCCTCGGCGGAATATTCCATATTGCTCACTCTCATCGGCGCTCTTTCGCTTGGGGGGAAGGCACGATCACGCCGTCCGAAGCACGTTTGGACGCCGAGCGCGGGGCTTGGCAATGCACCATCGCCCAGCGGCTGGGGAGAACCGGATAGAGCTGTGCAAAGCCTGTGCAAAGAAAGTGGGGGAGAGCCGGAAATTACTATTTAACCAGCTGAATTTCTTCACCTTCCGGGCTGACATAGAGGAAGCTGTCGATCCCCTTGCCCTTAAGCTCGCGCACCATTGCCTGCGCCTTTTCGCGGGTGTCGACCGGCCCGGCCAGCAGGCGGTGCGCCTCACCCCAGCGGGTGGTGTGCGGTTTCAGCTTGGCCAGCGTGTCGCCGCCGCCTTTCGCGATGCGCCGCCAGTCGAAGCGGAAAGCCTTCGCATTCTTACCAGTCGCAACCTGCACCCACACGCGGCTGGGATGGACGGGTTTGACCGGCTCTTTGGGCTTGGGCTTTTCAGGCGGCGGCGGCGGGGCTTCGCGCTTGACGGTGATACGGCTGAGGTCAACCGCATCGCCGCTGACCCGCGCATCGGGCAGCGCCGCGCTGCTGAGATCAGCAAAGGCATCGGCCACCCGCGCCGGTGGAGGAGGGGGCGGCGCTGGCGCCGGGGTGGGATCAGGGGCTGGCGTTGGCGTTGGCACGGGCGTTGGCGCAGGCACCGCAACCGACGACTTTACCGGGGCAGGAGCGGGCGGCACGAGTTCTGCGAGCGTTGACGGCGGCCTTGTGCGCGCATCGAGCGGCGGGCCAGCCGGGGCAAGCCTGCTATCGGCGCGCTCTTCGGCCGCGAACCGGGCCAGGCGCGGATCATCGCGGCCAATGTCGGCAGCGCGCGGAAAAATGCCCAGATTGGCGGCGGCGGCTTGCTGCGGTTTGGTCAGGCGCGGCATATAGCCGAGATAGGGCACCAGCCGGGTCGCCATATCGCGCGGCATGATCTGTTCGACAATCGCCGCCGCGCGGTCGCTATCACCCAGAATCGCGAGGCCAAAGGCACGGGCACGCTGCGCCGCCATATCACGCTTGCCGATCAGCGGGCGCAAGGCTTCTTCAAACTGCACACGGTTGCCCGCAATCGCATGGCTGATCGCGAGTCTGCGGCGGGCCTCGTCATTGGCCGGATCGAGTTCCAGCGCGCGCGTATAGGCCGCCTGCGCCGCCGCCTGTTCCCCCACCAGATCAAGCGTCAGCGCCTGATCGGTGAGCACCTCACGCGCCGGCACCCCGGCCGCCAGCGCCCGTTCAAACTGCACCAACGCCTCACCAGCGCGGCCCGATCGCAGGTAAACCCCGGCCAAGCCGTGCGCCACGCGCGGATGATTGGGATCGAGTTCCGCCGCCCGCCCAAAAAAACCGATCGCGGCATCAAGATCATCAACGCCCATCGCCGCCGCCCCGGCCTCAACCAAGGTATCGCGGTCACGCGGGGCCTTGGACAGCGCGACCAATGCGCGGTTCAGGCGCTGGACTTCGGGCGAAGGCAGTGGCTGCACCACTTCGCGCGCAACCACATCCTGCGCCTCTGCAGGGGATGCGACGAACGGCGCGGCGACTGCCGCCAGCGTCAGCGTCAACGTCAGCGGGGCAAACCCAAGGAAACCAGCTTTCATCAGTTGCATTTAGCCGACCAACCGTCGCCCGCCAGAGCCATCAGCCTGCCTAAGCGGCGAATGGCACCGCCAATACGCCGGATGGATCGCCGGGCGCATTCCTGCGGCAATTGCTGGCTGACAACGATTACTGGTTATTCTGCCGCCCGAGGAAACGCGGGATGCTGAGCGCGGGGCCATCATCGTCGCCATCATCATCGTCATCGCGCGCAGTGCTGCGCGACAGGTTGGCCATGCGTTCAAACAGCGTGCTGCCAGCATTGGAAGTCGCGCCAGCATCGCCGCCATCACCCTCCGCGCCGCCAAGCAGAGAGCGCCGACGATTGCCGCCCAGCTTCGCTTCAACCGGCCTGTCTTCGGCGGCCAGCCTGTCGGCATTGGCGAGCAGATCATCCTGCACCGGCCCGTCCTGCGCATCGGCGTTATCCGCTGCATCGGTGTAGGGTGCATATTCATCGCCGAGTTCAAGCGCGTCATCATCTTCGCCCGATACCGCCGGGGCGGCTTGGGACGAATCGGAGCCAAGGCCCTCATCTTCATCGCTGCGAAGTCCGGCGAGCGGATCGACAATGCCATCGACATCGTCATCATATTCATTTGCGTAACCGTCTGATTCCTGCATCCCGCTAAGATCAAACGGCGCAGCAGCTGCCGGTTGTTCCTCTGCCTCATCGGCAAGCTCCAGCGCCTCGTCCCCGTCCTCGTCCTCATCCTCATCCTCATCCGAATAAGCCGCAGGCGACATTTCGGGCGGGGTCAGTTCAAACGCGGGGATGACAGGAGCAGCGGCGGCAGGCAGTTCGGCCTCTTCGGATGGCAGTTCCATCAGACCATCGTCTTCCGACAGTTCCAGCACCGGCCGTTTGGGCGCGCGCGAAACGCCGAGCGATACCGGCTGCGAACGTTCAAACGCCCCAACCGCGCCCTGTTCGATCCCGGTGGCGACCACCGATACTCGGATCTTGCCTTTGAGATCGGGGTTAAAGGCGCTGCCCCAGATGATGTTGGCATCTTCATCAACCAGTTCGCGAATATGGTTCGCGGCCTCATCGACTTCGAGCAGGCGCATATCCTCGCCGCCGATGATCGAGATGATGACGCCCTTGGCACCGGCCATGCTCACCCCGTCAAGCAGCGGATTGGCGATCGCCTGTTCGGCGGCTTCGAGCGCGCGGTTCTCACCCTCACCCTCGCCCGTGCCCATCATTGCCTTGCCCATCTCGCTCATGACCGAGCGCACGTCGGCAAAATCGAGGTTGATGAGGCCGGGCATCACCATCAGATCGGTGATCGAACGCACGCCCTGCTGCAGCACCTCGTCAGCAAGCTGGAACGCTTCCTTGAAGGTGGTTTCGGCCTTGGCGACCAGAAACAGGTTCTGGTTGGGGATGACGATCAGCGTGTCGACATGGTCTTGCAGCTCGGCAATCCCGGCTTCGGCGGCGCGCATCCGGCGCGTGCCTTCGAACAGGAACGGTTTGGTGACGACGCCGACTGTCAGCACACCCATCCGGCGCGCGGCTTCGGCGATGACCGGCGCGGCCCCGGTGCCGGTGCCCCCGCCCATGCCCGCCGCGATGAAGCACATGTTGACGCCTTCGAGCGCCCTTTCGACTTCGGCAACGGTTTCCTCGGCGGCGGCTTTGCCCACTTCGGGCCGCGCACCTGCCCCAAGGCCGCCGGTGATTTCGGGGCCAAGCTGGATGCGGCGTTCGGCTGGCGAGGTGCTCAGCGCCTGCGCATCAGTATTGGCGACGATGAATTCGACGCCTTCGATCTCAGCTTGGATCATGTTGGCGATGGCGTTGCCGCCCGCGCCGCCAATCCCGATAACCGTGATGCGCGGACGCATATCGTCGATCACCGCAGGTCCGATATTGATGCTCATCAGCTTGCCCTCCAGGCGCAGGTAATCAGAATGTTCGACACGCGCCCCACATTATTTCCTCTGTGACATAATAAGGTTGCACATTTTATAGCTACGAAGGCCTTATCCACAATGCTCGGTCAGGTGGCAGGGCTCGGTCAGGTGGCAGGTCGCGGCGAACCTATGATCAGCCACCTCAGAAATACTCCTTGAGCGCGCGAAACAGCCGCGTTGCAAGCGCCATCGTCCCGCTTTCACGCGCGAAACCGCGATAGACCCCGCCGCGCCCAGCGCCCACTGCGCGGATATCAACCGGGTCTTCGGCGGCGTAAAGGCACAGCCCCGCCAGCGTCGCAAAACCGGGGGCGTGATGCGCTTCGGGCATTCCGGCAAGCTGCGGTGGTCGTCCCAACCGCACCGGCATCCCCAGCGCGCCCTGCACGAAATCGGCCATCCCGGCCATTTCTGCCCCGCCGCCGGTGAGCACCACCTGCCCTGCGCGCGCGCCGGAAAATCCCATTTCTTTCAGAGCTTTGCCGACCTCACCTGTGAGGATTTCCAGATGCTGGGTGACGACCGAGATCAGTTCGGCGCGCACGATCCGGTTCTTGTCATCCGCGCCGCGCGCCAGCGGGCCGACGGGCGTGCCATCGCCGCCTTCGCCCCCTGCTTCTCCGGGCGCGCTGACCGGGATCAGTTCGCGGTGATCGGCCGGACTGGCAACCGCCGATCCGGCGACGCATTTCAATCGCTCCGCCTGCGAACGGCGGATGCCGAAACTGCTGGCAATCGCATCGGTGATATCAGCCGATCCGATTGGCAAAGCCCGCAGCCCCAGCAGCATCCCGCCTGCAAACACCGCCACATTGGTAACATCCGCGCCGATTTCGACCAGCGCCACGCCCAATTCGCGTTCTTCGACCGACAGGCAGGCGTGGCCCGCTGCCAGCGGCGCGGCGACCACGCCTTCAACTTCAAGATGCGCGTTCTGCACCGCTTCGGTCAGATTGCGCACCGGCGCGCCATCGGCCAGCATCACGTGGATATCGACCCCCAGCCGCTCGGCATGCAGCCCGCGCGGATTGGCGACCCCGTGCGCGCCGTCGAGCGTGTAATGCGCGGGCTGCGCGTGCAGCACGGTGCGCCCGTCAGGCTGGATCATGGCGCGCGCATGAATCAGCAGCTGTTCGACATCCTCATCCTCGATCCGCCGCCCGCCAATTTCGATATCGACCGCGACCACGCTGCTCGCCAGCCCCGCCCCGGCGCAGGCGATCCATACGCTGCGCACGTTGCTGTTGGCGCTTTTTTCGGCGCGTTCCACCGCATCGCGGATGGCGAAGGTGGCGCTTTCCATATCGGTGACATAGCCGCGTTTGATCCCGGCGCTGGCGCGGTGGCCCGATCCCAGCACCTGCAATTCACCGCTTTCGGTTTCGCCCATGATCATCGCAGAAATGCGGAAACTACCGACATTCACAGCCGCAAAGGTGCGGGCGAGCCGGCGAGCGGGGACAGCGCGCGACGCCATTATTCGCCCCCTCCGGCATTGGCGGCGATGACCGGCCCTTCGCGCACGCCTTCGGGCAAGCGCATATACAGGCGCGGGGGTGAGCGCATATCGAACGCCAGCACCTTGCCGCCCAGCAAACGGTTCTGCCCGTCCAGCCGAGCGAATTTAACCAGCGCGGTGGCGGCCTCAACCTCGCCTTCGGGCAGCGCGAGCAATTGCCCGGTGCGGAAGGTGAGGTTCCAGCGGCGGTTGCCAACCCATTCGGCGGCTTCGACCTGCGGGGCAAGCGCGGGCGCGGCGGCGATCAATTGTTCCAGATTGCGGGCCTGCTTGGCAGCCCCCGGCCCGGACAGGTGCAGCATTCCCTTGGCCTTGTCCGCGCTGATCGGTTCAAGCTCAACCCCGCCTGCGTCGATCAACACCAACCTGTCGGCCTTTTCCAGCACCGCGTGCGGCGTGCGTTCGACGATATCGATGGCGAGCGTGTGCGGCAGCTGGATTGAAACCCGCGCGTCCTCGACCCACGGCAGTGCACGCAATTCGGCGCGCAGGGCGGCAATATCCACATCGGGCATCGCCTGATTGCGCTGGGCAAGCGCGCGGGCATAGACCTGCTGTTCGTCCATGCGGGACGTTCCGGTGACGCGCACGTTGCGCACTTCAAAGCCCGCATCGGCGGCAATCCGCGCCACCTGCGCCTCGGCCAGCGCAGGCACACCGGCGAGGCTGGCGATAACGAAGGCGATCCCCACCGCGCCGCCGATGATCATGGCCATCCAGATGCGGCTCCATTGGTCTTCGGTGAACGGCAGCAGGCCCATCAGCCAATCGAGGAACCTGCTCGCCCGCCCTTGCGCGCGGCGCGCGGTCAGGCTGCGGCTCTGCGCCTTGGCGGCGCGGCGCACCCCGGTGGTGCCATTACGCCGGATCTGCTGCGCCATGCGATCCTCCTGCCTGTTTCAGCGCGTGCACCCGCAGCGCCTCTGCCACCAGCATTTCGACCAGATCGGCATAGGGAATGCCGCAATGCGCCGCCTGTTCGGGGACGAGGCTGAGCGGGGTCATCCCCGGCTGGGTGTTGGTTTCCAGCACGAACAGCCCCGCCTCGCCCGCTTCGTCATCCCAGCGGAAATCGGTGCGGCTGGTGCCGTGGCAACCGAGCACCTGATGGGCGCGCACCGCGTAATGTTCGCAAAGGGCGGTGATTTCGGGCGGCAGTTGAGCGGGGAAGATGTGCTGCGTGCGCCCGGCGGTGTATTTGTGCTCGTAATCGTAGAAACCGTTTTCGATCACGAGTTCGGTGACGCCCAATGCGCGAGGGCCATCGGGGCCGTCGATGACAGCAGCGGTGAGTTCGCGCCCCTTGATGAAGGGTTCGGCGAGCAATTCGGGGAATTCCTGCCACGGGCCGGTCGCGTCGCGGCTGATCGGATTGCCGACATTGCTGCCCTCGGTGACAATGGCGACACCCACGGACGATCCTTCGTTGACGGGCTTGAGCACATAGGGGCGCGGCAGCGGGTCGCGTTCGAACAGTTCTTCGCAGGTAACAATCCGCCCGCCGGGCATCGGTATGCCGTGGGGGACGAGCGCCTGTTTGGTCAGCTGCTTGTCAATCGCAATCACCGAAGTGGCGAGGCCTGAGTGCGTATAGGCCAGCCCCATCAGATCGAGCATCCCCTGCACGCTGCCATCTTCTCCCGGCACGCCGTGGAGCGCGTTAAACACGACATCGGGCTTTGCCTTGGCAAGGCGTAGCGCAACATCACGGCCCATATCGATGCGGGTGACGCGGTGGCCCTTGCTTTCCAGCGCATCGGCGACGCCCGCGCCGCTGGAGAGCGAAACTTCGCGCTCATTCGCCCAACCGCCCATCAGGACAGCGATGTGGAGGGGGGTGTCGAAACTCACGGCCGCCCCACCCGCTGGATTTCCCATTCGAGGCTCACGCCCGAGTTCGCATAGACCTTTTCACGCACCAATTCGCCCAGCCCTTCGATATCGGCGCTGGTGGCGGTGCCGGTGTTGATCAGGAAATTGGTGTGCTTTTCGCTGACCTGCGCCCCGCCTAGCGTCAACCCGCGGCATCCGGCCTCATCGACCAGCTGCCATGCTTTCATGCCAGCAGGGTTCTTGAAGGTCGAACCGCCGGTCTTGGTGCGCAAGGGCTGCGATTCTTCGCGCGCGGCGGCGATGCGGTTCATCTCCGCGCCGATTTCCTTGGGATCGCCGGGGTGGCCGCGCAGCCGCGCCGAAACCACAATCGCCCCGTCAGGCAGCGCCGAGTGGCGATAGGTGTAGCCGAGGTCATCCACCGGCAGAGTCACCAACTCGCCAGCGGGCAAAATCACGTCGCAGGTGACGAGAATATCGGCGACCTCGCGCCCGTAAGCCCCGCCGTTCATGCGCACGAACCCGCCGACCGTGCCGGGGATACCGCGCAGGAACTCCAGCCCCGCAATGCCACTGTCGCGCGCGGTGGAGGCGACCAGAATGCCGCTCGCCCCGCCGCCGCAGGTCAGTTCGTTTGCGCCCGTCACCGCGCAGCCCGCAAACGCCTTGCCCAGCCGCACCACCACGCCGGGAACCCCGCCATCGCGGATGATCATGTTTGATCCAAGGCCCAGCGCCATCACCGGGATTTCCCCGCCGAGCCGTTCGAGAAAGGTCTTGAGATCATCCAGATCCGCCGGTTCAAACAGCCAGTCCGCCGCGCCGCCGGTCTTGAACCAGACATAGGGCGCAAGCGGCGCCTTGCAGGTCAGCTTGCCGCGAATGCCTTCGAGCGGGATGGGCGATGCAACCGCACCATCAACCGCGCAGGTCGGGGCCGCGCCGCTATCATATTCATAATCATCACCCGGCTGGTTCATGCCGCGCCCCGCTTCGCCGCAATCGCCGGGGCAAGGCCCGCCGCCCAGCGGGTAATATCCCCCGCGCCAAGGCACACCACCATATCACCGGGCGCAATTTCGTCCGCCAGCACATCGGCGAGCGTATCGGCCCCGTCGATCACCCGCGCCGCCCGGTGCCCGCGCGCCTTCATCCCCGCGACCAACGCAGCGTGATCGATACCGGGCAACGGCTCCTCACCCGCAGAATAGACCGGGGCGACATAGGCGATATCGGCATCGTCAAAGCAGGACTGGAACGCCTCCATCAGATCATTGAGCCGCGAATAGCGATGCGGTTGGGCGACCGCGATCACGCGGCCTTCTGTCCCCGCCACAGCCTCGCGCGCGGCGGAAAGCACCGCGCGGATTTCCACCGGGTGGTGGGCGTAATCATCGATGATCGTCGCCGTGCCGCCATCCACCGCCACGCTGCCAACCTTGGTGAACCGCCGCCGCACCCCGCCGAACCGGGCAAATCCGGTGCGGATCACTTCGTCAGAGCAGCCCATTTCAATCGCCACCGCAATCGCGGCGAGCGCGTTCTGGACATTGTGCCGCCCCGGCATCGGCAGGTGCACGCCTTCGATACGCCTGTCCTCCGCCCCGCGTTGGCGCACGATCACATCGAAGGTGTTCCCGCCTGCGCTGCTGCGCACATTGACCCCGCAAATGTCGGCTTGCAGCGAAAAGCCATAGGTCACCACCTTGCGATCGCGCACCTGCCCGATTACCGCCTGCACTTCGGCGTGATCGATGCACAATACCGCCGCGCCGTAGAACGGGACGTTGTGGATGAACTCCACAAAGGCGCGCTTCACCCCGTCAAAATCGCCGTAGTGATCCAAGTGTTCGGGATCGATATTGGTGACGACTGCGATGGTGCCGTCCAATCGCAGGAAGCTGCCGTCGCTTTCGTCGGCTTCAACCACCATCCAGTCGGAATCGCCCAGCCGCGCGTTCGAACCATATTGTTCGATGATCCCGCCATTGATCACGGTGGGATCGACCCCGCCCGCATCAAGCAGCGTGGCGATCATGCTGGTCGTCGTGGTTTTGCCATGCGTGCCCGCCACCGCGACGGTGGATTTAAGCCGCATCAGTTCAGCCAGCATTTCCGCGCGGCGCACCACCGGGATGCGGTTTTCCAGCGCGGCGGCGACTTCGGGATTGGTGCGGCGCACTGCGGTGGAGGTGACGACGACCGCCGCGCCCTCCACATTCTCACGCGCGTGGCCGATATGCACGGTAATACCGCGCGCGCGCAGGCGTTCAACGCTCGGCCCTTCGGCGATGTCGCTGCCCTGCACGGTGTAGCCAAGGTTGCGCATAACCTCGGCAATGCCGGACATCCCGATCCCGCCGATGCCGACGAAGTGGATGGTGCCGATATCGGTTCCGACGCCCTTCATCGGACACCTCCGGTGAAGGGTGTCGTCCGCGCATCCTGAGCCTGTCGAAGGACACCCTTCATGGATAGGCCCTATCCTTGGCAGCCTTGCGGGTTGCGGTCTGCGGGCGCGTGGCGGTTTGCGCGGCGCGGGGCGCGCCCTCTCCCACCCGGATCACGTCCATCAGATCGATCCCGCTCATGCTCTCGACCAGATCGGCCAAGTCCTTCGCCGCATCGGGCCGCCCGCAATTGAACGCACAATGCGCGGCGTTGGCGAGGCTGGCCGGGTTCATCGCCATCGCCTGTATCTGCTTGGCCAGTTCTTTCGGCTGGAACGCAGCCTGCCGGATCATCCGCGCTCCGCCCGCCTTGACCATCTCGCGGGTGTTGGCGGCCTGATGGTCGTCGGTCGCAATCGGCAGCGGGATCAAGATCGCAGGCCGCCCGACCGCGGTCAGTTCGGCAATCGTCGAAGCGCCCGCGCGCCCGATAAACAGATGCGCGTCCGCCAGCCGTTCGTGCATATCTTCAAAATAGGTGCCGAGTTCGGCGGGAATATCATGTTCGGCATAGCGCGCCCGCACCGCGTCAATATCCTCCGCGCGGCATTGCTGGGTCACTTGCAAACGCTGACGCAGCGCCGGGGGCAGCATCGCCAGCCCATCGGGCACGACCTCGGACAAGACCCGTGCGCCCTGACTGCCGCCGGTAACAAGGATGCGCAGCAGGCTGTCTTCGGTAAAGGCGGGGAAATCCTGTTCGCGTAAAGCGCCCACATCGGCGCGCACCGGGTTACCGGTCAGGTGCACCTTGTCGGCGTGTTTCGGGTTCAGCCGGTCAACCTTGGCATAAGACGTCGCGATTCCATCGACGCGGCCCGCCAGCAGCCGGTTGACCCGGCCCAGCACCGCGTTCTGTTCATGCACCACGCTCGGCAACCCCGCCGCCGTCGCCGCCAGCAGTGCGGGCAGCGCGGGGTATCCGCCGAAGCCGACGATGGCCGAAGGCTCGAACGCGTCGAACAGCCGCAGCGCCATGCGCCGCCCTTCGAGCACCGCGGAAATCCCCTTGGGCCAGCCCAGCGGGTTCTTGCCGAACCGGCCTGCGGGCAGGACGTGGGCGGTCAGGTAATCGGGCTTGCCTGGGATATTCGCCCCGCGTTCATCGGTGATCAGCGCGACGTGGTGCCCGCGCGCGTGCAGTTCTGCCGCCAGCGCGAAGGCCGGGATCAAATGCCCGCCGGTGCCGCCCGCCGCCAGCACGAAATGGCGTGACGCGCCTGTCGATATCTGGCTGGTCATGCGCGTTCCTCCTTGCGATCAATCAACCCACGCAATCCGCCGCCCTCACGAGCGAGGAACGGATTGCGCCGGGTGATCGCCAGCAATAGCCCAAGCGTGAAGCAGACCGCCAGTGTCGATGATCCGCCATAGGAAATCAGCGGCAAAGTCATCCCCTTGGACGGGAACAGTTTGAGGTTCACCAGAATGTTGATGAAGGCCTGCCCGCCGAACTGGGTGATCAGCCCCGCACCCGCGAGCAGCGCGAACAGGTTGTCTTCATTCACCAACCGCATCAACGCGCGCAGCACCAGCCCGCAATATAACAATACGATCAGGGCGCAGATGATCAGCCCGAATTCCTCACCAATCACCGAGAAAATGTAATCGGTGTGCGCTTCGGGCAGGTTCATCTTGCGGATGCCGAGCCACAAGCCGCTGCCCGTCCACCCGCCCGCTGTCAGCGTGCGCTGCGCCAGATCGACCTGATCGAACGCGGTGCCGCCGCCAAGAAACCCGTCAATCCGGTGGCGGGCATTGTCGTAAAAGAAATAGGCCAGCGTCAAAGCGCCCGTGCCCAGCGCGATCACTGCGCCGATGCGTTGCCAGGGGATGCCCGCCAGCAGCACCATCACCAGCCAGATGCCCGCAAACAGGATCGCATCGCCCAGATTGGGCTGCGCCATCAGCAATCCGGCGATCAGCGCCATCAGCGCGCTGACATAGAGGATCACCGGCAGGCCGGGATCGCGCAGTCGCCAGCTCAAAATCCACGCGCAGATGATCGCAAAGCCGGGTTTGAGGAACTCCGATGGTTGCAGCGACATGCCCAGATTGATCCAGCGCCGCGCGCCGTTCTTTTCCTCACCGATAATCGGCACCAGAAACATCAGCGCCAACATGATCGCGCCGACCAGAATGCCGATGCGGCGCGCCTGATCCCGGCTGGCAAACGACAGCCCGATCATCAGCGTCAGGCCCATCAGCTGAAACACGATGTGGCGTTTGAAGAACATGAATTCATCGAGCGTGACTGTGGCGGTCGAAAGCTGATCGGCGCTGGCGGGTGACGCGGCGGCCACCGCGACGATGCCGACCGCCATCAGGGTAATGATCAGCGCCAGCAACACCTTGTCGATTTCGCTCCACCAGATGCGCAGGGCATCACGCCAGCGGCGCTGGATCGAAACCGGGGCGAGGGAATTGCTGCGTCCGCGCGCCGCTGCGGTATAGGTCGGCGCGGTCATGGCAAGGGGCTCCCGCTCGCAGCGCCGCCCCCGCCAGTATCGCAGCCCGTTATCGCGCCGACCATCTGGCGGAAATGGTGCCCGCGCTTTTCATAGTCGCGAAACTGATCATAGCTGGCGCAGGCGGGGGACAACAGCACCACCTCGCCCGGCCGCGCAGCCTCGGCAGCACGGCGCACGGCTTCGCTGATGAGTTCGCAGCGTTCAACCCGGACGCGCCCTTCGAGCAGGTCGGCAAATACCGGCCCGGCCTCACCCACGGTATAGGCCGCCGCGACATTGCCAAGGTGATCACCGCAGGCACCCAGCCCATCTTCCTTGGGCAGGCCGCCGACTATCCAGTGGATGCGCGGCGCGCCGTCATTGATGGCCGCCTCGGGCGTGAACGCGGCCAGCGCCGGGGCGGCAGAGGCGGCGTTGGTCGCCTTGCTGTCATTGATATAGACCACGCCGTTGACGTCGCACACCCGCTCCATCCGGTGCGGCAGGCCGCGATAGGAGGCGAGCCCGCGGGCGATGGTCGCATCGTTCAGGCCAAGCTGGCGGCAGATGGCAACCGCCACCGCCGCGTTCTGGGCATTATGCGGCCCGGCGAGCGAGGGCGAACGCCCTTCGGCAAACCCGGCGGCCGCCAGATCATCGGTCTTGACCCGCACGACCGGCTTGCCCGCTGCGGCGATGCGATCGGCAATCGCACTGGTCGGGGCATCCTCATCGCAGATCAGCGCGGTGCCGGTTTCCTGCATCGCAAACAGGCGTTCCTTGGATGCGGCATAGGCGGCAAACCCGGCATAGCGATCAAGGTGATCGGGGGTGATGTTGGTCAGCGCGGCGACATCGCAATCAAGCGTGAAGGTGAGATCGAGCTGGAAACTCGACAGTTCGAGCACATAGACGCCGGTGCCGTTTTGGTTGGGGATAAGCGGCGTCTGCGCCAGAATCGCCTCACCAATATTGCCGCCCATCACCGATGGCACGCCAGCCTCGGTCAGGATGTGATGCACCAGCGCGGTGGTGGTCGATTTGCCGTTGGTGCCAGTGATGCCGACCACCTTGTGCGGCGGCAGGCTTGCCCGTGCCATCGCAAATAGCTCGATATCGCCGATCACCGGCAGGCCATATTGCCACGCATGGGGCCCGATGGGGTGGGTGTTCAATGGCACGCCGGGCGACACGATCACACCCGCAAACCCAGTCAGGTCAAGCTCCAGCGGATCGACCAACTGGCACCGCCCCTCGAACGGCGCGCGCGCCACGTCCTGCCTATCCCAAGCGACCACCTCTGCCCCGCTGGCCATCAACGCCTCAGCCGCCGCAGCGCCCGACCGGGCGAGGCCCAGCACCGCAAAGCGTTGACCGGCAAAGGCGGGGGAGGTGATCACGCGCGCATCACCCCTTACCTCAACTTCAGCGTGGAAAGGCCGATCATCGCGAGCACGATGGCGATGATCCAGAACCGGATCACGACCTTGCTTTCGCTCCAGCCGAGCTGTTCAAAATGATGGTGGATCGGGGCCATGCGGAACACTCGCTTGCCGGTGCGCTTGAACCAGAACACCTGCACGATCACCGACACCGCCTCAAGCACGAATAGCCCGCCGACGATGGCGAGCACGACTTCGTGGTGCGAAGCCACCGCAATCGCGCCCAGCGCCCCGCCCAAGGCCAGCGATCCGGTATCGCCCATGAACACCGCAGCGGGCGGCGCGTTGAACCACAGGAACGCCAGCCCCGCGCCCATGATCGCCGCGCAGAAAATCGCAAGTTCGCCCGCACCGGGCACATAGGGAATACCGAGATAGGCGCTGAAATCCGCGCGGCCGACCAGATAGGCGATGATCGCAAAGGTGCCGGCCGCGATGATCACCGGCATGATCGCGAGCCCATCCAGGCCATCAGTCAGGTTGACCGCATTGCCCGCGCCCACAATCACAAAAGCGGCAAACACGTAATAGGCCGGGCCGAGCGGGATGCTGACGTCTGACAGGAACGGCAGGTAAAGGTTGGTGTTGATCTGGCTGACGATCAGGTAGCTCGCCACCCCGGCCACCACGAATTCCAGCGCCAACCGCACCCGCGCCGAAACGCCTGCGTGGCTGTTCTTCGATACCTTGTCATAATCGTCAAGGAAACCGATGAAGCCGAACCCGATTGTCACCGCCAGACAGGCCCAGACAAACGGGCTTTCCAAATCCATCCACAACAGCAGCGACAGCGTCAGCGCGGTCAGGATCATCAACCCGCCCATGGTGGGCGTGCCGCGCTTGGCGAAATGGGTTTGCGGCCCGTCTTCGCGGATCGGCTGGCCCTTGCCCTGCCGCACGCGCAAAAGGTTGATGAAGCGCGGGCCGATAACCATGCCGATCAGCAACGCTGTCATCAACGTCGCCCCGGCGCGAAAGCTCTGGTAGCGCACCAGATTGAAGATGCCTTCGAAGCCAAGCCACTCGGCAAGCAGATAGAGCATTTAATCGTTCCTCGGCGCCCGGTGCTTCGGGCCTCAGCCTCCCGCTGCGGTCCCGGCAGGGGCGTTATCGGTAAAATGTGTCACCAGCCGGCCCAACCCGACCGAATTGGAACCCTTGACCAGCACCGCGTCCCCCGGAGCAAGACCATATTGCCCGAGCGCCGCGATGGCTTCGGCAGGTGTTCCGCAATGCGCGAAGGTGATGGGCTTGCCAAGCGCGGCAGCGGGCAGTTTCCCCAGTTCCTCCGCCAGCGCGCGCATCTCGTCACCCACCAGAATTGCGTGGCTCACCCCGGCTTCGGCCAAGGGCTCAGCGAGTTGACGGTGAAAGGCGGGGGCGAAATCGCCCAGTTCCTTCATGCTGCCCAGCACCGCGATACGGCGGACGGCATTGGTGGCGGCGAGTGTTTTGAGCGTTGCGCGCATCGATGCGGGGTTGGCGTTGTAGCTTTCATCGATCAGCAACGCGCTGCCGCCGGGCACATTTAAGGTATGGCGCGCACCGCGCCCCTTCAGCCCGCCCATTTCGGCCAGCGCCAGCCCGGCGCTCGCCAGATCGCCGCCCGCCGCGCGCACCGCAGCCATCACACCGAGCGAATTGAGCACCCAATGTTCGCCCGGTTCGGCAATCGTGTAGCATAGCCGGATATCGCCCATATCCGCCGTGACCAGCGCCCCGCCACTGGCGGCCGGGATCGCATCGAGCAGCCGCACGTCCGCGCCATCTGCGCGCCCGAACGTGATGACCCTGGCCCCGCACGCCTTCGCATGAGCGATCAGCCGGTCGGCGTGTTCGGCATCGGCGGGAATAATCGCCGTGCCGCCGGGAACCAGCCCGGTAAATATCTGCGCTTTTTCGTCGGCAATCGCTTCGAGACTGCCAAGGTTTTCGATATGCGCGGGCGCGATGGTGGTGATCAGCGCGATATGCGGGCGCACATGATCGGCCAGCGGCGCGATTTCGCCCGCGTGGTTCATCCCCATTTCGAACACGCCGAACTTGGCCCGCGCAGGCATCCGCGCAAGGCTCAATGGCACACCGACATGGTTGTTGTAGCTACGCACAGAGCGATGCGCTGCGCCCCGGCTGGCACGGTCAAGACAGGCGAAAATCGCCTCCTTCACCCCGGTCTTGCCGACCGATCCGGTGATCGCGATCCGCACCGCCGCAGCCCGATCCCGCGCGGCGTGGGCGAGCGTTTGCAGCGCGGCGGTTGTATCTGCGACCAGCACGTGCGGGAAATCGACCGGGCGATCGACAATCGCGGCAACCGCGCCCTTTTCAAAGGCCTGAGCGATGAACTTGTGACCGTCCATCGCTTCGCCGCGCAGCGCCACGAACACATCGCCCGGCTTCACATCGCGCGAGTCCATTTCGACGCCCGCGGCCTGAAAATCGTGGCTGGCAATACCGCCCGTCGCCGCTTCGATTTCAGCAGCGCTCCACAATGCTTGTTGCAGGGCATCGCGCGCGGCAACGGGCCATTGGCGCAGCATCGGGTGCAGCGCATTCATCGCGGCGCGCTCCCGCCAAACGCAGCGCATTGGCGCGCAACCTCGACATCATCGAAGGCTTCGATCCGCATAGTTTCTCCAGACCCGAATATTTGTCCCTGCTCGTGCCCTTTGCCAGCGATCAGCACAATGTCGCGTGGCCCGGCTTCCCCAACTGCGGCGGCGATGGCGGCGCGGCGATCACCGATTTCGCGCGCTGATCCGCCTGCGCCGGCCATGATGGCGGCGCGGATGGCGGCGGGGTCTTCGCTGCGGGGGTTATCATCGGTGATAATGGCAAGATCAGCCGTGCGCGCGGCGACTTCGCCCATCAACGCGCGCTTACCGGTGTCACGATCACCGCCCGCGCCGAACACCGCGATCAACCGGCCACCGCTTGCCACGTGGGGGCGAAGCGCGGCAATTGCGGCCTCCAGCGCATCGGGGGTGTGGGCATAATCGACATAGGCGGGCGCACCAGCGGGGTTGAGCGCGGCGCGTTCCAGCCGCCCGCGCACCGGTTGCAGGCGAGTGAGTGCATCGAACACCGAAGCAGGCGCAATCCCCGTCGCCAGCGCCAGCCCAGCAGAAACCAGCGCATTGGCGGCCTGATAGGCACCGATCAGCGGCAGATTGATTGTGCGCGTCTCATCGCCATGCGCAATCATCAGCGTCTGGCCAAGCTGGCCGGGCTCCCGGTTGGCGAGCCGCAGAAAACTGCCCCCCTCGCCCACGGTGCGCACATCCAGCCCGCGCGCTGATGCGGTGGCAATCGCCTGTGCTGTCCATTCCGAACCATCGCCCGCATCATGGATCACCGCCGGGGTTCCGGGCGCGGCGACTTCGGTAAACAGCCGCATCTTGGCCGCGAAATAGCCCTCCATCGTGCCGTGATAGTCAAGGTGATCGCGGCTGAAATTGGTGAAGGCGGTGGCTGCCACGCTCAACCCTTCGTTGCGGTATTGCGACAGGCCGTGGCTTGATGCCTCAAACGCCACATGGGTCACGCCTTCGCGCGCCAGCCCGCTCATATTGCTGAGGAAGGTGACGATGTCGGGGGTGGTCAACCCGGTCGAAACCGAGCCATCAGGGGTGGTCACGCCCAGCGTCCCGATGCTCGCCGCGCGTTCGCCCGCCATGCGCCAGATTTGTCGCGTCATTTCCACGCAGGAGGTTTTGCCGTTGGTGCCCGTTACCGCGACGATGGTGTGCGGCACCGGGGCAAAGAACCCCGCCGCCAGCTGCGCAAAGGCGCGGCGCGGCTGCGCATCGGCGATGTGGAGCGCGCCTGCAACCCGCGCTTCGGGCCGGGCAACGATGGCGACCGCGCCCGCTTCAATCGCGGCGGCGATGAAATCTTCCCCATTGACCGCCGCGCCCTGAAACGCGCCGAACACCGTGCCGGGGGCAACCTTGCGGTGATCGATCGCAAAGCCGGTGACGCTGACGTCGCCCGCCCCGTCCGGCGCAATCCCCGCGCGCTGCATCAGGTCGGCCAGCCGCATCAGTGCTTGTCCACCAGATAGCGCAGATCGGAAATATCGACATCGCGCCGCTCATCAGGCTGCACCCCCAGCATCGGGCCGATGCGCGGCACCAGCCGACCCACCACCGGCGCGGCGTTGAACGCGGCGGTGCGCTGGAATGATGATGCCACCGTGCCTTTGGGCTCGTCGATCACGATCACCACGACATATCGCGGTGCATCCATGGGAAACGCAGCAGCGAAGGATGATACCAGCGAGGTTTTGTTATACCCCCCGCCCGAGGCTTTCTCAGCCGAGCCAGTCTTGCCTCCGACCCGGTATCCCGGCGCATCGGCGTTTCTGCCGGTGCCATAAAGCGAGATCATCCGCAGCATCTGCCGCATCCGCGACGAGGTCGATTCCTTGAACACCCGCCGCCCGCGCGGCACATCAGCAGGATCAAGCTTCATCAGCGTTGACGGACGCCAGATCCCGCCATTGACCATCGCGGCATAGGCGCTCGCCAGATGCAGCGGGGTGACGGCGAGGCCGTGACCATAGCTGACGGTCATGTTGGTGATGCGGCTCCACTTGCCCTTGGGCCACAGCGGAAACCCGCGCGCGGGCAAGTCGATAAACGGGCGGCTGTCCATGCCCAGATCGATCATGGTGCGGCGCAGGCGTTCGGGGCCGAGTTCATCCGCCACCCGCGCGGTCACGGTGTTGGAGGAATAGACCAGCGCCTGCGGGACATTGAGCGTTTCGCCCTTGGGCTTGAGATCCCTGATCGTGCTGCGGCCGACTGAAATCGGGGTGGCATTCCACGGTTTGCCCAGATCGCGCACCACGCCTGCATCAATCGCGGCGGCAATGCTCAGCGGTTTGAAGGTTGAACCCAGTTCATAAACCCCGTTGGTGACGCGGTTGAACCCGTTTTCGGCCCCAGCTGCGCCCGCGGTATTGGGATCGAATTCGGGCAAGGAGGCCATCGCCATCACCTCGCCGGTATCGACATCCAGTACGATCCCCGCTGCGCCAATCGCATTGGTTGCCAGCATCCCGCGCCGCAATTCATCCTCAAGCGCGCCCTGCACCCGCACATCGATCGACAGCGCCACCGGCTCTGCGCGCGTGTCGGTATTGCTGAGCCGCGCATCGAGCACCTGCTCCATCCCGGTCTGACCGCCCTTGCCTTCGACGACATAGCCCAGAACATGGGCTGCCAGCGTGCCTTGGGGGTAGTAACGATCAGTCTCACGCGGGATTTCCAGCGCGATTTCGCCCAGCGCAAACACCTTGTTGGCCTCTTCGGGCAGCAGGCGGCGGCGCAGATAGCCCGCCCGGCCCGATGCCAGGCGGCTGGCCATGCGGGCTTCGTCGATATCGGGGAAAATCGCCTTCAATTCGCGCGCGACCACCTGCGGGCTGCGCACCAGCGGCGCGCCAACATCGCCCATTGCGGATGGATCGAACCACAAGGCATAGGCCGGAAATGCGCGCGCCAGCGGGGCGCCATTGCGATCGGTGATCTCACCGCGCGAAGGCAGCAAGGCGTCCTGCAGGCTGGTGCGCTGCGGTGTTTGGCCGGCCAGCCCCAGCGAGGCGATCCGCAACAACGCGATCAGCGTGATCAGGGCAAATGCGGCAAAGATCCACAGCACCCGGAACCGGGCCGTCCACAATAATTGCGCCCGCAGATTGACACTCTGCAAGCGGCCAGCCGGAATTGAAGGGACTGCCGTGGCGGCAGTCATGGTGTTCATTCGCCAACACCCTTGGCGGAGATGGTCTGGGCCTGCGCGGCGCGGATCGGGGAGGCTTCGATCAGGAAATCGCCAAAGGCGTCGCTGAACACTTCGCCCGCGCCCCTTTCGCCGACGCCCGAGGCGAGCGTGACAGTCGCGCCTGACACGGGTGAACGCATCGGGGCTTCGGCGGCAAGGCTCCCATCAGGGATGTCCGCCCGCGCAAGGCGGATCGGTGCGGGCGCATTCGGGCCGGGCCGCTGGCCAAGGCTGGCAAGCTGGCGTTCGCCATCAAGAAATTGCCCGGCACGCGGGGCGGCGTAACCGAATTCGACAGTGTTCCACGTGGCAAGCTGGCGTTGGCTGGCGCGGGTCTGGAATTCGGTTTCGAGCAGCAGCGTCTCGCGTTGCAGCGCGATCACCTGGCGTTCGGCCAGCAGCACTTGGCTTTTGACGGCATGAACCTTGAAGCTGAGGATGACGACCAGCGCAAAACAAACCGCCAGCACCGCCATCCATCCCAGCGACCTTGCCTGAGTGCTGCTGATCATGCTGCAATGCTCCTGGCTGGCGCGCCGGTGCGGATCGCATGGCGCAAGGTGGATGAACGGGCGCGCGGGTTGCGGGCAAGTTCTGCTTCGGTCGGACGGATGCCCTTTGACAGGTTGGCGAAGGTCGGCGGCGGGCCGGGGATTTCGCCGGGCAGGTGGCGCGATACGGAACGACCCGCGCCGCTGCGTTCACGCAGGAAGTGTTTGACGATGCGGTCTTCAAGGCTGTGGAAACTGACCACCGCCAGCACCCCGCCTTCGCCCAGCAGCGCCTCGGCCGCGGCAAGGCCAGCTTCCAGCTCGCCCAATTCATCGTTCACATGGATGCGCACCGCCTGAAACGTGCGGGTGGCGGGGTCTTTCTTGTCGTGCGGCTTGTGCCCCAGCGCGCGGCGCACCACGCGGGCGAGTTCGCCGGTGGTCGCCAGCGGGCGCGCGGCGACAATCGCGCGGGCGACGCGGCGCGACTGGCGTTCTTCGCCGTAACGATAGAGCACGTTCGCAATTGCTTCTTCATCGGCGGTGTTGAGGAAATCGGCCGCGCTTTCGCCATCCCGGCTCATCCGCATGTCGAGCGGGCCGTCATGCATGAAGGCAAAGCCCCGGTCGCCTTGATCAAGCTGCATCGATGACACGCCGATATCCATCACCACCGCATCAACCTGCGCAATGCCGAGCCGCGCCAGTTCATCACGCATCGCGGAAAAGCGCGCCGGGTGGAGCGCGAGGCGGGTTTGATAATGCGCCACCATCACCTGCCCGGCAGCAATGGCATCGGGATCACGGTCAAACGCGTGCACCTGCGCACCGGCATCGAGCAGCGCCTGCGTATAACCGCCCGCGCCAAAGGTCGCATCGATGATAGTCATGCCTGGGGCAGGTTGGATGGCGGCGATCACTTCATCGAGCAGCACGGGGATGTGCGGAGCGTCAACCATCATGCCGCCCCTTTGGTTGCGGCGGCGATCAGCTTGGCGCAGGCGGCCTGCGCGCCCTTCCACGCGGGGTCCATCCGCGCGAGTTCGGCCGGGTTCCAGACGAAGAAGAAATCGCCCGCGCCCTGAAAATACAGGCCATCGCCAACCTTGCCGAGATCGCGCAGATGTTCGGGCATGATGAAGCGCCCGCTGTCGTCGAAGGGGAGCTGTTCGAAGCCGAAGAGCTGCTGGGCGCGCACATCACGGTCGAAATCGGCCAGACTGAGGCGGATCGCGCGCTCTTCTTCGCGTTCGAGCTGCTGGTTGAGTTTGTCGGTGCGCGACAGGCCGAACCCGATCAGGCAATCGAACCGGTCATGCGCAGCAAGGCACAGGATGCGGTTGCCGCCTGAACTTTCCTTTACAGCCTTGCGGAAGGTGGGCGGCAGGACAAAGCGGCCCTTGTCGCCCGAAGGCGAGTAGGCTTGGCCGCTATATCCTCCAAACGCAGACACCCTCCCTGATCCCCTCTCACCCTGTGCAACACGCCTTCTTCCCCGCCGCCCACGCAAGCGCGAGCGGTGCGCCAGCGCCCATCAGCCGGACGCGGTGCGAGCAAGCATGTCTGATACCCCCCGGTAATATCGGGGAAGGCACGGAGATGGAAGGGATTTTTACGGGAAAATGCGGGATAACTTGCTATAATGTTGTTTTCAATTGATTAATGCCAATATCAGGGCGCTCGCCTGGCAGGCGATTGACGCGATATCTCCCCGTGAAACGCGCGCGAATCGGCCAATTTGTGGTGGCTTTTGCCGGGCGTCGCGACTCCGAGTCTGGCGGCTCCCGTCATTTCCCCAAGGGTGGTTAAGCCAGCGCGGCCGCCAGCACTTCGCGCAGCCGCTCCCCGCCTTCGCCCGCCAGTTCCGGATGCTCGAACAGCGCCGCATCGGCGATCACCATCACCTGGCCCTTGCCCACCCGGCAGCTTGCCGCTGCGCCTGCGGCCAGCCGCGTGCAATCAGCCGCGCGGGGATCGGTGATGGCAATGCGCCCCGCCAGCACCAGCGGCAATTGCGCACCGGCCAGCGTCGTGGTGGTGACTGCCAGTTCCTGGCCTTCGTCAAAGCTGATCGCCAGCCCCCAGCGCGCCACCACGGGCGGGATCAGCGCGCCATCCACCGGACGGCGCGGATCGCCCAGCGGCGCATCGTAATCCCCCGTCAGCGCCGGATCGAGCACCAGCAATAACCGCCCCCCGCGCCGCACCCATACATCCAGCGCGACATTATCCGCAGGCGACAATCCGCGCGGCTGAATCACCGCCAGCCGTGCAATCCCGGCCAGCGGATCAACCTCGGCCGCATCCGGGGAGAGCGCGGGAATGGGTGAGAGCGTGTCGAGCGGGACAATCGTATAGCGTGCCTCAATCGCTTGCCGCTGCCACGGCAGTGCGGTGTTCCCGGCGGCCAGTTCGTACAGCTCCGCCCCCTCGGGCCAATATAGCGGAAGGCTGGTCATCAGCCCGATCGTTTGCTGCGGCGATTGCGTTGCACCTGTCTCGTCGGTCGGCGCGGGTTTGCATCCGGCCAGCGCCAGCAGCAGCACTGCCGCCAGAACATGGCCGCGATTACTGCGACGGCGCGGCATTGCCCGAACCGGATGGGCGCGGCGGCGGCGGCAGGTCGAGCGGGGTGGGTGATGGCAAGGGAATGGGCGCGGGGTCGATATCAGGCACCACCCCTGCATCGGCAAGCGGATTGGCGCGGGTCGGCGCGGGAGTTGGCTCGGTGGTCGGTGCGGCTTCAGGCACGGCGGCTTCATCGGCCAGATCGGCCTGACTGCCGATGATGCTCGCCAACCCGACAAGCAGCACCATCGCGCCAATCCCGAACAGCCCGACTTGCAGCCGCTGGATCGCCTCGGCGCGCGCCTCGCTCGCGGGTGCGGGGCCTTCGCTCTCGCCCGGCTCACCGGAAAACAGGCCGCGACGACCGCTTCCCGGCCCGAACAGGCTGCGCTGGTTCATGCGCCGCAACCGATCAAGCAGCGATGGCCGGGTCATGCGCCGCTCTGCTGCGCGCTCACGAGCCAATCGAACACCGGCAGGCCCTTGGCCGCCAGCCATTCGGGATTGTAGAGCGTTGAAAGATAACGAAAGCCCGTATCGCAAAGGATCGTCGCCACCTGCGGATTGGCGCGCCCTTCGGCTACCAGCTCCTTGCCCAGCATCACCGCACCGGCCACATTGATCCCCGATGACAGGCCAAGGCACAGGCCTTCATCCTTCAGCAACCGCGCGACCCACATCAGGCCTTCTTCGTCGCTGATGCGGTATTGCGTGTCGATCGCTGCGCCTTCGAGATTTGCGGTGATGCGCCCCTGCCCGATCCCTTCGGCGACCGACGAGCCTTCGGCCTGCAATTCGCCGTGGGCGTAGTAATTATACAGCGCCGCGCCGTGCGGGTCGGTCAGCGCGATGCGGATATTTTCGTCCTGCGCTTTCAGGCCAAGGCCCACCCCCGCAATCGTCCCGCCAGTGCCCGCCGCGCAGGTAAAGCCATCGATGCGGCCGCCCAGCTGCTTCCAGATTTCGGGCGCGGTGCCTTCGATATGGGCGCGGCGGTTGGCGATATTGTCGAACTGGTTGGCCCACACCGCGCCGGGCGTTTCTTCGGCCAAGCGGCGCGAAGTGTGGACGAAATGGCCGGGATTGGCGAATTTGGTCGGCGGCACCAAAACGAGCTGTGCGCCCAGCGCCCGCAGCGTGTCCATCTTCTCCTGCGACTGGTTGTCGGGCATGACGATGATCGTCTTGTAACCGCGCGCATTGGCGACCAGAGCGATGCCGATCCCGGTGTTCCCCGCCGTGCCTTCGACCACGGTGCCGCCGGGCAGCAATTCGCCGCGCGCCTCGGCATCGCGGATGATCCACAAGGCCGCGCGGTCTTTGACCGACGATCCGGGGTTGGCGAATTCGCACTTGCCCCAGATGTCGCAGCCCGCCGCCGCGCTGGGGCCGGCAAGCCTTACCATCGGGGTGTTACCGATCAGGGCGAGCGTATCGCCAAAGGGGCGGGTAATGTTCATGCGGCAGGGATTAGTCGCTCGCGCCGCTCGCCGCAACGGTCAAGGCGCACATCGGGCCATCAGTTTGCCAGCGCGAGCATGGCCTCGACCGCGCGGCCCTCGTCTATCCCCTCGGCCTTGCGTACGGCGGCCTTCAGCGGCAGCAACCAGCCACCGGCCGCTTTGGAAGGGAACAGCGAGGTGCGCCATGTCGTCGCGCCAATCGTCGCCACGACATAGACCGATCCCCAAGCCGCGGCATTGACAGCGTGGGCGCGGATCGCCGCTGCCGTTTCGCCGTCGATGCTCAGGAAAAACCAGCTGCCTTTGGTCGCAGCGCCAGCGCTGCCCTGCCACAGCAACACCGTCCCGCACACCCGCCACGGCCCCGCAGAGCCGGTCGGCGCATGGCCCAGTTCTTCGCGCAGGAAACGGGCCAGATCATCGTCCACCGGCCTGCCCCCAACGCCCCGCGATCAATCTTCCGGTGCAATCGTGACGTGCAGCCCATCAAGATCGGCAGTCAGTGCAATCTGGCACGACAACCGGCTGGTCGCGGCGCGATGATCGGAGGATTCGAGCAGATCATCCTCGTCCTCGCTCATTTTCGGCAACTTGTCGGCGAAGGCCGGGTCGACATGGACATGGCACGTCGCGCACGAACAGCACCCGCCGCACAGCGCCAGCAGTTCATCAAAACCATTATCGCGGATCGCTTCCATCACGGTAAGGCCATCGCTCACGGAAATCTCGCTGGTTTCGCCTTCGCGGTTGGTGACGACCAGTCTGGGCATGGATCAAACTTCCTTTTGGGCTATTGCGCGCAAGGGATTGCGCTGTGAGGGTGTTGGCGGGCTGCTAAGATAGTCTGAAGCGCAAGGCAAGTTAAGGAAAGTGGCAGTGGGGCTGACGGCGGAACGATTGCGCGCGGATCTGGATGCGCTGGCGCTGCGCGAACCGCGACTGGCGATTGCGCTTGAACGGATCGGCTATCCCGAACCGCGCCTGCGGGAACGCGGTTACAAGACGCTGCTGCGCACCATCGTCGGCCAGCAAGTCTCGGTCGCGGCGGCGGCGTCGATGTGGCGCAAGCTTGAGGCCGAACTGGGCGCGGATTTCACCCCGGCCTGCCTGCTCGCCCGCGATTTCGATACCCTGCGCGCCTGCGGATTGTCGCATCAGAAACAGGGTTACGCGCGATCCTTGTGCGAATTGGTTGAGGCTGGCGAACTTGATTTGGGCTGCCTGCCTGGCGACGATGAAGCCGCGATCGCACACCTCACCCGGATCAAGGGCATCGGGCGCTGGTCTGCCGAAATCTACCTGCTGTTCGCCGAAGGCCGCGCCGATATCTGGCCGGCGGGCGATCTGGCGGTGCAGGAAGGGGTAAAACGCTTGCTCGATCTACCCGAACGCCCGGCGGAAAAGGCCACCCGCCAGCTTGCCGAATGCTGGACCCCGCAGCGCGGCAGCATGGCGATTTTTACGTGGCATTTCTACGCCAACCCGGCGTTGTAAGGCGTATCCCAGCGCTTGCGCTTGCTGTCTTTGTGTATTACGTATGCAATACACTTAGCCTGTCCGGCTCTGATCGGGAGAAAGCAGTCATGACGTCATTCACACGCACGCGGGCCCGTTTCCTGACCACCGTAGCGGCGAGCATTGTGGCGCTGCCTGCTGCTGTTCTTGCCAATAATCACACCGCCACTGATGGAACCGCAATGACCGCCCAAACGCAAACCGCCCCGCTGATCGCGCGCAGTGCCCTGTTCGGCAACCCGACCCGTGCGGCAGGGCAGATCAGCCCGGATGGCCAATGGCTCAGCTGGCTCGCACCGAAGGACGGGGTGCTCAATATCTGGGTCGCTCCGGCCGATGATCCGGCTGCCGCACGCGCCATCACCAGCGCGACTGATCGTCCGATCCGTCAGCATTTCTGGTCGCCGGATTCGCGCGGCGTATTGTATATTCAGGACAAGGGCGGGGACGAAAATTTCCTGCTTTACCGCATCGATATCGCCAGTGGCGCAGAAACCACGCTGACCCCGTTCGAAAACACCCTGGTTCGGATCGTCGGCGGGTCGACCACCCACAAGGACAAGCTGCTGATCGGCATCAACAACCGCGATCCGCGCTGGCACGATGTCCACCTGCTTGATCTGACGACTGGCGCGCTTTCGCTGGTGCTGGAGAATAATTCCTACGCCCGGTTCATGGCCGATGACAGCCTGACCTTGCGCATGGCGATGCGCCAGAACGCGGCGGGGGGAACTGATTATTTCAGCGTTGAAGATGATGTTGTCGCGGCTGAGCCGTTCGAGACTACGGCGATGGAGGATGCGCTCACCACCATGCCCGCTGGATACACTACTGATGGTGCCACGCTGTATTGGATCGACAGCCGCAGGCGCAACACCGCCGCCGTGTTGGCGCAAGACACATCGACCGGCGCCAAGCGGGTGATTGCCGAAGATGCCAAGGCCGATATCGGCAGCACCATGCGCGATCCGCTGACAGGCGAGGTGCAGGCCTATGCGGTCGACTACCTCAAGACCGAATGGACTGCGATCGATCCCGGTATCGGCGCTGCGCTGGCATGGCTGGGCGAACGGCTGGACGGCGATTTCGGCGTGTCCAGCCGCACCGATGATGACCAGACATGGATCGTCTGGAATGATCCGCTGACCCAGCCGGTATCGACCTACATCTACGATCGCACCGCCAAGACGCTGACCCCGTTTTACACGTCGCGGCCCGCACTGGCCGGGATGCCGTTGCAAGTGATGCACGGACTGGAAATCCCCAGCCGCGATGGGCTAACCCTGCCCTCCTACCTAACCTTGCCGCCGGGCAGCGATGCCGATGGCGATGGCCGCCCGGACAGCCCGGTGCCGATGGTGTTGCTGGTGCATGGCGGGCCGTGGGGGCGCGATACCTATGGCTTCAATTCTACCCACCAAATGCTCGCCAATCGCGGTTACGCGGTGCTCAGCGTCAATTTCCGTGGCTCAACCGGGTTCGGCAAGGACTTCATCAATGCCGGCAACAAGCAGTGGGGCCTGAAGATGCATGATGACCTGATCGACGCGACCCAATGGGCGATCGGCAAGGGCATTGCGCAGGCAGACAAGGTGGCGATCATGGGGGGCTCCTATGGTGGTTATGCCACGCTGGCGGGGCTGGCGTTCACGCCCGAAACCTTTGCCTGCGGGGTCGACATTGTTGGCCCGTCGAACCTTGAAACCCTGCTGGAAACCATCCCGCCTTATTGGGCACCGGTGGTCAAGACCTTCCACGAACGCATGGGCGACCCCAATACCGAAGAAGGCCGCGCCTTGCTGCGCGCCGCCAGCCCGCTTTACAAGGCTGACCAGATCATCAAGCCGTTGCTGATCGCGCAAGGCGCGAATGATCCGCGCGTCAAACAGGCGGAAAGCGATCAGATCGTCAGCGCCATGACATCCGCCGGGATACCAGTGACCTATGTGCTGTATCCGGATGAAGGCCACGGCTTTGCCCGGCCCGAAAACAGCATTGCCTTCTACGCTATCGCTGAAAATTTCCTCGCCGAATGTCTTGGTGGGGGGGCTGAACCGCTGGGCGATGCGCTGGTGCCGTCAAGCGCGCAGATCGTCGAAGGCGCACAGCACGTGCAGGGCCCTGAGGCAAGGCGCGGGGGATAGCGCCCCGGCGCTGCATTCGCACTGCTGACAAGCGCCGCAGACCGCTCTACACAGGTTGCAAAACGCAATCGAGAGGGATCACATGGCACAGCAGCGCAGCATCTTCATCACCGGCGGGGCATCGGGCATCGGCCGCGCCGTCGCGCTGCATTTCAGTGCGCGCGGGTGGTTTGTCGGGGTGGCCGATGTCAACGAGGCCGGAATGGCCGAAACGCTATCCCTGATCGCTGGCGAGGCGAAATTCGCGCACCGGCTTGATGTGCGTGACCGCGCGGCTTGGGACGATGTGCTGGCCGCCTTTGCCGCCGCGGCGGGCGGGCGGATTGACGCGATGATCAACAATGCCGGGATCGGCACCGGCGGCGCTTTGGCCGAATTGAGCAAAGACGAGATCGACGCCTGCCTCGACATCAATCTGCGCGGGGTGCTGTATGGCGCGCAGGCGGCCTACCCCTACCTCAAGGCAAGCGCGCCCGGATCGGCGCTGGTCAACATCGCCAGCGCGGCGGGGCTTAACGGCGGCAGCGGGATGAGCGTTTACAGCGCGACAAAGTTCGGGGTGCGCGGGATTGCCGAAAGCCTTGATGCGGAATGGGCGCCGGACGGGATCAAAGTCTCCTCGATCTGCCCGAGCTTCATCGATACCCCGCTGCTTGATGGCACCGGCAATCGCAACGCCAACGAGGATATCCGCACGCGGGTCAAAGCCGCAGGGCTGGAAATCACTCCGGTAGAGCAGGTTGCCGAGGCGGTGTGGAACGCGGTCCACGGTGATGATCTGCACTATCTGGTCGGCAAGACCGCGCGCCAACTGGCCTTCGCCAAGCGCTGGATGCCCGGCAAGGTGCGCAAACAGCAACGCGCCGCCGGGCGGCAGGGGTTGCTGGGGAAGTAAGTTAAGCGACGGATGCAACCGGGTAGTGCTGAAACGGTCGCGCCAGCGACCGCAAGGCCGACTGGCCGCCCGCAGCGATGCGACCTTCAGGTCGCATGAGCGAGGATACCGCACGCCGGACGGCGTGCGAAATCAAAAAAGCGCATCAATCGCGTGCGCCAGCCGCACGTCGCGCTGTGACAAGCCGCCGCTTGGCCCGGCATCATGCGTGGTCAGCGTCACTTCGACCTTGGCATAGACGTTGAACCATTCGGGATGGTGATCCTGTGCCTCGGCCAGCAAAGCAACCCGGCTCATGAAGCCCCAGGCTTGCGAAAAATCGGCAAACTGGAACGTGCGGGTGATCGCCTTGCCTTCGCGCGCCAGGCTCCATGCAGGATGATCGGCGAGGAGTTGTTCGATTTCATTGGGGTCGAGTTCGGGGACGGCCATGGCGCAGGTTCCTTGTTGCGTGTCGCTTGTTTGCAGGCGCTCTTTTCCCTAACGCGGCAAGCCAATGCAAGCACCCTCGCCCGCCCTGTCTGTGCATGACCTCGCCTGTCGGCGGGGTGAGCGGTTGCTGTTCCGGCGGCTATCCTTCGCCTTGGAACCCGGCGCGGCGTGCCATGTGACGGGCGCGAATGGCGCGGGCAAGACCACGCTGATCCGCGCGCTGGCGGGGTTGATGACACCCTATGCGGGTGAGGTGCGGCGCGAGGGCGCGCTGGGGTTGCTCGATGAACGCAGCGGGCTTGATCCCGATCTGCCCTTGGGCCGCGCGCTGGCGTTCTGGTTCGCGGTGGATGCTGGCAATGCGCCGCAAGCGATCATGGCGCGGTTAAGGCTGGAGGCTCTGGCCGAAGTGCCGGTGCGCTATCTTTCCACCGGGCAGAAGAAACGCGCCGCCTTCGCGCGGCTGCTGGGGCAGGCGGCGCAGGTGTGGCTGCTGGATGAGCCATTATCGGGCCTCGACACGGCATCGCAAGGCTTGGTGAGCGAATTGGTGCGCGAACATTGCGCGCAGCGCGGGATCGCGCTGATCGCCTCGCACCAACCGCTGGATGTGCCGGGGATGACGCACCTTGCGATCGAGGATTACGCGCCATCAGACGAGGCCGAGGCCTGATGCTCGCGCAACTCCTCCGCCGCGATCTCGCGCAGTTCTTTCCCTTCACCGGAAGCGGTGCGGCGTTGCCGGTGGTGTTCTTCGTCGCGGTCGCGATGCTGTTCCCCTTCGCGGTTGGGCCGGATGCCAATCTGCTGGCGCGGACGGGCGGCGGGGTGGTGTGGATCGCGGCGCTGCTGGCGGCAATCCTGCCGCTGGAAAAGCTGGTGGCGCGCGATATTGACCTCGGTTTCTTTGACCAGTTGAAACTGCGTGGGCTTGCCGAAGAAGCAATGATGGCGGTGCGGCTGATCGCGCATTGGCTCAGCTTCGGCCCGCCGCTGGTGCTGGCGACCCTTCCGGCGGCGGCGCTGCTGAAGATCGAGGGTGAGACCTTGCAGATTTTGGCTGTAGGCCTGCTGGTGGGGACACCGGGGCTGGCGGCCATCGGCCTCATCATCGCCGCGCTCACCGCCTCCTTGCGCGCCGGCGCGGCACTGTCCGGCCTGCTGCTGATACCGCTCGCGCTGCCGATCCTGATTTTCGGCGCGGGCGCGCTGGCGCGTCAGGATCAGATCAGCCTCGGCTTCGTGGCCGCGATCAGCCTCGCGCTGGTGGCCATCGCCCCGTTCGCCGCAGGCGCCGCAATCCGCGCGGCGCGGGAGAATTAGCGACCCCCATTCGTCATTACGAGGAGCCGAAGGCGACGCGGCAATCCATGGATCAACGCTGCGCCGCAACGCAACACCCGGCCATGGGTTGCTTCGCTACGCTCGCAATGACGAATTGAGAAGAAGCGGGATCCCGGATCAAGTCCGGGATGACGAACAGGGCGAATGAGCTTCAATCCCCTCGGCCCGTAGGGCCGCAAGGGCGACTGCCCGCCCGCAGCGGGGGCAGCTTTGCTGCCCGTCTAGCGAGGATCGCGCGCCCGGAGGGGCGTGCGAAAAACCTAAACGTAAGGCGGGCAATCCCGACCCGTCGGGCTTTTCGTGAAAATCTCGTTGCCGGTTTCGGTGATCGCCAGCGAATGCTCAAACTGCGCGGAGAGCGATTTGTCGCGCGTCACCGCCGTCCAGCCGTCGCCCAGCACTTTCGCCCAAGGCTTGCCGAGGTTGATCATCGGTTCGATGGTGAAGAACATCCCCGGCTTCAATTCCGGCCCCGTCCCGGCCTTGGCAGCGTGGACGACTTCGGGCGCATCGTGGAACAGGCGGCCGACGCCGTGGCCGCAAAATTCGCGCACCACGCCGTAACGGAACTGGTTGGCGTGCGCTTCAATCGCCGCGCCGATATCGCCCAGCCGCGCGCCGGGCTTTGCCGCTGCGATGCCCAGCATCAGGCATTCATAGGTGACTTCGACCAGCTTCTTCGCCTTCAATGAAGGCTCACCCGCGTAGAACATCCGCGACGTATCGCCGTGCCAGCCATCGACCAGCGGGGTCACGTCGATGTTGAGAATATCACCATCCTTCAACACCTTGTCACCCGGAATGCCGTGGCAGATCACGTGGTTGATCGAAATGCACGACGAATGCGCATAGCCGCGATAGCCGAGCGTCGCGGGCACCGCGCCTGCATCCAGCATCATGCCCCGGATCGCATCGTCGATGCTGCCGGTAGTGACGCCGGGCCTGACCAGATCAACGCAGGCATCAAGGATTTCAGCGGCAAGCCGCCCTGCCTTGCGCATCGCGTCAAAGCCTTCTGGCCCATGCAGTTTGATGGTGCCGTCGCGGTAGACGGTCTGATCGCTGTCAACGAGTTGGTATTGGTGCATAGCGGCCATATAGCGACGCGCGCGGCGAAAAGCTACATTTCACGCGCATGGGTCAGCGGCCGCATAATCTGCGCTAGACCCCGGCTAGACTTCTTCTAGGTCCGCCTAGGTCAATGTTTCACGTGAAACATTCGTCTTGTCCCGGTCGCGCTGCCGGACAATTTCAATCTATGGGTGACAAGCCGCCAGCCGCGATTATGAAACAGGCATGACCAAACCCAAAGCACTGATCCAGCCCGATCGCGACCAAGCCGCGATTGCCATCCATCTGGTGAACAAGGATGGCTTTGCCGCCTTCACCAAGACCCTGTCTGCTGGCCAGCGGGCGAGTCTTGCGGGCCAGAAGTTTGAAGGCGGCGGCTATCAGGTCGGGATCGTTCCCGATGGCGATAGCTGGTTCGCGGTGGGCGGGGTTGCCGATCCCGACAGCCTGTCGAGCTGGTGCCTCGCCAAGCTGGCCGAGGAATTGCCCGAAGGCACTTATCGGCTGGTTGGCGCCGATCCCGGCCCGGCGATGTTTGGCTGGATCACCGGGCAATATCGCTTTGCCCGCTATCGCAGCGATGACAAGCCGGTAGGCGCGCGGGTGCTGCTGACCACGCAGGTCGGGCAAATCGGCGCTGTCACCGCTGAGGCGGAGGCTGAATGTCTGGTGCGCGATCTGGTCAACACCCCGCCCGAAGACATGGGGCCAGCCGCGCTGGAGGCGGAGTGTGAACGCCTTGCCAAGGCGCACAAGGCGCAGCTTACCGTCGTGCGCGGCGATGCTTTGGAACAAGGCTATCCGATGGTTCATGCGGTCGGCCGCGCCGCCACGCGCCACCATGCGCCGCGGTTGATGCACCTTGTGTGGGGCAAGGACAGCGACCCGGTGCTCGCCATCGTCGGCAAGGGGGTGAGCTTTGACAGCGGCGGGCTGGATATCAAGCCGTCGTCAGGAATGCGGTTGATGAAGAAGGACATGGGTGGCGCGGCCCACGCGATGGCACTGGCCGATCTGATCATGGGCGCGCGGCTGAAGGTGCGGCTGCATCTGCTGATCCCGGCGGTGGAAAACGCGATTTCGGGTTCGTCCTTTCGGCCCGGCGATGTGCTCAAGAGCCGCCAGGGCCTGACGGTTGAGATCCACAATACCGATGCCGAAGGGCGGCTGATCCTGGGCGATGCGCTGACCCGCGCGAGCGAGGAGAACCCCGATCTGATCGTCGATTTTGCCACGCTGACCGGCGCGGCGCGGGTGGCGCTTGGCCCCGATTATCCGGCGATGATGGCGCGCAGTGACGCAACGGCAGAGGCGTTTCTGGCGGCGGGCACAGCCAATGATGATCCGCCGTGGCGACTGCCCCTGCCCGAGGCTTACCGAGAATATCTGTCATCGGACGTCGCCGATATGACCAATGCCTCGGCCAACCCCTTTGCCGGGGCGAGCGTCGCCGGATTGTTCCTCGACCGGTTCGTGGGGGACGGGCTGGACTGGGTGCATTTCGATACCTTCGCGTGGAACCCAGCGCCCAAGCCCGGACGCGCGCGCGGCGGGCGCGGTTTGGGCCTGCGCGCTGCCTGGCACGCAATTAGGGAGCGTTATGACGGGTGACGGTGATGGCGGCCCGCTTGCTCTGATCGCGACTTGTCGCTAACGGGCCTCCCACGCCGCCGCCGGGGAAAGCGCGGCCACACCGACTTTAGCTGACGGAACGCAAATGAGCGGCGCGACGCGCGAGGAAACGGAATACGCGGTGCCTGCGGGCGTGCTGGGTCTGAAAGGCCCGGTCGAAAAGCCTGCGCCCGGCGCGCTGCCGCTGCGCGGGGATCTGGCGCATATCGCGCTCGCTGGCACGCATCTCGCCGCGCATTACGTGATCCCGCAGGTGCGCGTGGTGGGCGAAGCTGGCGCAGGCCTGCGGATCGCCCCGCGCGATGATAGCGAGGTGTTTGCCCAGCTTGCCCCCGGCACCCGGTTCGAATTGCTCGATGTCGCGGGCGGATGGGTGTGGGGCTGCCCCGGCCCGCACGGCCCCGCAGGCTGGTGCCGGGCAGGCGAACTCGCCCCGGAAGGCGCATAGGCCATGGCGATCCGCCTGTTCATCGACGGTGCGGCAGGCACCACCGGCCTTGAGATTCGCGAGCGGTTGCAAGGGCGCGATGAGTTCGATCTGATCGTGCTCGACGATGCCCAGCGCAAGGACGAAGCCGCCCGCCGCGATGCGCTCCACGCCGCCGATATCGCGATTCTGTGCCTGCCGGATGAGGCCGCGAAAGAGGCGGTAAAGCTGGCCGAAGGGTCGGGCACCCGCATCATCGACGCCTCATCGGCGCACCGCGTGGCCGAGGGGTGGACTTACGGTTTCCCCGAAATCATCGGGCGCGCGGCCATCGCCAACGCCCGTTTGGTGAGCAATCCCGGCTGCTATCCCACCGGCTTCCTCGCGCTGATCGCGCCGCTGGTGCGCGCGGGTTTGTTGCCCGCCGACTGGCCCTATACCGTCAACGCGGTGAGCGGATATTCGGGCGGCGGCAATGCCTTGATTGCCCGGTTCGAAGCCGAAGGCGCGCCCGCGTTCCGCGCCTATGGGTATGACATGGCGCACAAACATCGCCCGGAAATGCAACTGCACGCGGGCCTGGAACATGGCGTGATTTTCGCCCCCGCGGTCGTCCCGGCCTATCGCGGGATGGTGGTCGAAGTGCCGCTGCATCTTGGCGCGATGCGCGGTAATCCGACCGCCGACCAATTGCGCGATGCGCTCGAACAATTCTACGCCGGATCAGAAGTGATTTCGGTTGGTGAAAATTGTGACGCGGGCGAGATTCTACTGGGCCGCGCGGCCGCGCCATCCGATTCGATGACGCTGCACGTCTTTGGCAACGACGGTGGCTGGCACGCCCGCCTTGTCGCCGTGCTCGACAACCTCGGCAAGGGCGCGTCGGGCGCGGCGATCCAGAACCTCAACCTGATGTGCGGCCTGCCCGAAACCACCGGCTTGCGGCTCTGAATCAGGCCTGTGCTGCTTAAAATTTAGGCAAGCCCCGATCAGATGCTGTGCACCATTGCGCAGTGCACCATAATCTTGCTAACCGCTGGCTTTCGACGAAAGACATCCTTCGCCTTGAGTCTTCAGGCGGCAAGGATCGTTCAATGCGAGCACCATGATGCTTGGCACGATTCTTGTTTAGAATTGGTCAGCAATCAGCCAGCGCGGATAGGGAAAACGTGAAAAAGATCGAAGCGATCATCAAACCCTTCAAGCTCGACGAAGTGAAGGAGGCGCTGCACGAAATCGGCGTGTCCGGTATCACCGTCATCGAAGCCAAGGGTTTTGGCCGCCAGAAAGGCCATACCGAGCTCTATCGCGGCGCTGAATATGTCGTCGATTTCCTGCCCAAGGTAAAACTTGAGGTGGTGGTATCCGATGATCAGGCCGAACGCGTGGTCGAAGCCATCGCCGCCGCCGCGCAGACCGGCCGCATCGGCGACGGCAAGATTTTCGTCACCGCGATCGAAAGCGCGCTGCGCATCCGCACCGGCGAAACCAACGACGACGCGATCTGATTTTCCGCCCTCTCCTGCCTGCCGCAATCGCAGGCCGACTTTGCCTAACACGCCAGAATAGCCCGGAGTCACCAAACAAATGTCAAAAGCAAAAGACGTCCTGAAACTGATCAAGGACGAAGAAATCGAGTGGATCGATCTGCGCTTCACCGATCCCAAGGGCAAGTGGCAGCACCTGACCATGGTCGCCAGCGTCATGGGCGAAGACGAGCTGGAAGACGGGTTGATGTTCGATGGTTCGTCAATCGCAGGCTGGAAGGTCATCAACGAATCCGACATGATCCTGAAGCCCGATCTCACCGAAACGTGGATCGATCCGTTCAGCGCTTCGCCGATGCTGATCATCAACTGCGACATTGTTGAGCCGTCAACCGGGGATTGGTATGCGCGCGATCCGCGTACCACGGCCAAGCGCGCCGAAGTCTACCTGAAATCAACCGGAATCGGTGACACCGTCTATGTCGGCCCCGAGGCTGAATTCTTCATGTTCGACGATGTGCGGTTTGAAGATGGCTATGCCGGATCGGGCTTTGCGATCGACGATATCGAATTGCCGGGCAACACTTCGAAGGAATATGACGGCGGCAACATGGGCCACCGCCCGCGCGCCAAGGGTGGTTATTTCCCGGTCGCGCCGGTCGACAGCGCCGTGGACATCCGCGGCGAAATGGTCACCACGATGCTCGAAATGGGCCTTCCGTGTGACAAGCACCACCACGAAGTCGCTGCGGCGCAGCACGAATTGGGCCTGACATTCGGGACGCTGGTGCAGACCGCTGACCGGATGCAGATCTACAAATATGTCGTGCATCAGGTTGCCCACGCCTATGGCAAGACCGCGACCTTCATGCCCAAGCCGATCAAGGCCGATAACGGGTCGGGGATGCACACCCACATCTCGATCTGGAAAGAAGGCAAGCCGATGTTTGCTGGCAATGAATATGCCGGCCTGTCGGAAATGTGCCTCTTTTTCATCGGCGGGGTGATCAAGCACGCAAAGGCACTGAATGCCTTCACCAACCCGACTACCAACAGCTATAAGCGGCTGGTTCCGGGCTTCGAAGCGCCGGTGCTGCTGGCCTATTCGGCGCGCAACCGTTCGGCGTCTTGCCGCATTCCTTACGGATCGGGCGACAAGGCCAGGCGCGTGGAATTCCGTTTCCCCGACGCGATGGCGAACCCCTACCTGTGCTATGCGGCGCTGCTGATGGCGGGGCTCGACGGGATCGAAAACAAAATCCACCCGGGCGAGGCGATGGACAAGAACCTGTATGATCTGCCCCCGGCCGAACTCGCCGAGGTGCCGACCGTGTGCGGTTCCTTGCGTGAAGCACTCGATTCGCTGGCGGCCGATTACGAATTCCTGCTCAAGGGCGACGTGTTCACCAAAGATCAGATCGATGCCTATGCCGAATTGAAGTGGGAAGAGGTGATGCGTCTGGAAACCACCCCGTGCCCGGTCGAATATGACATGTATTATTCGATGTGATTTTGCGCCTCTCAGCCCGCCACGGGCAGAGGCAATCTAAAAAAATGCAATGGGCCGTCCGGTGATCCGGGCGGCCTTTTTTCTCAAATGCCACCCCTTTCTCTGCCCTGCGCGCATGGCTATGGCACGCACGCGTGTCACAACATCAGGAACAACCATGACCAATTCAATCCTGCTGGTGGCCGGGGGGCTGGTGCTGCTGGCACTGGGCGGCGAATTGCTGGTGCGCGGCGCGGTGGGGATGGCGGCGCGGCTGGGCATATCACCGCTGCTCGCCGGGCTTACCATCGTTGGTTTTGGCACCTCGATGCCGGAATTGGCTACCAGTGTGCAGGCCGCGATGGACGGCTCACCGGGAATTGCGCTTGGTAATGTGATCGGATCGAATGTCGCTAACAGTCTGCTTGTGCTTGGGGTGTCGGCGCTGATCCTGCCGATCGCGGTCAACCCGGCATCATTCAAGCGCGATTCGATCGCCATGGGCGGGGCCGCCCTGCTGGCGACGGCGGCAGTGATGCTCGGCGTGATCGGGATGTTGCCGGGCGTCATCCTGTTTTGCGCGCTCGTCGGTTATATCTGGTGGGCCTACAAGTCCGAAAGCGCGTCGGATGACGATGAGGCCCACCGCCACGAAGCCGAAGCTGAAGAACACACCGTGCCGCCCGATACGGGCCCGGTGGTGTTGGGCGGACTGATCATCGCCGGTCTTGCCGCCGCGATTTTCGGTGCGGGGATGCTGGTTGACGGCGCGGTGGTGCTGGCGAGCGCGGCTGGGGTTTCACAAAGCGTGATCGGCCTCACCGTGGTCGCGATCGGCACCAGCCTGCCCGAACTGATCGCTTGCGTGATCGCGGTGATCCGCAAGCACGGCGATGTCGCACTGGGCAATGTCGTGGGGTCGAACATCTACAACCTGTGCGGCATTCTGGGCCTTACCGCGATGATCCATCCGATTGAGGTGCCAGCCGAAATTGCCCGGATCGATGTCTGGGTGATGCTTGGCGTGACCGCGCTGCTGATCGTGCAACTGCGCAGCGGCTGGCGGCTGTCGCGGGTTGAGGGTGCGTTGCTGGTGGTGCTTTACTGCGGATACTGCGCGCTTCTGGCGCTGCGGTGAAGCAATCACGCAACGCCCCTATATTCATACAGAAATTGGCCAATCAGTGGTTGTTACAAGTGGTTAAAGCGATAAACTCCGAACTTTGATCGCCATGCGATCGTAAAGATTTTCTGGGGCGCATCCATGAACATAACAAACACCCGCCGCAGCCATCGGTTGACAGGCACCGCAGCACTCGCCTTGTCGATGGCCGCCACCCCGGCGCTGGCCGTGGTTCCGAACGAAAACACCACGCCGGAAGACATCGTCGACAACGATGAAGCCTTTCGCGGTGTCGGCATGTTCTTCCGCGCCGATGGCTTTGTTTGCACCGGCACGCTGATCAACCCGCGCACCGTGCTGTTTGCGGCGCACTGCGTGAACGACGTGCCAGCCACCGATTTCAACACCGACAATATCCCCGCCGCCTTTTCATTCAACGTCAATGCGCTGCCCGGTTTCCAGAACTGGTTCGCGAACAATTTCGCCAGCAATCCCGACCTGGCGGTGTTCAACATCAACCGCATTTTCTACAATCCGGAATCGCTGCAAAACCCGGCAGCGCTGGGCTTTATCGAAGCGGATATTGCGATTGCCAGCCTTGATACCCCGGCCGCCAATATCCCGACATGGGCGCTGCTGTTCAGCACACTGCCTGCGCCGGAAGCGATCGATCCGGTGCGCGGCACGGGCTATCACGTCAACATCACTGGGTTCGGCGCGACCGGCAATGCGGTGCAGGGCGCGGTGGGCGGGATCGATTTCCGGCGGCGCGCGGCGGAAAACATGCTCGGCGGGTTTCTGTCGCTCGATGATCGCAATGCTGTGATTTTTGGCAGCTCCACCGGTCTTTTGCCGCAAAACCTGTTCCAGCTCGATTTCGACTCGCAGAACCGCGATGCCGTGTTCGATATCAACGCCCACCGCGACGATGCACTGCCCAATGAAGGTGCCACTGCGGGCGGGGATTCGGGCGGCCCGCTGATTCTGGATGCGGCCAACAACACGCTGACTGACGAAGACCTGGTGATCGGCGTGCTGTCGGGCGGATCGCGGTTCTTCGGCGGTCAGGCGTTCAGTTCGCTGGGCACCACCAGCTTTTTTCAACCGCTGTCGCTATTCTGGCAATATATCGCTGAAACCAACCCCTACCGCTATGTCGGCGCGCAGGCGGGGAACGGCAATTGGGAAAACGCCGATCACTGGGTAACGTTGCTTGATCCGGCTTACCGCGTGATCGATGCGAACGGCTCGGTTATCAACGGGCTGCCGACAACGCCGCAACTGGGCCGAGGCGGCACCGGAGGCGATTTCGGCGCGGTCTGTGTCGAGTTTGAAGAGCCTGACGATTTCTGCACTGACCTTCGCACGTCCGCTAGCGCAGGCTCATCCCCGCTTGAGGCGGCGCAGGACGACTTCGCCCCCCTGCCCCCACCAACGCCCGCCAATGGCCTGCCGGGCGCAGCCGGGTTTGTGCCGAACAACATCGATCCGATTGTCAGCGCCAATCCCGCGATCAACGTCGACCCACGCTATTTCGACGTGACCCTGAGCCAGAACGGCACCACCACCCTTGGCAGCGCCATCACCATAGACAGACTGACCATTCGCGGCAATGCGGGGCTGAATGTCGCCGCAGCGGGCGATCTGACCGCGCTGATTGACATCAACCAGTTCGGCGGACGGGTAAACATCGATGGCGCGCTGACTTCGGTGGGCGATTTCACGCTGTTTGCCGGGATGCTCGAAGGCACCGGCACCATCACCACGCCGTTCCTGACCAGCATCACCGGAGTGTTCTCGCCCGGCACGATGGGGACGACGGGCACGCTGACCATTGATGGCAATCTGGTGATGTCATCGGGCACCACATTCCTCGCCGACATCAACAGCAGCGGCGCATCCGACCGGATCGCTGTGACCGGGATCGCCAATGTCGGCGGCATCGTCGGGCTGGGCGGCGATATCAGCCAGCAGGTCAATGGAACCGGGCAGCGCTTTACCATCCTAACCGCAGATGGCGGGGTGAGCGGTGCCTTCATCGACACCAGCATTTCCGCGATCCTCAGCCAGACGTTCATTTATGAAACAAACGCGGTGCTGATGGAGATCGAAGCGGCAAGCTACGCCACGGTGATCGACGCCAATGACCCGGCGCAAAAGACCTATGCCCAGCTGTTCGATCAGAACCGCGGCAACGGCGCGCTGGCGCATCTTTTTGACCTCGACTTCGCCAGCACCGATACCATCCGCAGTACCTTCAGCCAGTTGGCACCTGTCAATGAACAAGCGGTGCGATCGCTTTCGGGTCAGACGATCAACCTGCTGCAAAACTTCAACGCGGCGCGGCTTCGCGAATCCGATCGCAGCACGGCGGGTGGCAAGATTGCGGTCACCGGAGCGCCGCTGAATGCGCTGCAATCCGGGCTTTCGCCGGTCGGCCAGCCGCTGGGCGCGAACGGCATGGCGTTTCAGAGCGCCGACGACACCACGATGACCAAGGCCAATCTGCCTGAAAATATGGCGATCTTCCTGGCTGGCGGCGCGATTTTTGGTGATGTGGAATCGCTCCCGGGGTTTCAGCAGGAAACCGACGTTTCGGGCTTCTATATCGCAGGCGGGCTTGAATTTTACCTCGGTGACAACACGATGGCGGGCGTGTCGGGTTATTACAACGCAATTGAAGCGGACACCCCGCTTGGCCAGGATGTTGATAGCGATACCTACGCGGTCTCGCTCTATGTGCGGCACAGGCTTGATAGCGGCGCGGTGATTGACGGGCAGTTCAGCATGGGCAGCACCGGCTTTGATACCATCCGCCAGGTGCAATTCCTCAACGCCGCGCAAACCCTCACCTCATCATCGGACGATCTGCTGGTATCCGGCGCGCTGGGCGTGTCTTACGATATTGATGCCGGGTTCGGCACGATTTCCCCCGGCGTTGAAGGCCGCTACGCCAGCGTTGATCTGGCGACCATCCGGGAAAGCGGCGGGACGCTCGCGTTGGCGGTTGAGCGTCAAAAGTTCAAAAGCGCGCAGGCACGGGCCGGGTTCGATATTGAACATCAGTCCAGCGCCGTGCAGGTCAACGCTACTGCGCAAGCCGTGTTCGAGTTTGACGAAGGCCCGCAGCTTTTGGCGGCTAACTTTGCCCAAGGCACTGGCCCGAACGCCAATTTCGTGATCGACGAAGCCGACCAAAGCTGGGTGGAGCTGGGGATTGGTGCGCAGTTCGGTCAGGGGCCAGTGCAGTTCGGCGTCGGTTTTGACACCACCATCGGACGCAATACCGCCAACGCTCAGGTTTTCCGCGCTTCGGCGACCTATCGTTTCTGACTGGTTGGACTGATGCAACGGAGCGCAGTCACGATCGGCAAATTTGTCGGTCGCGGCCACATTGCGCATTTTCCTACTCGGGAAATCTGTGCCTAATGCCTCGGCCTCGCTGTTCCATCCTGCCAGATACGAGGCCCTTGCCATGCTCCACCAATCGCCCAACCCGTTACGCGCCGCTGTTCAACGCCTGATGAACAGCACCAACACTGCGCCGCCATCTCCCCAAGCCATCAGTGCCGCCGGAATCGCCCTGATCAAGCGGTTTGAAGGCTGCGCGCGGCTGCGAACCGACGGGCTGGTCGAGGCTTACCCCGATCCCGGCACCGGCGGCGATCCGTGGACCATCGGCTGGGGCGCGACGGGGCGCGATCATGTGCACGGCGGGCGCATCGCCAAGGGCACGGTCTGGACCCAGGCGCAGGCCGATGCGCGGTTGACCGATGATCTGGTGCGTTATGCCGCCGATGTTGCGCGCGCGATGGGGGAAGCCCCAGCCACGCAATCGCAATTCGATGCGCTGGTCAGTTTCCACTACAACACCGGCGCGATTGCCCGTGCGACGCTGGCGAAAAAGCACATCGCGGGTGATTATCAGGGGGCCGCGCGCGAATTTGCACGCTGGAACCGCGCGGGCGGGCGGGTGCTCAAAGGGCTTGTGCGTCGCCGCGCGGCTGAGGCTGAACTCTATCTTCAATAATCCCGCGACACTTCCACAAGCACGCTGTCGCGCCCAATGGTCGATACCGTACCCAGCAGCGCCAGCCAGCTGGTTATCCGGTATTCGACCTGCGTGGCGCTGTATCCGCGCCCATCGGTCAGCACTTCGACATAGAGGCTGCGGGTGATATTCTTGCCCAGCGCAACCCCGGTTTCGCGCCCGATCAGCGGGTCGGCACTGATGATCCGCAATTGATCCAGCCCGATTGAACGGCGCAGCTCGCCAATCGGGTCAAGTCCTGCGCCGCCGCCCTGCAATGCCGCCAGCGCAGCGGCCAGTTGCACCGCGTCGGTCGCTGACAGTGATGTTACCGACCCGCCAAACAGCAGCCGGGACAGGATTTCTTCTTCTGGCAGCGCCGGTTCGCTCGAAAACGCAATCGCGGGCGACTGCGCGTTACCAGTGATCGCAATATCCACATTGGTGCCACTGCGCGATGTTTCGGCAAGGATATCCAGCCGGGGATCAATCGGCTCGTTCTCGTCAAACAGGATGCGGCCTCGGGTGAGTTCGAACCGGGTTCCGGCGAAAGTGTAATCCCCGCGCACCAACCGCGCACTGCCGCCGATGCGCGGATCATTGACCGTGCCGCGCAGCGCGATGTCGATGCCCCATTCGCTTTCAAGCCCCATGCCGTCCACTGCGACCCGGTTCGGGGCCGAAGCATTGACCAGATAACGCCATGCGTTGTCCCGCGCCGATACCTGCGTGCGCCCGCCCCCGCCTTCGCCGTTAATTTCGCGCGTGGCGATTTGCGGCAGCGCGACATCTTCAGCCGCGACCCCCAACGCCCAGCGCGCGCGGTTGATCGTCACACGCCCTGCAATGGTTCCGCCCCGCCCGCTGGAGACGATACGCAAGGGGCCGGTGATGGTCGCCTCCAGCCCAGTTGCGTCCAGCAGCCGCGCATTCTTGGCCGCAGCGCGCAGATCAAGCTGCGGGCCGCGCGTTGCGCTGATCCCGGCAAGATCGACCGTGCCGCTGCCGATAATCGTTCCGCCGCCGCGCGTGTTTCCGGCAAAGCGGGAGAGTTCGAGCCGCGAACCGGCGAACCGCCCGCGCGCGGACACCGTTTCGATGCGGGTGCCGGTCACAGCGCTTTCGAGCGTCAGATTATCACTCGTCAGCGTGCCCGATATGCGCGGGTCGCCGAGCGTTCCGGTGGCGCGTGCGGCGATGGTCACCGGGCCGGTGAGGTCGAACGCCTCAATCGCTGCCAGCCGCCACAACGTTTCCGCCGCGCCATCAAACGCCAACCGAGCATCCAGCCGCCCGCGCGTCAGCCGCTCCATCAACGCACCGTCCTCGCCCAACCCGGTGATCCTGACCGCCACATCACCGAGCCGTGCATCGCCTTCAAGCAGGCGTCCAGCTGCCGTCAACCGATCTGCCGAAAGGTCGACTACACCCAGCACATTGACCGGTTTGGATGACAGCACCAGCCCGGCGCGGCTGAAGCGGTCAATCCGCACCCGCGCCGTGGCCGATGGCGGCGCGCGGCCCTGCTGGCGGTAATCAATGATACCCGACAGCCGCCCGCCCAGTCCAAGCCCCGCACCCGCCAGATCGAGCAGCCGCAGCGGCATCCGCGCCAGCTTGATCTCTAGAGCGGTTTCGTCCCCACCAAAGCGGCCTTCGGCAATGGCGTAACCACGCGAAAAACCGATCTGCGTCGGGGCAAGCCGCCATCCGCCATCGTCCTGCGCGGTCAGCACCGCGCGGCGCGGCATGGTGATCGCTTCCCCGCCAAATTCCCCGCGCACAGCGGCAGCGATTTGTTCGGGCGCGACCGTGGCATCGAAATTGAGCGCAAAGCGATCCGCCCGCCGCCCGGCAATCGCTCCGCTAACCCTGCCGCGTCCATCATCAATCGCCGCCTTGGCGGTCAAGTTGGCAATATTGAGCGCGCCATATTCCACCCCCGCCGCGCTGATATCGGCATCAACCCGCGTCTTGCCATCGGCATAGCGGCCGGTGGCGGCGATGTCGGCGCGGGCGATGCTGATCGGGGTTTCCCCCGCGAATGCCGCATTGCGGGCGGCCAGATTGACCGCAAAACCAACTGCCCCTGCGGCCTGTGGCCGGAAGTTCACGGTGCCGTTCACCCCGCCGCCCGCCAGCCGCAAGTCGCCCGTCATGCCTGCCTCACCCAACGTGAGCGCACCGGTCACATTGGTGCGATAGACTTCAAGCCGGTTGACCGCGATCCGGGCTGGCGCGGCATCAGGCAAAAACAGTTCGAGCGCGCCTGAAAACGGCCCGAGCAGCGATTGGCCTGCGACATCAAACCCGAACCCTTCGTCGCTGGGCGCAAGCGCCACGCGCACATCCTTGAGGCCCGCTGCTGGCAAAGGATCGGCCAGCACCAGCACCGCGCGCGGGCCATCGGCGGCGATTTCGGCATCGAAGGTGAACGGGCCGTAGTCCGCCTGCCGCCCGCTCCCCGCCAGCGTCGTGCGCGTGCCATCGCTGCCCGGAACCAGCTTGCTATCAAGCTGCGCGTTGAGCCGGGCGGAGGTGATCGCCACTTCGACGAAACCGAGTCCCTTCGCGATCCCGAGCGGGTGGCCAGTGGTGTGCCCCGCTCCTCACGCAGGACCGCGTTGAGCACCTCGTGAAGCGATCCCGTACGGCACCGGTGCCCCATCGGACACGGGTTGTGGCCGTCGAGCCGCGTGATCGGAGCAAAGACCTCGAGATCGCGCACCGCGGGGACATGGACCGGAGCTTGCTCTACGCCAGGTCATGCTCGCTCCCGCTGTCCTGTTCGCCACGCTGCTGCTGTGGACTGCTTCGATTGGCGCCGCTCCGGTGCCATCCAGCCTGCCCGCGGGGCGCGTGCTCGATCACGCCGACCTCAACGGCGACGGTTCCCAAGAGTTGATCGTCGCCCTGCCCGACTCCTGCGACGAGGAGGGCACGTGCCTCGTGGCGGTCTACGAGCCGGAGGGCAGCGGATACCGTGTGGTCTTGCCGCCGTCTGTGCTGTGGGACCTGACCCCCTCCTCGATCGCCCCAACCGACGCTGGCGGGTGGGCGGACCTGGTGGAGGCACGCCGCGAAGGTCCGGCGCCGGACGACGTGACCACCGTGGTCTGGCGGTACGACGGGCGGCAGTACCGTCGGGTGGAGTCGACTCGCAGGCGACTCCCATCCGCTCCAGATTGGGTCTCTCGCACGGCGGGTCAGGGTTGTCCCACGACGACGATCGGCTAGGCTGGGGTGATGGCCGCGCCGATCCCCTACCCTATTCTTAGCGTCCTCCGGCGTTGTCACGAGCTCGAGTTGCTCATGGGCAAGGTTTACTCCGAGCTGGCGGCGAAGCATGCCGCCGATGCACGCGTGTCGGCTCTGTGGACGAAGACCGCCGCGGAAGAAGGCAATCACGCTTCCCAGTTCTCTCTGGCCTTGTCGTTGAGCGGAGACGTGATGTCCTCGGCCAAGGCGGAGGTGGCACAAGTCGATGGTGCCATTGCCTCGGCCAACGCATTCCTGCGGCAGGTGCGCGGCGGTGCGGTCCAGGTCGACGAAGCGCTGCGCAAGGCGATCGAGCTAGAGGAGCAGATGGCGGCGCTTCATCTGCACGTGGCCGTGGTGTTCGCGTCGTCCGCGCACGAGAAGCTGTTCCGCGCCATGATGGCAGCGGACAAGGGGCATATTGCCGCGCTGCGACAGGAGCTGAACACACTCTCCGGCAAGCGCCCGTAGCGCGAGAGGAACCGTTCTCGTCGCTGGGGCATCCAAACTCCTTAGGAGTCAAAACTTGCCCCCCTTGAAGAAGAGAGCGTTCATCGTGGCCCTCGCGGCGGCGGGCGGAGCGGGCGTGGGCTGGTTCTACGCGGTCGTCATCAATGCCTGCGGCGGGACGTGCTTGGTGGGAGCACAACCCTGGCTCGTGATGGGCGGGCTGGCGGCGGTTGGGGCGTACTCGGCCGTCGTCGCTACGCGCCCTCAGCCGCAATAGGCGGATCGCCACTACCTTGCGCTGTTGCGGGCGGCCCGCTAGAGACGTTGGCGTGCGAGCTGTCGTCCGGAGACCGGTGGTGGAGCGCTGGCGTCATGCGTGAGCGCTGGGCGGAAGAGATCGACGAGCGTGCTCGGTCCCACTGGACGCCCGAGCGGACCCAGGGGCTGCTCGGGACGAAGAACCTCATCCTTCCGCCGGCGGAGCATGGCCCTTTGCTTCGCGCGATCGGGTTGCTCAAGGCCGATGCCTCCATGGGACCCGAGTCGGTGCGCAAGTACATGCAGATCAGTCACATGCTCACGCTCATCGAGCCGCAGCTGCGTGACCTCGCGCAGCACGAGCCCGTGGTTCGCGTTCTCGACCTGGCGTGCGGCAATTCGTACCTCACCTTCACGATCGCCACGAGCCTCCGTCATCGCCTCGGCCACCCGGGGCGCGTGCTCGGTGTGGACCGCAACGCCCGGCTGATCGAAGCCAGCCGCGAGCGGGCGTGGCGACTCGGGCTCGAGGACCTGCTCCGTTTCGAAGCGTCGAACATCGATCGGCTCGACCTCGACCAGGCCTGGCAACGCGCGTTTGGCGAGCCCACCACCGCGCCCATCCACCTGCTCTTGGCCCTTCACGCGTGCGACACGGCGACGGATGACGCTCTCGCCCTGGGGATTTCCATGGATGCCCCTTCCCTGGCCGTGGTGCCATGCTGCCAGGGGGAGCTGGCCAAGCAGTGGTCCGCGTGCGATGCCGACGATCCCTTCACGCCGATCCGCCAGTGGCCTCACTTGCGACGCGAGGTGGCTGCCACCATGACGGATGCGTTGCGCGCGTTGATCCTGCGGGGCTGTGGCTACGAGGCCACTCCCATCGAGTTCGTCCCCTCGTCGCACACCCCCAAGAATACGTTGCTGCGGGCGAACCGTCGCGGGGAGGGACGTCCTGAGCTGTTCCGCGACTACGTGGCCCTGCGAAATGCGCTCGGAGGGGTAGG
>PHEB01000008.1 GCA_002842735.1 Alphaproteobacteria bacterium HGW-Alphaproteobacteria-7 | reverse complement strand
AACGAAGCCGCCCGCACCGCCGTGCAGGCCGCGCTGGCAGACCTCGCCGCGCAGGATCAGGCGTTGGCGGTGGCGCGCGAACGGCTGGCGGCGCAGCAGGCCGATCATGCCGGGTGGCAGGCACGATCCAGCGATGCAGAACGCCGCATGGCCGAAACGGGTCGTCGGCTGGCGGAAATCGCCGAAGATCGCGCCGTCCACGCCGCCAAACCCGCCGCGCTGATCGCCGAAATCGAAGCGGGCGAGGAAGCGCGCACCCGCCTTGCCGCAGACCTCGCCGCCGCCGAGGCGGCCATGCGCGCAGCCGAAGCGCAACAACGCACTGCCGATGCCGCGCTTTCGGCGTGCACCGAAACGCTGGCGCAGGCACGCGAGGCCCGCGCCAGCCTGGCCGCGCGCGCCGAGAACGAGGAACTGCGCCGCGCCGAAATGGCGCGCATTTCGGGCGAACGCTTCCAGTGCCCGCCGCCGTTGCTGGGCGAAAAGTTCGGCTTTGATGAGGCCAACCTTGCCCCAGCCGCCGACGAATCGACCGAATTGGAACGCCTCACCGCCGCGCGCGAACGGATCGGGCCGGTCAATCTGGTCGCCGCCGATGAACTCGCGCGGATCGAGGCTGAACACGGCAACAGCGCCAGCGAACAGGCCGAACTGGTCGAAGCCATCGTGCGGCTGCGCGGATCGATCGGCAGCCTCAACCGCGAAGGGCGCGAACGGCTGCGCGCCGCGTTTGAGGAGGTGGACGGGCATTTCCGCGTGCTGTTCACCCGGCTGTTCGAAGGCGGGCAGGCACATCTGGCGCTGATCGACAGCGACGATCCGCTGGAGGCCGGGCTGGAAATCTACGCCCAGCCGCCGGGCAAGCGTTTGCAATCGCTCTCGCTATTGTCGGGCGGCGAACAGGCGCTGACCGCCACGGCGCTGATCTTTGCGCTGTTCCTCACCAACCCCGCACCGATCTGCGTGCTGGATGAGGTCGACGCACCGCTCGACGATGCCAATGTCGAACGGTTTTGCGATCTGCTCGATTCGATGGTGCACACCACCACCACGCGTTACCTGATCGTCACCCACAACGCGGTTACGATGAGCCGGATGCACCGGTTGTTCGGGGTAACAATGGCGGAACGCGGCATTTCACGGTTGGTGAGCGTGGATCTGGGCGAAGCCGCGCTGCTGGCGGCGGAGTAGGCTAAACCTCCAGCGCGGTCGCAAGCTTTGCGCGGATCGTTTTGAGCGCGGCGATGGTTTCGGCCATGTCGGGGCCGTCGTTTACCATTAGTCGCACACCGGGGGTCGCAACCGTTTCGACGGCAATCCGGCGATCCCCGTTGCGACGATCCTGACCGCGCCGGTCGAGCGCGGATTTGGCAGCGCCGCGCAGCACCGCCTCGGCACCCTTCAAGGTGTAGCCTTCGTGGTTCACCAGCCGGTCGATGGTTTCCACCATCGCCACGTCGGCGGCCCGGTAATAGCGCCGCCCGCCGCTGCGTTTCAACGGTTTGAGCAGCGGGAATTGCGCTTCCCAATAGCGCAGCACGTGCGGTTTGATGCCCAGTGCATCGCTGACTTCACCGATGGTGCGGAGCGCGCCATCATCCTTGCCGTCATCGAATCCGGTCATCAAACCTCACCCTGATTGCTTACCCCTTGGTAATCTGTTCCTTGAGCAGCTGGCTCGCGCGGAACGTCATCACCCGGCGCGGGGTGATCGGCACTTCAACGCCCGTCTTGGGATTGCGGCCGATGCGTTCATTCTTGTCGCGCAGCACAAAGCTGCCGAAACCCGAAATCTTGACGTTTTCGCCCTTGACCAAGGCATCGCTCATCTTGGTGAGGATGGCCTCCACCAATTCAAGCGATTCTGCCCGGCTGAACCCCATCTTGCGGTTGATGGTTTCTGCCAGATCAGCGCGGGTCAACGTGCCTACCGAACGCATCATGCGATTTCTCCCTAGCGGTGCGACCCCGTTAAAGACCGGCATTCTACAAATATTCGGCGGTTTCGCAATGCGATGCCGACCTGAATGTTGAGTTTTCAGCAATTGTGTCAGCGAACGGGACACTTGCGCGCGTCCCAATCACATGCGGATCAGGCTGGCACCCCAGGTAAAACCGCCGCCCATCGCTTCGAGCATGACGAGATCGCCGGGCTTGATCCGCCCATCGCGCCGCGCTGTATCGAGCGCCAGCGGCACCGATGCGGCCGAGGTATTGGCGTGGCGATCCACGGTCACCACCACCTTTTCCGGCGAAATCCCGAGCTTCTTCGCGGTGGCATCAAGGATCCGGGCATTGGCCTGATGCGGCACGACCCAATCGATTTCATTGGACGAAATGCCTGCCTCTTCAAGCACTTCCTTAAGCACGCCGGCAAGGTTTACGACCGCATGACGGAACACCTCTGGCCCGCGCATCCGCACATGGCCGACGGTCTGCGTGGTTGACGGCCCGCCATCGACATAGAGCAGATCGTGGTGCGCCCCGTCAGCGTGAAGCCGGGTGCCGAGGATGCCGGGCGCATCGCTGCCGCCCGCATCCGCGCCCGGCGCTTCGAGCACGACTGCGCCTGCCCCGTCGCCAAACAGCACGCAGGTGGTGCGGTCTTCCCAATCGAGGATGCGGCTGAAGGTTTCCGCGCCGATCACCAGCGCGCGCTTGGCCATCCCCGTGCGCAGCAGCGAATCGGCGGTCGCCAGCGCGTAAAGAAAGCCCGAACACACCGCCGCGACATCGAACGCAATCCCGCCGCGGCATCCCAGCGCAGCCTGCACCTTGGTGGCGGTGGCGGGGAAAGTATTGTCGGGCGTTGCCGTGGCCAGCACGATCAATCCGATCGAGGAGGCATCCACCCCCGCATCGGCCAGCGCAGCGCGCGCGGCAGCGGTCGCCAGCGTGGCGGTAGTCTCGTCAGGTTCGGCGATATGCCGCTGGCGGATGCCGGTACGCTCGACGATCCATTCGTCCGAGGTATCCACCCGCTCGGCCAGTTCGGCATTGGTCACGATCCGGCGCGGCAGTGCCGAGCCCGTGCCTAGCAGGCGAGAGCCTGTCACGCGTCCGGCTCGCTGGATTTTGCGGCGCTTGAACGCCCATTGCGGCTGAGCGCACCTTCGCCCAGTGCAGCAAGATCATACGCGATCCGTTCGGTCAGCTTGTTTTCAAGCAGCCGCGCCGTCACTGCGACCGCATGGGCCACACCATTGGCATTGGCGCTGCCGTGGCTTTTCACCACCACGCCGTTGAGGCCAAGGAACACCGCGCCGTTGTGATTATTGGGATCAAGGTGATGCTTCAACAGCTCGGTTGCTGGGCGCGATACGAGGAACCCGATCTTCGACCGCAGAGAGGAGGTAAACGCCTGCCGCAACAGGTCGGTAACGAACCGCGCCGAACCTTCGATCGCTTTCAGCGCGATATTGCCGGAAAAGCCATCGGTCACCACCACATGGGTTTCACCGCGGTTGATCTTGTCGCTTTCCACAAAGCCATCGAACACCAGCGCCAGCCCGCCATCTTCGCGGGCGCAGGCGGCGATCAGCATCGCGGCGGCATCGCGCAGTTCTTCGGTGCCCTTGATTTCTTCGGTGCCGATATTGAGCAGACGGACGACCGGCTTTTCAAAGCCGTTGACGATCCGCGAATAGGCCGCGCCCATCACCGCATATTGCACCAGATTGCGCGCGTCGGCTTCGGTATTGGCACCCAGATCGAGCATCACCACATCATGCGCCTGCAAGGTCGGCATGATCGCGGCGAGCGCGGGGCGATCAATCCCCGGCATGGTGCGCAGCGCAATCTTGCTCATCGCCATCAGCGCGCCGGTATTGCCCGCGCTGACCGCAGCGCCAGCATCGCCGGTTTTCACCGCGTTGACGGCGAGACCCATCGAGGTGGTCTTGGCCCGGCGGATTGCGCGGCTTGGCAGTTCGTCACCGCCCACCACGTCTTCGCAATGGAGGATTTCCGAAGCCCCGCGCATGTTGGGATGGTTGGCGAGCGCCGCTTCGATGCGCTTGCCATCACCCACCAGCAGGAAGTTGAAACCTTCGTGCTTGCGGCGGGCAAGTGCGGCGCCTTCAACCATGACGCGCACGCCTTCATCGCCGCCCATCGCGTCAACGGCGATACGCGGGAGGCTCATTGCGCTTCCTTCCGGTCTATGGTGAGGGCCACCGGCAATCAGCCGACAGCAACAACCTGACGTCCGTTGTAATGGCCGCAGTGGCCGCAGATATTGTGCGGGCGCTTCAGTTCACCGCAGTTGGAGCATTCACCGAAGGCTTCAACCGGCAGCGAATCGTGCGAACGGCGATTGCCACGACGATGCGGGGATACTTTTCTTTTGGGGACAGCCATGGCGGCACCAATTCCTCAACTAAATGCGTTTGATCGCGCCACCGGGCGCCGTGATTCTCGAAAGGTCGCCTCTACGGCAAGGGAAGCGAGCGCACAAGCCGCAGCAAATACGTGCATTCCTTGGCCAGCAGCGGCGGGAAGGGGCGCGCTATAGCGGATAATTCGCACGTTGCAACCCGCCCTGCGCGCGCCTAGCACGCTCGGCACAATAACGAGGGGATCTTACCATGACCGTGCTTCCAGTCACACTCGCCGCCGCTGCTGCCGCCGCGGTGCTCAATATCTGGCTGTCGATCCGCATCGGCGCACTGCGCACCGCGCTCGGCATCAGCGTGGGCGACGGCGGCAGCGAGCCGCTGCAACGCCGGATGCGCGCGCAGCTGAACTATGTCGAAAACACTGCCTTCGTGCTGGTGCTGATCGCGGCAATCGAACTGGCGGGCGCAGGCAGTTGGTGGCTGGCATACGTCGCGGCGGCATACTTCATCGGCCGGGTGGCGCACGGGTTCGGAATGGACGGCGGCAATGCCAAGGTCGGACGGATGATCGGTACGCTGACGACGATGCTGACCCTGCTGGGGCTGGCCGTGGTCGCGGCGCTGGTGGCTGCGGGGGTGATGTAACACCCCGTCATTGCGAGCCGCAGGCGAAGCAATCCAGAGCAGTTCGCGTTTCGCTCTGGATTGCCGCGGCGCCTTCGGCACCTCGCAATGACGATCATTCAGGACAAGGCGTAGTCGGAAACAAACGCGTTCGTCTTGCGCTCGCGGCCGAAGGTGCTGGTCGGGCCGTGGCCGGGGATGAACATCACGTCCTCACCTAGGGGCCAGAGCCGCTGGGTGATGCTGTCGATCAAATCCTGATGATTGCCGCGTGGGAAATCCGTTCGCCCGATGCTCCCCTGGAACAAGACATCGCCGACAATCGCGAAGCGGCTGGGCGCGTGGTAGAACACCACGTGGCCGGGGGTGTGGCCGGGGCAGTGGATCACGTCGAGCGTCAATTCGCCGACCGTCACCGTGTCGCCCTGCTGGAGCCAGCGGGTCGGCTCAAAGCTTTTGGCGACCATCCCCCAGCGCGCACCGTCATCATCCAATTGCTCGATCCAGAAACGGTCATCGGGATGCGGGCCTTCGATGGGCAGGCCCAACTCCTCGGCCAGCATCCCCGCCTGCCCGCAATGGTCAAGATGCCCATGGGTGACGAGAATCTTCTCCAGCGTGACGCCCGCCTTGGCGACGCCTTCCTTCAGCTTGCCCAAATCCCCGCCGGGATCGACCAGCGCGCCGCGCATGGTTGCGGTGCACCAGATCAGCGAGCAATTCTGCTGGAGCGGCGTTACCGGAATGATCGCAGCGCGCATGGGTAAGCTTTGGGGTGGCGTCTTTTGTTCAGTCATGGGAGCGGCTTAAATCTTCCCCCCCTTCCACACAACCCGCCCGATAATCGCGACCTCGTCCGCCGCAACTTCGACCGGCGGATAGGCGAGGTTCTGCGAGAGCAGCGCCACCCGTCCCGCGCCCGTGCTCGCGACGCGCTTGACCATCAGCGTTTCGCCCAGCCGCACCACGTGGATGCCGTCGCGGAACGGGCGGGGGCTGCAATCGACCAGAATCTCATCGCCATTATTGAGCAGCGGCTCCATCGAATCCCCCTCAACCGTGATCGCGGATAGCTGCGCGCCTTCGAGCCCGTGTTCGGCCAGCCAGCGGCGTGAAAAGCGGAAGGTGTCGAACGCGGCTTCATCACCCGGCACCCGGCCCGGCCCCGCTGCCGCACCCAGATCAAGCCGGAGCACATCCACCCACGCGCCCGATTCGCGCGGTTTGAGCGGCGCGATATAGGAATTATCCTTAATATCACGTAATTCCTCCTCCCCCACCCCGAAGAACTGCGCGAGTTTGGCGCGGTCCTGTTCTTCCAGCTTGCGCGGCGAACCTTTGCGAATGAATTGCTGGAGATAGGACGGATTACGCCCCAGCAATTCGGACAGCGCGGCAAGGCTCACGCCGCGCGCCTGCGCCAGTTCCAGCAGCCGGGCGCGCGGGCCAGCGGGGCTCTCTCCATGGTTTTGATCGGCTTTTTTCATGGAAACGTCCTACACGAAGGATTTTTCCTAGACAAGTAGGATTTCAACTGGAACATTTAGGGAACATTGAGCGATTCGCCCAATGCCCGCCCATCGCCAAGCATTCAACAGGGACGCAAACCATGCTGCTTCGGACCATCGAAACCTTCCTGCGGGCGCACGCCATGCCCGCCACCAAATTCGGGCGACTTGCCGCCCATGACCCGCGCTTTGTGCTCGACCTGCGGATGGGGCGCATCCCGCGTCCCGATACCGAACTGCGCACCCGCGCATGGATGCAGGGCTATGCCGACCGGGTCGCCGATCAGATGAAGGAGGCCGCATGATGCTGACGACAAGCTTGCGCGATCCCTTCGCCCACATCTTCGCTGACTTCGGTGATATCGAGGTTAAGTCCGCGCCCGCGCCCGCCCCCGAACCCACCCCCGAACTCAACCCCGCCCTGCGCGCCCGCCGCACCACCGCAGACCGCGTGCGCAGCGCGCTGATGGCGCTGACCGGCGGCACGGGGACGCTGATCACGCATGAGGAAAAGGCCTGGGCCTCGATCACCTTTTCCGGCACGCGCCACGAAGTGGTGCTGGAGTTCTGCGGGGCCGAGGCCGTGGCCCACGGCGAGGAACTGATCGAGCGCCTGCCCGATCACGAATTCACCATCCCCGGACAATTGGTGGCCGATGCCACCATCACCAGCGTCGACCACCGTTTCGGCGCGATGGAGCGGTTGAAGGTGACGGCGGTGTTGTTGCTGCTGGAGGACGGGTGAGCGCGGATTGCCGCGATCAATAACCCAGCCGCGGGTCGAACACCGGGGCGACCGGCTCTCCGCGCAGATACTTGCCGAGGTTGTCGAGAAACCGGTCGCCGCTGCGAATAAACATCTTGTCCTGCGCCCGGCCCGAAAGGTGCATGGTGATATGCGCATTGTCGAGCGCCCATAGCGGGTGATCGGCAGGCAGCGGTTCGGGCGTGGTCACGTCGAGGAAGGCGCCCCCGATCGCCTTGGCGGACAGCGCATCCACCAGCGCGGACTGATCGATCACGCTGCCGCGCGCGATGTTGACGATCACCGCGTCGGATTTCATCGCTGCCAGTTCGCCTGCGCCGATCATGCCTTCAGTTTCGGGCGTGGCGGGCACGGCGAGGATGATCCAGTCAAACTCGCCCAGCCGCGCGCGCCATTCGTCGGGGCGCAAGGTGCCATCCCCGCCCGACCGGCGCACCACGCTGACATCGACACCAAACGCGGCGAGGCGCGGCTCGATCAGCCTGCCAATCGCGCCATACCCCAGCAGCAACGCCTTCGATCCCGCCAATTCGCGCTTGCCGGGGCTGTCGAGCAGCCATTCGCGCCGTTCCTGCGCGCGCACCACATCGCGGTAGCCTTTGGCGATATTGAGCATCCCCATCACGACATATTCCGCAATGGTGATGGCGTTGATCCCCGCCCCGTTGGTCACGGTGATCCCGCGCTCGATCAGCACGTCCAACGGCAGGAAATCGAGGCCTGCGTAGATCGAATTAAGCCATTTGAGCTTTTTCGCCGCGCGCAGGGTTTGCACCATTGCGGCCTGATCGTTCATATCGAACCAGCCGATTTCCGCTTCGGCAACGGCGTCCATCGCCTGTTCGGGAGTCATGAACCAGCGCACGTCGAGGCCCGCAGGCAGGCGGTGTTCGAGCATCGGGCGGATCAGGCCGGAGATGGCTAGGATGGTCGTGCGCGTCGTCATGAAATCGCCCTTCTGAAGATGCACCAGTTGAACGCTTGCACATTTCCGCCCGGGGTCTGGTGATCCTGCCCCCAGCTTTCGATCAGACGGAATTGATCGCCCAGCGCCGCGCCAAGCTGTGCGGGGGAGTAGCGCTGCACCGGCAACCCGCTGCATTTTTCCGGGCCATCGGGTGCAAACGTGGCGATAATGGCGAGGCCGCCTGGTGCCAGCCCTGCCAGCATCGCCTTGCGGTAAGCATCGCGCTGACCCGAATCGATCAGGAAATGAAACACTGCCCGGTCATGCCATACCTGATATTGACGGGACGGTTGCCAATCGGTGATGTCGGCACAAATCCAGTCGATTGCTGCCCCATCGACGCCTGCTTCCGCGGCGGCGCGCGCAAGTGCCTGCTGCGAAATATCCAGCACAGCCACATCGTTAAACCCTGATCGGGCCAGTTCTGCGGCCAAGCGCGACATTCCGCCGCCAATGTCGATCACCGCAGGCGTGCTGTCGCCGCAGTGGCGCTTGATCGCATCGAGCGAGGTATCGGGCGAGGATTGATACCAGCTCAATTCATCGGCCGCGCGCTTCTGATAGACGCTGTCCCAATGCTCCACGCGCGGTTCGGTCATGACGCGAGCCTCCACTCCCACCCGAGCGGGTCGCCGTCCATCACTTCGACGCCAGCAGCGCCAAGTTCATCGCGGATCAAATCGCTGGTGGCGAAGTCTCTATTAACCCTCGCAATGTTGCGCTTAAGCAAGCTAAGTTCGATTTTGGCCTCGGTGATGGTCGCGGACTTGGGCCGGATGCGCAGGTCTTCGCGGGTGAGGTCGAACAGGTTCAATCCCAGCACCGCGTCCATCGCCGCAGCCAGTTCCGCCTTCAGATCGGTATCGACCATTTTCGCCGCCAGCACATCGTCCAGCGCGGTCAGCGCCACGGCGGTGTTGAGGTCGTCGGCCATCGCCGCGTCGAACTTGTCGAGGGTGGGCCGCAATTTTCCCCATTCGTCACCCCGGCGCAGGCCGGGGCCCAGGTGGGCTGGATCCCGGCCTGCGCCGGGAAGACGGGCTCTGAGCTTCTCAACCCCCATCACCATCCGCTTCAACCGCGTCAGCGCCGCGCCCAGCCCTTCCCAGCTGAACTCCAGCTCGCTGCGATAATGCGCCTGAAGGCACATCATGCGGTAGGCGAGCGGGTGGTAGCCCTTGTCCACCAGCAATTGCAGCCGCAGGAACTCGCCCGAAGACTTCGACATTTTGCCGCTGCGTTCGACCAGAAAGTTGTTGTGCATCCAGATTTTCGCGCCCGAATTCTTCGGATCGTCGAGGCCATTCGTGCAGCAGAACGCCTGATTCTGCGCGATTTCGTTGGGGTGATGGATTTCGCGGTGGTCGATCCCGCCGGTGTGAATGTCGAAGGGGAAGCCCAAAAGCGCCTCGCCCATTACCGAGCACTCCAAGTGCCAGCCGGGCGCGCCCCGGCCCCAGGGCGAATCCCACTCCATCTGCCGCGTTTCGCCCGCCGGAGTCTTGCGCCAGATCGCGAAGTCGGCGGCGTTGCGCTTGCCCTCGACGCTCTCGATCCGGCCCTCACCGTCCTCGGTCACGGCCCGCGCCAACCGCCCGTAATCGGCGACGGTCGCAACATCGAAATAAAGCCCGCTCTCCAACTCGTAGCAATGCTTGTCCGCGATGCTTTTGCCCCACTCGATCATCGCATCGACATATTCGGTGGCGCGCGGGTGCTGTTTCGGCTGCACATTCAGCCGCGCCAGATCGCGCTCAAAATCCTCCTGATAGAAGCGCGCAATGTCCCAAGCGCTCTTGCCCTCGCGCGCGGCCATGCGCTCCATCTTGTCCTCGCCTTCGTCGGCGTCAGACGTCAGGTGGCCGACATCAGTGATGTTGACGACATGGGTGAGCTTGTAGCCCTTCCACTGCAGCGTCCGCCCCAGCGTATCGGCGAACACATAGGCGCGCATATTGCCGATATGCTGGTAGTTATAGACCGTCGGCCCGCAGGTATAGACGCGCGCTTCACCGGCGTGGACGGGGGTGAAGGGTTCGAGCTTGCGGGTGAGCGAGTTGAACAGTTTGAGGTCGGTCATAGGGGCGGCCTTTGCCCTATTCCGTCATCCCAGCGCAAGCTGGGATCTCAGGCGGCGAGGTCATTGTGTGCGGCCCTGGACCCCAGCTTTCGCTGGGGTGACGGCGGTTCATGCAAACCCGATGAACTTCACCTGTTCCTCCAGCGGCACCCGCTCACGCTCGAAATTGTTGAGCGGCGCATCGGGATCGCGAGAGCCGATCGCCATGCCGCAAAACAACATATAGCGTTCGTGATCGAGGCCGAGAAACTCGCGGATCACATTGGCATAGAGCGCCATATATTCCTGAAAGCAGCTATCCAGCCCTTCTTCGCGCAGCAGCAGCGCGATGGTTTGCAGCCACATCCCCACGTCCGACCACTGCGGCTCCTTCATCAGGCGCGGGAAATAGACGAACATCGCGGCGGGCGCATCGAAGCTGGTGGCGTTGCGCATCATCGCCTTCATCCGGCCCTCGCCATCATCGCGGGCAATCCCCATCGCGCCGAACATCTCACGCGAAACCGCGTTGAGGCGCTGTTTATAGGCGTCTTCGGTGCCAGGCGCGGTCCAGTCATATTCGGCGGCTTGCGGCGCGGAGGCGGTGAGTTTGGCCTGCAAATCCTTGAGCGGCTGGCCGGTCACGATGCTGGCCTCCCACGGCTGATAATTGCACCCCGACGCGGCCCAGCGGGCTGTGTCCATCACCCGGATAAGGGTGGCCAGATCCACCGGCTTATCAAGGAAAGTGCGGACTGATCGGCGGGTGGTAACGGCTTCGGTAACGTTCATTCGGGTTCCTCGGACATGATGGTGCCAATATCTCGGCGGCCGTGAAGGTAGCGCAGGATTGTCACGCCTTCGTCGCTCGTTTCAAACAGGATGAGATAGCTGCCGAACCGGGCGGATCGCACCGCGCCGCCCCATTCAGGACGCTGGCGGTAGAGATTGGGCTGCCCGGCGATTTGCGCTGTGCGGTCGAGCAATTCTTCGATGTAAGTCGCCGCACGCTCAGGATTATCGCGCGCAATCGTCTCACCAATGTCGAGCAAGTCGACCTGCGCATCGGGAGTGAAGGCAAAATTCACGCGCCGCGCCGGGCCAGTTCTTCGCTTGCGACCTTGGCCACGTGGTCACGCACCTGCGCGAACACCGCGTCTGCCGGGATACGCCCGCCAGCCCGCGCCGAATCGAGCATGGCGCGAATGGCAGCGTTGTCGCGGTCGACCCGCTCCTGCTCGTCGCTCCAATCGCGCAGCGCCTCGCGCACCACTTCGCTGGTGGTGGCATATTCGCCGCGCTCCACCGCCGCGCGCAGTTTGGCTGCCATTTCGGCGGGCATGGTGACGGTGATGCGTTCGAGTTTGCTCATGCGTATGCAGATATCATACTTTGTGTGATCGGGGCAATATGCCGAACAGGCCACGTCATGACCAGAGCAGTTTGCGCGATCGTCACTTACAAGGCTGCGCAACTTGGCAAAATCCAGCAGGTGCGTAGTCGGGAAAATCAATGCGATAGGGTTCATTGCATATTCATCCCATCGCACCATAACTACGCTCAGTAAGATTTTCGCGAATTATTGGGATCAAAAGGGGAATTAAAATGCGGTCAGTTCAAACCACAAAACAATCAAGCTTGCTAAACATTGCCGCGTTCGGGGCAATTCTGGCGTTTGGCGGAAATGTAGCGATAGCACAGGATGCCGTGCAGGATGGCACCGAACCAGCCGAACAGACAGCAGATAGCGGCGCGCAACCCGATGAAGCGGCAACTGCACGCGGCGGCGGCGCTGCGGGCAAGGCCAGTTTCAAACGTGATGGACGCGGGCAAGGCGCTGGCCACGCGCGCGGGATTGAAAAAAGCGACATCCGCCGCGGTCATGTGCAGGGCCGCAGGGCGCAAGGTGAACCGGGCGATAATTTCTGCCCCAAGGTCGCTCCCAAGGACGGCCCTGTGGCCGAATCCGATCAGGCCAGCAACGCACGCTGGTGCAATCTGAAAACAAATCAGGATGCTAGCGCTCCTGCTGATGCCACCACACGGCGCGGCCCGCCTGCTCAACACGGCGAAGGCGCTGGCAACAGGTTGCGCGGCGACCTTGACGCCGACGGCGATGGTCACGCCGATGCTGCCGCCCGCGCTGGCGGTTTCAAGGCGGGTAAATCGCTCGCCGACACCGTGAAGGTGGCCGCGCCCGCAGACGAGCCAGACACCACACAGCAAGGTGATCCTGTCCCCGACATCGGCATCACCGTGAAACAGCCATCCGCTGCGGCGGCGAAGCCCGGTGATCCGATCCCCGGCATCGATATTACTGTGAAACAGGGCCCCGGTCGCTGAGCGGCGCTATTGCGGCAAAGGTAACACGGAAGATTTCGTGCGGGGGCAGGGCAATCATGCCCGCCCCTTCACGCCCTTCTCATCCTCGAACAGTTCCGCCAGCTGCTCCATGATCGTGCCGCCGAGCTGTTCCACGTCCATGATCGTCACCGCGCGCCGGTAATAGCGCGTCACATCGTGCCCGATCCCGATTGCCACCAACTGCACCGGGGAAACCTTCTCGATCCACTCGATCACGCTGCGCAGGTGTGCTTCCAGATAGCCTGCCGAATTCACCGAAAGCGTCGAATCGTCCACCGGCGCGCCGTCGCTGATCACCATCAGGATGCGGCGTTCTTCGGGGCGGTAGAGCAGGCGGCTGTGCGCCCAGATCAGCGCCTCACCGTCGATGTTTTCTTTCAGCAACCCCTCGCGCATCATCAGGCCAAGATTGCGGCGCGCGCGGCGCCACGGTTCGTCGGCCTGTTTGTAGATGATGTGGCGCAGGTCATTCAAACGCCCCGGATTGGCTGGCTTGCCATCCGACAGCCACGCCTCGCGGCTTTGCCCGCCCTTCCACGCGCGGGTGGTGAAGCCGAGGATCTCGGTTTTCACCCCGCAGCGCTCCAATGTGCGCGCCAGAATGTCGGCGCTGATCGCGGCTATGCTGATCGGGCGGCCGCGCATCGAACCTGAATTGTCGATCAGCAGGGTGACAATGGTGTCCTTGAACTCGACATCGCGTTCGACCTTGTAGGACAGCGCCGTGCCGGGTGAGATGATCACCCGGGCAAGGCGCGCGGCATCCAAAACGCCTTCCTCCATGTCGAAATCCCAGCTGCGGTTCTGCTGCGCCATCAGCCGTCGTTGCAACCGGTTGGCGAGCCGCGTCACCACGCTTTGCAAGCCAGTCAGCTGGCTATCGAGATAGGCGCGCAGCCGGTCGAGTTCCTCCGCATCGCACAGATCGGGCGCGGCGACTTCTTCATCGAAACGGGTGGTGAAGGCCTTGTAATCGACGCTGGCAGGAATGTCGCCGTGCGGGCGGTTGGGACGCACCGGCGCTTCGGAGCCATCGCCATCCTCTCCCGGTTCGCCTTCGGACATATCGCCATCGGCCTCGGCCTGCGCGGATTCGTCGCCCTCGCCCTCGCCCTCTGCCATGTCGCCCGCCATTTCGGCGGATTGCGGATCGCCCTCGCCCTGATTTTCATCTTCGCCCTCGCTGTCGTCGGGGCCGTCATCATCGTCAGCGTCGTCGGAATCGCTTTGGTCGGGGGCGTCGCTCGGCTGGGTCAGATCGAGTTCGCGCAGCATATCAAGCGCGAGCTTCTGGAACGCCTCCTGATCGGAGAGTTTTTCCGCCAGCGCGCCGAAATCCTTGCCGACTTTCTCCTCAAGGAAGGCGCGCACCAATTCCAGCCCGCCGCGCGCCTTTTCCGGCACCGCCTCCCCCGTCAGCGCCTCTCGCACCAGCAGCGCGAGCGCGGTTTGCAGCGGAACTTCGGACGAATTCTGCGCACGCACGATCTTGTCCGATGCGGTACGCAGTTCGGTTGCGGCATCAAGATTGGCGCGGATACCGCCGAAGCGGTTGGCGCCCAAAGCCTCATACCGCACCTGCTCGATCGCATCATAGCACGACCGCGCAATCGGTTCGGGCGGAGCGGATTTGGCGTGCAAAGCGGCGTTGTGATGGCGCAGTTTCAGCGCAAAGCTATCGGCAAACCCGCGCGCCTCGGTGACTTGATCGGCCGGCAGATCGCGCCCCGGCAGCGGAACGCGGAACCGGTTGCCCGCCGCGCCGGGCACATCGGCGCTCCACGCAACCTCAACCTCCGGATCGCGCGCAATCGCGCGGCTCGCGCCGGTCAGCGCCTGTTTGAACAGATCGAGCGGGGATTGGTCTGCCATTATTCCTCCCCGGTAAGGGGAGGTGGCAACCGCTGCAAGCGGTTGACGGAGGGGACTCGCCTCTCGCGCCGCGCCTTACGGGGACTCCCCTCCACCATCCTTCGGATGGTCCCCCTCCCCGTTCCGGGGAGGATATTCACAGGATGCTCTGCCCGGTCTTTGCCCAATCGGCCAGAAAGCCTTCGATGCCCTTGTCGGTCAGCACGTGTTTGAACAGATCGTGGATCACCTTGGGCGGCGCGGTCATCACGTCGGCACCGATCTTGGCGGCCTGCAAGACGTGGGTGACGTGGCGCACCGATGCGACCAGGATTTCGGTGGCGAAATTGTAGTTGTCGTAAATCAGGCGGATGTCCTCAATCAGGTCCATCCCGTCGAACCCGTTATCATCATGCCGCCCGACAAACGGCGAGATGAAGCTCGCCCCCGCTTTCGCCGCCAGCAGCGCCTGATTGGACGAGAAACACAGCGTCACATTGACCATCGTGCCTTCGCCCGTCAGCGCCTTGCAGGTTTTCAGCCCGTCAACCGTCAGCGGCACCTTGATGCAGACATTGTCGGCAATCTTGCGCAGCACCTCGGCCTCTTTCATCATCGTCGCGTGATCCAATGCGACCACTTCGGCGCTGACCGGGCCATCGACGATCCCGCAGATTTCGCGCGTCACCTCCATGAAATCGCGCCCCGATTTGGCGATCAGCGAAGGGTTGGTGGTGACGCCGTCCAGCAGGCCAGTGGCAGCCAGTTCGCGGATGGGTTCGATCTCGGCAGTGTCGACAAAGAATTTCATGGCTCGGTTCTCTCCGATGGGATGATTCTCACCACCCCTATCGAAGCCAGCCCCTGCCCGCTAGCCCTGCCAGACGCGGTTGCCTGCGCACTGCGTTCAGAATCAGCTTCCCCTAAATCCGTCCGGCCACCCCGAACACCCCGATCAGCAACGGATCGCGGGTGGCCTGCGGGTTGGCGCGGATCGCGGCTTCCTCGCGCGCGATTTCGCCCCACACTGCATTATCGACCTCGCGCCCGATACGGCTGGCGACATCGCCGGGATTGACCCCGGTCAGCGCGCCGATGGTTTGGCCGATCAGGGGATCATTGCTCAGCCGGATCGCTTCGCCCAATTCGGGCACCATCGCATCGATCAGCACGCTGCCCATTTCCGCGCGCAGGAAGGTGCTGGCCGCGGTTGGCCCGCCGCGCACCAGATCAATCGCGTTTTCAAACCCGATCACCCGCACCGCATCGGTGACTACCGGCGCGGCGCGGAAGCTGGCTTCGATGGCGAGGCTGGCAAAGCGTTCCTCCAGCCGATCCTTGACCAGTGAAGAGGTGAGGATGCGCGACAGCACATCGCCGCGCGTGCCCATCAACTGGTTAAGCCCGATGCGCGCCACCTGTTCATCCCAGAACCCGCCCGGCGCGGTCAGGCGCGCAAAGGCGTTTTCGGACGCCAGCAGCAGCATCCGCCGCACCGCTTCGACCATGCTGAACCCGCCGCCAGTGCTGGCGCATCCCGGCATCAGCAACAGCGCGCCCGCGCCAGCGGCTCCGGTAATCAACGCGCGGCGGGTGGGGGTGAAGTTCGCAATATCGGTCATTTATCGGGTCTCCCTGCTTGCCCTTGCCCTGTGCCCAAGGTCAGATGGCGGCAGGATGAACCACGCGGCGTGGCGGCATTACCTAACCGATGATTCCCACGGCATCATGCGTGCGCAGCTTATGGTTCGCCGTAACTGGCATCATAAACCTCATCGCACAGAAACACTGTCTCGCCTTTCTGACGTTCCAGATAGGTGCTAACGCCATCGATATTTCCATAGCGGTCGCGCTTGTCGATCTGATCTCGCGCACCGCCTTTCGGGTTTACCACGAATCCCAGCTGCGCCAGCCTGCGGGCAACCACATCAACCGGCTCAGCAAAACGGATACCGGTGCCATCGACACCATGTGACACTTCAAAAAATGTATCGGTTAATCCTAATACGGTAAGCCCGTTCCAGCGGCCTTTAAAATCGAGATAATAGGTTACTATGTGCGGCTCCAATTTCTCGGGCCGCGTTATCCGGCTGGTCACAGGCTTGGCAATACCGGGAATGCGAACCGTTGCCGGGATGGTTCTGTAAATCTTGCGATCGTCAAAGCCGGTGGCGTTCGCAAATATCGCCTCGGCCGCATCGCTCCATGTGCACCGCTTTGGATTCTTGAAATCGAGCCATTTCAGATCGGGCAGAACTTTCGCCAATTCCGCATCACCAGCGGCGGGAATAGCGTTGGCGTAACGCCCGCCGCCCAGCAATTGCTGCACTATCGCCTGCGCCTGTGCGTTGATCGGTGCGGGATTGCCAATGGTCGGGCGCAGCCTTGATAAAATCGCTGCGGCTTCATCGCGTAAAGCAATATCGGTTCCTGAAAGCTGATAGGCCAATTGCGCAAACCCGTAAGCATCGCCGGGATTGGTTTCCCGCTGGGCTGCGGCCAGAAACCCTTCGGGCGTGCCGCGTCGCCCTGCTTCAAGATAGTAATCAATCACCAGATCCTTGCACCGCGAACGGCTGAGTTCGGTCAGGATGATCGATGCGCTGGCAGGCTCTTCATACCCGCAGGCAACAGCCAATGTGTAATTTTCATCGCCGGTCAGCTGGCCTTGCTTTTTCTCTTTGCTGCGCAGTTTCTTGCGCGCGTCGGTGATCGATTTGTATTGATTGATGATCGGCCCGTAAATGCTGCCCGGTTCACGCGCATGGGCAGTATGCGGCGTGACTGCGGTGATGCTGATAGCGATTGCCAGAGATGCAACGCCGAGTTTTGGAAATTTCATGTTTCCCCCTTTTACACTTCGCCCTCAATCGAACTTCGCAGGCAGTACATTGCGCGGTTTTCGCGCGCGGCGAGGTGAAAGTTACAGCGCCGATCTGATTCGGGAAGCCCCCTGTTGCCATTAAAACCATCGCCATCATCCGCGATGCGCCCGCTTTGCAGACGGATGTGACTTTTCGCTGATGATGCGCTTGCCCGCCAAGGCCTCCCGCGCCCATATGGCGGCACGATGAACCGCGTCCGCCTGCTGATCCTCAATGCCGCGCTTGGCCCGCTCGATTACCGGCTGCCTGCCGGGGTGAGCGCGCCTGCGGGCAGCGTGGTGATCGCGCCCCTGGGGCCGCGCAAGGTGACGGGGATCGTGTGGGACGAAGGGCGATTGCCGGGCGACGAAATCGCCTTTGAACGCCTGCGCCCGCTGATCGAAGTGCTGCCCGTGCCGCCCTTGCCCGCGCCGCTGCGGCGGCTGATCGAATGGACGGCGGATTATTATTGCGCCCCGCTCGCCAGTGTGGCGCGCATGGCGCTGGCCAGTGGCGGCGCGCTCGGCGGCCCGGCGACAATGACCGAATACCGGCTGACGGGCGCGGAAGGTTCCGGGCGGCTCACCGCGCAGCGCAAAACCGCGCTGGAAAAGATCGGCGGCGAACAGGGCACCATGCGCGAACTGGCCGCCATCGCCGGGGTGTCCGAAGGCGTGCTGCGCGGGATGGCGGGCGCGGGGCTGATCGAACCCGTTACCGTCGCGATCGACCGGCCTTACGCTCCCGCCGATCCTGACTTCGATCAACCGGAGCTTTCGCCCATTCAGGCCGCAGTTGCAGCGCGGCTGGTGGCGGCGGTGCAGACGCAGGAATTTGCCCCCTTCCTGCTCGACGGGGTGACCGGGTCTGGCAAGACCGAAACCTATTTCGAACCCGTGGCCGAGGCGCTGCGCCGTGCAAAGCAGGTGCTGGTGCTGCTCCCCGAAATCGCGCTGACCGAAAACTTCCTCGCGCGCTTTGCCGCCCGGTTTGGCGCGGCCCCAGTGCTGTGGCATTCCTCATTGAAATCCACCGAGCGGCGGCGAGCGTGGCGCGCGATTGCGGACGGGTCAGCGCAAGTGGTGGTCGGCGCGCGGTCGGCATTGTTCCTGCCCTACGCCAAACTCGGCTTGATCGTGGTCGACGAAGCGCACGAGATCAGCTTCAAACAGGATGACGGGGTGCGTTACAACGCGCGCGACGTATCGGTGATGCGCGCGCGGTTTGAAGGCGTGCCGGTAATCCTCGCCAGCGCCACGCCCGCGCTGGAAAGCCTGCACATGGCGACACAAGGCGTTTACGAAAAACTCGATCTGCCCAGCCGGTTTGGCGGGGCGAGCCTGCCGGCAGTACGGCTGGTCAATCTGACCGAGGAGAAGCCCGGTTCCGGGCGCTGGCTCGCCGGGCCGCTGATCGATGGCTTGCGCGACCGGCTGGACAAGGGCGAACAATCGCTGCTGTTTCTCAACCGCCGCGGCTATGCCCCGCTGACCCTGTGCCGCAATTGCGGGCACCGCTTCAAATGCCCGTCTTGCAGCGCTTGGCTGGTCGAACACCGCCTGTCGGCGCGGCTCGCCTGCCACCATTGCGGGTTTGAAACGCGGGTGCCCGATGCCTGCCCCGAATGCGGCGAGAGCGATTGCCTGGTCGCCTGCGGGCCGGGGGTGGAACGCATCGCTGACGAGGTGCGCGAGCTGTTCCCCGATGCCCGCATCGCGCTTGCCACATCGGACACGCTCAACACGCCCGAACGCGCGGCCGAGTTCATCGCGATGGCAGAGGCCCGCGCGATCGACATCATCATCGGCACGCAGCTTGTCACCAAGGGGTTTCACTTCCCCGAACTTACGCTGGTCGGCGTGGTCGATGCCGATCTGGGGCTTGAAGGCGGGGACTTGCGCGCGGGTGAGCGCACTTTCAGCCAGATCGCGCAGGTCGCGGGCCGGGCCGGGCGCGGGGCGAAACCGGGCGAAGTGCTGATCCAGACCCGCCATCCCGATGCCCCGGTGATCGCCGCGCTGGCTGACGGCGACCGCGACGGGTTCTACGCCGCCGAAACGCAAGGCCGCCGCGATGCGGGGGCACCGCCGTTCGGGCGCTGGGCGGCGATCATCCTGTCGTCCGAGGACGAGCGCGAGGCGCGCGAGGCGGCGGCGCGATTGGGCGATGCGCGGCCCCGGCTGGCCGATGTGCAAATCCTTGGCCCCGCACCCGCCCCGCTGGCCTTGCTGCGCGGCCGCTATCGTTACCGCTTTCTGGTGAACGCGCGGCGCAGCGCCAACCTGCAAGCGGTTCTGCGCGACTGGATCGGCACGGTGCAATTCGCGCCGGGGGTGCGGGTAGGGGTGGATATTGATCCCTACAGCTTTGTGTAGCGCATGATCGCGGGCCGCGGCCAAGCGGCGCGTCGCGTGGCCGCCGACAATTTGCTCGACTCTCTGGTGCCCGCACGCAAAGACTGGGTGCGCAAACACCCATCAGAAAGGCCCCCCAATGCTGACCATCCACCACCTGCGCCTGTCGCAATCCGAACGCATCGTCTGGCTGGCGGAGGAGCTGGGGTTGGAATACGACCTCAAACTGTATAACCGCCGCACCGACAACCGCCTCGCGCCCGATGAATTCAAGGCGCTGCACCCGATGGGGATTGCGCCAGTGATTACCGACGGCGATTTTGTGCTGGGCGAAAGTGGGGCGATCATCGATTACATCATCGCCAAATACGCGCCCCATACGGCGCTTGTTCCGGGCGCGGATCATCCCGATTTTGCCGATCACCTGTTCTATTACCACTGGGCAAACGCGACCTTCATGACCAACGGCATGATGGCGCTGGTGGCGCAGTTCATGGGCGCAAAGGAACTGCCCGCATTCGTGGCGGATCGCGTGGCGAAAGGCTGGGCGATTATCGAAAAGCGGCTGGGTGAGGCCGAGTATTTCGGCGGCGCGCAGTTGACCACCGCGGACATCATGATGGGGTTCCAGCTGACCACCAGCCGCGCGATGAGCGGGTCGAGCATTGACGGAATGCCCAACCTGCAAGCCTATCTGAAGCGGATTGGGTCGCGTGAGGCCTATCAGCGCGCAATGGCGAAGTGCGAACCGGGAATGCCGCCCAAGCTGGATTGAGGGGGAGCGCCTCACTTCGTCATTGCGAGGAGCGTAGCGACGCGGCAATCCATGACTGAACTTCGCCGCAAGTGGAACCGTCAGACCATGGATTGCTTCGCTTCGCTCGCAATGACGAATATCGGGCGGAATCCTTAACCCGTCACCCCAGCGAAAACTGGGGCCTAGGGCCGCAGACACCACCCCTTGCCGCTTGAGGTCCCAGCTTTCGCTGGGATGACGGCGGTTGGGTGTATTTGAAAAATCCGCAATTTTGCATCACATGCTTGCGATCTCGATAAATCGGACAGGCACAGACCATGCAAATCAGACGCTACCAAGACAGTGATTTTGAAGGCGTGGATCGGCTCTGGCGCGAAGCTTTTCCCGATGACCCACCGCGCAATCAGGCCGCCTTCGCCATTCCCGCGAAACTCGCGTTTCAGCCGGATTTTTTCTTTGTCGCCTGCCCGGATGACACGATAGCGGGAACGGTCATGGCCGGTTATGATGGCCACCGAGGTTGGCTTTATGCTGTTGCCGTCGGCGAGCAACACCGGCGCAGCGGCATTGGCACCGCACTTGTGCGCGCCGCTGAATCCGCGCTTCACGGCCTTGGGTGCAACAAGATCAACCTGCAAGTCAGGGCAGGCAACGAGGAAGTGACCGCGTTTTACACCCGTATCGGCTATGCGGTTGAAGACCGCATCAGCTTGGGACGCCAGATTTAACCCCTCAAACCCCCTCCCGCCGCAACAACTCCGCCTTGATCGTCAGCCCGTAGGCATAGCCCCCCAGCGAGCCATCCGCCGCGATCACGCGGTGGCAGGGGATCAGCACTGCGACGTGGTTTGCGCCGTTGGCCCCGCCGACTGCGCGGCTGGCTTTGGGGTTGCCGAGGGCCGCTGCCAACTCGCCGTAGCTGCGCGTCTCGCCATGCGGGATGCGGCGCAGTTCTTCCCAGACGCGCTGCTGGAACGCGGTGCCCTTTACATCGAGCGGGATCGCGGCGCTGCCCGGCCCCGGCTGTTCGACCGCCTCCACCACCTGCGCAAACAGCGCGCGGAAATCCTCACCCGCTGGCACCAGTTCCGCCTTCGGAAAGCGCGCCCGCAACTCCCCTTCGTCCTCTCCAAACGCCAGACAGCACACGCCCTTGTCGGTCGCGGCGACCAGCATCGACCCCAGCGTCGTCGGCAAAACCGCCCAATGCACGCGCTTGCCCGCGCCGCCTTTGCTCCAGTCATTCGGCATCATGCCCAACCTGCCTTTCGTCTCTGCGTAGAACTGTTTTGGGCCTGTGTAGCCCGCGCTAGATAGCGCCTTGGTCACCCCCAATCCCTCGGACAGCGCGCCGCGCACCCGCTCTTCGCGCAATGCCTTGGCATAGGCGGCGGGTGACAGGCCTACGGTGCGTTTGAACAGGCGCTGGAAGTGGGTGGGGGCATATCCGGTCAAGTCGGCCAGCGCGTCCAGCGTCATCGGCCCGCGCCCTTGATCAAGGCTGGATCGAATCGCGGCGATGGCGGCCAGCACGCAGGCTTCCTCGGCGCTTTGGGTATCAGGAGAGCAGCGTTTACAAGCCCTTAGGCCCGCATTCTCAGCCTCACCGGGGCTCGCATAGAACCGCACATTCTTGCGCAGCGGCGCGCGGGCCGGGCACGATGGGCGGCAATATATCCCGGTCGAATGCACGCCGGTCACAAACGCCCCGTCAAACCGCCGGTCTTTGGCAAGCGCGATGCGCCAGCGATCATCATCGCCCAAAGGTATTGTTGGTTTCACGTGAAACATTTGCCACACCCGGCCCGCCCGCGCACCCCCCGCCTTTGCGTTCAATGTCGCATGGGACGAAAAAATGGCTATAGCTGCGCGCATGACCCGCCTTCTTCGCGCCCTCGCCCTGCTGCTGATCGCCCTTGCAGCCCCCGCCGCCGCCGATCCCGGCGATGTCGATGCCGCCGCGCGCGGGGTGGTGCGGGTGGTGGTGATCGGGGAGGACGGTGGGGAGCCTGCGCCGGTCAGCCACGGCAGCGGCTTTGCAGTCAGCGCCACACAGATCGTCACCAACGCGCACGTCGTCAGCGAGGCGTTGCTGGATGACACCTTGCGCATCGGGATCGTGCCGAGCGAGGGAGCAGGCGGCGCATTTGCCCGCGTGATCGCGGTCAGCCCGCGCAATGATCTGGCCCTGCTTGAAATCGCCAGTGGCAGCCTGCGGTTGCCGCCATTGGCGCTGGCGGGCGGGGTCAGCGGCGATCTGGGTGAGGTTTCGGCGGTCGGCTATCCGATGAATGTCGATCTGGCCCAGGGGTTGAGCATGACCGACATTTTCCGCGCCCAGCCGCCGGTCAAGTCGCGCGGGTTCGTGTCGGGCGAGCGGCCCAGCCGCCAGTTCGACACCATCCTCCACACCGCGCCGATTGCGCGCGGCAATTCGGGCGGGCCGCTGCTCGATCCATGCGGGCGGGTGATCGGGGTCAATTCCTTCAGCGCCGATTCGATGAGCGGGGATGCGGAGTTCTACTTCGCGGTTTCCCTACGCGAATTGCTGCCTTTTTTGCGGGATAACGGGGTGGAGCCGATTACCAATGCGCTCCCCTGCCGGTCGATCGACGATCTGAACGCGGCCGAACGACAGCGCATGGAGGCGCAGCAGGCGCAGGCGCGCGAACGGCTGGCGAGCCAGGCGGAAGCCTTGCGCGAATTGCGCGATAACGCCCGCCTGACCGCGCAAATGGAGGTGATCGCCGCGCGCGAAAACGCGATGGCGATGGCGCTGATCGCGCTGCTCGGCGCGGTTGGCGGCGCCTATGCTGCGGCGATGTGGCGCGGCAACCCGGCGCGGCGCAAACACGCCGGGATCGCCGCAGGGCTGGCAGGGGCTGCGTTGATTACGGCGGCGTTGCTGTGGATCACCCGCCCCGGCCTCAGCGAAATCGAAGACCGCGTCGAAGCCGCCGTTGCCGCCGCCCAAGGCGAAGATGCACCGGGCGCGGCAGGCGCAGCCCCATCGCTAGCAGCAGAAGGTGCGCTGATCTGCACGCTGGTGCCCGAACGCAGCCGGGTGACCGCCGCACGCACCGATGATGTCGCGCTTGAATGGTCGGCCGATGGCTGCGTCAATGGCCGCACTCAATACGGGCTGGGCACCGGCGGCGAATGGGCGCGGGTGTTCGCGGCGCAGGATGATGCAGCGGTCGCGGTCAATTATTATGATCCCGACACACGGACATTCCGCACTGACCGCTATTTGCTCGGACAAGCAGCATTGACCGCCGCGCGCGAGGCCCGCGCCGCCTACACGCCGCCCGCCTGCGGGGTCAGTGATGCAGCGCGCACATTGGGCGAACAGCAATCCGCGCTGATCGCGCTGTTACCGGATCGCCCGAATGAACGGCTGGTCTATAGTTGTGAGGCGAAGGCGGGCGGCGCGAACGCTAACTAAGCCGACGCGCGGCGCGCGCCATGTTCCGACAAATCCCGTCCAGTGGCTTGCACCGGCGGGAATCAATTGCTAGGCGCGCGCCAACCTTGAGGGGGGCCTTTGTGCATCCCCCATTCCCAAGGCCCAAGCATTACCCCTTCGAAGCTTCCAAGAGGATTGCAAGCGCGTGGATATTTCCGCCGGTATCAAGGCTAGTCTGGCCGGACGCTATGCCTCGGCCCTGTTCGATCTTGCCAGCGAAAGCGGCAAAGTCACTGCGGTCGAGAGCGATCTCGAAACGCTCGGCACAGCGCTGGCCGAATCGGGCGATCTGGCGGCGCTGACCACCAATCCCGAACTCGCCCGCGACGTGCAGGGCAAGGCGATGGCGGCAGTGGCGAAAAAGCTCAAACTGTCCACGCTGACCACCAATTTCATCGGAGTGCTGGCAGGCAACCGCCGCCTGGCGAAACTGCCTGCGATTATCGCCGCGTTTCGGGCGATTGCCGCCGCGCAGCGCGGTGAAGTGACCGCCACCGTTACCAGCGCACATCCGCTCAGCGATGATCAGATCGCCGCATTGAAAACCAAGCTGACTGCGCGCGAAGGGCGCACTGTCATGTTGTCCGCCTCGGTTGATCCCGATCTGCTTGGCGGGATTGTCGTCACCATCGGTTCGCAGCGCATTGATGCCTCGATCCGCACCCGTCTCAACTCGCTAGCCCAGGCCATGAAGGCTTAAAGGACTTAGATCATGCAAATCCGCGCCGCAGAAATCTCCAAGGTCATCAAGGACCAGATCGCCAATTTCGGCACCGAAGCCGAAGTCAGCGAAACCGGCACCGTGCTGAGCGTGGGTGACGGGATCGCCCGCATCCACGGGCTCGATCAGGTGCAGGCCGGCGAAATGGTCGAATTCGCCAACGGGGTGCAGGGCATGGCGCTCAACCTCGAAGCCGACAATGTCGGCGTCGTGATCTTTGGCTCGGACGCCGAGATCAAGGAAGGCGATATCGTCAAGCGCACCGGCACCATCGTTGACGTGCCGGTTGGCAAGGGCCTGCTGGGCCGCGTGGTCGATGCGCTCGGCAATCCGATTGACGGCAAGGGGCCGATCGAAACCACCCAGCGCAGCCGCGTTGAAGTGAAGGCGCCGGGCATCATCCCACGCGAATCGGTGTCTGAACCCGTGCAGACCGGCCTCAAGGCAATTGACGCGCTGGTGCCCGTGGGCCGCGGTCAGCGCGAGCTGATCATCGGTGACCGTCAGACCGGCAAGACCGCTGTCGCGATCGACACCTTCATCAACCAGAAGGAAGCCAACGCGGGCAACGATGAAGGCAAGAAGCTGTACTGCGTCTATGTCGCCGTCGGCCAGAAGCGTTCGACCGTGGCGCAGATCGTCAAGCAGCTCGAAGAAAACGGCGCGATGGAATATTCGATCGTGGTCGCGGCGACCGCATCGGAACCTGCCCCGCTGCAATACCTTGCGCCCTATACCGGCTGCGCAATGGGTGAATTTTTCCGCGACAACGGCATGCACGCCGTGATCGTTTATGACGATTTGTCGAAGCAGGCCGTGGCTTACCGCCAGATGTCGCTGCTGCTGCGCCGTCCTCCGGGCCGTGAAGCCTATCCGGGCGACGTGTTCTACCTGCACTCTCGCTTGCTCGAACGCGCGGCCAAGATGAACGCCGATAACGGCCACGGTTCGCTCACCGCGCTGCCGATCATCGAAACGCAGGCAGGCGACGTGTCGGCCTATATCCCGACCAACGTGATCTCGATCACCGATGGGCAGATTTTCCTTGAAACCGGGCTGTTCTATCAGGGCATCCGCCCGGCGATCAACGTCGGCCTGTCGGTTTCGCGCGTGGGCGGTGCAGCCCAGACCAAGGCGATGAAGAAGGTGGCGGGCTCGATGAAGCTCGATCTGGCGCAATACCGCGAAATGGCGGCGTTTGCGCAGTTCGGTTCCGATCTTGATGCGGCGACGCAGAAACTGCTCAACCGCGGCGCGCGTCTGACCGAGCTGCTCAAGCAGGCGCAGTTTTCGCCGATGCCGTTCGAAGAACAGACCGTGTCGATCTATGCCGGCACCAACGGCTATCTCGATAGCATCGCGGTGAACCGCGTGGGCGAGTATGAAAGCCAGATGCTCGATTTCATGCGCCGCGAACACGGCGACGTTCTGACCGAGATTCGCACCAGCAAGAAGTTCGAAGGCGAGGCCGAAAGCAAGACCAAGGCCGCGCTGCAAGCCTTCGCCAAGCAGTTCGCGTAAATGCTTCAGATCGTCATACTCGGCATGTGCATTATGTTGGTCGTCAAAGCGATCGATATGCTGCAGCGTAAGGCGCTGGCTCAGAACCCAGAAAATGGTGGCGGTGTGATCACGATCATTGGTGTCTCGGTTGCGTTTATAGGGGCAGTTATTCTCTTCGCGATGAGTGAAGCACAAGTTTCGGAAATGCCTGACTTTTCGGCATCGCAGAGCGCACCTGACCTGCTCGCAGATCCCCTTCCCGGAGGATATTAAGTGCCCTCACTCAAGGAACTCAAAGGTCGGATCAACTCGGTCAAATCGACCCAGAAGATCACCAAGGCCAAACAGATGGTCGCGGCGGCCAAGCTGCGCCGGGCGCAGGCTGCGGCTGAGGCCGGGCGGCCCTATGCCACGCGGCTGGCAGCGGTGATGGCATCGCTGGCGGGCAAGGTGAGCAGTGACAGCGCGCCGCGTCTGCTGGCAGGCACCGGCGCGGATCAGCGCCACCTGCTGGTGGTGGTCAACACCGACAAGGGCCTGTGCGGCGGGCTGAACGCCAACATCGTCAAGGCCGCCAAGGTCAAGGCGCGCGAATTGATCGCCGATGGCAAGACGGTCGAATTCTACCTCGTCGGCAAAAAAGGCCGCGCGCCGCTGAAGCGCGAATTTCCCTCGGCTGTTGGCGACGGGTTCGACACCAGCACGGTCAAGACCCCCGGCTTCACCGAGGCCGAAGCCATCGCCGATGAACTGATCGCGCTGTTTGACGCGGGCAAGTTCGATATCGCGCACCTCGTCTATCCGACCTTCAAATCGGCGCTGGCGCAGGATCCCACGGTGAACCAGTTGATCCCCGTCCCCACCCCCGCCAACACCGCCGCGAGCGATGCGGTGGTCGAATACGAACCGGGCGAGGAAGAAATCCTCGAAGAACTGCTGCCGCGTTACGTGCGCACCCAACTGTTCGGCGCGCTGCTCGAACGTGAGGCGTCTGAACAAGGCGCCTCGATGACCGCGATGGACAACGCCACGCGCAACGCGGGCGACCTGATCGGCAAGCTGACCATCATCTACAACCGCCAGCGTCAGGCGGCGATTACCACCGAACTCATCGAAATTATTGCAGGCGCTGAAGCGCTCTAATCGAAGGCTAAGGAACGAAAAATGGCCACCGCCCCCACTCTCAACCAGACCACCAACGGCACCATCAGCCAGGTCATCGGCGCTGTCGTCGACGTGCAGTTCCCCGGCGAGCTGCCCGCGATCCTGACCGCGCTTGAAACCCGCAATGGTGACAAGACGCTGGTGCTCGAAGTCGCTCAGCACCTTGGCGAAAACACCGTGCGCACCATCGCGATGGACGCCACCGAAGGCCTCACGCGGGGCAGCGAAGTGATCAACACCGGCGCGCAGATTTCTGTGCCGGTCGGCCCCAAGGTGCTGGGCCGGATCATGAACGTCATCGGCGAAGCGATCGACGAACGCGGCCCGATCGGCGCGGAAAGCACCATGCCGATCCACGCCGAAGCTCCGCTGTTCATCGACCAGTCGACCGACGCGGCGATCCTTGTCACAGGGATCAAGGTGATCGACCTGCTCGCCCCCTATGCGCGCGGCGGCAAGATCGGCCTGTTCGGCGGCGCGGGCGTGGGCAAGACCGTGTTGATTCAGGAACTCATCAACAACATCGCCAAGGGCCACGGCGGCGTGTCGGTGTTTGCGGGCGTTGGTGAACGCACCCGCGAAGGCAACGATCTCTATCACGAATTCCTTGACGCGGGCGTGATCGCCAAGGACGCCGATGGCAATGCGACCAGCGAAGGTTCCAAGGTGGCGCTGGTGTTCGGCCAGATGAACGAGCCGCCGGGCGCGCGTTCACGCGTGGCGCTGTCGGGCCTGACGATGGCGGAATATTTCCGCGATGTCGAAGGCCAGGACGTGCTGTTCTTCGTCGACAACATCTTCCGCTTCACCCAGGCGGGTTCGGAAGTGTCGGCGCTGCTCGGCCGTATCCCTTCGGCGGTGGGTTATCAGCCGACGCTGGCGACCGACATGGGCAAGCTGCAGGAACGCATCACCTCGACCACCAAGGGTTCGATCACCTCGGTGCAGGCGATTTACGTGCCTGCGGACGATTTGACCGATCCGGCGCCTGCCGCTTCGTTTGCCCACCTTGACGCGACCACCACGTTGAGCCGTGCGATTTCGGAGCTCGGTATCTACCCGGCGGTTGACCCGCTCGACTCCACCTCGCGCGTGCTTGAACCGCGCGTGGTCGGCAACGAGCATTACGAAACCGCCCGCCGCGTTCAGGAAACCCTACAGAAATACAAGAGCCTGCAGGACATCATCGCGATCCTCGGGATGGATGAACTGTCGGAAGAGGACAAACTGATCGTCGCCCGCGCGCGCAAGCTGCAAAAGTTCCTGTCGCAGCCGTTCCACGTCGCCGAAGTGTTCACCAACATTCCGGGCGTGTTCGTGCAGCTCGAAGACACGGTGAAAAGCTTCAAGGCCGTGGTCGACGGCGAATATGACCACCTGCCCGAAAGCGCCTTCTACATGGTCGGCGGGATCGAACAGGCAGTCGAAAAGGCCAAGAAGCTGGCTGAAGAGGCGTAAGCAATGCCACTGCATTTCGAACTCGTGACCCCCGCCAAACTCGTCCGTTCCGAGGAAGTCCACATGGTGGTCGTCCCCGGTGCAGAGGGCGAATTCGGCGTGCTGGAAGGCCACGCGCCGTTCATGTCGACCGTGCGCGACGGCGCGGTGCAGATCTACAAGACTGAAGCCAGCGCGCCCGAGGTGATCGAAGTGCGCGGCGGCTTTGCCGAGGTCAATGAAAAGGGCCTCACCGTGCTGGCGGAGCACGTCGAGGGGTAGCGATAGCTGTGAGTCCCCGCGCAGGCGGGGAACTCCATCGGCCTAGCGCTTGCTTGCCTGAGGTCCCCGCCTGCGCGGGGATGCACAAAAATCAGACGGGGCGGGCCAATGGCTCGCCCTTTTTGTTTGTATCCCCTTCCCTTTCGCGCGCGCCCCCTGCACAACCGCGTCCAGCATTTCCCCATAGGAGAGGACGCTTGAAACTTGTCTCCACATTCGCATTGGCGCTCGCAATGACCATGGCATCAACAACTGGCGCAACCGCGCAAGAAACCCCCGTTACCGGCGTCCCCGGCCCCGAGCAGGATCCCCATATCTGGCTCGAAGAAGCCCGCAGCCCCGAGGCGCTCGAATGGGTCGCCAAGGAGAACGAACGCACGCTGGCCGCCTTCGAAGCCGATCCGCGCTATGCGCAAGCGAAGGCCGAAGCGCTGGCGATTTTCAATTCGGACGAGCGCGTGCCCGGTGTCTCCTTTACCCCGCACGGCATGCTCAATTTCTGGCAAGACGCGGCAAACCCCAAGGGCCTGCTGCGCCGCACCACGCTGGAAAGCTGGCGTACCGACAAGCCCGAATGGGAGACGATCCTCGATGTTGATGCGCTGGCAGCAGCCGAGGGCAAGGAATGGGTCTATGGCGGCATGTCGTGCCTGCCGCCCAAAGCTACGCGATGCATTCTTTACCTCTCGGACGGCGGCAAGGACGCGCGGCTGGGCCGCGAGTTTGACATCACCACCAAGAGTTTTGTCGAAGGCGGCTTCGAACTGCCCGAAAGTCAGGGCAGCACCCAGTGGATGGATGAAGACACGCTGCTGATAAGCCGCAATTTCACGCCCGAGACAACCACCGAGAGCTTCTACCCCTTTACCACCCGGCTGTGGAAGCGCGGCACCGCGATTGAGGACGCGCCGGAGATTTTCCGGGGCGAAAAGACCGACGTGTCCTCGGGAGCATCGCTGCTGCGCGACGGCAATTACGTGATCCACGGGCGCCTCGCCTATCGCGGCATTTCTTTCCACGAGCGCGAGTACTTCTTCGAGAAGGACGGCCAGTGGCTCAAGCTTGATCTGCCCACCAAGGCCGGGCCTGCCGGCATCATCGATGGCCAGATCCTGTTCTCGACCGATGTCGATTGGACGCGCGGCGATCAGACCTTCCCGGCAGATGCACTGGTCTCGGCCGATCTGGAGGCGTGGAAGGCCGATCCTAACGGCGTTCCGATGACTCTTGTCTGGGCACCGGGCGAACGCCAGACCAAGCAGGGTTCTGCCACCACAAAGAACAGCCTGTTTGTCGAGCTGCTCGACAATGTGCGCGGGCGGGTGCTGAAGTTCGATTACGCTGATGGCAAGTGGGCCAGCACGCAGGTCGCCCTTCCGGACAACGCCACGGTCGGAATCGCCGCATCGTCGGACGAGACCGACGAGATCATGTTCACCTCGACCGATTTCCTCAGCCCTGGCACGTGGTATTATGCCAAGGACGGCCTGACGCTGGAGCAGGTCAAGCGCTCGCCGACCTATTTCGATGCAGCCGGCATGGACGTTGAGCAGCACGAAGCGACCAGCAAGGACGGGACCAAAATCCCCTACTTCATCGTCAAGCCCAAGGGGATGACCTTGGACGGCTCCACCGCGACGCTGCTGACAGGCTATGGCGGCTTTCAGGTGCCGCGTCTGCCGGGTTATCTTGGTAGCACGGGCAAGCTGTGGGTCGAAAAGGGCGGCGCCTATGTGCTCGCCAATATGCGCGGCGGGGGCGAGTTCGGGCCGAACTGGCACCAGACCGCGATCCGCGAAAACAAGCAGCGCACCTGGGATGATTTCATCGCAGTGGGCGAGGATCTGGTGAAGCGCGGCTTCACTTCGCCCCGGCATCTCGGCATCCAGGGCGGATCACAAGGCGGCCTGCTGGTGGGCACATTCTTCACCCAGCGGCCCGACCTGCTGAATGCGGCGATCGTGCAGATCCCGCTGTTCGATATGGTTCGCTATCACCTGATCGGGCGCGGGGCTTCGTGGATCGGTGAATATGGCGATCCGCGCATACCCGAACAGCGGGCGTGGATCGATGGCTATTCGCCCTATCAGAAAATCGTGGCGGGCGTGGATTACCCCTCGCCCTTCCTGTGGGCATCCACCGCGGATGATCGCACCCACCCCGCCCATGCGCGCAAGGGGGCTGCCAAGCTGAAAGAGCTGGGTCAGCCCTATTACTACTTCGAAGACACCACCGGAGGGCACTCAGGCGGGGTCGATAATGATCAGCGCGCCAAGCTGCAGGCGCTGCAATTCATCTATCTGATGCAGCGGTTGATGGATCAGCATCGCGAATAGATTCGCCTATCGCAGCACTCAGACAGGGGCGGTTCCGGCAAGGGATCGCCCCTTTTGCGTTAGATAACGCAGGCAAACGTAACTACCTGTAAAATAAGCCGACACTTTGCCCTCAGCTCGTCGCAAGCGCGGCACGGGGCGGTTCGTCAACGCGGTTTTAACTATGTTCGGCAGCACCCTGTTAGGCCTGCCCGTCAACACTCAGGCCATCGGGGGCGATGACACGCACAACTGACGAGGAACACAGTGATGGCCTATCCCAGAGACATGTCGATTGCCGATGCGATTAAGCAGTACGGCCTTCCGAAAACCCACCGCGTGCATTGGTCCAAGGCGCGCAAGGATGACGTGGTGCGCGCCGTGCGCGACCGCGCGATCCCCTTTGCCGAAGCCCGGACACGATACCTGCTCAGCCGCAGCGAATTTGCGCAGTGGGAGCGTGAATATATCGCGGCAGGCGGCAAAGCCGCGCGGATGGAGGACGCCTGAGAATTACCGCGTTGGCGCGTCGAAATCGGCGGGCTTGTTTGCCACCCAGGCGACAAACTTGGCGATCGCAGGATTGTCGCGAATCACACTCGCCTTGTCACCGATCCGCGCCAATTCGTTATTGGTGAAGTTGGCGTGGATGGTCTTGTGGCAAATCGGGTGGATCGGCACCTTCACCTTGCCCTTTTTGGCCTTGGGCACCGGGTGATGCCATTGCTCGATGTCGCCAAGCGGGCGGGAGCAGAGCCAGCAGTTGGGGTGGTCGCTCACTTCTTTTCCGCCGCTTTCTTTTTCTTCATCGCATCGTGGAACCGGTCGGCCCAACCCGGCTTAACCAATTGTTCGGCGCGCACCATGCGCAGCTCTCCGGGTGCGACATCGCGGCTGACGGTGCTGCCCGCCGCGACAATCGCATCCGCGCCGATGCTGACGGGCGCGACCAATGCCGAGTTCGATCCGATAAAGGCGCGCTCACCAATCACCGTTTTGTGCTTGAAATAGCCATCATAATTGCAGGTGATTGTGCCTGCACCAATATTCGCGCCCGCGCCGATGGTGGCGTCACCGAGATAGGTGAGGTGGCTGGCCTTCGCGCCCTGCCCCAGCACCGCATTCTTCACCTCGACAAAATTGCCGACGAAGCTGCCTTCTTCCAGCACCGTGCCGGGGCGCAGGCGCGCAAACGGGCCGACCTTGACCCCGCTCGCCAGCTTCGCGCCTTCGATGTGCGAATTGGCGCGGATCAGCACGTTGTCGGCGATCGCAACGCCGGGGCCGAAGAACACATTGGGTTCAATCGTGACATCGCGGCCCACCTGCGTGTCCCAGCTGAAGAACACCGTTTCAGGCGCGATCAGGGTTGCACCTTCGTCCATCGCCCGGTTGCGCCGCACCGCCTGCCAGCGGGCCTCCGCCGCAGCAAGTTCGGCGCGGGAGTTGATCCCGGCAACTTCGTCCGGCGTTTCCGCCACGATCACCGCGCAGGTGCGCCCGTCGGCAATCGCGATATTGACGATATCGGGAAGGTAATATTCGCCCTGCGCGTTATCATTGCCGACCCGCGCCAGCAGCGCGAACAGATCGGCCGCACGCGCCGCGATCAGGCCCGAATTGCACAGCCGCGTGGCACGCTCACCCTCGTCCGCGTCCTTGTATTCGACCATCTTGATGATGCGACCATCATCATCCGCGATCACCCGGCCATAGGCGAGCGGATCGGCAGGCTCAAAGCCCAATACCACCGCAGCGGGGCTATCTGCGCCGTGCAACCGCTCCAGCATCGCGCGCATCGTCGCCGCCTTCACGAACGGCACATCGCCGTAAAGCACCAGCACATCGCCCGCAAAGCCCGCCAGCGCACCTTCAGCCTGCGCGACCGCGTGGCCGGTGCCAAGCTGCGGTTCTTGCAGGCAGGTTGCCGCGCGCGCGCCCACCGCCGCCTCGATCTGATCGCGTCCGACGCCAACCACAACCGCCAGCCGTTCCGGCCCGAGTTCTTCGACCGATGCCATCAGGTGATCGAGCATCGCCCGGCCGGCAATCGGGTGCAGCACCTTGTGCGTGTCGCTCTTCATCCGGGTGCCCTTGCCCGCGGCAAGGATGATGGCGGCGAAAGGATGTGTCGTCGTGGTCATGAAAGCCCCTGTAAGTTAAGCTGCGCCTGCCAGCAAATACTTGCGGTTTGAAGAAGCATCCGCCACCGCCACCGCCATGACGCAAATTCCCTTTGATGCAATCGGGTTCGACCTTGATGGCACCCTGCTCGATACCTTTCGCGATCTGGGCACGGCGGTGAACCATGCGCTGGTGCTGGGCGGGTTTGAGGCGGCACCGCTCGATACGTCGAAAGACCTGATCGGCGGCGGGGCCAAGATTATGCTGGCGCGCGCGGTGGAAGCGCAGGGCGGCCTGCCGGATGATGAGTTCAAGCGGCTCTACAAGGCGATGCTGGCCTATTATGCCGAACATAACGCCGTCCACACCGCGCCCTATCCCGGCGTGCGTAAGGCGCTGGCGGATCTGGCATCGCAGGGTGTGCGGATGGCGGTCGTCACCAACAAGTTTGAAGGTTTTGCCCGCAGCATCCTGACCCAGCTTGATCTGATCGGCGCATTTGAAACCGTGATCGGCGGGGATTCGATGGGCAAGGGCGATGATGGCCAGTTCCTCGCCAAACCGCACCCCGCCCCGGTGATCGCCGCGCGCGCTGCCACCGGAGACGGGCGATTCGTGTTCATCGGCGATTCGACCTATGATGCCCGTGCCGCGCAAGCTGCCGAAGTGCCGTTCGTCACGGCTGCCTATGGCTATTGCGATGCGCCCCCGCATGAAATGGGCGCGGATGCGGTGATCGATTCGTTTGCTGATCTGATTCCAGCGCTCGAACACTTGTGAATTCCCGCGTAGGCGGGAATCCCGGTCGGCAGAGCGATTCGCCTGATCAGCGAGGTTCCCGCCTGCGCGGGGACTCACAATGCCGCTACGGCATCCGCCGCCTGACAGTTCGGCTGTTGCAAGCCACGCTTGAAAGTGCCACGCAGCGGCCACAAATCAGCTTTACGCAGGCGTAAACCGCGCCGCCCAGAAGCCGCATAGATCAAGGACAGGAGAACAGACATGACCATCAACTTCAAAGACAAGGTTGCCATCGTCACCGGTGCAGGCGGCGGTTTGGGCAAGGCCTATGCGCTGGAACTCGCGCGGCGCGGGGCGAAGGTTGTGGTCAATGATCTGGGCGGCGCGCGCGATGGCACCGGCACCTCTGACGCTGCAGCGCAGGTCGTCGCCGAAATCGAAGCGATGGGCGGCGAAGCGATCGCCAACGGCGGGTCGGTCACCGAATACGAACAGATGGAAAAGATGGTCGCCGATGCCAAGCAGAAGTGGGGCGGCGTCCATGTTCTGATCAACAACGCGGGCGTGCTGCGCGACAAGACCTTCGTCAAAATGGAACCGGCCGACTTTGAATTCGTGGTCAAGGTGCACCTCACCGGCAGCGCCTTTGCCACCAAGGCGTGCTGGGAAACCTTCCGCGAACAGGGCTATGGCCGCGTGCTGATGACCGCGTCGTCCACCGGCCTGTTCGGCAATTTCGGCCAGGCCAATTACGGCGCGGCCAAGCTTGGCCTTGCGGGCCTGACCAAGACGCTGGCATTGGAAGGCGCGAAGTATAACGTGCGCTGCAACACCCTGTCGCCGGTCGCGGGCACCCGCATGACCGAAGATCTGTTCCCCGAAGAAGCATTCAAGCTGTTCGCGCCCGAAAACGTGGTGCCTGCCGCACTGTTCCTCGTCAGCGAAGACGCGCCGACCAATGCGATTGTTGGCGCGGGCGCTGGCGGCTTCCATTCGTCGTGGACGGTGATGAACGATGCGGTGTGGCTGCCCGAAGGTGAACGCACGGTCGAAGGCTTTGCCGCGCATTGGGAAGAAATCAACGCCTTCACCAACCTGATCGCCCCGCAATCGGGCAGCGAGCAATCGGGCAATATCCTGAAAGCGATGCAGAAGGTGACCGGCACGGGACCGGGCAGCGCGCGCGGTTGATCCTGTCTATCCCCCTCCCTTCGGGGAGGGGGGCTTTCAATCCACCGCTTTAAGCAACCGCCGCTCCATCGGTGCGAGCACGCCTGCGAGGTCGTGCCCGCGTCTTAACACCTGCCCGTGTTCGCCGAACAGCGTCCACATCCCCTGTTTCGCGCGCAAGGCGGGGCGTTTTTCGATCCGGGCCTGCGGGCGTTCGGCACTGCGGCGGAACGCGGCGAAGGTCGCGGCGTGGCGATCAAAATCCATTGCGTAATCGCGCCATTGTCCGGCGGCGACCATCCGGCCATACAGATCAAGGATGCGCTGCAATTCTGCGCGTTCGAACCCGACCTGCGATGCAGCGTGGCCCGGAAACGCCACCACCTGTCCGGCATTCAACCCCATTGGCAATCCCTTGGGGCCGGAACCATTCATCCCTGAATTCAATCCGTGGTTCCGCTTTTGAGCGGCGCCTCAGCCTCAACCGGCGCGCTGCGTTCTGCCAGCAGCGCCTTCATCGCCGCCATTTCTTCGCGCAGGCCTGCGATTTCCGCTTCGAGCTTTTCCACGCAATCGCGGCGCGGGCGGCCTTCGTCGTCGCACGGGGGATCATCGCAAGGCGTGCCGTAGGGGATGAATTCCTTGATCCATTCCTCCGCCGGAACCAGTGTTGAACGCGCCTTCAGCCCGATCATCGTCGCGCCCGGGGGCACGTCTTCGGTAACAACGGCATTGGCGCCGACTCGCGCGCGTTCACCCACCACAATCGGCCCGATGATCTGCGCGCCCGAACCGATGATGACATTGTCGGCCAAGGTCGGGTGGCGTTTCCCGCCCTTGCCGTTGGTGGGGTTGGTGCCGCCCAGCGTGACACATTGATAAATGGTGACATTATCGCCAATTTCGGCGGTTTCACCAATCACGGTAAAGCCGTGGTCGATAAACAGGTTTTTGCCGATCTGCGCGCCGGGGTGAATATCAATCGCGGTCAGCGCCCGCGAAAAATGGTTCACAAACCGGGCGAGGAAATACAGCTTGGCGTCAAACAGCCAATGCGCGATGCGGTGCATCCCAAGCGCCAGCACCCCCGGATAAAGCAGGATTTCCCAACGCGAACGCGGCGCAGGGTCGCGCGCGCGCACCGAATCCAGATAGCTGATCAGCTGTTCGAACATGACACCTTTATTCCCATCAAACGGCGCGTGATGCAAATCGCGCCTTACAGCAGGCGTTGCTGCTCTGGCCCATGCAACGCCTCCAGCGCGGCGCGCCACACTGACATGGTGGCGGGCACCTGTCGTTCAAGGCTGATGCGATCAATCGCCGTGACCAGCGCTTCAATCCCGGCAAAGCTGCGGGTGGTGCGCGGAACGAGGTATTCCGCCGCCGCGTCAGGCAGGCTCAGCCCGCGTTGTTCGGCATGGGCGTGGATCAACGCGCCTGCCATCGCATCATCGGGCGCGCCGATCGCCAGTTGCAACGATCCGCCGATGCGTGAGGCGAGATCGGGCAAGGCGATGTTCCACCCACCGTTTTCCTCGCCGCCATTGGCGACCAGCAACAATCCGCGCCCCTCATCCGAGCCGGCTTGCTGCACCGCGTTCCAGCGGTGGAACAGATCGGTTTCATCCGCCCGTTCGGCGTCGTCGATCACCTCAAGCCCGTCTGCCCCCGGCAGGCTCTGCGCCCAGCGGGCCAGCAGCGATTTGCCCGAACGCGGCGGGCCGGTCAGCACGGCGACGTGGAACGGCCAGCGCGCGGGGTCCTGCAACGCCTCGATCACCCCGGCATTGGCCGCGCCGATCACAATCCGCTGCGCGCCCGCAGGCCCACGCCCGGACAACGGCAAGGCAATCTGCGACGGGTACGGGGTGTTCATCACCGCCAGCGCCTAACGGCTGATGGCGAGCGCATTCGCCCCTCGCCGCACGGTAAACCCGCGCGCTTCGAACGCGGCGGCCAGTTCTTCGAGCGTTCCGGCATAACTCACGCTCATCACCGACGTGCCACCAATCGCGGTGCTGGTCACGCCCAGCCCGCGCACACCGGCGGTGCCGCGCACTGCGCCGAGCAGCCCGTCAAACGTGGCGGCATCAGGCGTGGCAAACTGCACTGTGATGGCGCGCACGGTTGCTTCGCCCGGCGCAGGGCCGCTGATCGGTGGGACATTGGTTCCCGGGACAATCCCTGCCGCAGCCGCCGCAGCCGCTGCAGCCTCACGCGCCTTGATTGCCTGCCCGATCTCGATCAGGCGCTGGATTGCCGGATCAACTTCGCCAGCGCCGCCCAGCCGCAAGGTCGGATCGGGCCTGAGTTTGCCCGCCGCCAGCGCGCCCGAAAAAATGCCGTCAATCCGTTCAACCGCGCGGCCCAGCATTTCCGGCACCTGATCCGGGCCATCAGCCGTCATCGTGAAAGTTTCGAGCAGGCGGCTATCGGGGCCATATCGCGCGGTGAAGGTGCCGCTGACCGGCCCGCCGGGAAACTGGTGATCGAGCCGGGCAAACGCCATCAGCGCATCGGTTGCGCCATATTGGTCGAGCATACTGCGCCACCATGCCCGGCTGCGGCGGGTCGCCTGACCGAAATTGACCAGCAGCGAATCGCCCCCCGCCCCGCTCAGGCGCACGTAATTGATGCGGCTGGTGCCGGGATTGAAGTCGGCCCAGGCCTGCTGCCACGGATTGCGCTGTTCAAAGGCGATGAACGCGCCGCCGCTTTCCATCGCCGGGATCAGCAACAGCGGGGCCGACCGCGCCGCCTGGTCCGGGCCGCCAAGATAACTGCCCGCGCGCTGACGGTCGAACACCACGCCCAGCGTGGCGATATAGCGCCGCGGGCCCAGCCGTTCGCGTTCGATCACGATCGCGGACACCAACCCGTCAAGCTGCCCGTCGGACAGTTTCGGCCCGCCAACTTTGGCCCACGCCTGCCGCTGCGCCTCACGCCAGCCTTTGGCGCGGGCGTCTTCGGCGCTTTTGCCGCTGACATCGATGCTGATCCCGCGCACTTCGATATCGGCGCTGGCAGCGGTTGGGGCGATCCCGCGTTCGCCCGCCACCTGCGCCACCAACGCATAGGCCCCGCCGAGCAAGGCGAACGCCAGCACAGCGCCGCCCAGCCAGCGAACCAATGGTCGGGCGGCATCATGGCCGGGAAGGGGAAGAGTCATGCTCATCGGGGAAATCGCGCGCCTTTTGCCCAAAGGCGAGTGGAATTCCAAGCGCGAAAGGCTAAAGCGGCGTGCATGACTGCGGGGAAAACATCAAATGGCGGGCCGGATGGCTCATCCTACACCTATGCCGATGCAGGCGTATCGATTGCGGCGGGCAATGCGCTGGTCAAAGCCATCGCCCCGCTGGCCAAGGCCACAGCGCGCCCCGGCGCGACGAGCGAGCTGGGCGGATTTGGCGGGTTTTTCGATCCCAAGGCAGCCGGATATCGCGATCCGCTGCTGGTCGCCGCGAACGACGGGGTCGGCACCAAGCTGAAACTGGCTATCGACCATGACCGGCACGACCACGTCGGCATCGATCTGGTCGCGATGTGCGTCAATGATCTGATCGTGCAGGGCGCAGAGCCGCTGTTCTTCCTCGATTATTTCGCCACGGGCAAGCTGGAAAACGGCGTGGCGACCCGCGTGATCGCGGGCATCGCCACCGGATGCAAGCAGGCCGGATGCGCGCTGATCGGCGGCGAAACGGCGGAAATGCCGGGGATGTATGCACCGGGCGATTATGACCTCGCAGGCTTCTGCGTAGGCGCGGTTGAACGCGGTGAACAGTTGACGGGCGATCGGGTTGCACCGGGCGATGTGCTGATCGGCCTCGCCTCGTCAGGCGTGCATTCCAACGGCTATTCGCTGGTGCGCAGGCTGGCGGCGGACAAGGGGTGGAGGCTGAACCGCCCTGCCCTGTTCGATCAGGATCAATTGCTGATCGACGCGCTGATCGCACCGACGCGCATTTACGTGGCAAGCTTGCTGCCGCTGATCCGCGCCGGGCTGATCAACGCGCTGGCCCACATCACCGGCGGCGGCTTGCTCGAAAACATCCCGCGCATCCTGCCCGATGGTGCGCACGCGGTGGTCGATGCCGATCTGTGGCCGCAGCCGCGGTTGATGGCGTTCCTGCAAGCGCAAGGGCAGATCGAGCCTGAGGAAATGGCGCGCACCTTCAATTGCGGGGTCGGCATGGTGCTGGCCGTGGCGGCGGACAAGGTGGTCGAGGTCACGCAGCGGCTTGAGGCGGCGGGCGAGACGGTGTTTACCGTGGGCCGGATCGACGCGGGCGACAAGGGCTGCACCGTGCGCGGATCGGTGGAAACCTGGGCGGCCAAAAGCGATTGGAGCGCGACGCATCTTGGCTGAAAAAGCCCGCATCGCCATCCTGATTTCGGGCGCGGGCACCAATATGGCCGCGCTGCTCTATGCCAGCCGCATGGGCGATTTCCCTTACGAAGTGGTGCTGGTCGCCAGCAATGACGCAGCGGCGCCGGGACTGGCGCTGGCCGCGCTGGAAGGCGTGGCGACTTTCGCGCATTCGCACAAGGGCATGACCCGCGAGGCGCATGATGCGGTGATGGAAGCCGCTGTCAGACGCGCGGGCGCGGATTTTATCGTGCTGGCGGGCTATATGCGCATCCTGTCAGACGGATTTGTGCAACGTTGGGCGGGCCGGATGCTCAATATCCACCCCTCGCTGCTGCCCAAATACAAGGGGCTGGATACCTTCGCCCGCGCGATCGCAGCGGGCGATAGCCATGCAGGGGCGAGCGTGCATCTGGTCACGCCCGAACTCGACGCGGGCGAGGTGCTGGCGCAGGCACGCGTCGCGATTGCGAGCGATGACACGCCCGCAACCCTCGCCGAGCGGGTGCGCTTGGCCGAACATCAGCTCTATCCGCGCGCGGTGGCAGACTATGTGTCGCGCTTCACGGACATCGCGGACGAATTCTGATGACGCCCCGCTCCACCCCCGTCCGCGCTCATCCTCTGGCGCGCGGGGCGCTGGCGCAGCGGGCCAGTGATTTTTTGGGGAAGGCATGGGCCAAAGGCTGGTTGCCGCCGCCGAACCTTGATCCCGATGCGTTGTGGGCGCTGGCGGCCAAGCCTTATGGCGCGCGGACCGAGGCGGTCGAACAGGGCGGGCGCAGCGGCGAAGAGGTGGCCGATTTTCGCGAGCGGCTGCAACGTCTGTGCGCGGCGGTTGAGGCCGAAGCCGATCTCAACCCGCTGGGCCGCGCGATGGCGTGGGGGCAGTTGTCGCGCGTGGTCAAAAACCGCCTCGCTTTCGGCGCGCTGTGGCTGAAGCGGCCCGCATTGCTCGAAACGCGTCTCGCCCCGCCGATCATCGTCATCGGTCATATGCGCAGCGGGACAACCCGCATCCACACCCTGCTGGCGGCTGACCCGGCGCATTCACACACCCGCTATTGCGATGCCTATCACCCGGTGCCCGCGCGGTTCGGGATGAACCGGGTCAAGGCGGCGGTCGAACTCGCCATGCTCGGCGCGCTCAATCCGTGGATGCAGGCGATCCATCCGATGGCTCCGGGCGCGGTGGAGGAGGAGCTGGCGTGGATTTCAGCCGCGCTGCACCATTCGATCTACGAATCGCAGTGGCACATCCCGACTTTTTCGGCGTGGAGCGAAGCGCGCGACCCTGCGCCGATTTACCGCGAGATGGCCCGCATCCTGCGCACCGATTCCGCGTCGCGCGCGCTGGCGACAAAGCCCCGCGTGATGAAGGTGCCCGCCTTTGCCGAGGATCTGCCCGCGCTGCTCACCGCGTTCCCTGACGCCCGGCTTGTGATCGCGCAGCGCGATCCCGACGCGGTGCTGCGCAGCGCGGTATCGCTGGCGGCGAACCAGATGGCGATGCAGTCCGATGCTTGCGATCTTGATGCGATTACAGCGCGCTGGCGCCGCAAGATCGCGCTGCGTGATGAGCGCATGGCCGACGCGCTGGCCGATTGGCATGGCCCGGTGACGCGGCTTGCGTTCGATGAATTGAATACCGATTGGGAGGCCGCGATCAGGCGCTGCTACGCCGATCTTGGCCTCACCCTCTCACCCAAAGCACTGGCGGCAATGCGCAAGCTGATGGCGGCAAGCAAGGGCGGACAGCACCACGCGCATTCGCAGCAATTGGCGCGCTTTGCCAAGGCGGGCTAGTATCTCTGACCTTACGTGTCTATTGACTTTTCACGTAGCGTGAGTATTTGTCTACGTGGCTTCGCCGTCCCGTCTGCTGGAAATACACCGGATGACGAGGGGATAGGTTCGATAGAATCAGACCCCGGCTTTGGCATAGTGGCGGCGAAGTCCTCTCTTATGTAGAACTTGCTTCCGTCTTCAGACGCGATCGCTGCTTCGCGCGCAACCCAATGAGCGGCATCGTCTCTGCCGTAGACCGATAAGACGATATTGGCTGAACCAGTCGGCATAATCGGTACAAACACCGGGCAGTCGACTTCCGGTTTACACACCAAAACTGGAATGACCGATCCATCACGCTTCTGGGACGGCATCACTGCGACCGGGTCGCTTAATATCTGAGGTAGGGCCTGCCAGATCAATCGCGTAATTTCAGGATGATCCTTCGATACCCTTACAACCTTACCAGCTGTAATCGTCAAATCATGTGGACCCAACCCATAGCTTCGCAAGATTTTTGGCGTTGGTCCGATATGAATGTAAGGTTGCTGGAGGACACGGCCGTCGAGAATTTGATTTACGATCCGTGCCCACCCGGCAAGGTGTGAATAATCATTCACCCCACGATCTCTTCATCCTTGAAAAAGAACGCGATTTCGATGGCGGCGTTTTCTTCCGAATCCGAACCGTGAACGGTGTTCTCACCGATCGACAGGGCGAGTTCCTTGCGGATCGTGCCGGGGGCAGCGTCCGCCGGGTTGGTCGCGCCCATCACTTCGCGGTTGCGGGCTACGGCGTCTTCGCCTTCGAGCACCTGCACCACCACCGGCTCGCTCATCATGAAATCAACGAGTTCGCCAAAGAACGGGCGTTCGCGGTGGACGCCGTAGAAACCTTCGGCCTGATCGCGGGTCATGTGGATGCGTTTGGACGCGACGACGCGCAGGCCGGCGTCTTCCAGCATCTTGGTAACAGCGCCGGTCAGGTTGCGACGGGTGGCATCGGGCTTGATGATCGAAAAGGTGCGGGTAACCGCCATGATTATGCTCCTGTGGACGTATTTTTATGGGGGATGTTGGCCGCGCCCGTAGATGCTGCGCTGCAAAATGGCAAGCGCCTGAACAGGCGGCGCAGCATGGCGTGCACTTTCGCACTCGTGCAGGGTAGGCGGAGGATCAGCCCGCAGTCTTGCTGCCGATGATGATCTGTCCGGTGGTTGCATCCTTCTGATTGTCGGTCGCGGTGATCGACAGGGTTGAACCGTCGCGTTCGCGCTCTGCGCCGATCATCAGGGTGCCGTTGGTGTTCATTTCGATCTGGATCGCGAACCCGGCGGCCTTGGCCTGATCGCGGTAATGGCCGATGACCGTGTCGGCGGCGGCGTCTGCCTCGAACATCACCATTGTCCCCTGCCCGCCGGGCTGGTTGACAACGGTGTTGGTGATCACCTTTGATCCGGGGAACAGGCTGAAGCCGGCTGGCAGGCTGACCGGCACATCCGCGCCCGAACGCAAGGTGGCGGTGCCATCCGGCCCTTCGACCGTCATGCTGGTTTCACCGGTTGCCTTGTCGATGGTGTATTCGGCGGTTTCGCCGTCCTCGGTGGTGAATTCGCCCGAAGTTTCCGAACCGCCGCAGGCGGCGAGCAAAAATGCCGCGCTGCTTGCCAATACCAATGCCACCTTACGCATCTGCAATCCCCCATCACATCACGCGCATCAATATCATTGATTCGGGTTGCTGCCGCAAGCCCTCAACCCTTTTTTGACCCTTTCAGCCTTTCTTGACCCAGCGCCCGTCTTCCTGCGCGAAATAAGCGCGTTCCACATCCTCGCGGCCATCCTGCGCGCGCCATGCAGCCCGCGCGGCGGGTGCGGCATCGGGCGGGAACAACAGGAACACGCGGGCAAAGCCGGGGGTATCGCGAAACACCCCGTCGGCAAGGATCAGGTGGCTCGCCCCGTTGCTGGCAGCGGGTTCGGCGGACAGCAGGATCGGTTGATCTGCCCCGCCAGGCGCATCAGCCTCACTATTGGCAAGGAAGCTTTCCGGCCCCGCCTGCCACAGCGCGCGGGCAATGGCGGCGCGTTGCTCGGCATCATCCGACACCACCAGCAACCGCGCGCCATCGCCCAACACCCGCTTGGCGATCAGGGCGACAACCTTTTCGAGCGGGTCATCGGTATATTGCCAGAAATCGAGCTTCATGGGGCGTTCCTTATTGCCCTACCGCTTCGCTGCCTGAGGACAAGAGTTCTTGCTGTCCTACCGCTTCGCTACTTGAGGACGGTTATTTCTCCACCACGTCGCGCACGAATTGTTCGAGCAGGCGCACGCCGTATCCGGTTGCGCCTTTCTCCCACGAGTGACCCGGCTTGGCCGCCCACACCATCCCGGCAATGTCGAGATGCGCCCACGGCGTTCCGTCCTTGATGAAGCGCCCAAGGAACTGCGCAGCGGTGATTGATCCGCCCTCGCGCGGGCCGACATTCTTCATGTCGGCGATCTGCGAATCGATCAGTTTGTCGTAATTCGCGCCCAGCGGCATCCGCCACAGCTTGTCACCGCTGGCCTTGCCTGCCGCAGCCAGCTGCTCTGCCAGCCGATCATCATTGGCGAACATCCCGCCATGTTCATTGCCCAGCGCAATGATCATCGCGCCGGTCAGCGTGGCAAGATCGACGATCCGCGCCGCGTCATATTGTTCCTGCGCCCAGTGCAGCGCGTCGCACAATACCAGCCGCCCTTCGGCATCGGTGTTGAGCACTTCGACCGTCTGCCCGCTCATGGTGGTGACGATATCGCCGGGGCGCTGCGCCTTGCCGTCGGGCATATTTTCAACGAGACCCATCACGCCGATCACATTGGCCTTGGCCTTGCGGGTGACGATGGCCAGCATCGCGCCAGCCACCGCGCCTGCCCCGCCCATGTCCCACTTCATATCTTCCATGCCGGGGCCGGGCTTCAATGAGATGCCGCCGGTATCGAAGGTCACGCCCTTGCCGACGAACACGGTCGGCTTTTCGTCCGCTGCGCCGCCGTTCCAGCGGATCGCGATCAGTTTCGATTCGCGTTCGGAACCGCGTCCCACCGCGACCAGCGCGCCCATGCCGAGCGCTTCCATTTCGGCCTCGCTCAGCACGGTGATGTCCGCGCCCGTCCCGGCAAAGGCTTTCTGGCAGGCGGCAACAAAGGTTTCGGGGTAGATCACATTGGGCGCTTCCGTCACCAGATCGCGGGTGAATTCGACGCCCTTGGCCAGCGCGGCTTCGCGTTCCCACGCGGCTTCGGTGCCCGCGGGGGCATTGATGACGTGCACGGTTTCAAGGCTGGGGCGCTTGTCGGCGGCCAGCTTGGTGCGATACTTGTCATGCCGCCAGCCGCGCAGCCTGAGACCGAGCAGAACCGCCGCCGCATCGTCCGCTGACAGACCCGCCTGCCCCAGATCGAGCGCCATCGCACGCTCGGTTGAAACCAGATATTTCGCCGTCAGCGCCGCGCCCGCGCGTTCGCAATCGAGCCGCCGGTCGGCTCCGTCAGCTTCTCCCGCGCCCGCCAGTGCAATCCGTTTCACCGCGCCTTCGACGCTAGCGAAACCTTCAAACACCTGCCGCGCGCGCCCGGAAAAGCGCGATGCCGCAGCCCCTTCGACCAATGCCGCGTCCAGCCCGGTCAACGCCGCCCCCTGATTGACCACGCGGGCGTGCAGGCGGACGGTGGAAGGCGGGGTGGAGGTGAAAATAATCTGCATGGGTTCTCCGCAATTTTGTGGTCGACGCGCCGGATCGGCATATGCTTTCGCGCGGCGCAAAAGCAGCCCATCGGGCACTTACCAACAAGCGCGCGCGACGGGCCGCAAACGCGATTGCGATTAGGCGCGAGCGGTGCAATAGGCAAGGCCATGTCGGGAGGCTCGTTGAATGGATCGCGCAGCGCCGCGCGCTATGGCCTGCGCCTCCCGGCGCGGGGCGCGGTGCCGTGCGTAGCGCTGGGCTTTGCGCTGATCGCATTGTCCGCGCCTGTGGCCGCTCAGGAACCGCCGCCCGTCGAGGCCGCGGAAACAGCACCGCGCGCAATCGATTTCGAAGCGACCCAGATTGCCTACGACAAAGAGGCCGAAACCATCATCGCGCGCGGCAATGTGATCCTGCGTTCCGAAGACCGATCCGTGCGCGCCGATGAAGTGACGTGGGATCGCCGCACCGGCCGGATCATCGCCACCGGCAATATCCGGTTGGTGGACGAAACGGGCAACCAACTGTTCACCGATCAGGTCGAACTGACCGAAACATTCGATACCGGCGCCATGTCCGAATTGCTGATCGTGCTGCGTGCGGGCGGCAGGCTGGCTGCGCGATCAGCCGATCGCGGCGATAACGGCGTGGCGGTTTTTACCGACGCTGCCTACACCGCCTGCCCTGTCATCGACCCGCAAAGCTGCGCGCAAGACCCCAGCTGGCGCGTCACCGCCGACCGGGTGATCTACGATCAGGATCAAAACATCGTGCGCTTCAAGGGCGCGGTGCTCGAACTGTTCGGTGCCCGCGTCCTGCCGATGCCGGGGCTATCGCTGCGCACCGATGGCAAGGCCACGTCAGGCTTTCTGGTCCCCGACGTGCGCATCTCGCGGGTCAACGGTCTGGAACTGAGCAGCGAATATTACGTGCGCGTGGCCGACAACGCCGATCTGACATTGGGGGCCTTTGCATTCACCAAGGTCGCGCCAATGGTCAGCGCTAAATGGCGACAACTGACCGACAAGGGTGCTTATCAGGTCACCGGCTACGTTACATCCAGCGACCGGCTGACCGATCTGACCGGCGCGCCAAGCGTGGAACGCGATCTGCGCGGCCATATCGAAGGCAACGGCCGCTTCCAGCTCTCGCCCGACTGGACATTGTCCGGTTCGTTCCGGCTGGCGAGTGATCGCACCTTTTTAAGGCGTTATGATATCAGCCGCGATGACCGGCTGCGTTCGACCATCGATCTCGAACGGATAACCGATCTGTCCTATCTGTCGATTGCCGGCTGGGCGACGCAGACGCTGCGCATCAATGCCGATCAGGGCCAGATCCCGGTGGCGCTGCCCGCGATTGATTACCGCCAGAAACTCGCCCATCCGGTGCTGGGCGGCGACCTGCAGTTTCAGGCCAACAGCGTCGCCCTGCTGCGCGATGACGGGCAGGATACGCAGCGCGCCTTTGCCGGGGCGCAGTGGAACCTGCGGCGGTTGACCGGCATGGGTCAGGTGATAACGCTGACCGGGTTGGTGCGCGGCGATGTTTTCCACACCAACAACACCCAAGCGACCACCACGATCAGCTATCGCGGCAACGAAGGCTGGACTGCGCGCGGGGTTGCCACCGCTGCGCTCGATATCGAATGGCCGTTTGTGGGTGAGGCGTTCGGCGGATCGCAGGTGTTCAAACCGCGCCTGCAATTCGTCGCCACCCCCAATATCCGCAACCTCGCCGTACCCAACGAAGATTCGCGCGCGATCGATCTTGAGGATTCCAACCTGTTCGCGCTCAACCGCTTCCCCGGCTATGATCAGGTTGAGGACGGCACACGGATGACCTGGGGGGCCGACTGGGAATTGCAGCGCCCCGGCTGGCGGATCAAGACGACCATCGGCCAATCGTTCCGGATCGAAGCGGAATCGGATGATCTGTTCCCCAAAGGCACGGGTCTTTCGGAACGGGTGTCGGATTTTGTCGGCCGCACCGAAGTGCGGTTTCGCAACCTCATCTCCTTCACCCACCGGTTCCGCCTCGACAAGGACAGTTTCGCCGTTCGCCGCAACGAAATCGACGCGGCGGTTGGTTCACGCCACACCTATATCGAAGTGGGCTACCTGGAATTGAACCGCGACATTCAGACGGTCGAAGACCTGCGCGACCGTGAAGAATTGCGCGCGGCAGCGCGGGTCGCGATTGCCCGCAATTGGTCGGTGTTCGGATCGGGGGTATTCAATCTTACTGATCCCGAAGACGACCCGATTTTCATGCCCGACGGGTTCGAACCGATCCGCACCCGGCTGGGCTTCGCCTATCAGGATGATACGATGGAATTCGGCGCAACCTGGCGGCGCGATTTCGTCGGAGCGGGCGACGCGACACGCGGCAACACGTTTCAGGTGTTCTTCGCGCTGCGCAATCTCGGCTTCCGATAAGGCGCACGAATTGGCACATGAATTGGCACATGAATTGGCAGCGCGGATAAATCGGGTTAAAGGGCACGCCAATGGGTGGCTGGCCGTGTTACTCTAACGTGTTACCCTGGATGGACAGGACTCATCTGCCATTCAGCCGATGCGAGCTAACAGCACCCTATGCGTAAAGGCTTGCGCAGGATTATCGACCATAAGGCGGGATTGATCGAGTGAATGTGAAGCTGTTTTCCAAGACCCAGTTGGGCAGAACCGCAGCCGCGATGGTGGCGGTGGGCCTTGTCGGGCTGGCGGTGGCGCCGGTCGCTGCTCCGGCGCAGACCGTAGCAGTTCCGACCGCCGATAATCCCTTTGGCCTGCCCGAAGATATCACCCTGTTCGGCAAGGCTGATCCCGACCGCCGCACGGCAACGGCGGTGGTCAATGGTTTTGTCATCACCGGCACCGATATTGATCAGCGCGTCGCGCTCGTCACCGCGGCATCCGACGCCCCGATCGAGGGCGAGGAATTGCTGCGGCTGCGGGTGCAGGTGCTGCGCAACCTGATCGACGAAACGCTCAAGATTCAGGCCGCCGCCGCTGCCGATATGGCAGTAGCGCGCGAGGAGGTTGAACAAACCTATCAACAGCTCGCCGGGCAGAATTTCGGCAGTGAACCGAAGAAGATGGACGAATACCTGATCTCAGTCGGTTCCTCGCCCGCATCGCTCAAACGCCAGATCGAAGGCGAAGTGGCGTGGGAAAATCTGGTGCGGCGCAATATCATGCCGTTCGTCAATGTCTCGGCCGACGAGGTCAACGACGTCCTCCAACGGCTCAATGAAGCCAAGGGCACCGATGAATACCGGCTGGGCGAAATCTTCCTGACATCCACGGCGGAAAACCGCGCTGCGGTGTTGAACAACGCGCAGCAGATTATGGAACAATTGCAGGCGGGCGGCAGCTTTGTCGCCTATGCGCGGCAATTTTCCGAAGCGACCACAGCGGTGGTCGGCGGCGATCTGGGCTGGGTAAGGCTGGGGCAATTGCCGCCGCAGCTGGGTGCCGCAGCGCGAACGATGATTCCGGGCCAATTGCAGGGCCCGATCGAGATTCCCGGCGGTTTTTCGATCCTCTATCTGATCAACAAACGCCAGGTGCTGATGGCCGATCCCAACGAGGCACTGCTCAGCCTCAAACAGATCTCGATCAGTTTCGCTCCCGATGTGACGCAGGAACAGGCCGAAGCGCGGGTCACGCAATTTAGTGCCTATATCGAAAGTCTGCGCGGTTGCGGGGATGTGGAGGCCGGCGCCGCCGCAATCGGGGCCGATGTCGTCACAAACGAGCAGATCAAGGCCGCGACGCTGCCCGAACAGCTGCGCGCGATCATCCTCAACCTCCAGATCGGTCAGGCGACCCCATTGTTTGGCGGGATTCAGGAAGGCGTGCGGGTGCTGATGGTGTGCGGGCGTGATGATCCGGCAGATGCAGGCGCACCGACCTTCGCGGCGGTGATGGACCAGATCGAGGAGGAACGCGTCAACAAGCGCGCCCTGCGCTACCTGCGCGATCTGCGTAACGACGCCTATATCGAGTACAATTGAACGCGGCGCCCACATCTCCGCTCGGCCCGTTGGCGATCACACTTGGCGATCCGGCCGGGATCGGGCCTGAGGTCATCCTTGGCGCGTGGGCGCGGCTGCGGGCAGAACGGCGCGCACCGCTCGCCTTTGTGGTCGGCGGGCCGGAATTGCTGCGCGCGTGCGCTGAAAGGCTGCGGATCGACTGCCCGATCGTGCCGATTGCCGATCCAGCCGAGGCAATCGCCGCTGCGGCTGTAGGACTGCCGGTCTTGACCGGGCTTGATGCCCCCTTGACCCCCGGTTGCCCGACTTCGGAGGGCGCTCGAATGGCGCTTGCCTCGCTAAACCGGGGGGCAAAATTCGCGCTGACCGAGGTCGCTGTAGGGCTGGTGACAGCGCCGGTGGCCAAGGGTGCCTTGTCCGCCATCGGCTGGGACTATCCGGGGCAGACCGAATTTCTCGCCGACGCCTGCGGCATGGGTTGGCGCGATGCGGTGATGATGCTGGCGGGGCCATCTTTGCGCACCGTGCCGCTGACCGTCCACGTGCCGCTGGCCAAGGTGCCGGGGCTGCTTTCGTCCGACCTGATCGCCCACAAGGCGCGCATTGTCGCAGCCGGATTACGTCGCGATTTCGGGGTGTTGGCCCCGCGCCTTGCGATTGCGGCGCTGAACCCCCACGCGGGCGAAGGCGGGCAATTCGGGGATGAAGAAGCGCGCGTGATTGCGCCCGCCATCGCCGCCTTGCAGGCCGATGGGATCGCCGCCTTCGGCCCCGTCCCCGGCGATGCACTGTTCACGCCAAGGATGCGCGGAACCTATGACGCGGCGCTGTGCATGTATCACGATCAGGCGCTTATCCCCCTGAAAGCATTGGAGGTTGATGAAGGCGTGAACGTGACGCTGGGCCTGCCGATCATCCGCACCTCACCCGATCATGGCACCGCCTTCGACATCGCAGGCAAAGGCGTCGCCGATCCCGGCGCGATGGCGGCGGCGATTGTGATGGCGGCGGATATGGCGAAGGCGCGGGCGGCGGCGCGTGCCTGACCTTCCCCCGATCCGTGAGGTTATTCAACGCCATGGCCTCGCCGCGTCCAAGGCGTTGGGACAGAATTTCCTGCTCGATGAACAGCTTCTGGCGCGGATCGCGGCGCTGCCGGGCGATCTTGCGGGCGCGCAGGTGCTCGAAGTTGGCCCCGGCCCCGGCGGGTTGACGCGAGCGCTTCTCAGGGCCGGAGCGCGCGTCACCGCGATCGAAATGGACCGTCGCTGCCTGCCCGCGCTGGTTGAACTGGGGGGCAGCTTCCCCGGGCAACTCACTGTTATCGAAGGCGATGCGCTCAAAATCGATCACAATGCACTGATGCTTGGCGCGCCGTTCCACGTCTTGTCGAACCTGCCCTACAATGTCGGCACCGCGCTGTTCGTGCGCTGGCTATCGGGCGAAAATTGGCCGCCGCTGTGGCAATCGCTCACCCTGATGTTCCAGCGCGAAGTGGCCGACCGAATCGTGGCCGCAGCAGGCGACGATGCCTATGGGCGGTTGGCGGTGCTGGCGCAGTGGCGCTCCGACGCACGCCTTGCGATGAAAGTCCACCGCAGCGCCTTCACCCCCGCGCCCAAGGTGATGAGCGCGGTTGTCCACGTCACCCCCACCGCGATGCCCGATGGCGTATCGGCCCGAATGCTCGAACGGTTGAGCGAAGCCGCCTTCGGCCAACGCCGAAAGATGCTGCGCCAGAGCCTGAAGGGCGTTCCGGGAGCGCTGGAAGCCTTGGCGGCGCTGGGGATCGACGAGACGCGGCGGGCAGAGACGGTGAGTGTGGACGAGTTTGTGAGCGTGGCGCGGGCCTTGGTGAATAACCGCTAGCGGCCACATGGCTGCTGTCCATCGTCATCCCAGCAAAGGCTGGGATCTCAGGCGGCCAGCGCAGCACCTTGTAGCCCTGGGCCCCAGCTTTCGCTGGGGTGACGCAGACGGGCAAAAACTACCCACTTTCCGAGTTGCCTTCGTCGCGCTCGGCAACGGCGCGTCTTAGCCTTGCCCCTTCGCTACCTGCCGCCACGCGTGGAGCAGCGGTTCGGTATAGCCGCTCGGCTGGTCCACCCCCTTGAAGATCAAGTCCTTTGCCGCGCTGAATGCCGCGCCGTCTTCGTTCCCCGTCAGCGGCACATAGAGCGGATCGCCCGCGTTCTGGGCATCGACCTTGGCGGCCATGCGGGCGAGCGAATCCATCACCTGCGCTTCGGAAACCACTCCGTGCAGCAGCCAGTTGGCGATGTGTTGCGAGGCGATGCGCAAGGTCGCGCGGTCTTCCATCAGGCCAACATCATTGATGTCGGGCACCTTGGAACAGCCCACCCCCTGATCGATCCAGCGGACCACATAGCCAAGCAGCCCCTGGCAATTATTGTCGATTTCCTCGCGCAGTTCCTCGTCCGACCAGTTCGCACCACCAGCCAGCGGGATCGTCAGCAGCGCGTCCAGCCCCGGCGCTTCGGGCAATTCCTTCTGCACCGCGAACACGTCCACCGCGTGATAATGCAGCGCGTGCAGCGTCGCGGCGGTGGGGGATGGCACCCACGCGGTGTTCGCACCCGCCTTCAGGTGGCCAATTTTCTCGACCATCATCTGCCCCATCAGATCGGGCGCGGCCCACATGCCCTTGCCGATCTGCGCCTTGCCCGACAGGCCGTGCTTGAGGCCGATGGCGACGTTCCTTGCTTCATAGGCGCGCAGCCAGTCCGCCCCCTTCATCGCGCCCTTGCGCAGCATCGGCCCGGCGCGCATCGAGGTGTGAATCTCGTCCCCGGTGCGATCAAGAAAGCCGGTGTTGATGAATACGATCCGGTCACGCACCGCATGGATACAGGCGGCAAGGTTGGCGCTGGTGCGGCGTTCTTCATCCATCACGCCCACCTTGATCGTGTGGCGCGGCAAGCCGAGCAGGTCTTCCACCGCATCGAACAGGTCATTGGTGAAGGCGCATTCTTCCGGCCCGTGCATCTTGGGTTTGACGATGTAGATCGATCCGCAGCGCGAGTTGCCGTAGATGCCGTGGCCCTCGACATCGAGCGTGCTGATCGCGCTGGTGAACACCGCGTCCATAATGCCTTCCGGCACTTCGGAGCCGTCGGAAAGCCGGATCGCCGGATTGGTCATCAGGTGGCCGACATTGCGCACGAACAGCAGGCTGCGGCCCGGCAGCGCGTGGGTGGAGCCATCGGGCGCGGTATAGACCTTGTCGCCCGCCAGCCTTCGGGTGAGCGTGCGCCCGCCCTTTTCAAAACTTTCCTCCAGCGTGCCGCGGATCACGCCCAGCCAGTTGGTGTAGGCGGCAAGCTTGTCCTCGGCATCGACCGCAGCGACCGAATCTTCACAATCGGCAATGGTGGTGAGCGCGGATTCGACCATGATGTCGGCGATCCCGGCGCGGTCAGTCGCGCCGACAGGAGTGGTGGAATCGAACACCACTTCGACGTGCAGGCCATTATTTTTAAACAATACGCCCTTTTCAGTCCTGCCGATATACTGCGCCGGGTCGGCCAGCGTGATGCCCTCGCGCGCGGTCAAATCCGCCCAACTGGCACCGCCTGCGAGTGGGAAGGCAGAATCAAGAAACTGCCGCCCGCGCGCAATCACCGCCGCGCCGCGCGCCGCGTCATAGCCGCCTGGCTGTGCCGGAGGCGCATCGAGCACATCGGTGCCGTAAAACGCATCATACAGGCTGCCCCAGCGCGCATTTGCCGCATTCAACAGAAACCGCGCGTTGAGGATCGGCACCACCAACTGCGGCCCGGCCATCGTGGCGATTTCGGGATCGACATTCTGCGTACCGATCTGGAAGTCACCCGGCTCGGGCACCAGATATCCGACGCTTTCGAGAAATGCCTTGTAAGACGCTGGATCATGAGGCTTTCCAGCCTGCGCGACGTGCCATGCGTCGATCTGCGCCTGGAATTCATCGCGCCTCGCCAGCAGCGCCGCATTGCGCGGGGCAAACTCCGCCAGCAGCGCGGCAAAGCCCTGCCAGAACGCCGCAACATCGCGGCCCAGCGGGGTCAAAACTTGCGTTTCAAGGAAAGCCGCCAAGCGGGAATCAATCGCAATTCCGGCGCGGGTGGTCATGTCAGTCATTCAAGTCCTCGTGGTGCTGGCGTGGGGCAGACCTGGGGAGGAGAGGACGGCTGACCCTATGGCGCAGGGCTGCGCACTTTGCAACGGGTTGGACTGGCGCGCACACGCGGCTAGAGGTGGGGGATGACCGCGATCACACCGTCCGCCTTTGATGCCGCCGCCATGCTGGCGCAGGTGCAGGCGTGGAGCGCGATCAACACCGGCACCGGCAATCTGCCCGGCCTCGCCCAGCAGGCCGCCGCACTGGCTGAGGCATTCGCCGCGCTGCCCGGCACGGTGGAGATGATCGCCCCCGCCCCCGTCACCGCGATTGCCGCCGATGGCAGCGCGTTCGACAAGCCGCACGGCCAGCATCTGGTGGTGCGGGTGCGCCCGCAGGCCAACCGCCGCATCCTGTTGACCGGGCATATGGACACGGTGTTCCCCGCCGATCATGCCTTCCAGCAGCAGCGCTGGCTGGACGATCAAACACTGAACGGCCCCGGCGTGGCCGATATGAAGGGCGGGATCGCGGTGATGCTGCACGCGCTGATCGCGTTTGAGCAGACCGCCAGCGCCTCCAGCCTCGGCTATGATGTGCTGGTCAATGCCGACGAGGAAACCGGTTCGCTCGCCAGCTCCGCGCTGATTGCCGAACTGGCAGCAGGCAAACTCGCCGCGCTGACCTATGAACCGGCCGCCCTGCCCGATGGGACGCTGGCGCATGAACGCGGCGGCACGGGCAATTATTCGATCACGATCACCGGCAAATCCGCCCACGCCGGGCGCAATCCGCATGAAGGGCGCAATGCGATTGTCGCCGCCGCCGATCTGGTCCTGCGGTTAAAGGCGCTGGAGCGTGATGATCTCACCATCAACCCGGCCAAACTGGAAGGCGGCGCGGCGAATAATGTCGTGCCCGACCATGCGGTTTTGCGTTTCAACATCCGCCCGAAATCGACCACGGCGATGGAAGGGTTCGAGCGTTATCTCAGCACGTTGTTAGACGATATTGAAGCCGTTCATCAAGTCACCACCCATCGCCACGGCGGCGTGACCCGCCCGCCCAAGAAGGTCGATGACGCCGCGCAAAAGCTGTTCGATCTGGTGCGCCAATGCGGCGCCGAACTGGGGCAGGATATCCGCTGGCAATCGACCGGCGGGGTGTGCGATGGCAATAATATCGCGGCCTGCGGCGTCCCGGTGGTCGACACCATGGGCGTGCGCGGCGGCGCGATCCACAGCCCTGACGAATATCTGATCGTCCCCAGCCTTGCGGAGCGCGCGGCGTTATCCGCCCGCGTGATCGAGCGACTCGCAATGGGCCATTTAGAACAGGGAGCAATATCGTGACCTTCCGCCTGCGCGCCGCGCGTGCCGCCGATCTTGAGGCGCTCTACGAAATGGCCAAGCTGACCGGCGGGGGCTTCACCAACCTGCCGCCAGACCGCGCCGCATTGAAGGCCAAGCTCGAACGCGCCGAGGCGGCCTTTGCCCGCGAGGCCGATGAGCTGGTGGACGAACAATTCGTGCTGGTGCTCGAAAACGCCCGCACCGGCACGGTGCGCGGCACCTGTCAGCTGATGACCAAGGTGGGGCAACGCTGGCCGTTCTATTCCTATCGCCTCAACACCCTGACCCAGTATTCGCAGGAACTTGACCGCACCGTGCGCGCCGAGCTGCTCAGCCTCGTGACCGACCTTGAGGGATCGAGCGAAGTCGGCGGGTTATTCCTCCACCCCAATGAACGCGCGGGCGGGCTTGGCCTGTTGCTCGCCCGGTCGCGTTATATGTTCGTGGCGATGCACCGCGCGCGGTTTGCCGATCGCCTTCTGGCGGAGCTGCGCGGGATCATTGACGAACGCGGCGGATCGCCGTTCTGGGACGGGGTCGCAGGCCGGTTCTTCGGGATGAGTTTTCAGGATGCGGATTATTTCAACGCGATCAACGGCAACCAGTTCATCGCTGATCTGATGCCCAAACACCCGGTCTATATCGCCATGCTTGATGATGATGCGCGCAGCGTGATCGGCGTGCCCCACCCCACCGGACGCGCGGCGATGCGGATGCTAGAAAACGAAGGCTTCCGCCACGATGGCTATGTCGATATCTTCGATGGCGGGCCGACCATGGTTGCGCATACCGATGATGTGACCAGCGTGAAGGGCAGCGTTCGGGCGAGTGTGACCGCGCTTTCAGCCAGCGAAGGTGAACGGGCGATCCTTGCCACCGGCCAGCTCGGCACCTTCCGCGCCTGCTTTGGTGCGAGGGTGCTGGACGCAGACGGCGGCATCGCAATCGATTCGGCCAGCGCCGATCTGCTCGATGTGAGCGAGGGCGATACCGTGTGGAGCGTGGCGCGGTAACTCTCCCTCGTCATCGCGAGGAGCGCAGCGACGCGGCGATCCATGGCCCGCCCGCTTGCCGCAAGGTTCGATCATGGATTGCCGCGCGACCTTGCGGTCGCTCGCAATGACGGGATGGACACAGGAATGCTCACCGAAATCAATTTTGACGGGATCGTTGGCCCCAGCCACAATTATGCCGGCCTCAGCCTCGGCAATATCGCCAGCGCCAGCCATGCGGGCGATCCGTCTTACCCGCGCGCGGCGGCGTTGCAGGGGGTGGCGAAGATGCGCGGGAACCTCGCGCGGCTGGGCGTGCAGGGGTTCCTGCTGCCCCTGCCTCGCCCCAACCATGCATTGGTGCAGGCGCTGGCATTGGACGGCAGCGAGCTGCCGCAATTGCGCGCCGCGCCGTGGTCGGCATCGTCGATGTGGACTGCCAATGCCGCCACCGTCAGCCCCGCCCCGGATACCGCCGACAGGCGTTGCCACCTGACGCCGGCCAACCTCGTCACCATGCTCCACCGCGCGCAGGAATGGCCCGATACCAAACGCCAGCTGGAAATCGCATTCGGCGATTCGCGGCACTTCACGATCCACGATGCCGTTCCGCCCAGCTTCGGCGATGAAGGCGCGGCCAATCATATGCGATTGTGCGAAAGCCACGCTGCGCCGGGTGTCGAGGTGTTCGTCTATGGCAAACAGCCTTTTGAGACGGGGGGCGGGCGCTTCCCCGCGCGCCAGCACGAACAGGCCAGCCGTCTTGTGGCGCGCGCGCACGGGCTTGATCCGGCGCGCACCGTGTTCATCGAACAGAATCCGGCTGCGATTGAAGCAGGCGCGTTCCACAATGATGTGGTCGCGGTCGCGAATGGCCCGGTGCTGTTCACCCATGCCGAAGCCTTTGCCAACCAGCAGCGGGCCTATGACGCAATCCGCACCGCCTTCCCTGCGCTCGAAGTGGTCGAGGTGCCGTCGAGCGCCGTCTCGCTGCAAGAGGCGATCCGCACCTATCTGTTTAACGCGCAGCTCCTGACTCTTCCCGATGGCAGCATGACGCTGATCGTGCCCGAGGAATGCCGTGAAAGCGCCAGCGTATGGGCTTGGGCGCAAGCGTTGCTCGCCGGGAATGGCCCGATCCGGCAGGTAATCCCGGTCGATGTGAAACAGTCGATGGCAAACGGTGGCGGCCCGGCCTGCCTGCGGCTGCGAGTGGTATGCGACCCGGCCACAGTCGATCCGCGCTTCCTGCTTACCGAAGCCAAAGCCGAACTGATCGAACGCACCATCGCTGCGCATTGGCCCGAACAGATCGATCCGGCCGATCTGGGTTCGGAAAATCTCGCAAACAGCGTCATTTCGGCACGGCTGGCCTTGCTCGATGCGCTCAATCTGGCACAGCTTGGTTAACGCGTTTGCGCGAAGACTGCGCTTGGGCGTAGAGTTACCAAACTGTTAAAGCGACTCAACGCAATGGGTCGCGCAGGTTCGGGAGTCGCCATGCTACGCAAGATCGGTCGGCTGTTTGTGATCAAGAACCGCTTTGAGGCGTTCGCGATCATCTATGCGCTGGCACTTGGCGCTACGGCGCGGGGCAGCGCCTATCTGACCGAATATCCCGGCTTTGGCGGCAAGCTGCTGTTTCTGGCGACCACTGGCGCGGTGTTTCTGGCGGGGGCGAAGATCCTCGATGCGATCAAGCTGGAAAAGGAAGTGGCCGAGCTGCGGGCCGCCAATTCGGATCGTCAGTAGCTTGCGCCATCAGTTTGGTGGGGGTTTCTGTTGCTAGCTACCCCCGGAGCCCCGGTATCCGTTCTGTTGCCCGGTCGGTCCAACCGCGCTTTTTAGCCTAATAATATCAGGGCGTTAGCCCATCAATTACGCAGCGATTGCGAGTGCTTCGTTATCGTTGGCACTTATGGTTTTTGAGCCTTATGCGGGTTACTCAGCCCGGGCAAAAACTACGCTTTTCAACACACGTCGATCCTGGTTCGGCCCCATCAGAACGGGCGAAAAGTCGCCGTTTCTGGTGGAGCCGCCGGGTACTGCCCCCGGGTCCGTTGCATCTATTGCACGCAGCAATTTATCGCCATAGTCGGTTGCCCGACACCGCCGATATAGCGCGCCAATCCTGAATGTGAAGTGAGCAGCCCTATTGTGCGTTCCCGCGAAGGCGGGAACCTCCCGGCAAATTAGCGCCAAGCCTTGGGAGGCCCCCGCCTGCGCGCGGGCTCACGCAGCAAAGGTTATTTCTTCAACGCGTCCCTGATCTCGGTCAGCAGCTCCACTTCGCTTGGGCCTGCGGGTGCTGCCTCTTCGGGCTTGCTGAACTGCGTGCTCACCTTGGTGACATACCGCACCATCAGAAAGATGATGAAGGCGAGGATCACAAAGTTGATCAGCACCGACACAAACGCCCCCAGCCCGATCACATTTGCGCCCGCTTCGCGCGCTGCGGCCAGCGTGGTGCCATCCGCAACTTCGCCGGACAGCACGAGGTAGCGATCAGAAAAATCGATATTGCCGAAAATCGCGCCGACCACCGGCATGATGATTTCGTCGGTCAGCGATTTGACGATTGCGCCGAATGCCGCGCCGATAATCACCCCCACGGCCAGATCCATGACATTGCCCTTGGCGATGAAAGCCTTGAAATCCGATAGCATATTGATCCCCTTTATCCGCAATACTGTCCTTCTGGCACTCCATTTGCGCGCTGCCAAGCGCCAAGCTTTCCGCACCCCGCCGCTTGAACCCGCAAAGTGGTGTGCTATATCCACAATACAGGAGTTGCCGCGCTGCCCGCTATTGGCGGGTCAGCGCCATCAGGAGGGATCATTTCGATGAAATTCACCACCATGCTGCGCGGCGCATTGGCCGCTGCCGCTGCGCTTAGCCTTGCCGCCTGCGGGATCAATTCTGTCCCCGCTGCCGAGGAGGAAGCCAAGGCCAAATGGGCCGATGTCGAAGCCCAGTTCCAGCGCCGCGCCAATCTCATCCCCAACCTTGCCGAGATTGTGAAGGGCGCGTCTGAAAACGAACAAACCATCCTGCGCGAAGTGACCGAGGCGCGCGCCAAGGCGACCAGCGTCAACATCACCGGAGATGATCTGAATGACCCGGCCAAGATGGAGCAATTCGCTGCCGCGCAGTCGCAGATGAGCGCCGGGATCGGGCGTCTGCTGGCCAGTTTCGAAGCCTATCCGCAGATCCAGTCGAACCAGAACTACCTCGCGTTCCAGAGCCAGTTTGAAGGCACCGAAAACCGCATCGCGGTGGCGCTGCGCGACTACAACGAAGCGGTGCGCAAATATAACACCACGATCCGCACCTTCCCTGACACCATCGGCGCAAACATCATCCACGGCGCGGAACCGATGGTGCCTTACAAGGCGGTGACCGAAGGCGCCGAAGCCGCACCAACGCTTGATATGACGTCGAATTGATCGGCGTGTTTCGTTACCTGCTCTTGGTGTTCGCGCTGGCGGGGGTGCTGTTTACATCGCCCGCCGCTGCCATGCCAACTGGTTCGAACAAGCTGACACTCAGCTTCGACGACCTCGTTGCCGACGATGCGGGCGTATTGACGGCAGAATTCAAAGAGGAAATGCAAGAGCGATTAGCGCAGCTTCAGGAGCGGGCCGGAGTCGCCGTCGTCCTAGTGACATCTCCGGGGCTTCAGGGAGCCGACTCGGGGAAACTGTCGTCGTCCGTGGGAGAAAAGCTTGAGAAGCTTGGCAAGATCGGCAAGCATTGGGTTGTATTCGTGCTCGTCCCAGCAGATCGAGTATTCAGCGCCTCCTTCGCCATCAAAGACAAAGACACTGCCGATGCCTTTCAGAGCATGGAAGATGAGGAAAAGTTGGTAGTTGGACGAATATTTGCCACTCTTTTCGAGGAAGCCGTTGTGCCGCACTTCAAGGCGGATCAATGGCAAGCCGGTTTGCGCGCAGGCGTCAATGCGTTGGAATCCCACCTCGATGAAGCCAATCAACCGGGAGCGCCGCCAACTGACGATGGTGACGGCGCACCTGCGACATGAAGCGCCTCACCCTCCTCTTCGCTGCGGTGCTCGCGCTGGCGGGGGTGTGGCTTGCCGCGCCCCTTGCCGCGCAGCCGCAATTTCCCGAACTCACCGGGCGGGTGGTCGATAATGCCGACATTCTGACGCCCGAAGCCGAAGCGGCGCTCACCGCCAAGCTGGAAGCGCTCGAAACCCAATCGCAGCGCCAGTTGGTGATCGCCACGATTCCCGACCTCAACGGCTATGACATATCCGATTACGGCTATCAGCTCGGCCGGGCTTGGGGCCTTGGCGATGAAAGCCGCAATGACGGCGCGCTGCTGCTGGTCGCGCCCAATGATCGCAAGGTGCGGATCGAGGTTGGCTATGGCCTCGAAGGCTATCTGACCGATGCGCTGTCGGCATTGATCATCCAGAACCAAATCCTTCCCGCTTTCCGCGACGGGGACTTCCCCGGCGGGATCGAGGCAGGCACCGACGCGATCATCACCCAGTTGCAATTGCCCCCCGAAGAAGCCGCGCAAATCGCCGCCGACGCGGGCAAAAAGCGCGCAGGCGACGGCGGATTTCCCGTGGGCGTGCTGATCTGGCTGGCGTTCATGGTCTTCTTTTTCATCCTGCCGATCATGTCCGGGCGCAGGCGGCGGCGCAAATATCGTTCCAAGGGCGCTGGCCCGTGGGGCGCGCGCGAAGGTTCGCTGGGCCGCGACATGGGCGACACCGCCCGCGACATTATCCTGTGGGAAGTGGGCAGCGCGATTTTGCGCGGCGCGCTGTCGGACGGCGATGATGATGGCTGGGGCGGCGGCGGCTTTGGCGGTGGATTTGGCGGCGGTGGGGGCTTTTCCGGCGGCGGCGGGTCGTTCGGCGGCGGCGGCGCATCGGGGGGGTGGTAAAAAATGGCCTATCTTGATGATGCCGGGCGCAAGCTGGTGGCTGACGCCGTGACCGCAGCCGAGGCGCAGACCTCGGGCGAAATCGTCACCGTGCTGGCTGACCGATCCGATGGCTATACCGATGTCGCCTTGCTGTGGGCGGTGGGCGCGGCGTTCACCGTGATGAGCCTGTTCGCAGCCTTTCCGCTACCGTTCCTTGACCTGTGGGATCGCCTGATCGGCGGCTGGGGCCATCAATGGAGCACGGGCGAGCTGGCCAGCATGGTGATCGGGTTGGGGCTGCTCACTTTCCTAGCGGTGATGCTGGTGCAGCAGTGGGAGCCGCTCAAATTCGCGCTCATCCCCGGCCCCACCAAGACCATCCGCGTCCACGCGCAGGCAGTGCGCCAGTTCAAGGTGGGCGCGGATCGCCGCACCACAGGGCGCACCGGGGTGATGATCTATCTGTCGATGCGCGAACACCGCGCGGAAATCGTCGCCGATGAAAGCATCGCTGCGGTTGTCTCCGCCGAGGTGTGGGGCGAGGCGATGGGCGATATGCTGATCGAAATCCGCAAAGGCCGGATTGCCGAAGGGCTGGCGGTGGGCATCGGCGATGTCGGCTTTGTGCTGGCACAGCATTTCCCGCGCGGCGCGGATGATGTGAACGAACTGCCTGACCGCCTGATCGAGGTTTAGGTTCCCTCCCCTCAATTCGCGCTTGACCCGTTCGACTTGAGCCTGTCGAAGGGCGCTCGCTGTGCCGACCATGCTTCGACAAGCTTAGGATGAACGGGGACTCTCATCTTGCAAAAAGACCGCGACGCTGATCTTCCCGAACAGGTAATGTGGGAAGGCCGCTTTATCACCGCCAAGAAACGCGGGCGGTGGGAATATGTCGGGCGCGCACGCGGCATTCGTGCGGCGGTGATCATCGCGCTGGATGATGACGCCGACGGCACCCGCCACGTCATCCTCGTCAGCCAATACCGCGTGCCGCTGGGCCGCTTCTGTCTCGAGTTGCCGGCCGGTCTGGTCGACGATGATGCCGGCGGCGAAGGCGAAGATGCACTGACCGCCGCCGCGCGCGAGCTGGAGGAGGAAACCGGCTACCGCGCTGCGCGGTTGGAGGTGCTGGGCGAGTTCTATTCCTCACCCGGCATGGTGTCCGAAGCTTTCACCCTGCTGCGCGCGCGCGACCTTACCCGCGTCGGTGAAGGCGGGGGGACTGAAGGCGAAAACATCACCGTCCACCGGGTCGCCTTGCGCGATCTTTCGCGCTTCGTCGCTGAGTGGCGGCGCGCGGGCCACGCGGTGGACGTGCGCATCGCAATGTTACAAACACCGGAATATTTGGGAGAGGATTGAATCATGGCAGGACGTGTAGCGGGCAAGCTCGCATTGGTAACCGGCGGGGCGCAGGGGCTGGGCCGCGCGCATTGCATCCGACTGGCGCAGGAAGGCGCGCGGGTGCTGGCGACCGATATCAACGCTGCGGGGGCGCAGGAAACAGCGGCGCTGATCAATGCCGAAATGGGCGCAGGCACCGCCTTTGCCATCGCGCATGACGTGACCGATCCGGTGCAGTGGGAAGCCGCAGTCGATGCCGCGCGCGAACACCTCGGCGGGCTTAACGTGCTGGTCAATAATGCCGGGATCGGGGTGGCGGGCAATATCGAAACCTGCGATTTTGCCGATTGGCAGCGGTGTTTCGACATCAACGTCAATTCGATTTTCCACGGCTGTCAGAAAGCCCTGCCGTTGATGCGCGAACACGCGCCCGGGTCGATCATCAACATTTCGAGCATCGCGGGCCTGATCGCGAGCGATACCATGCCCGCCTACAATGCCTCAAAAGCGGCGGTGTGGATGCTGTCAAAGTCGATTGCGCTGCATTGTGCGAAGAAAAACATGAACATCCGCTGCAATTCGGTGCATCCGACCTTTGTCGACACGCCGATCCTTGACGGGACCGCCAAGGCGGCGTCGCTCGACAAGGGGGTGTTGCTGGAAAAACTGGCGCGGCAGATCCCGCTCAAATTCGTGGGCGAACCCAACGATATCGCCAATGCGGTGCTCTATCTGGCGAGCGACGAAAGCCGCTTCATGACCGGGGCTGAACTGAAACTGGATGGTGGCATCTCGGCGATGTGAAACCCGGGCAGCGGGCACCGTTGGAGGTGCCCGCCTGCCAGAAAAATCAATCCGCGATTAGCGCGACGGCGAGGTAGATCAGCACCGGGGCGCCAAAGCCGAACAGGGTGGCGGCGACGAACCCGATCCGCACCAGCATCGCATCAATGCCGAAATAGTCGGCAATCCCGGCGCACACGCCGAATACCTTGGCGTTGGTCTTGTCGAGATGGAAGCTGGCGCGCGGCGGCTTGCCACCGGGGGGGTTGGTGATGTTGCTCATGTCAAAAATCCCTCATATCCGAATAGTGAAGCAGGCGCGGCGGGTTACGCCATCATGCCGGGGCTGGCGGGGATGATCGCATAGGCGAAGCTAGCAACCGTCAACACGACAGCAAAGGCGGCAGAGACGAAGCGGGCACTGGTTTCGGGGCCGAACATGGGAAATGATCCTTTTAAGAAAGTTGGGTGAGGTCAGGCTCAGGCAACAAGGCCGGGGCTGGCAGGTACGATCGCATAGGCAAAAAACGCGGCCGAAATGACGACCGAGAAAGCGGCAGCGAACAGACGGTTTGAAACTTCCTGGGCAAACATGGTGGTAACTCCTTGGTGTATTTTACTGTCCGGCGGGACCATCCCGGGGACGCAGAACACTTTGCACGGGCCGTGCCAAACTCGAAAAATGGCTGATTTGCGCCATTTCCTTGCTTTCGCCGCCGCGACAGCCCGTTCAGGCAAACGAAAGCTTGGGAATTTTCACCAAGGATTGGGATTGCGGATTTCAGGCGTGCCGCACTGGCCAAATCGCGCGCCTGTGCTACCCGCGCTGACACGATGGCGCTCAGCAAAATCAGCCTTGAAAATGTCCGCAATCACGCCGCGACCACGCTGGCGGATACGGCGCATTTCAACCTGCTGGTGGGCGAGAATGGGGCAGGCAAGACCAACCTGCTCGAAGCACTCTCGCTGCTGGGGCCGGGGCGCGGGCTGCGGCGCGCCAACCTTGGCGAGGTGGCGCGCAGGGCTGCGCCGGACGACCCGCCCCTGCCCTTTGCCATCGGGGCGAGCCTGACCGAAGCGGGCACCATCTCTGCGCGGCTCGGCACCTATACCGAAGCGGGGCAGCCCGGACGGCGGCTGGTGCGGGTCAATGGTGCGCCTGCCAGCGCGGCGAGCCTGGCCGAATGGCTGGCGCTAAGCTGGCTGACCCCTGCGATGGACGGATTGTTCACCGACAGCGCGGGTGCGCGGCGGCGGTTCATCGACCGCATGGCGCTCGCCATAGCGCCCGACCATGCGCGGCGGGTGAACGCGCTGGAGACCGCCTTGCGCGAACGCGGGCGCGTGCTGGAAAGCGGCGGCGATCCGCATTGGATGGACGCGGTGGAGGCGCAGGCGGCCGATCACGGCGCGGCGGTGGCGCGCACCCGCGCCGCACTGGTGACACGATTGGCGGACGAACTTTCCGCGCTGCCGCCCGAACCTTTCGCCCGCCCCGCGCTGACCTATCGCCCCGGCGGGCCGGTGGACGAGGTGGCGCTGCGCGCAGACCTTGCCAGAAATCGCCCGCGCGACCGGGCGGCGGGCCGCGCGCTCACCGGGCCGCAGCGCGATGAATTGGAGGTGGTGATGGCCTCCACCCGTCAGCCCGCCGCATCCTGTTCAACCGGCGAGCAAAAGGCGATGCTGATCGCGATCACGCTGGCTCACGGCGTGCTGGCCTCGGCCGGGCGGCCCAGCGTGCTGCTGCTCGATGAAGTCGCCGCGCATCTCGACCCGGTGCGCCGCGCCGAATTGTTCCGCCGTTTGCGCGAAGGGCGGGCGCAGGTGTGGATGACTGGCACGGAACTTGCCCCCTTTGACGCGATCAGGGGTGAGGCCGCGATCTGGCGGGTTAGCGGGGGGGAAGTGGAAAAAATGTGAGTCCCCGCGCAGGCGGGGTGCGCAATTGGCTACTTCTTCTCCGGCAAAGCCTCCGCAACCTCGCCCATGGTCGCCGCAACCAGCCGGTCGATCCCTTCAGCCGTGGGGTGGATCCGGTCGGACTGGAACAGCTCCGGCTCGCGGTAGATGTCCTCCAGCCAGAACGGGATCAGGTCTGCGCCATATTCGCTGGCAAGATCGCGGTAGAGCACATCAAACTGCGCCTGATATTCCGGCCCGTAATTCGGCGGGCTGCGCATTCCCATCAGCAACACCGGAATATCGCGCGCGCGCAATTCATCGAGCATCTTGGCCAGATTGGCTTTGGTTTCATCCGGCGACAATCCGCGCAGCAGATCATTCCCGCCCAGTTCAAGGATGAACAGATCTGGCTTGCGTTCTTGTGCATCGAGCGTGAAGGCCAGCCGTTGCAGGCCCGCGGCGGTCGTATCGCCCGAAATCCCGGCATTGGTGATCGCGGCATTGATGCCTTTCACCCGCAGGGCCGCTTCCAGCCGCGCCGGGTAGCTTTGCGCCGGATCGAGGCCGTATCCGGCAAACAGGCTATCCCCAAAGGCGATAATCCGCCGTTCCGGCCCCATCACCGGGATCGCTGGCAGGGCCGCAGCGTCCGCAGCCGCTGCGGGAGAGCGGGTCGCATCCTCGCCCGCGCTGTCGCTGCACGCTGTCAACATCAGGGCCAACACCAGCGCCAACACCAGCGCAAACGCGCCAAACCCTGCAATATTCGACCAACCGCGCTTGTGCATCCGTGAACCTCCCCTGCGAGTAACTTGCCCGCACCCCACCAACTATGCCATCGGAAACCTGTGACAAGTCCCTCTCTCGCGATCAGCGCCCGCAACCTTACCCTCACCCTCGGCAGCCAAGCTGCGCCGGTCACGATCCTGCGCGGGATTGATCTGGACATTGCGCGCGGTGAGGTGGTGGCGCTGCTTGGCCCATCGGGTTCGGGCAAAAGCTCGCTGATGGCGGTGCTGTCGGGGCTTGAACGCGCCAGCGGCGGCAGCGTGACGGTGGCGGGCGCGGATTTCGCCGCCCTGTCCGAAGATGGCCTTGCCGCCGCGCGCCGGGGGCGTATCGGAATTGTGCTTCAGGCGTTCCATCTGCTCCCCACCATGACCGCAGCCGAAAACGTCGCCACCCCGATGGAACTTGCCGGAATGGCGGACGCCGCGCCGCGCGCGCAGGCGGAACTTGCCGCTGTCGGCCTTGGCCACCGCACCGGACATTATCCCACCCAGCTTTCCGGCGGCGAACAGCAACGCGTCGCCATCGCCCGCGCCACCGCGCCGCGCCCCGATCTGATCTTCGCTGATGAACCGACCGGCAATCTTGACGCCGCCACCGGGGAGGAGATCATCAACCTGCTATTTGCCCGCCGCGCCGAAACGGGGGCAACGTTGCTGATCATCACCCATGATGCACAGCTAGCCGCGCGGTGCGAGCGGGTGTTGACGATGGCCGACGGAGTGATCGTATCGGACACCGCGCCAAGCGCAGCTGACGCAGCATGAGCCTTCCTCTCAAGACGGCGTGGCGCATTGCCCGGCGCGATCTCAACGCCCGGTTCCGGGGCTTGCGATTGCTGCTGATGTGCATTTTCCTCGGCACCGCCGCGCTCGCGGCAATTGGCACGCTGACATCGGCGATCGAACGCGAATTGGCCGCATCCGGGCAGGAACTGCTCGGCGGCGATCTCGAAGTCGAAATATGGCAGCGCGACCTTGCCCCCGATCAACGCGCCGCGCTGGAGGAATATGGCGAGGTTTCGAGCGGGTTCCGGTTGCAGGCGATGGCCAGCACGGCGCAAGCCGCCGCGCCGATTGAGCTCAAGGCGGTGGACGCCAAATGGCCGATGTTCGGCGCGTTGGTGCTGGCCGACGGGCGCGAGGTTGGCGCGCCTTCGGGCAGCAACGCATGGATTGCGCAAACCGCGATTGACCGGCTCGGCATCGCCTTGGGTGACAGTTTCACCGTCGGCACCGCCACCCTCACAGCCGCTGGCGTGATCAAGGACGAGCCTGATCGCCTGTCCGAAGGGTTCCAGATGGGCCCGACGGTGATCGTCGCGCAAGGCGTGCCTGCCGCCGCCGGATTGCTACAGCCCGGCGCGCTTTATCAAAGCAAGCACCGCGTCGCTTTCGCCAATCCCGCGCGCGATCCCAAGGCGGTTGAGGAGGCGCTGACAGACGCCTTCCCCAATGCCGGGTTCGACATCCGCACCCGCGACCGCGCATCGCCCAGCACCGATCGGTTCGTGCGGCAGATGAGCGATTTTCTCACGCTGGTGGGGCTGGCTGCGTTGGTGATCGCGGGCATCGGGATCGCGGGCGGGGTGTCGTCCTATCTCGATCAACGGCGCACCAGCATCGCCACGCTGAAAGTGCTGGGCGCGACATCGGGCGATATCGTGCGCATCTATGCAATGCAGATCGGGGTTGCGGCGCTGGTGGGGAGCCTTGCCGGGCTGGCCGCGGGCGTGCTGATCACGCCCGTGCTGGGCGCGGCGTTGCAGGGGCTGCTGCCGGTGGAAAGCGGGTTTATCATCGCTCCGGCCCCGCTAGCGCTGGCGGCGGCCTATGGCTTGCTGGTCGCCTTTGCATTCGCCGCTGCGCCCTTGCTGCGCGCGCGCAGCTATCCGGCGATGGCGCTGATGCGGTCGGGGATTGTGCCGCTGGGGCGTGACAGACGCGCGCTGATTGCCACCGGGCTGGGGATCGCCGCGATCTGCGCGCTGGCGCTGCTGACCACCGCGCAACCGCGACTTTCGGGTGGGTTCCTGATCGGTGCAGGCGGCGCGCTGGCGCTGTTGGCGGGGCTTGGCTGGGGCATCCAGCAACTCGCCCGCCGCCTGCCGCGTCCGGCCAATCCCTTGTTGCGCAGCGCATTGTCGAACATCCACCGCCCCGGCGCGCCAACAGGGGCGCTGGTCACGGCGCTGGGTTTTGGCCTTGCCGCCTTCGTGCTGCTGGCCGCCGTGCAAAGCGCGATTGACGGCAATATCCAAAGCCGCGTGCCGCGCGATGCGCCCGATTACTTCGTGCTCGACGTGCCGCGCGATAAGGAGGCGCGGTTCTTCGATCTGATCCAGCAGGATTTCCCCAAGGCCGCAATCCGCACCGTGCCGACCATGCGCGGCGCAGTGCTGGCTTTCGGGCCTAAGGACGCGATGGTGCGGGTTGCCGATCTGGATCAGATCCCCGACGGCGCGTGGGGCCTGCGCGGCGAACGCGGGCTGACCTATTCCGACACGCTGCCGCAGGGCAACCGCGTGGTGGCGGGCGAATGGTGGAGCCCGATGCACGATGGCGAGTCGCTGGTGTCGATGGACGTTGATCTGGCCAACGCCGCCGGGCTGGAGGTGGGCGATTACATCACCATCGGCATCCTCGGCGTGGAACGCACCGCGCGCATCGCATCGCTGCGCAAGATTGATTGGGAAAGCATGGGGTTCAACTTCCTGCTGGTGTTCAGCCGCAATGCGATCAGCGATGCGCCGCACAATCTGTCGGCCACCATCGACCTGCCCGAAGGCGCGGATAGCGACGCGCGCGGGCGGTTGCTGCGCGCATTGGTCAGCGAAATGCCGTCGAGTTCAGTGATCGAAGTCGGCAGCATTCTGGACGAGGCGCGCACCATCCTTGAACAGGTAAGCCTCGCCACGCTGGCGGCGGCGGCGGTGACTGTGCTGGCGGGGCTGGCGGTGCTGATGGGCGCAATCGCGGCGGCGCGGGCGGCGCGCACCTATGACACGGTCATGCTGCGGGTGCTGGGGGCCAGCCGGCGGCAGATATTGCTGCTGCAACTGGCCGAATATGGTCTGATCGCGGGCGTTCTGGCGCTGGTGGCGCTGGGGCTCGGATCGGCATTGGCGTGGGTGGTGATCACCCAACTGTTCAGCTTCGACTGGCTGCCCGATTGGGGCCAGGTGCTCGGCGTGCTCGGGTTTGGCGTGGCGCTAGTTCTCGCCTTCGCCCTCGCCGGATCGCTGCCGTTGCTGCGGGCGAAACCGGCGCAGGCGCTGCGGGAGTTGTAACCCCCGGCAGCGCCCGCGCGATCAGACTCAGGCGAAAACGTATCCACCGTATGGGTCTTTGGGATCAGGGCCATAGCGGTTGGGGCCTACCGTTCCCGGCAACACCAACGGCACCAAACCGGCGACAAGATATAACCAGCCTGACATGTCGCGATCATGCAGCCGCCGCACGGTAACCGCAAGCAAGGGAATGAAGGAGGCTAATATATACAGACCGAGAAGGGCCAGACAGATCATAGGAAGGCTCATCCAGTTTGTAGTTATTTCCAAGTATGCGGCAGCTAATATGTTCGGATCATCAGGTAGTGCCATCGTCACACTCACGATCGTGTAGATGAACGGTGTTATCAGTACCAGCGTCACCACCGAATTGAGGAGCTGAAACATCCAGTATTCCATTCGCCGCGAACGCCCGTGAAAATCGGCATATCGGTTGAAAGGCAAAATCATCCATCGCATTATGTGATCCCCTTCGCCCTTATGAAGCCTTGGCAAATCAACACAATCGCGCGCGTAACGCAAACATAAAAAAAGCCCCGCGCATCATCTGCGCGGGGCCTCTTTTGCTTGTCAGCCGAAGCGTGGGCTCAGAACTTGAAGCGCACCAGACCGCCGTAGGTGCGCGGCTGGTTCGGATAGCCTGAAACAGAACCTGCCTGTGCGGTGGAGTCGAACACCGTGATGATGTATTTATCATCAAGCAGGTTGCGCGCCCAAGCGCCCACTTCCAGCCCGTTATCGAGCTGCAGGATCATCGAGGCGTTCACCAGGTTCACTTCAGTATTGAAGATCTGGGTGTTGCCCAATCCAGCATTGAAAGTCGGCAAACCATTGTTGATTGGCGTGTTGCTTTCATGGCTGAAATCGACGCGCGTCATCAGCTTGTTGCCGCTCGCCCCGAATTCGTGGGTGTAGGTTGCCGAGGTGGAAAGGTTCCACGCCGGAATCCCGCCGGGCCGCTGACCGGTAAGGTCGCCCACCGGGCTTTCGAGAAAGCTGTCAAACAGCGGATCAAGATAAGTCACCGCAAACGTCAGCACCAGCGCATCAGCTGGCCTGATCGTGGTATCAAGTTCGAACCCTTTCACCGATTGCTCGCCTGCGTTGTTGAGCTGGAAGCCGGTGCCGGTGAACAGGAAGCTCTGGAAGCCTTTGATCGTCTGGTCGAACAGCGCGAGATTGAAACCAAAGCCCGGCCACTGCGCCTTCACGCCGATTTCATAGACTTCCGCCTTTTCCGGCCCGGCAAAACGCGACCCGGTGCCGAGGTTGGGCACCGCCAGTCCGGCATCGCGGATTGGCGAGGACGGAGCAAGGATGGTCGAACCGCCGGGCCCGGGGATGAAATCGCCGAACACCGGGCGACTATCACGCGACAGGTTGATAGAGCTTGCCTTGAAGCCGGTCGAGTAGCTGGCGTAAACATTGACCTCGTTTGAAACCTGATACGACGTGCGCAGCAGATAGGTCAATTTGTCGTCATTTGTCCGGCCTGGCTCCACCGCGTTGGGCAGAGCAAGGAACGGCGGCTGGAATTGCAAGGGGGTCAAGCCAAGCAGCGGATTGGTCGCCGGATTAATTGCCTGTCCGGCAATGGCGTTGAAGATCGGTGCCGTCGCAGGGTTGCTGGCAAACCCGGAAATCACCGCCGGCGTCACCTGGCTCGGTGGGATCGCGAGTGTCTGCGCAATACCACCAACAATGAACGCATCGACCAGATTGATGTTCGACAATTCATCGAAGGATTGCTGGGCGAATGCAAAGTTCTTTTTATCGTCGGTGTAGTTGAACCCGGCGGTGAAGACGAGGCCGTCAATCGGTTCCAAATCCACGGTGCCGAATACAGACCATGCTTCATTGTCCATGGAGAACTGCTCGGCAGTCAGGGCGCCGGGCGAGAATATGCTGTTCTGCGGAAGGCCCAGCGCGCCTTCAACGAAGCTGAGGGTGCCCGGCACACCACCCCCCGCCAACAGATCGAAGAACGCGCGCGAATTTACCCCTGTGGTCAAACCGCTGTTTTGCGTAACCGTCTCGTCGAAATAAAACCCACCTAAAAGGAAGTTGATCGGCCCATCAAAGTCGGACGCGATGCGCAGTTCCTGGGTAAAGGTTTCAACCGCCTGATCACGAAGCTCGTTCACGATGTCGGCGCTTGTGAAATCAACGTCCTGATCGACAAAGTTATCGAGTTCGCGATAGGAGGTGATCGATGTCAACGTCAGACTGCCGACATTCCAATCAACCTGCACCGAACCGCCATAATTTTCGACTTCGTTGATCGGAACCTTGTTGAGGAAGGTGTTGAAGCTGAAAAAATCAGTATCCAGCTGACCGCCAACCGCAAAAGTAGCCCCGGCCGTGGGCCCGGCCACCAGCGTGCTGACCATACAACATGCTTCGTCAATCTTGCTGTAATCGGCGATCGCACGGATTTTGAGATCAGCCGTCGGTTCGATCAGCAACTGGCCGCGCGCCGACCAGCGGTTGCGGTCGGAGATGTCTTCGTTGAGGTTGACGATCCGGGCATAGCCATCACGACGGTTGTAACTGCCGTCCAATGAAAACGCGATATTTTCGCTGATCGGGCCGGTGATTTCACCCTTGAGCACGACCGCATCATAATTGCCGTAGCTGGCTTCGACCTGGCCGCCGAATGTGTATTGCGGTTCCTTGGTGATCACCGAAATCACGCCAGCGCTGGCGTTCTTGCCGAACAGCGTGGATTGCGGGCCGTTGAGCACTTCGATGCGCTGAACCATGTTGAGATCGGACAGCGAAGCGGCCGAACGCGAACGGAACACACCGTCGATGAACACGCCGACCGACGGTTCGATCCCGAAATTGTTGCTCCCGTTGCCAAAGCCACGGATGATGAACGTGGTCGACGAAGCATTCTGCAGCTGGCTGACCCGCAGCGATGGCGTGACCGTCTGCAGATCGAGCACGTCGCGGATCTGCGCGTTTTCGAGTGTTTCGCCGCTGGTCACCGAAACCGAAATCGGGGTTTCCTGCAGCGTCTGTTCGCGCTTGGACGCGGTCACGATAATGACGTTGCTGCTTTCCGGTGCCTCGGCTTCGGGCGTCTCATCTTGCGCAAAGGCTACGCCCGGTGCTGCAAGCGCAAAAGCCGCTGCGCCAGCAAGCAGGGTGAATCGATATGATCCGGCAAAGCCGGTGGTGGTCGAACGCATGGAAGCTCCTCTCCTAAATCCCGCGACCCCGGCGCCGGTTAGGGCCCACATCTCAAGATGCGTTCTCTCCCGTGGTCGTGCAGCGCCGGTGATAAGCCAGCGTTGCGCCAGCAGCAAGCCGCAGACCCACGCTTTTCCAAGGCAAAACGGCAGAGTGTTGCGCAAGAGTCACACCGCCACGCCCACCGCCCATCGCTCCACAAAGCCCTGCGCTTGCCCCGCGCGCGCGCTTGCGCTAGGCGGCGCGGCAATGTTGCATCGCAGCAAGCCTGATGCCTATGGCAGCTTGCCGTAGCGTTAAGGCCTGTCGCTAACTCGCCACAAACACCGCCTAACGCATCGTGCCCGGCGCGCGCTGCCCGTATTTCATGCACCGGACGCCCCGCGACCGGCTTTTTTACCGGAAGTTTCCCGAATGTCGTCTGCCCTGAAAAATATCGCGATTATCGCCCACGTTGACCACGGAAAGACCACGTTGGTCGACCAGTTGTTCCGCCAATCGGGCACCTTCCGCGAAAACCAGCGGGTCGAAGAACGGGCAATGGATTCGGGCGATCTGGAAAAGGAACGCGGGATCACGATCCTTGCCAAGTGCACCAGCGTCGAATGGCATGGCGCGGATGGCACCACCACGCGCATCAACATTGTCGACACCCCCGGCCACGCCGATTTCGGCGCTGAGGTGGAACGCATCCTCAGCATGGTGGACGGCGTGATCCTGCTGGTCGACAGTGCCGAAGGCGCGATGCCGCAGACCAAGTTCGTGACCGGCAAGGCACTGGCGCTGGGCCTGCGCCCGATTGTCGTCGTCAACAAGATCGACCGTCCCGATGGTCGCCCGCAGGAAGTGCTGGACGAAGTGTTCGATCTGTTCGTCAGCCTTGATGCTGCCGACGATCAGCTCGAATTCCCGGTGCTCTATGCATCGGGCCGCGATGGCTATGCCAGCGAAGATCAGGATCGCCGCGAAGGCAGCCTTGCCCCGCTGTTCGAAAAGATCATCGAACACGTCCCCGCCCCCGGCCTCGACCCGAATGCGAAGTTCAGCTTCCTTGCCACGCTGCTTGATCGTGACAACTTCATGGGCCGCGTGATTACCGGCCGGGTGCAGTCGGGCACGATCAAGGTCAATGATCCGATCCACGCCATCGATATGGACGGCAAGGTGATCGAAGTGGGCCGCGCGACCAAGCTGATGAGCTTTGACGGGCTGGAACGCGTGCCGGTGGAAACCGCACAGGCGGGCGACATCATTGCTCTGGCAGGCCTTGAAAAGGCGACCGTTGCGAACACCATCTGCGATCCTTCGGTGTCCGAACCGATCGCCGCCCAGCCGATTGACCCGCCGACGCTGGCGATGCGCTTTTCGGTCAATGACAGCCCGATGGCGGGGCGCGAAGGCACCAAGGTGACCAGCCGCATCATCCGCGACCGGTTGCTGCGCGAGGCCGAAACCAACGTCGCCATCCGCGTCACCGAATCCGAGGACAAGGACGCCTTCGAAGTCGCCGGGCGCGGTGAATTGCAGTTGGGCGTGCTGATCGAAACGATGCGCCGCGAAGGGTTCGAGCTCGGCATCAGCCGCCCGCGCGTGCTGTTCCGCGAGGAAGACGGCAAGCGCATGGAGCCATACGAAACCGTGGTCATCGACGTGGATGACGAACATTCGGGCACGGTCGTGGAAAAGATGCAGCGCCGCAAGGCTGACCTCACCGAAATGCGCCCGTCGGGCGTTGGCAAGACCCGCATCACCTTTTCCGCCCCGTCACGCGGGCTGATCGGCTATCACGGCGAATTCCTGTCCGACACGCGCGGCACCGGGATCATGAACCGGTTGTTCGAAAAATACGGCCCCTACAAGGGCTCGATCGAAGGGCGGCAGAACGGCGTGCTGATTTCAAACGGCGATGGCGATGCCAATGCCTATGCGCTCAATATGCTCGAAGAACGCGGTGAACTGTTCGTCGCCCCGCAGATGAAGCTGTATGAAGGCATGATCATCGGCGAAAACGCCAAGCCCGATGATCTTGAAGTCAACCCGATGAAGGCCAAGCAGCTTTCCAACGTGCGATCATCGGGCAAGGACGAAGCGATCCGCCTGACCCCGCCGCGCCGGATGAGCCTGGAACAATCCATCGCCTATATCGACGACGATGAAATGGTCGAAGTGACCCCGCAATCGATCCGTCTACGCAAGGCGATCCTCGACCCCAACGAACGCAAGAAAGCACGCCGCCGCAAGGACGGCTGATCGGCGCAGGCGGGAAAAAATCCCGGCTAGCGGTGGCCAAGCGCTCGCGCGCTTGTTACCCACCGCGCCATGAACAGTGCCACTCTCGCTTCCCTCGCCGCCTATTTTGTCGTGATGCTCGCCATCGGGCTTTACGCCTGGCGCAGATCGACCGGGGATTCTGCCGGCTATCTGCTGGCAGGGCGCAACCTGCCGCCATCGGTCGCCGCGCTGAGCGCAGGCGCATCCGATATGTCGGGATGGCTGCTGCTGGGCCTGCCCGGCGCGCTGTATGCCACCGGGCTGGTCGAAGCGTGGATCGGGATCGGGCTGTTCATCGGCGCGCTCGCCAATTGGGTGCTGGTTGCCCCGCGACTGCGCGAACAGACCGAGCGGATCGGCAACGCGCTCACCATCCCGCAATTCCTCGCCAACCGCTTCCCCGAACGCGGCACCGCGCTGCGGGTGACATCGGCAATCATCATCGTCGCCTTCTTCACCGTCTATACCGCGGCCGGCCTTGTCGGCGGGGGGAAGCTGTTTGAAACCGCCTTTGCCGGAATCCTCCCGAACACCGGGCTGAGCGACTATATGCTCGGCATCGTCATCACTGCCGGGATCGTGCTGGCCTATACCATGGTTGGCGGGTTTCTGGCGGTCAGCCTGACCGATTTCGTGCAGGGACTGATCATGATGGGGGCGCTGGTCATCATGCCGCTGGTGGTGATGTTCGGCCCCGGCGGCGAGGCGGGCGGGAGTGTCGTGGCGGTGCCGCAAGAGGGGTTTCTCGACCTCACTTACGGCCTCACCGCTATCGGCTTTATCAGCGCGGTGACATGGGGGCTGGGCTATTTCGGTCAGCCGCACATCATTGTGCGCTTCATGGCAATTAACCGTGTGGAAAACGTGCGCCGCGCGGCGGCGTTCGGGATGGGCTGGATGGGCATTGCGCTGCTTGGCTCGATCGGACTGGGCATCGCGGGGCGGGCCTATGCGGAACGCAACGGGCTGGTGGTGGACGACCCCGAAACGATCTTCATCGTGCTGGCGCAATTGCTGTTCCACCCGGCGGTAACAGGGTTCCTGTATGCCGCACTGCTGGCCGCGATCATGAGCACGATTTCATCGCAGCTGCTGGTCAGCTCCAGTTCGTTGACCGAGGATTTCTACCGCCTGTTCCTGCGCCGTAACGCCAGCGAGCGTGAGGCGGTCAATGTCTCGCGCGGCGCGGTCGCATTGGTCGCCATCGCCGCGATAGTGATTGCGGCTGATCCGAACAGCCAGGTGCTGGGCCTGGTCGCCAATGCCTGGGCCGGGTTTGGCGCGGCGTTCGGCCCGCTGATCCTGCTGGCGCTGATGTGGCATGGTAAAGATGGCACGCATGGCACGCATGGCACGGGCATGACCGGGGCGGGCGCGGTGGCCGGGCTGGTGACGGGTGCGGGCGTGGTGGCCGGATGGATCGCGCTGGGCTGGAACGCGCAGCTACCCGCCGCGCTGGGCGGCGGCCCCGGCCTTTACGAAATCGTCCCGGGTTTTGCAGCAGCGATGGCGGCGATCATCGTGGTCAGCAAGGTTACCCGGCCAAAACCGGGGATTATCTGAGCGCGCGGCCTCTAAGACCTTTTCCCTACCCCACTTAAAACCATCGCCTATCCGCATTCGTTTCCGGTCTGTTAACCATTGCTGGGCAATAGTCCTTAGCAATGACAGGCACAGGCAAGATTCGCGGAACGACGCTGCTTGCAGCCACGCTGGCGCTGGCGGGGTGCGGTTCGTTGATCCCCGGCGGCGCGGCGCCCGGTTCCGTCAGCACATCAGACCGCACCCCTGCGGCCCGCCCGGCCACCCGCGTCAGTTCCGCCCCGCAATCCTATGCCCCACGCCCCGAAGATGCGAGCTGCCTTGCTGATCTTGGTGCCAGCGGTGCGCGGTTCGATGCCCTGCCCGATGCCTACGCCGCCCCCGGATGCAACAAGCTGGGCACGGTGCAACTGATGGCGCTGGCAGGCGACCGTGCTCCGCTGAGCGTCAGCAATATCGGCGCAGTGCGTTGCGGCACCGCCAAGGCGTTCAATGATTGGGCGCGGTTTGGCGTTGACCGCGCTGCGCGCCAGATCCTTGGCAGCCCGGTCGCGCGGATCGAAACGATGGGCAGCTATTCCTGCCGCAATGTCGCCGGGACTGAACGCCGTTCCGCCCACGCCCGTGCAGAGGCGATCGACGTTTCTGGCTTTGTGCTGGCCGATGGCCGCCGGATCGTGTTGCAGCGCGATTGGGACGGCGGCGATGCGGCCACGCGCGAATTCCTGCGGGTGGTGCACAAAAGCGCGTGCAAGCGGTTTGGCACTGTGCTTGGCCCCGAATACAACGCCGCGCACAAAGATCATTTCCACCTCGAAGGCACCGGCGCGACCTTCTGCCGCTGAGCAGAGCCAAACCCCATCCGGTCAAGTTAAGCGAAAGCTGGACGGGCCGCCATCGCTCTATGAGCGGGCTGCGCTAAATCTGACGCAGGTCGCCCGCTCTAGCCTTTGTTGTCGCATCGTAAAAAGCTGAAAACCGGTTCCCACTTTTCAGCACGATGCTCTACGCTGTCAGCTTCGGTTCCAGCTTGGCTTCCAGTTTCAGCCGCACCGCTTCAGCCGCGTGGCGTGCGCCCAGCTTTGTCATCATGTTGGCGCGGTGGATTTCGACCGTGCGCGGGCTGATTTCGAGTTCGCGCGCGATCACTTTATTGCTGCTGCCGATCGCCAACCAATCGAGCACCTCGCGTTCGCGCGTCGACAGGGTGGAAATGCGGTCACGCGCTTCGATCATCCGGCGGCGCGCCACGCCGAATTGCTCGGCCTCTTTCTCGATCCGGTCGAGGCAGCGAGTGAAACGTTCAGGATCAAACGGCAGCGCAAGGTAATCGAGCGCCCCGGCCTTGATCGCTTCGACAATGCGATTGGGGCGCGGCTGCTCATCGACCGCGATCAGCGGGAGCCAGATACCCAGCCGCCCAAGCCGATCGAAGATCATGCCGACCCCGCCATCTTCGGCAGTGTCGCGGGCGATGATGATGCCTTCGCGCGGCGGGTGAGCCGCCAATTCGGACAGATCGCCATACACTTCGCAATGATGGCCCAGCGCGAAGCCTATCCGGGCCAGTTCGGCACGTTGGCGGCTGCAGGAATCGATGAAGTGGAGCGTGGCTTTTCGTGTCATGGACACAGGCTTGCGGCAGTCCCTTAAGGGATACACGCAGTAGCGCCGCCGATCTGGAGCATTCACCATATCCGGAAAGCATCTTACCATTGAAATTGCTTGGATATTTTCATCCATATCGGAGTTTGATTATGGTAAAGATTCAGCCCTTGTCGGCAAATTGGTAAGGTGGAAGCGAATGGAACGCGGATCGCAGCGCATTTCCCCAACCCGATGAGATCGTTTCAAAATATGGATCATCGGCGGTAATCCGGTGTTCGTGGGCAGGCTCGAACCCATCCTTGTCGATTACCAGCAGATCCAGCGGCAGCCCGACCGACAGGTTCGCCTTGAGGGTGGAATCGAAACTCACCATCAGCAATTTCACCGCATCTTCAAAACTCATGTCGCGATCATAGCCGCGGATCAGGATCGGGCGGCCATATTTGGTTTCGCCAATCTGGAAAAACGGCGTGTCCCAGCTGGCTTCGATGAAATTGCCTTCGGGATAGATCATGAACAGGCGCGGCTGCATACCGGCGATCTGCCCGGCCACGATCATGGTGGCGGTAAAGCGCCCCTTGCCGCTGTCGCCATTGCCGCTTTGCGCGGCTTCGATGGTGGCGCGCAGCAAGCGGCCGATTTCAGTGACGACCTGAAACATCGTCGGCCCTTTAAGCAGCGCGTTGTCACGTTCCTCCGGCGCCTTGGTGCGTTCTTCAAGCTGGCTGATCACCGCCTGCGTGGTGGCAAGGTTGCCCGCGGTCATCACCGCGATCATGCGTTCGCCCGGCACGTTCCAATGGAACAATTTGCGGAAGGTGGAGATGTTGTCGACGCCCGAATTGGTGCGGGTGTCGCTCATCAGCACCAGCCCCTTATCCAGCACCATGCCAACGCAATAGGTCATGCCATATCCTTTTTCAGCAGCGCGGTGCCCCTATACCGAAGCGCGCGCCTAGGCAAAGGCGGTCTATTGCGTTGATTGATCTTGCTGCTGCCCCGTTGGGCGCGATTCCACTGCCACGCCGACGGTCAGCACTTCGGCAGTCGCTCCAATGCTGATCCCGGTGATCGGGGCGGCATCGCGGTAATCGCTGCCGGTCGCCACGCGGACGTAACGCGGATCGGGGCAAATGCCGTTCGACACGTCAAACCCGACCCAGCCCAGCCCTTCGACATGGGCTTCGGCCCAGGCGTGGGTCGCTTCCTGTTCGATCCGGTCATCCATCATCAGATAACCGCTGATATAGCGCGCCGGGATACCAGCCGCCCGCGCCGCACCGATGAAGATATGCGCGTGATCCTGACACACGCCGTAACCATGCTGCATCGCTTCTTCGGCGGTGGTGGCCGAATGGGTGCGCCCGGCCTCGTAAGCAACGCGGTCACGGATCAGGCCCGACAGCGCGTGGAGGAAATCGAGCGGCGCTTCATCAACCGGCCCCGACACCTCGCGCAGCAAGGCGCGCAGCTTTGCGCCCGGACGGGTGAGCGCGGTCTGGCGCAGAAAACTCCACAACGGCAGATGGCCCGAATGGCGGCCGATCACCCCGGCATTATCATCCGTCTCAACCGTGCCTGCGCAGGTCACCGTCACCTCGCGCGCGCCGGGGTCCAGCGCGATCAGCGTGACGTGGTTGAAATGCTGATCGTCATATTCAAGCTCGGCATGGGCGTTTTCCAGCGCCATCGACCAATCGATGATCCGCTGTCCCTGCGTTTCCTTGGGCGTCAGCCGCAACCGCTGCAACGCGTGCACCACCGGCTGCGCAAAGGCGTAATGCGTGGTGTGCCGGATCGAGAGTGTCATCGTGCTCATGCGTGGAACCGATAATCCTGCGCAATCGCGTGCGCGATGGCGGCGTTGCGGGCGAGGAAATCGATCAGAAATTCGTGCAGCCCAGCCTCGAATATCTGATCGACGGTAAGGTGGCTGATGCGGGTATCGGCATCGCGCATCAAGGCATTGCACTGCCCGTCTGCCCCATGCATCCGCGCCAGCGCGGCCAAGGTTTCGCGCAGCGCATTGCGGCAAAACGCAAGGCTGCGCGGGAAGCGATCATCCAGCACCACGAATTCGACAATCCCGCGCGCTTCGATCTGCCCGGCGTTGAGCCAGCTATAGACCCGCGCGCCCGCGACCGATCGCAGCACCTGTTCCCATTGCCCGGTATCGAGGCTGGAACCCACGTAAGACAGCGATGGCAGCAGCAGGAAATACTTCATGTCGAGAATGCGCGCGGTGCTGTCTGCGCGTTCGATGAAGGTGCCGGCACGCGCGAAGTGATAGCCTTCGTCGCGCAGGATCGAACCTTCGAACGCGCCGTGCACCTGCGTGCCAGCGCGCCGGATTGCGCCCAGCACCTCGCCCACAGCGGTCTGCCCGACCGGGCGGGCGAGCATTGCATCGAGCTTCATCCAGTTATCATTGACCGCTTCCCAGACATCGGAAGAAATATTGGTGCGGGCCGTGCGCGCATTGCTACGCACCGCGCCGAACATTGCGCGGATATTGCCGGGGTTGGAGGCCCCGCGCAGCACGAAGTTCCACACTTGCAACCCGTCATAGCCATCATGCGCTGCCTCATAGGCCGCTTGCAGGCCGAGCGTCGCGATCACCGATCGCCATTCCGCCTCAGCCGTGGCCACATCACGGGTCAGCGCCATCCGCAATGCGGCGTCGAGCAGGCGCGCGGTGTTCTCTGCCCGCTCAAGATAGCGGAACATCCAGAACAGGCTGTTGGCGGTGCGGCCTAGCATGGGGCGGGGTAATCCTCCATGTCAGTCTTTCAGCACCCAGGTATCCTTGGTGCCGCCCCCTTGCGAGGAATTGACCACCAGCGATCCCTTTTTCAACGCCACCCGCGTGAGGCCCCCCGGCGTAATGTCGATCCCTTCGGGCGAAACCAGCACGAAGGGGCGCAGATCAAGATGGCGCGGGGACAGGCCCTTGGCTGTGTAAATCGGGCAGGTCGACAGCGCCAATGTCGGCTGCGCGATGTAATTATCGGGCCGCGCGATCAGCTTTTCACGGAAGGCGGCGATTTCACGCTTCGATGATGTCGGCCCGATCAGCATCCCGTATCCGCCCGATCCGTGCACCTCTTTCACCACCAGTTCGGCAAGGTTGTCGAGCACATAGGCAAGCGCATCCTTATCGGCGCAGCGCCAGGTCTGGACATTGGGCAGCAGCGGCTTTTCACCAGTATAGAATTCGACGATTTCGGGCATGAAGCTGTAAATCGCCTTGTCATCGGCCACGCCCGTCCCCGGCGCATTGGCGATGGTGATCCCGCCCGCACGGTACACATCCATGATCCCCGGCACGCCCAGCGCAGAATCGGGATTGAAGGTCAGCGGATCAAGGTAATCATCATCGACGCGGCGGTAGAGCACGTCGATCGGCTTGTATCCCAGCGTGGTGCGCATCTGCACCCTGCCCCCGACCACCCGCAGGTCGTTGCCTTCGACCAGTTCGGCCCCCATCTGATCGGCCAGAAAGGCGTGTTCAAAATAGGCCGAGTTATAAATCCCCGGTGTCAGCACCGCGACCGTCGGCTTGCCCCCGGTGAACGCAGGCGGCGCGCAGGCGGCCAGACTGCGCGCGAGACGGCGCGGATAGTTCGACACGCTTTCCACCGCGATCCGGCTGAACAGATCGGGGAACATCCCCATCATCGTTTCGCGGTTTTCGAGCATATAGGACACGCCCGAAGGCGTGCGCGCGTTGTCTTCGAGCACGAAAAATTCATCCGGCCCGGTGCGCACCAGATCGATGCCGACAATGTGGGTATAAATCCCGCCCGGCGGGGTAAAGCCGACCATGTTCGCCAGCCACGCATCATTGCCGCGCAGCAGACGTTCGGGCAGGCGGCCCGCGCGCACGATTTCCTGCCGGTGATACAGATCATAGAGAAACGAATTGAGCGCGCGCACCCGCTGTTCGATCCCGCGTGACAGTTTGCGCCATTCGGCCGCAGTAATGATGCGCGGCACCATGTCGAACGGGATCAGGCGTTCTTCCGCCTCGTTCTCGCCATAGACATTGAAGGTGATCCCGGTGCGGCGAAAGGCGTCATCCGCCTCACGGTTTTTGCGGCGCAGGAATTCGCCGGGCTGCTCATCATACCAGCGGCGATATTCGGCATAGGCCGGCCTTGTATGGCCGCCGCCATCGAACATCTCGTCAAAATTGCCGCTGCTTGCGTGCATTGACCCCCGCTGCTGCCCGGCATGGGCATGCGGCAGTCTAACCGCTGTTGCGCAAAAGAAAAGCGGTCTTGGAAAGTGTTCTAGCGGGTAATCTCAAGCTCGCTCAGCACGGCATGGATCACCTGCGGTTCATAGGTGAACCCCATGTGGGTGCAGCGCACCGCAATCGCACGGTCGCGCTCCCCCGGTCGGCCTGCCGCGCAGCGCGGGGCAATCGCGCCGTCATTGGCGCTCCACAAAGCGACCGTTTCCACCGGAGGCTTGACCGCCAGTTCCGCCTCGATCGGCGGCGCATCGACCGAATGGCCGGTGATGAATTGATAGGCGCGCCAGACATTATTGGCGCGCGGGCTGCCCGAAAACGGCGATCCCATGGTGATGACCTTGGCCACCGCTTGCGGCTGACGCTTGGCCAGTTCGCGCGCATAAAGCCCGCCCAGGCTCCAGCCGATCAGCACCACCTTACGCCCGTGGCGCGCGTGCAGATCAAGCAGCCGTGCCTCCAACAGTTCAAATCGCTGTTGATCCGGCCCCCAGTTGCGGCCCTGCCCCCAACGCTTGGCAACGTGGCCTGCCGCCTCAAGCTGCCGCGCGAGATAGCGCATCCGGCCCGGACGCGTGCCAAAACCGGGCAGAATCATCGCCGTCTGCGGGTTGGCGCTGGGCGCGATTTCCAGTGTGCGGCGGGGGCGGCGCAGCGGTTCGAGCAGGATGTCAGCCTCTGCCAGCATCCGCACCAGCCGGGGCTTGCCCGCTTCGTGTTCTTCAGGGATGACTTCACGCGCCAGCGCCACGCGCCGTGCAAAGGCGCTGGCCGCATAGGCCTGCCGCGCACCAGCCCCGGCCGCAGCGGCGGCAGCCATCCACGGGCCGGGAAGGCGAGGCATTTCAGGAACGGAGCGCAACGGAGCCATATGCGCCTCTAAGCCACGCAGCGGATGAACCTTCGCTGAAATGTCACAATTCATCCACGCCGACCCTGCAAAATTGCGCATCCGGCCAGCCTCGCGGCCCTTCACATTCGCGCACGCGCGCCGCATATGGCGATGCATGGCCGAACTCGTGATCCGCAGGGGGTTGGACGAGCCCGACACGGGCGCGGACTTCACCCCACACCGCCCTGCCCGCCCCGACAAGTCGATGGGCGGCATCCCGTTCAAACTGGTGTCCGAATACGAGCCCGCAGGCGATCAGCCGACCGCGATTGCAGAGCTGACGCAAAGCGCGCTGGCGGGCGAGAACACGCAGGTGCTGCTCGGCGTCACAGGCTCAGGCAAGACCTTCACCATGGCCAAGGTGATCGAAACGCTGCAACGCCCCGCATTGATCCTTGCGCCCAACAAAATCCTCGCCGCGCAGTTATACGGCGAATTCAAGAGCTTCTTTCCAGAAAACGCGGTCGAATATTTCGTCAGCTATTACGATTACTACCAGCCCGAAGCCTACGTCCCGCGGTCTGACACCTATATCGAGAAGGAATCCTCGGTAAACGAAGCGATCGACCGGATGCGCCACTCGGCCACCCGTAGCTTGCTCGAACGCGATGACGTGATCATCGTTGCCTCTGTGTCGTGCCTGTATGGCATCGGCTCGGTCGAGACCTACTCAGCGATGATTTTCGACATCAAGGCGGGCGAAACGGTCGATCAGCGTGAATTGATCCGTAAGCTGGTAGCGCTGCAATATAAGCGCAATGACGCGGCGTTTACGCGCGGCACCTTCCGCGTGCGCGGCGACAATCTCGAAGTCTTCCCCTCGCATTATGAAGACATGGCCTGGCGCGTCAGCTTCTTCGGGGACGAGATCGAGGATATTGCCGAGTTTGACCCGCTGACCGGCAGCAAGGGCGCGAGCCTTGAGAAGGTGCGGGTCTATGCCAATTCGCACTATGTCACGCCCGGCCCGACGATGAAACAGGCAGCGGCTGCGATCAAATTCGAGCTGGAAGAACGGCTCAAGGAACTGGAGGCGGAAGGCAAGCTGCTCGAACGCCAGCGGCTGGAACAGCGCACCCATTTCGATCTGGAAATGATCGCGGCGACGGGAAGCTGCGCGGGGATCGAGAATTACTCGCGCTTCCTCACCGGGCGGCTGCCGGGTGAACCCCCGCCGACGCTGTTCGAATACCTCCCTGAAAATGCGCTGCTATTCGTCGATGAAAGTCACCAGACCGTGCCGCAGATCGGCGCGATGGCGAAGGGCGATCATCGCCGTAAGCTGACGCTGGCCGAATATGGCTTTCGCCTGCCAAGCTGCATCGACAACCGCCCCTTACGCTTCAACGAATGGGACGCGATGCGCCCGCAAACCTTTGCCGTCAGCGCCACGCCGGGGCGTTGGGAGATGGAGCAGACCGGCGGGGTGTTCGCCGAACAGGTGATCCGCCCCACCGGGTTGATCGACCCCCCGGTGGAAATCCGCCCGGTCGAAGATCAGGTGCAGGATTGCATCGTCGAATGCAAAGCCACGGCGGCCAAGGGTTATCGCACGCTCGTCACCACGCTGACCAAGCGGATGGCCGAAGACCTCACCGAATTCATGCACGAGGCCGGGGTGCGGGTGCGCTATATGCACTCGGACGTGGAAACGCTCGAACGCATTGAGCTGATCCGTGACCTCAGGCTCGGCGTCTATGACGTGCTGATCGGGATCAACCTGCTGCGCGAAGGGCTGGACATCCCCGAATGCGGGCTGGTGGCGATCCTGGATGCGGACAAGGAAGGCTTCCTGCGCAGCGAGACGAGCCTGATCCAGACCATCGGCCGCGCGGCGCGCAATGTCGATGGGCGGGTGATCCTCTATGCCGACCGCATCACGGGCAGCATGGAACGCGCGCTCGCGGAGACTGACCGGCGCCGTTCCAAGCAGGAAGAGTTCAACACCGAACACGGCATCACGCCGCTGTCGATCAAGCGCAACATCCACGACATCGTCGCGCATACAGCGGCGCAGGATAGCGTGCTGGTGGATACCGGCGATGATGAACGCAACAACCTCGTCGGCCACAACCTCAGAAGCTACATCGAAGACCTCGAAAAACGGATGCGCGACGCGGCGGCAAACCTTGAATTCGAAGAAGCAGGCCGCCTGCGCGACGAAATCCGGCGGCTGGAAGCGGACGAACTGGGGATACCGGATGGGGCCTCAAGCAGCGGAGCGGTAGGCCAACAAAGACGCGCGCCGATTGTGGGGCGGAGCAACGAGGGTAAACCGGGGACGCGCAAGACGCGGTATGGGAAGGTGCGGGCGAAGTGGAACAAGTGAAGGGACGTCCGAAAGTTAGGGAAGCGCCGATCCAAGAGGGTCTTAGGTCACGTGATTATTCCTACGGCCCCGAATTTTTTTCGAGCAGCAGGCCGTATTTCGAGGCGCTGAAATCCACCAACGCTCAATTGGATCGTGTCCGCTCGCACATTGATAAAGCAGCCAGACACCGCTTCAACATTCTTCTTGTTCACGAATGCGAGATGGCGAAACTGTGGCAGAGACTCTGGGACGAAAAAGACGATCCTCAGAGAGCTACGCATGAATGGATCAAGACTTCCAGAACGACCATGCAGACTGTTACTCGTTTTGCAAAAGTGCTGAAAAATCTCGACGGTCGACAAGGCTATGATCTTCGGAACATATTTTACCGTAGCGCACAAATCGCCATTTCTCCTGTCCACGAATCAGTAGCAGTTATGCCAGACCCTAATCTACCTGAAGGCGGATTTGAGGTGCCAACAGGTGGACGTGTCACCCAGGCGGTCGAACTTCAGTTGCTTGCCCGACTGTTTATCGTTCGGTTCGATGATTGGGTTCAAGCATTACTGTCAGAACTATCTGAATTACATGAAGGCTTTCAGGTTGGTCGGAGGATCGGGCCAGCCTGGTTCGAGCCCCCTCTCACGGATAATGCAATATCCCAGAGAGGTTCACGGCAACTTGCAATTCTCGCGCTGGTTGCCCGTCTCAGAAAAGCCCTCGGTCTGGCACTAAGGCCTGACACCCCACTGCCCAGCAATGATAGCCTCGCCGGGGAACTTACCTCTGATCATTCGCCACCGTGGAGTTTGATACATCAGTTTGTGCAAGCCACTTTTCCCGACGACGCGAATACGCCGGATCTTCACGCCCTTGAGCAGCGCTGGAGCAGTGCAACAAAAGGACGTTCAATTCGCTTGTCTAATTGGCCAGACGCCGTCGTGCGTCAGGCCTAGCGCAAAAAATTTGTTGAGGGCTCCTGACCCGGCAAGAGACACAAACTGTTATTGTGGTCATACATTAACAGAGAGAACACATGACCCGCCGCTTTGATAAAGCGCGGCAATCCTCCAACGGTTGAAGAAAAATGACCCAACTCGAAAAACTCTACACGCGCCTCGTCCAGTCTCGCGCCGCCATGCGATTCGCCGATTTCGAGCGCATCCTCACGGCCTTTGGGTTTGAGCTTGACCGCATCAACGGAAGTCACCACATCTACAAGCACGCGGCTGTTCCGCGTCGCCTCAGCATTCAGCCGCGTGGCGGCCAAGCGAAGCCCTACCAAATCGACCAGTTTCTTGATATGGTCGAAGAGTTCGGCCTTGAAATGAGCAAGTGATGAATCACCGCTACCATATTAATGTGTTCTGGTCTCAGCGTGACGAATGCTGGGTCGCGGACGTGCCTGATCTGAAATCATGCTCCGCCTTTGGTGATACCCCCGAAGAAGCAATCGCAGAGGCGCGATTGGCCGTCGATGCTTGGCTGGAATCGGCGCGCGCGGGGAACCTTGCGATCCCGGAAGCGCGTTACCGTCCAGCGATTTATGCTGCTGCGTGATCTGTGCCGCTCAAGTCATGCGTTTTTGACCCCGCCAATTACCTCGAAACTGAGGAAGATATCCTCTATTATCTCGAGGCGGCGATGGAGGGGAATGACCCCAAGCATATCGCCCGCGCACTGGGCGATGTTGCGCGCTCCAAAGGCATGAGCGAGATCGCCAAGAAATCCGGTCTCGGACGACAGGCGCTCTATCGGGCGTTGTCGGAAGACGGCAATCCGACGTTGGAAACGCTCCTCGGCGTGCTTGACGCGCTGGGGCTGCAATTGACTGTGCAACCCCGCGCCGCCTGACCATCCGCGGACTTGAACCGCGCGGCCAAGCCTGCCACTCCTTGCGGCCATGAAACATTCGCTTCCTTTGCGCCTTGCTGCGCTCACGCTCGCCGCTGTTGCCGTGCCCGTCGCTGCGCAGGATTCTTCGCCCAAATCTGAGGCTGCCAAGCCCGCCGCGCCGGTCGCGCAAGTTAAAACCCGCGATCTTTCGGGCACCTTCGGCGGGCAGCGCGTTGCCTATCGTGCGACCATTGCCGACACGATCCTGACCAGCGATGATGGCAAGCCCGAAGCCGTCATCGTCACCACGTCCTACGTCAAAAACCCCGCTGACCCATCGCGCCCGGTGTTCTTTATCTACAACGGCGGGCCGGGTTCGGGATCGGTGTGGTTGCAGATGGGGGCGTTCGGGCCAAAGCGGGTGGCGATCCCTTCGGACGCGCGCGATGATGGCGCGCCGCCCTATCCGCTGCTAGACAATCCCGACAGCCTGCTCGATGTCGCCGATCTGGTGTTCATCGACCCGCCGGGCACGGGGTTCAGCTATCTGACGCAAGGCACCGACCCCAAGAAATATTACGGGTTGAAACAGGATGGCCGCGCGGTGGCCGATGTGATCCGCCGCTGGCTCAATAATAATGGCCGCTGGAACAGCCCCAAATATATCGGCGGGGAAAGCTATGGCACCAGCCGCACCGCGATGGTGGTGGATGAATTGGAAGGCGGCACTTTCAATGATGTTGGCCTCAACGGGCTGATCCTGATCTCCACCATCCTCGATTTTGCCGGGCGGGAACCGACGCCGGGCAACGAAATGGCCTATATCGTCACCCTGCCGAACATGGCGACGGCGGCTTATTTCCATGGCAAGGTGCAGGCACCATCAGCCGCAGCCATCGCCGAAGAAGCGCGCCAGTTCGCCATCGGCCCATTCGCCAGCGCGCTGCTGAAAGGGCAGGATCTGCCCGCCGACGAACGCGCCGCCGTGCGCCGCGAACTCGCGCGGCTCACCGGGCTGTCCGAAACCTATCTGGAACAGGCAAACCTGCGCGTCACCGATCAGCGGTTCTACAAGGAACTGCTGCGCGACCGGGGGCAGACCATCGGGCGGCTGGATTCGCGCTATACCGGCGTGGATTACGACAGCGCCGGGGAACGCCCCGATAATGACCCCAGCTTTTACGGGATCGATGCAGGCTACACCGCCGCGATCAATGTCTGGGCGCGTGAGAGCCTGGGCTATCAGACAACCCGCGAATACCAGTCGATCGGGCGTGAACCGGGGCGGTTATGGGATTGGAGCCTTGGCGGTCAGGGGCGTGAGGCCTATTTGAATGTCGCTCCGCTGATCGGGCGGGCGATGCGGCAGAACAGCGGGCTGCGCCTGTTCAACGCGCAAGGCTGGTATGATTTTGCCACGCCGTTTTTCGGCGCGGAATATTCGCTGAAACGCACCGGGATTCCGCAAGACCGGATCACCTGGGCTTACTATGATGCGGGTCACATGATGTATATCCGCGATGAAGACCGCGCGAAGCTGTCCGCCGATATCCGCGCCTTTATCCGGGCGCGGTGATGGAGATGCGCAAACCTGCCTTGGCCGCTGCGCTGATCGCTGCGCTGGCACTGCCCGCATGCAAGCCGCCGCCGACCGATGCGGCGGTGGCGCGCGCGGCGATCATGCCGGATGCGGGTGGGCCATCCACCCCGCTGCCCTCCCCCGATACCACCGATGCGGTATGGGCGCAGAGCGGTGGCCCGCTGCGGCTGGTTTACGGCGCTCCGGGTGAGCCGGTGCTGCTGGCGATTGAATGCATCGGAGCCGAAACGCCCGCTGCCACGCTGCGGATCACCCGCCATGCCCCGGCTGATAGCGGCGTGGGGGCGCTGCTGGCGCTGATCGGCAATGGCCGGATTGGGCGCTTCCCCGTCGATGCGACCCCGCGCGGGGACAGGCTGATGTGGCAGGGCGATGTGCCCGCAATCGCGCCCGGATGGGACGCCTTCAAAGGCCCGCGTGAAGCCACCGCCACCGTTCCCGGCGCGGGGCTGGTGCGGCTTAATCCAAGCCCGCTGCCGCTGGCGTTGGTGGAGTCGTGCCGGGGGATTGGTCAGCCAGATCAATCAGCAGATCCTGCGTAAACACCTGCGGCAATTGCCGCGGCGCTGAGGCTCCCGGTGCATACCACAGGTACAGCGGCACGCCCGCCACGCCCTGCTGCGTCAGGAAGGCGGTGATCGCTTCGTCGCGCACCGTCCAATCGCCCACCATCGTCACCACGCCCGCTGCGGCGAAGGCATCACGCACCGCCTCGCGTTCGATTGCGACGCTTTCATTGACCTTGCAGGTGACGCACCAATCGGCGGTGAACCACACGAACACCGGCTTGCCGCTGGCGCGCGCCTTGGCCAGCGCCGCGCGGCTGAAGGCGGCGGGGTTGTGGATGCTTGCTGCCACCTCCTTGCCCTTCACCGCGTAGGTCGATGGCAGGGCAATCACGGCCACCACCAGGAACGGCGCGGCGATCAGGCCGAATGCGGGCCATGCCATCTTGCCGCTGCGCTGAAGCCGCCCGACCACCGACAGCGCGATCATCACGCCCAGCACCAGCAACAGCGCGATCAGCGCAAACGGTCGCCCGCCGACCTGCGCGGTCAGCCACACCAGCGCGAGCGCGGTCAGCCCCATCGGGATCGCCATGATCCGCCGGAACCGCTCCATCCACGGCCCCGGCCTCGGCAGCATCCGCCGCAGTGCCGGGATAAAGCCGAGCGCCAGAAACGGCAGCGCCAGCCCCAGCCCCAGCAATGCGAACAGCAACAAGGCTTGCGGCACCGGCAGCAACAGCGCCGCACCCAGCGCCGCCGCCATGAACGGGCCGGTGCACGGCGTGGCGACGAAAGCGGCGAGCAAGCCGGTGGCAAATGCGCCCGATGGCTCGCCCCCGCTGGTGATGGGCAATGCGGGCAGTTCAAACACCCCGGCAAAGTTCGCGGTAATCACCGCCGCCAGCACCAGCAACGCCACCACCACGCCGGGTTCCTGCAATTGGAACGCCCAGCCCACCTGTTCGCCTGCCGCGCGCAAAGCCAGCATCACCGCGCCCAGGGCAAGGCTCGCGATCACCACGCCTGCGGTATAGGCCAGCCCCTCGGCGCGCGCCTGCGCCTCACTGCCACCTGCACGCACAAGGCTCAGCGCCTTGAGGCTGAGGATCGGGAACACGCAGGGCATGATGTTGAGCAGCAGGCCGCCCGCCAGCGCGCCCAGCACCAGCGTCCACAGTGGCGGGATCAGCGCGCCCTGCGGCCCGGCGACCAGATCGCCCCCGCTCGGCACGTCGCCGGGGATCGCGCCAAACTCCACCCCCGCGTCCGCGTCAAACGCCAGAATTCCGCCGATCGCGCTCGGCGTATCGGGGCGGTATTCGGCCAGCGGAATCTCCACCGTCAGCATATCGCCTGCGCGGCGGAAGGTCTGCGTGGCGGCGTAATCGACCAGATTGGCGTTGCTGATGAACACGTGCGGATCATTGAGCGCCACGCTCGCGGGCAAGGGGATCGCCAGTCGCAAGGCGCTGCGCGTGATCGCGAAATCCGCCCCGGCGCTAAGCGGCGGCACCACCTCGGCCCGCCAGCGCGCAAAGTCACCGCCTTGACGCGCGTCAAGCAGCGCGTCCTGCGGCACGCAAATCTTGTCGGTGCAGGCGAGGTATTCGACATGACCGGTGATGCGCGGCAGCGCGCCAACATCCGCGCCCGGCGGCACAATCACCGGCACCAGCACGGCGTAAGTGCCTTCATAAATGTGGTTCATCAGCCCGCTGATGGTCAGCCGCTGCGGCACCGGATAGCGCGCCTCACCCACCTGCCAGCCATCGGGCAGGTCGAGCGTCAGCTTCATCCCCTGCCCCGCATCACCGGGGTTGGACCAATATCCGTGCCATTCGTGCGCGCTGGGCGTGAAGCGCAGCGCCAGCATCCATTGCTTGCCCGCCACCGGCGCGCCATCGGCAAACAACGTCACCGCGATGTTCTTATCGCCATAGAGCGCCCGACGCTCCGGCTCCTGCGCATGGGCCGCCGCGGCCAGCATCACACTTGCGATCAGCGCAAGCATCCATGCAGCGAATTGACGGGCGGAAAGCGGGAAGGTTCTTGCGCGGGACACAGCCTACCCTCTAGGCTGCGTGCGCAATCTTCGCAATCGGAGCGAACCCGTGACCAAGCCTGAAAATGAAACCCGCGACCTCGTGATCCTTGGCGGAGGATTGGGCGGGATGACGATGGCGCTCGCCGCCGCGACAAAGGGCCTTTCCAGCCACGTGATCGACCGCGCCGACCCGGCGGAACTGACCGCCGAGGGGTTTGACGACCGCGCCACCGCGATTTCCACCGCCAGTTGGCACCTGTTCGAAAATATCGGGATCGCTGATGGCCTTGACCAATTCGCCTGCGACATCGCCAGCATCGCGGTGACCGATCAGAACAAGCCCGGCAGGCTGGATTTCGAACCCGGCCCCGAAGGTGGCACGTTGGGGCGGATGCTGCCCAACCGGCGGCTGAGGCTCGCATTGTTCGAGGCTGCGGCCAAGGAGCCGCTGATCCACTGGACCGCCAAGGCCAACGTCACCGAACGCCAGCGCAGCGAATATGGCGTCGCCGCCATACTTGCTGATGGGCGCAAGCTGAAAGGCCGGTTGATGATCGCTGCCGAGGGCCGCCAATCGCCGACGCGGGATCAGGCGGGTATCACCATCGCCAAGTGGGATTACAAACACCGCGCGATCATCACCGGGCTGACGCACGAAAAGCCGCATGACAATGTCGCGTGGGAAATCTTCTACCCCGCCGGGCCGTTTGCGCTGCTACCGATGCGCGATGACGCCGACGGCACCCATCGATCATCGCTGGTGTGGACGGTGTCCGAAGCCGACGGCGCGGGCGTGATGAAGCTGGGCGACCGGGCGTTTCTGGCCGAGGTGGAAAAACGCATGGGCGGGGTGCTGGGCAAGGTGCTCAGCGTCGGCCAGCGCTCATCCTACCCGCTCGGCTTCCACCACACCGCCAAGATCACGGCACAGCGGCTCGCGCTGATCGGCGATGCGGCGCATGGCATTCACCCGATTGCGGGACAGGGGCTGAACCTTGGCCTGAGAGACGTGGGCGCGCTGGCCGAAGTGCTGGGCGAAGGCGCGCGGCTCGGCCTTGATCCGGGCGATCCCGAATTGCTCAAACGCTATGAAAACTGGCGCGGGCTTGATAGCTTCATGGTGGCGCTGGCGACCGATGGGCTGACGCGCCTGTTCGGAGTGCGGGGCAAGACCGCATCGGCGGTGCGGCGGCTGGGGATGGCAGCGGTGCAGCGCACGCCGATGCTCAAGAGCTTTTTCATGGACGAAGCGCGCGGGGTGGCGGGCGATTTGCCGGCTATCTTGCGGGCTTAACCACTTCCGTTCGCCCTGAGCCTCCCACACCCGCTCGCCCTGAGCCTGTCGAAGGGCTGTACTGCTTACGAAGCCAAGCACCCGCCTCAAAGAAAAGCGACCCTTCGACAAGCTCAGGGCGAACGGAGATGGGGTTTGCCTAAGGCATAACCAACGGGCTATTCAACTGCCGCACCGGGTTGCCCGCCCCGTCGCGCAGGCCGCGCTGATCGAGCACGGCGGCGGTTTCGATCACCTCCAGCGCCTCCATCGCCTTGCGAAAACGTTCGGCATCGGCGATCCAGGTTTCGGCCTTGTCCGCGCCGGGCATCCCTTTCACTTCATCGATCGCGTTCTGATAGCGGCCCTGTTCCAGCGCCCAGCGCGCACGTTCCAGCCGCCGTTGCGGTTCTGGCGATGGGGTGCTTTCACGCCGGAACACGAACAACTGGCTCAACTCGCGCTCGAACGAGGCCCATGACGGCCCATCGCTGCTTTCGCGCAGCTGCGGCCCCAAACCTTCTAACCGCGCAACCAGCCCATCCAGCCGGATCGGATTGCGCGAAAATTCGATGATGGTGGCCACCGCGTTGGGCCACTGATCGCCAAACCGCAGCCGTAACTGATCGGAAAGGTATCCCAGTTCCGCCCCGCGTTCGACCGCGCGGCGCGTGGCAAAGGCGATCAGCAGGCTTTCGGCGCGCGCGGCATTGCCTGCCGCCGCCTGCGCTTGCAGATCAAGCTGGGTCAGGCGTTGCTCCGCCGCCGCCAGCCGCTGATCCAGCCCGCCTTGCTGTTCCGCGACGCGTTCAACCGCCTTTTCGGCATTTTCAGCCTTGATCGCCTGGGAAAGCGCAGTCGGCGCTTCGGCAAGCGCGGGGGGCGAACCGCCAGCCGCCGCCTCTGCCGCAACGCTGGACTCAGTTCCCGGCGCGGGCACGCGATCAGGCTGGAAATTGTTCCACATCATATACCCCACCAGCACCCCGCCCGCGATAAACGCGGCGAGCGCGGCAATGATGATGCCTCTGCCAGATGACGGCTTGCGGAGGTTTGCGTAGTCCGGTGCCATTTTGATCCGTTCTGCGACCCTGATTGCTATTGCCGCGCCGTCGCCGCGATTACGGCTTGCCGGGCGGGGAAACGGGAATGGAGCGCGGCTTGTTGCACAAGTCAAACACCATTTCCAGCAGCGCGGCCTCATCCGGGCGGGCGGCGGTGTGGACAGCGGCCCAGCCTCCCCCCGCTGCCGCCGCAATCCGCGGCCCAAGCGCGGCGAGCGTAACGGCGCTGCGGGCGAGGCCGAGCCGGTCGCATTCGCTAGCGAAATGGCGTGCGGTAGCGGCGGAATGGAGCAGCACCAACACGCCGCCTGCCCTGAGTAGTGACGCTGCCGGATCAAGCGGCAGGGGCACGCTGCGATAGGCAATCACTTCGTCAAAGGTCACGCCAGCGGGCGCGGTCAGCGCAACGTGCTCCTCACCCGCGATGCGCAGCAGGTGAGCGGGCGCGGGTATAGTATCGAGCACACCTTGCAACCCGCCGCTGCCCACCATCGCCGCCGCAAAGCCCGCCGCGCGTGCGGCATCGGCGGTGGCCTCTCCCACGGCGAACACCGGCTTGCCGGTCAGCAGCGCGAGGTTCGGCCCGCCATGCGCAAACGCATTGGCGCTGCCGATCAACAACCCGTCGATCCCCGCAGGGTCGGGGCAATCCCAGTCCACAGGCCGGATTTGCGACAGCGCGTGGCAGGTGATCGCAAGGCCCATCGCGCGGGCTTTGTCGAGCGTCGCGGTCGGCCCCGGTTCGGGTCGCAGCGCAAGCAGCTGCAAGTTCATTGGTGCTTGCGGAAATGCGGGGCAATCCCCGGCGTGGCGCGCGCCAGCAGATCAGCGGCGAGCGCGCGGATCGGCGCATGGTCGTGCGGCGCAAAGGTGACGGTGCCTTCTATCCGCTCGACACCGTCAGGGCTGAACAGCGCGGCGCGCATCACGAGTGCGCCGCCGCCTGTTTCGCACAACACCGCGACCGGCGAATGGCAGGTGCCGCCCAGCTGCGCCAGCAGCGCGCGTTCAGCCTCCAGTTCGGCGCGCGTCGGCGCATCGTCTATCGCGGCGAGGAGCGCGGTGGTCGCCACATCATCGGCGGCGCGCCCACATCGCTCTGCCCCAACCGTTCCAGCCCGGCAGCGGCAAGGAAGGTCACATCGGCCTCCCCCGCCTGCAATTTCGCCAGCCGCGTCGCGACATTGCCGCGCAACGTCACCACCCGGCAATCGGGCCGCAGGTTGAGCAACTGCGCAGCGCGGCGCGGGGCGCTGGTGCCGACGACCGCGCCTTGCGGGATCGCGGCAATGCTGGCCGCCCCCACCAGGCTATCGCGCCGGTCAGCGCGCGGCAGGAAGGCGGCGAAATGGAATGCATCGGGCCGGATCGTTTCGACATCCTTGGCCGAATGCACCGATAGATCAATCCGCCCTTCCCCCAGCCACTGATCCAGTTCCTTGGTCCACAGCGCCTTGCCGCCGATTTCGGACAGAGGCCGGTCGAGCACCTTGTCGCCGCTCGCCAGCACGGGGACGAGTTCGACGGCGTCCTCTCCCCAACCGTGGGCCGCGCACAGGCGGTTGCGAGTTTCGACCGCCTGCGCCATTGCGAGGGGGGAATTGCGAGTGCCCAGTCGCAGGCGCGGGGCGCTTTGGGATGGTTCGTTCATAGCTATGCTTGCTCTAGCCTTCACAAAGTCTAGATGGAAGCGGGATGGGATCGGCAACGCACACCTCTGACGCCACAGGCCTTGGGCCAATCGTGCTCGGGATCGAATCGAGCTGCGATGAAACCGCGGTGGCGCTGGTGCGCGCGGATCGCACGATCATTGCGCAAGCTATCGCCAGCCAGGAAGCCGAACACGCGCCCTATGGCGGGGTCGTCCCCGAAATCGCCGCGCGCGCCCACGCCGAACGGGTCGCGCCGATGATCGAAGCCGTGATGGGGCAAGCGGGGCTGACGCTGGATGATGTCGATGCAATTGCCGCCACCGCCGGGCCGGGGTTGGTCGGCGGGGTGATGGTGGGCCTCGTCAGCGCCAAGGCGCTGGCGATGGCATCGGGCAAGCCGCTGCTGGCGATCAACCATCTGGAAGGCCACGCGCTGTCCCCCCGACTGGCGGACGAAGGGCTGGCGTTCCCCTATCTGCTGCTGCTGGTATCGGGCGGGCATTGCCAGATCCTTGCGGTGGACGGGGTCGGGCAATATCGCCGCCTTGCCACCACGATTGACGATGCGCTGGGCGAAGCGTTTGACAAGACTGCCAAGCTGCTCGGCCTCGGCTATCCCGGCGGGCCTGCGGTGGAGCGGCTGGCGCGCGACGGCGACCCCAAGGCGGTGCCGCTGCCGCGCCCGCTGAAGGGATCAGCCGAACCGCATTTCTCCTTCGCGGGCCTGAAAAGCGCGGTGCTGCGGGCGGTGGAAAGCGGCGCGCATGACCCCGCCGATATCGCCGCGAGTTTCCAGCAGGCCGCCGTCGATTGCCTGATCGACCGGCTGGACTATGCCCTGACCCGCGCAGGCCCTTTCCCGGCGCTGGTGGTGGCGGGCGGGGTGGCGGCCAACCAGACCGTGCGCGCCGCGCTCGAAGCCTTTGCGCACCGGCACGCGATGCGCTTTACCGCGCCGCCGCTGGCACTGTGCACCGATAATGCCGCGATGATCGCCTGGGCGGGGTGCGAGCGATTGGCGTCAGAGGAATGGGGCGCTGGCGCAGACTTCACCGGCGACCCACTCGATTTCGTCGCGCGCCCGCGCTGGCCGCTTGATCCGCAGGCAGAAACAGCGCGCGGAGCGGGGGTAAAGGCATGATTGGGCGCGAAACCATCGGCGTCATCGGCGCAGGCGCATGGGGCACCGCGCTCGCACAAATGTTGGCGAGCGACGGGCGCGATGTGCTGCTATGGGCGTTCGAACCCGAAGTGGTCGCCGCGATCAATACCGATCATCTCAACCCGCTCTATCTGCCATCCGCCACCCTCGCGCCGACCATCCGCGCGACCGGCGATCTTGCCGATTTCGCCGCGATCGAAACCGCATTGGTCGTCACCCCGGCGCAGGTGCTGGGGCGCGTGCTGGCGGGCCTCACCACCCCGCCGCGCGATCTGGTGCTGTGTTCCAAGGGGATCGAGGCGGGCAGCGGGCGGTTGATGAACGATGTCGCGCGCGCGGCCTGCCCCGGCAGCGCCATCGCCGTGCTGTCCGGGCCAACCTTCGCGCATGAAGTCGCCGCTGGCCTGCCCACCGCCGTCACGCTGGCGTGCGGCGGCGGCGGCGAACAGTGGGAACGCATCGCCCCCGCCATCGCGCGCCCCGCGTTCCGCCCCTATTACAGCGACGATGTGACCGGCGCGGAGATTGGCGGCGCGGTCAAGAATGTGCTCGCCATCGCTTGCGGGGTGGTGGACGGGCTGGCGCTGGGGCAGAACGCCCGCGCCGCGCTGATCGCGCGCGGATACGCCGAAATGTTGCGCTTTGGTGAGGCGCTGGGCGCGCAGGGCGAAACGCTGGCCGGATTGTGCGGGCTGGGCGATCTGGTGCTGACCTGTTCATCCACAGCCAGCCGCAATTTTTCACTGGGCAAGGCGCTTGGCGAAGGCGCCAACCCCGCCGCCCTGATGGCGGATCGCCGCACCGTGGCCGAAGGCGCGCACACCGCCCCCGTGCTCGCCGCAATCGCAGCCGAACGCGGGATCGCGATGCCGATTGTCGCGGCGGTTGACGCAATCCTGACCGGGGAAAGCGCGCGTGCAGTGGTGGCCGAACTGCTCGCCCGCCCCTTGCGCGCTGAACTGGAAAGCGACGCGAAGGATATCGAGGCGTGAGCCAACCGCCCGCCGACGCCCCCGCCGCGCCCGCCGCGCCTGACAAGGGCGGCGATGATCTGGCCACGCTGGCCAAGGGCGGGCGCACCAATACCATGGGTTTCGCCATCCGGCTGGTGGCGCGCATCCCGTTTCTGGTGATCGCCACGCGCCTTTATGGGGCCGAATCGCTGGGTCGCTTTGCATCGGCACTGGTGCTGATCGAGATTATCGCGCTGATCTGTTCGCTCGGCGAAAAACGCGGGCTGGCGCAGCGGCTATCGGTGGGCGCGGGAGATAACCGCGCTGCCGAAACCAACCTGGTCTATGATGGCATTGTGCTGGCGCTGGCCTATTCAACCGCCGCCGCGCTGCTGCTGCTGGCCTTTCCGGAACCGATGTTCCCCAACGGCATGAACAGCCCGCTGGATATCTGGCTGATCGCCGCCATCCCCGCCTTTGCCGTGACCGAGATTTTGCTCGCCGCGCAGGCTTACCGGTTCGATATCGCCACCACGGTGCGCGCGCGCGCGATTGTTGAACCGTGGACGATTTCAATCGGTGCCGGGGTGTTCTTTTTCATCCCCGCCACCCGCGATGCGGGGCTGGCGCTGGCGTTCATCGCATCGATCTATGCCGGGTTGCTGACCGCGTTGTGGCCGTTTCTGCGCAGTTATGGCCTGCCCAAAGGCTGGCAGCCGCAGGGCCGCGCGATGTTGGCGATGTCGAGCCGCGCCTTTCCGCTGGTGGGGGCCGATGCGATTGAGCGCGGCACACGGCTGCTCGATATCTTCATCCTAGGCCTGTTCGCCCCGCCATCGGCGGTCGGCATATATTACGCCGCCCAGCAAATCGCCAGCCTGCCGCAAAAGCTGAAAACGTCATTTGAACCGATCCTGTCGCCGGTCATCACCAAGAACCTGCGGATCGGCAATATGGGCGCGATTGCTGCGCAGGTGCGGCAGGTGGGGTTCTGGATCATCGCGGTGCAATTGGGCATCGCGCTGGTGCTGGGCGTGCCGGGCGAAGCGGTGATGGGCCTGTGGGGGCCGGATTATGTCGCGGGCACAGCGGCGCTGTCGTTGCTGCTGGCGGCCGAGGTCGCAGCATCGATGGCGGTCGTGTCGGAAAGCGTGCTGGTCTATATCGCGCGCAAACGCAATCTGGCGATTTCGGTCGGGATTATCGCGTTGCAAGCGGCGCTGACCATCGTGCTGATCCAACTGGCCGGGCGTTACGGGCTGGGCGCAGGATACCAAGCGGCCAGCGCAGCGGGCGCGCTGCTGATTGCGCTGGCGCTATCCAGCCTGATCAAGGCTCTGATGCTCAAACATCTGCTCAAGGCCCCGGTTTCGAACTGGCGCTGGGCGCTGGTCTATGCCGCTGCGCCTGCGGTGGTCGTGGGTTATGCCTTCACCTTCATGCCCGAATGGATCGAGCTGCTGATCGGCGTGCCGGCGGTGCTGGCCACCTATGCCTTCGTCATCTGGCGGCGCGGGTTTGGTGAGGAGGACAAGGTGCTGTTCCGCAAGCAGGTTGTCCCCGATCCCGTCAACGACCTGCCGTAACCCGCGCACGTTCAGTCGTTATTCACGGCTGCGGCGTGATTTTCGGGCATCGCTCAGGTTGTGGGGAGAAAATTGATGCGCGCAGTTCGGTTGGTAGGAATGGCGGCGCTGTGCGCTGTGATCGCAGGTTGCGCCAGCAAAGCGCCCGAAGAACTGGCAAAGGCTCCTCCTCCGCCGCCGCCGGTGGTCGCTCCGCCCCCTCCGCTGGACATCGCCTATGCACCGCAAGACGCGGTGGTAGTCACAGGTTCGCGGGTGCGCGGCGATGCAGTTGCCGCAGAGCGCAGCTATTTCGTCCCGCCGGTCATCGTCGCGACCGATCCGGGGCGTGAGCAATATGACGGCAAGGAAGTATCGCCCGTCAAACTGACCGTGGTTGAACCTGTGTCCACCTTCTCGGTCGATGTCGATACCGGGGCCTATGCCAATGCCCGGCGGTTCCTGACCCAGGGCATGATGCCGCCCAAAGACGCGGTGCGCACCGAGGAGATGATCAACTATTTCCGCTATGATTATGCCAAGCCCAAAGATCGCAGCCAGCCATTTACCGTCACCACCGATGTCGCGAAAAGCCCGTGGAATGCTGGTTCCTATCTGATGCGGATCGGGCTGCGCGGCTATGATATCGACAGCGAAGAACGCCCGCCTGCCAACCTTGTGTTCCTGATGGACGTATCGGGATCGATGAACAGCCCGGACAAGCTGCCGCTGGTCAAAACCGCGCTGGCTGGCCTTGCGGGCGAATTGTCGCCGCAGGACAGGGTTTCGATCGTGGTCTATGCAGGGGCCGCGGGCCTTGTGCTTGAACCCACCAATGACACCGCCAAGATCCGCCGCGCGCTCGACAGCCTGAGCGCGGGCGGTTCCACCGCAGGCGGCGCGGGGATCGAACTGGCGTATCGGGTTGCCGAGGACAATTTCGTGCGTGACGGGGTCAACCGCGTGATCCTTGCCACCGACGGCGATTTCAATGTCGGCGTATCGAACACCAAGGCGCTGATCGAACTGATCGAGAACAAGCGCGATAGCGGCATCACGCTGACCACATTGGGCTTTGGGCAGGGCAATTACAACGAAGCGATGATGGAGCAGGTCGCCAACAAGGGTAACGGCAACTACGCCTATATCGATTCTGCGCTGGAAGCGAAAAAGGTGCTGGGCGAAGAAATGTCGAGCACGCTGTTCACCATCGCCAAGGATGTGAAAATCCAGGTCGAATTCAACCCCGCCGTGATCGCGCAATACCGGCTGGTCGGGTATGAGAACCGCGCGCTTCGCGAAGAAGATTTCGACAATGACCGGGTCGATGCGGGCGACATTGGCGCGGGCCATCAGGTGACAGCGATCTACGAAGTCGTCCCCGTTGGCAGCAAGGGCTGGATCGCGCCGCGCAAGTATGAAGATGCGCCCGCCGCCGCCGCGCAGGCCAAGCTGGCCGAGGCCGCGACCGTCAAGCTGCGCTACAAATTGCCGACAAGCGACACCTCGAAACTGATCGAACAAGTGGTGGCGTCCAGCGCGTTCAAGACCGCCGCCGCCCCGCAAGGCGATTTCGCCTTCGCCGCAGCGGTCGCCGCCTACGGCCAGGTGCTGCGCGGGGATGAATTGATGAACGGCTTTGGCTTCAGCGATATCGGCACGCTCGCAGGCAGGCAGGACAATTTCTGGAGGCAGGAATTCCTGCGGTTGAACGCACTCGCCGGCAGCATGAAGGGCGGCTGAGCCGCGCCAAGGGGCTTGGGCAAGACCGGGTGCGCCTGCTAAGGTCGCAGCGATTGATTCCCTTTTGCCGGAGATTGCCGCGCCATGTCCCTTGATTTTTCCGCCGCCCTGCCGCTGATCCTGCTGGGCCTTGCGCTGCTGGTCGTGGCGGTGTGGCTGCTTACCCGCCGCAACCGCAAGGCGAAGGTGGTCGAAGATGGCAGCGCCCCCGCGCTGGCGCGTGACGTGCTGGACGAAGGCGCTGAAAAAGCGCGCCGTAATCAGGCGTTGATCGATGCGGCTCCGGCGGCGGTAAATGTGATGGCGGAGCCTGTCCCGGTTCCCATGCCCATGCCTGCCCCCGCACCCGCGCCTGCCGCCGCCGATGATCTCACCCGCATCAAGGGCCTCGGCCCCAAGCTGGCGGTGCTGCTGGGCGAGCTTGGCGTCACCTCCTACGCGCAGATCGCCGCGTGGAGCGATGCGGATGTCGAACGCATCGATGCCGAGCTGGGCCGGTTCAAGGGCCGCATCACCCGCGATCAGTGGATCGAACAGGCCAAACTGCTCGCAGCGGGCGACGAAGCGGCCTTCACTGACAAATTTGGCAGGAATGGATAATATTCCCCAAGCCTGACCCCCAATCCGTGTTACATTCCCGCTCTTCGGGGGAGTCGCTCACGCGAGGAGAGGGTGGATGGGCTTGCGGATATTGGTGGCTGAGGATGAATTCATCACCGCTGTCGACCTGTGCGATACCTTCGAGGAAGCGGGCTACGAGATCGAAGGGCCGCACGCGGGCATTTCTGCTGCGCTGCTCGCCTGCCAGAAACACAAGCCCGATCTCGCCATCCTCGATATCGAGCTGGTCGACGGGCTGACTTACGAACTGGCGCAAACCCTGATTGACGATGATGTGCCGGTAATCCTGCATTCCGAACACGATGAAGCGCGCGAACTCGCCGCCCGCTTCCCGCGCGCCGTAACCGTCCACAAACCCTGCCCCCCGGCCGATCTGCTCGATGCCGCCTGCCGCCTGCTCGCGCCCGCCTGACCGGCGCTGTGCGGGCGCACTCTACCGCCCCGCCGCCCCCTTGCCCCGCAGCTTGAAGCCTGCAATGGCTGTGAAGTATGAACAGCAGGAGCATCTCCGTGCACGGCACCACGCCAGACACTTCGCACCCGCCCACTTCGCGCCTTTCCGCGTTCAACTGGCAAGACCCCTTCGACCTTGAAAGCCAGCTGACCGAGGAAGAGCGGATGATCCGCGACGCCGCCCACGGTTTTGCCCAAAGCGAGCTGCAACCGCGCGTGATTGACGCCTTCCGCGAGGAAACAGACGCGCCCGAACTGTTCCCGCTGATGGGCAAGGCCGGGCTGCTCGGCGCGACCCTGCCCGAAGAATACGGCGGCGCGGGCGCAAGCTATGTCGCTTACGGGCTGATCGCGCGCGAAATTGAGCGGGTGGACAGCGGATACCGTTCGATGGCGAGCGTGCAATCCAGCCTCGTGATGCATCCGATCTATGCCTACGGATCGGACGAACAGCGCCGCCAATATCTGCCCGGATTGGCGAGCGGCGAATTGATCGGCTGCTTTGGCCTGACAGAGCCCGATGCCGGCAGCGATCCCGGCGGCATGAAAACCCACGCGCGACGCGACGGGGATGATTACGTCATTTCCGGCAGCAAGACGTGGATCTCCAACGCGCCATTTGCCGATGTGTTCGTGGTCTGGGCTAAATCCGATGCCCACGGCGGCGCGATCCGCGGGTTTGTGCTGGAAAAGGGCATGGCGGGGCTTTCCGCGCCCAAGATCAAAGGCAAGATCAGCCTTCGTGCCTCCACCACCGGGATGATCGTGATGGACGAGGTGCGCGTGCCCGCATCCGCGCTGCTGCCCGATGTCGAAGGGTTGAAAGGCCCGTTCGGCTGCCTCAACCGCGCGCGTTACGGCATTTCGTGGGGCGCGATGGGCGCGGCCGAGTTCTGCCTTGCCGCCGCGCGCCAATATGGGCTGGATCGCCAGCAATTCGGCAGGCCGCTTGCCGCGACGCAATTGTTCCAGAAAAAACTCGCCGACATGATGAGCGATATTGCGCTGGGTCTGCAAGCGTCCTTGCGCGTTGGCCGCTTGATCGACGAAGGCCGGTTCGCCCCCGACATGATTTCGATCGTTAAACGCAACAATGTCGGCAAGGCATTGGATATTGCCCGCGCGGCGCGTGATATGCATGGCGGCAACGGCATTTCCGAAGAATATCAGGTAATCCGCCACATGGTGAACCTGGAAACGGTCAACACCTACGAAGGCACACATGATGTCCACGCGCTGATTCTGGGCCGCGCCATCACCGGGATTGCAGCGTTCTGATGATGTTCGTCATTGCGAGCGACGCAGCCGTGCGGCAATCAAGAGCGGCGCAAGACCGGAACCGGCGGATGCTGGATTGCCGCGCCTGCATCGCAGGCTCGCAATGACGAAGGAGGGTTCACCTATCAAACTCTACGGCTACTTCCGCTCCTCGACCTCCTACCGCCTGAGGATCGCGCTGAACCTCAAGGGGCTGGCGTTCGAGAATATCCCGGTCAACCTCGTCACGGGCGCAAACAAGGACGCCGCCTTTACGGCGCGCAATCCGTTCGGATCGCTCCCCATGCTTGAGGTCGACGGGCGTGACCGGGCGCAGTCGATGGCGCTGCTCGAATGGCTCGACGAAGCCTATCCCGACCCGGCTTTGCTGCCGCGCGATATCGAAGCCCGCTACACCGTGCGCGAACTGACCTACGGCATCGCGACCGAGATTCATGCGATCAACAACCTGCCGGTGCTCAAATATCTCAAAGACCCGCTCGGCCACACGCAGGATGAAATCAACGTGTGGTATCGTCACTGGCTGGCGCGCACGCTCAAGCCGGTGGAGGCGCGGTTGGCGCTGCTCAAAACCGGCGATTTCCTCCACGGCGACGCGCCCGGCCTGTTTGAAGTGGTGCTGATCCCGCAACTCGCCAATGCGCGGCGGTTCGATTACGACCTGTCAGACAGCCCGCACATGGCCCGGATCGAGGCCGCCTGCCTTGCCCTGCCCGCGTTCATCAACGCGCATCCCGATAACCAGATCGATTCCCCGGAAAGAGGCCAGACATGAAACTCGCAACAATCAACAACGGCACCCGCGATGGCAAATTGGTGGTGGTATCCAAAGACCTCACCCGCTGCTGCGCGGCAGGCTATATCGCCCCCACGCTGCAAGCCGCGCTGGATGATTGGGCGCGGATCGCGCCGCAATTGGAAGTGCTCGCCCGCGATGTCGAGCATGAAACCGTGCCGTGCGAACGCTTCCACGAACGGCAGGCGCATTCGCCGCTGCCGCGCGCCTACCAATGGGCCGATGGCAGCGCCTATATCAACCATGTCGAACTCGTCCGGAAGGCACGCGGCAGCAAGGTTCCCGACAGCTTCTACACTGACCCGCTGATGTATCAGGGCGGATCGGATGCTTTCCTACCGCCGCGTGGGGCCATACCCTTGGCCGATCCCGCGTGGGGCTGCGACATGGAGGGCGAGATCGCGGTTATCACCGATGATGTGCCGATGGGCGTTTCGGCAGGCGATGCCGCAGGGCATATCAAGCTGCTGATGCTGGTGAATGACGTGAGCCTTCGCGGGTTGATCCCGGCAGAACTGGAAAAGGGTTTCGGCTTCTTCCAGTCCAAGCCCGCCAGCGCGTTTTCTCCGGTGGCGGTCACGCCCGATGAATTGGGCGAAGCTTGGGCCGACAGCCTGATCCATCTGCCGCTGATGGTGGATTACAACGGCCAGCCGTTCGGGCGCGCGAACGCCGGGCAGGATGCGACCTTCAATCTGGCGCAACTGGTCGCCCACGCGGCGAAAACCCGCAACCTTGGCGCTGGCACGGTGATCGGCAGCGGCACGGTATCGAACAAGGGCGCCGATGGCGGCGCGGGCACCCCGGTTTCGGCAGGGGGCGCAGGCTATTCGTGCATTGCCGAAATCCGCATGATCGAAACCATTGCTGGCGGCGCGGCAGTGACGCCGTTCATGCAGGCGGGTGACACGGTGCGGATCGAAATGCGCGATGCGGCAGGCCGTTCGATCTTTGGCGCGATTGAACAGGACGTGGTGGAGGTCTAAAGTTTTCACCTCTTCTCCCGTTCGCCCTGAGCTTGTCGAAGGGTTGTCCTTCACTTCAGGCGCGGTGCCGGATGCAGAAGTGCAGTCCTTCGACAAGCTCAGGACGAACGGTTGGTGGGCAGGCTGGGGGGCTTGGGGTGGTTTAGGTGTTTAGTCCCGGCATTTGATGGGCTGGATTGAGGTTAAATCTGTCTGGCTCGATTGTCCACATTTTGCAGATGTATTCGAAGGGCGTGAGGCCCTTGAGGGTCTTCAGCCGCCGCCCATAATT
>PHEB01000007.1 GCA_002842735.1 Alphaproteobacteria bacterium HGW-Alphaproteobacteria-7 | reverse complement strand
GATCGGCTTTCGCGCCGGGCATTCACTGATGATGTTGCTGGGCGATGCGATGCTGCTGCATCCGCAGGCGCGGGTGCGCGCGCTGGGCAATCCGGGCGAGGTGCGGGTCGGACCCGCGCTGCTAGGCCGGGCGGTCGATGCGCTGGGCGAACCGATCGATGGTGGCCCGCGGCTTGATCTGAAACAGGCATGGCCGCTGGCCGGCAGGCGCGAGGGCGCATTGGAACGTGCCAGCGTGCACGTGCCGTTCGATTGCGGGGTGCGCGCTATCAATGCGCTGGCGACGATGGGGGTCGGGCAACGGCTTGGCATCATGGCCGGATCGGGGGTCGGCAAATCGGTGCTGGTCGATACCATCGCGGGCCATGCGGTGGCCGATGTCATCGTGGTCGCGCTGATCGGTGAACGCGCGCGCGAAGTTTCGGACTTTGTGAACCGCCACATGGCGGGGCATCGGCGCGGCGGGATCGTGGTGGTCGCGGTGCCCGCCGATCACGCCCCCAACCTGCGGCTGCGCGCGGCGCAATATGCCAGCGCGATTGGCGAATATTTCAGGGCGCAGGGCAAGCGCGTGCTGCTGATCCTCGACAGCCTGACCCGTGTGGCCCACGCCGCGCGTGAACTGGCGCTGGTGCTGGGTGAGCCCGGCGCGGCGCGCGGATACCCGCCGAGCGCGCTGGCGGCGGTGACGCGGCTGGTCGAACGCGCAGGCAATTCGGCGCGCACCGGGGGCGCAGTTACCGGTATCTACACCGTGCTGGCCGACGGCGATGATGCCAATGATCCGGTGGTCGATACCGCGCGCGCCATTCTGGATGGGCATATCGTCTTGTCACGCGCGCTCGCCCAGCGCGGGCATTATCCGGCGATTGATGTGCCCGCATCGCTCAGCCGGGTGATGGACGATCTGGTGCCGCCCGATATCGCCGCCGCTGCACAGCGCCTGCGGGCCTTGATCGCCGCGCGCGAAGACAACCGCGATCTGGTGCTGATGGGCGCTTACCGTGCGGGCAGCGACGCGCTGCTGGATGAGGCATTGGCCTTGAGCGGCGTGATTGACGCCTTTCTCACCCAGACACGCGGCGCGGCCGAACCGCTCGCTGCCAGTCATCAGGCGCTGCTGGCATTGATGGTGCCAGGCGATGCGTGAGGCGCGCCGACTGGCGCTGATCGAACGCCAGACGCTGATTGCCGACGTCGCGCGCAAGCAGGCGCTGCGCGGGCTTGCCGAGGCGCTGGAGGCCGAAGCCCGCAGCCATGCGCTGGCAGACAAGAGCAAGGCGCTGGTCGCCATCAGCGCGCCGATGCCGGGGACAACCACCGGAGCGGCGCTGACCGGGCGGGCGGCGTTTACCGCCAGCCTGACGCAGCTCGCCGCCACCGCTGGCAATGCCGCGCACGACGCTGCGCGCCAGAGCGTGTGGCAGGCCGAAACCCTCGCCAAGGCGGAAAGCCGCACCAAACGTCTGGCCGAGCGTGAGGCCGAGGCGCGCGCGGCGCTGGATGCAACCAAGGCGCGGCGCGCCGCCGAGCACGAGGCATCGGCGCTGGCACGCAAGTTGCAAAGCAAGTGAGCGGCCTGACCCCCAAACATAGGATAATGCGATGATACCGTTCCTGCCCGAACTTTCCGTCACCCCCGGCCCGCTGGCAGGGGCAGGAGCGATGCCACTGGCACAACCGGGCGCAGGGTTGGATTTTGCCGGATTGCTGAGCGCCGCGCAGCCCGCTGCAGATGCCGCAACGCAGCGCGATGCTGGCGCGGCCCTGATTACTCCGCCGCTGACCGAATTGACCGCCCTTCCCGCCGCGCGCCTGCCGGACGGCACGGGTTTGCCGGAAGGTGGCGCAATTTTGCCGGATCTGGCCGCACCAGCGATTACCGATGCCGGGACGATTTCGGTGGCACAGACGCCCGACACCCCTGCCCTGCCCACCCTTCCCGAAGCGGCCCCGGAAGGCTCGTCTGATGCGGATGTGGAGGCGGAGGAACCGGAAACGGGGCAGCCTGGCCCCGCCGCGCCAATCGCCGCGCCAATCGCCGAAACGGTGGCTACACCGGTTGCCGCGCCACTTGTTGCGGTGCTTGTGGCTGCCGCCAATCCGCCTGCACCCGTGCCAGTCTCCGCCCGCGCAGCCGCGCGCGCCGGGGCGCAGGTCACGGCGGCCCCGCCCGCGCAGGCCGAGGTGCAGCCGTTGCCAGAGCGGGCCGCTTTGCCTGATACGCCTGCGCCCGCTGCCGCTGCACTGCTGGCCGAACCTGTTTCAGCGCCGGCCGCTGCCACTGCGCCCACCACTCAGGCGGCAACCGCCGCTGCCGCGCCGTTTGCCCCCACGCCCGCTGCCATCCCGGTGGCAGACAGCGCCGAACCGCGCGCGCCCGCGCCGCAGCAGGAAAGCACCATCGCGCAGGTGGGTGAGCTGCGTGAGGCTTTACGCTCCGCACGCCCGGAAATGACCTTGCGCCACGCTGAATTCGGATTTGTCTCGCTGCGGGTGGACGCCGCCGGTGCGGAAGGCTGGCGCGCCGTGCTGGCGAGCCGCGATCCGGGCTTCGTCCCCGCGATCCACGCCGCGCTGGCCGACCGCGCGATTGCAGCAACCGCCGACACTGCGGGCACCCACAACAGCGCAGGCCAAAATGGCCAATCCGATCAGCGTTACGGGCCTTCCCCTAATGGAGGGCAAGGGTCGTCTCAACCATACCTGGCGCAATCATTGAACCGCGACGAGGGCAGCCAACAGCACCCGCAACAGCGCCAGCCGCGCACCACCGAAACGGTGGCAACGCGCGCCGGTGATGCTGATGCGCAGCACGGCGACCCCCGTCAACGCGGCGTATTTGCCTGACCGGGCAATGACGAACAGGGAGTTAAGTGCGCATGTCCAAGACCAAGGACAAACCCGACAAGGACGGTGAGGACACCGGCAAGTCCGCCAAGAGCGGTAGGGGCGGGATGATGAAGATCATCATCGGCGCGGTGCTGCTGCTCGGCATCGGCGCGGGCGGTGCTTACGGTGCCTTTGCGATGGGCCTGTTCGGCGCTGACGCTGCGCACCAAGAACCCGACGAGCCCAAACTGGTGCTGAAAGGCGAAGCAGACCCTTACCCCGTGCCCGGCGCGGACGCAGAGAAAGACGGCGGCGCGCCGGTCTATGGCGATGGCGGCAGCAAGTATCGCACTGTCTATTACAGCTTTGCCGAAAGCTTCACCTCCAACCTCGCGGATTCGCCGGGGCTGGTGCAGGTCGAACTGGCAGTATCCACCCGCCGCGATGGCCGGGTGCTGCAATGGGTGCGAAACCACGAACTGGCGATCCGGTCAGCGATCCTGACACAACTGGCCGCCACCCCCGAAGCCGAGGTTTATGATGTGGCTGGCAAGGAACGTCTGTCCAAGCGGCTGACCCAGGCGATCAATGATGTGCTGGAGGAAAACGAAGGCTTTGGCGGGATCGACGCGGTGCATTTCCGGGGGTTCCTGGTCCAATGAGGATGGCTCACGATTTCGCCGCCGCCCGCGCCGCCGCGCAGCATTGCCCGGAACTCACCGGGCACGGCGAGGCGCGCGGCCCGCGCCCGGAAGAACGCGCCGAATTGCTGACGGCATGGCGCCGCGATCTGGCGCGTGCGCTGGCCGATGATCTGTCGCCGCTATTGTCGGATGACCGGCTGGAGGTGACCATTGATGAACCCGATCAGCTGACCGGCGCAGAGGCGCTGGAACGGATCGGCGCGCTTGCCGCCAACAGCCTGCTGCGGGTTGGGGCCGGGGGCGGGGCAGGTGGGGAAACCGCGCTGCTCAGTTTCGATTTCGCTACCGCGCTGGCGCTGACCGAGCGTTCTTTCGGGGGTGAGGGCAGGACGGCGGATAATGCGCCCGAAACACTGCCACGCTCTGCCGCGCTGATGGTGGAGGAAGCCGCGACGATGATCGCGCAGACGATGACGCGCGCAAGTTACGCCGATGCGCGCGGCGAAGTGATGATCCGCAGCGAAAACGCCGCGCGGTTGAAACCCTTTGCCCCCGATGCGGCCTGCCTGATGTTTACGCTGGTGATCGCCAACCAGCAGGGCTGCACATGGCGCGCAAGCCTTGTGGTCACGGCTGAGCGGATGGACCGGCTGCTGCCCGGCGCAGCGCGCACCCCGGGCCCGCGCGCGGACCGCAGGCCCGCCAACGGCACCGCCGCGCCGTTCGCCAACGTGCCGCTGTCGCTGCACGCGGTGCTGGCCGAATTCGATCTTTCGCTGGCGCGGCTTCAGACGCTGAGCCCCGGCGATTCGATCCCGCTCACCATGGGCCGTCAGGTGCCGTTGATGGTGGGCGAACAGGTGCTGGCCTTCGGCAGTATCGGCACCGCCGATGACCGCATGGCGATCCGCCTGACCCGCATTCCCGTTCCCGCTTTCGCAGAAGGTGCCGTTTCATGAGTGCTTTTCAACCCGCTGGCCAAAGCCAGTTTGCGCATCGTTTCGGCGATGTCGCCGTGCGCCTCTCGGTCGAGCTGGGCCGCACCGAATTGCCGCTGCGCGAAGTGTTGATGCTGGGCGAAGGCAGCACCGTGCCGCTTGACCGGCTGACCGACGAATTGCTCGATGTCACCGCCAATGGCCGCGTGATCGCGCGCGGCGAAGTGGTGGCGGACAAGGGCCGGTTCGCCCTGCGGATCGTGGCGCTGGTGGGTGAGGATGGGCAGGATATGGCGCCCGCATCATCCGCCGCCGATGCCCCCGCTGACGCGCTCTGATCGGGGCGGGACGATGGCCGAATATATCCTGCGGCTCGCGCTGCTGCTGCCGCTGCTGGGCGGGCTGATCTGGGGGAGCCTGTGGCTGACCCGCTATCTGCAAACCCGGCTGGCGGGAACTGCGGGACGTTCGGGCGGACGTGCGGGCGGGCGGCATCTGCAACTGGTTGAAACCAGCCTGATCGCACCCGGCATGAAACTCGCCGTGGTGCGGTTCCATGATCGCGACATTCTGCTTGGGCTTTCGCGCCAAGGCGTTGTGCGACTGGGCGAAGCGCCCGCGACCTGCGCGGAGCCAGAATAATGCGCGCCCCGACAATGCTACGCACGGCACTGGTGTGCCTGGCCGCGTTAACCATGTTTTTCGCGCCGCTTGCGGCATCGGCCGCAGCGCCCGCGCCTGATCTGGTGACGGCGGGCGTCGGCAGCGCGATTGAGCGCGCGCTGGGCGATTCTGGCGCGGGTGAGGATTCCCCGCTGAGCCTGTCGCTCCAACTGCTGGTGGTGATGAGCCTGCTCACCATCCTGCCCGCGCTGGTGCTGATGATGACCAGCTTTCTGCGGATTCTGGTGGTGCTGGCGATTTTGCGGCAGGCGCTGGGGTTGCAGGGATCACCGCCGGGGCAGGTGCTGGCGGGTCTCGCGCTGTTCCTGTCGCTGTTCGTGATGGCACCGACGCTTGATCTGGTGAACGCCAACGCCATCGCCCCCTATGCGGCGGGCACGATCAGCGCCGATGTGGCGATTGCCCAAGGCGGCGAGGCTTTCCACGCCTTCATGCTCAACCAGACGCGCGAAACCAACCTGATAATGTTCACCGATATTGCCGGGGGCGGCACCTTTACCAACGGTTCCGACGTGCCCTTCTCGATCCTGCTCCCCGCCTTCGTGACTAGCGAACTCGAAACCGCGTTCCAGATCGGGTTCATGATCTTCCTGCCGTTCCTCGTCATCGATCTGGTGGTGGCGAGCGTGTTGATGAGCCTCGGCATGATGATGCTGTCGCCCACCATCATCTCCTTGCCGTTCAAACTGCTGTTGTTCGTGCTGGTCGACGGCTGGGCGCTGCTGATGGGCTCACTGGCAATGAGTTTCGGATGATGGGCGAAGATGCACAACTGCTCGCGCTGGCCGATCAGACGCTGTGGGTCACTGCGCTGATCGGCGGGCCGGCGCTGATCTCGGCGCTGGTGGTCGGGTTGGTGGTCGGGATCGTTCAGGCGGCAACATCGGTCAATGAACAGACCCTCAGCTTCATTCCCAAACTGGCGGTAATCGCGCTGGTGTTCGTGGTGCTGGGCGCGGCGATGATGGGGCTGCTTGCCGATTTCATGCGCGAGATCATGGCGCAGGTCGCCGGGCTGTCGATGTGATGCCATGAACGTCCTCGATTTCGGGCTGGGCAGTCTTGAAGCGCAGTTGTGGCAGATCCTGTTCCTGTCGATCCGCTGCGGCGCGGCGCTGATGGCGGCGCCGATGGTGGGCGGCATGGCGGTGCCCGCGCCGGTGCGCATCCTGCTGTCGATCGTGCTCGGCTTCTTCATCGCCACCTGGGTGCCGTTGGCCCCCGCGCCAGAAATGCTCAGCTTCGCCGCGGTGCTGGCGGTGCTGCACGAAGTGCTGGTGGGCACCGCGCTGGGGTTTGTGCTGCAACTCGCGTTCTCGATCCCGCTGATCGCGGCAGAGCAGATTTCGGGCACCATGGGCCTCGCCATCGCCACCTCGATCGACCCATCAAGCGGGGCGCAATCGGGCGCGCTGGGGACATTTTTCGGACTGGTGCTGAGCCTGCTGTTCTATGCCATCGGCGCGCATCTGCTGTGGTTTGAATTGCTGATCGAAAGTTATCGCCTGCTGCCTGCGGGCGAGTTCGGGTTCGGCGCCTGGCAGGCGCAGAACGTCGCTGCGTTCATGGGTTATGGCTTTGCCACGGCGGCCGCGATCGCACTGCCAGTGGTGCTGGTGCTGCTGCTGGTGCAGGTGCTGACCGGCCTGCTGGCGCGTTCGGCCCCGGCGTTGAACCTGTTTGCGCTCGGCCTGCCTGCGGGCGCGCTGGCGGGGGTTGTTGCGTTGATCATCGCGATCCCGGTGATGGTGCAGCAATTCGAAGGCGTGATCGAGGCCGCGCTGGATTACAGCACCGGATTGATCGCGCCGGAGACCCCGCAATGAACGGGGAAACGCGCTAATGGCTGAGGAGACCCCGGGCGAAAAGACGTTCGAGCCAACCCATAAACGCCGCGCGGATGCGGCCAAGAATGGCGATGCGCTGCGTTCGCGCGAAGTCGCCACCGTCGCGGCGGTGGGGACAGGCGGGCTGGCCTTGCTGGGGCTGGGGCCGTGGCTGAATGACAGCATCGGGCAGGTGGCGCGGGCGGGCTTTACCTTTGATCGCGCGGCATTGGATGGCTTTGCTCCGGGCGCGGTGATGGGCGAAGCGGCGCTGGCGCTGCTGCCGCCGGTGATGGCGATCGGGCTGGTGGTGGCAATCATCACCATCGCATCGCAATTGCTGCTGGGCGAAGGGCGTTTCAACCCCGGCAATGCCGCGTTCAAGGGATCGCGGATCAACCCGCTATCGGGGCTGAAACGGATTTTCGGTGTTCAGGGGCTGATCGAACTGGGCAAGGGCTTGCTCAAACTCGGATTGCTGGGCGGGATCGCATGGTGGTGGGCGGCGGGCCGCCTGCCAGGCCTGCTGGCGCTCGGCCACAATCCGTTGGAAACCCAGATCAGCTTTTCGCTGGATGCGATCAGCAGCCTTGTGGGCGTGCTGCTGATTGGCCTGCTGGTGATCGCCGGGATCGATTATCCGCTGCAAATCTTTCAACGAAACAAGCGCTTGAAGATGAGCCTGCAAGACATAAAAGACGAAAACAAGCAATCCGAAGGCTCACCCGAAATGAAATCCGCCCGGCGTCAGCGGCAACGCGATCTGGCGCGCGGCGGGGTGGCCAAGGCGATGAAGGAAGCGCAGTTCGTTATCGTCAACCCGCTGCATTTCGCGGTCGCGCTGACCTATGATCCCGCGCTGGCGCCCGCCCCGGTGGTGCTGGCCAAAGGGCGCGGCGAAACCGCGCTGGCGATGCGCGAAATCGCGGGCGAAGAAGGGCTGCCGCTGCTCGAATACCCGCAGTTGGCGCGCGCGGTCTATTTCACCACCCGTCCCAACCAGATGGTGCGCGAGGAATTATATGTCGCCATCGCCGCGCTGGTCGCCTTCGTGATGGCATTGAAACGCGGCCAACGCCCGCGCCGCCCGGTGATCGACGTGCCGCCCGAATTGCATTTTGATGGCGATGGGAAAGTCGCCCGAAAGGCTTAAACCGCCGCGCAATCGCCCGTCCTCCTGCACATGGAAACCTCGGGCTCATCAATCATCGCGGCGCTTGGCGCGGGCAGCGGCATCGATTTCGGGTCGCTGGCCAATGATATTTCCGAAGCCAGCTTTGCCGCGCAGCGCGGAACGTTGGAAGCCCGCCGGACCACCTTGGAAGCGCGGATTTCGGCGGCGGCGCAGCTGCGCAGTTCGGTCACCAGCCTTGCCAGCGCGCTCGGCGATCGCATCCGCAATGGCGATCTGGCCCCGCGCGGCACGCTTGGCAATCCGGCAGTGGCGCAGGTATCCGTGCCAACCGGATTAAGCCCGCGCGGCAATTTCTCGCTCGAAGTGACCCAGCTTGCCCAGCCGCAAACGCTGGTGTCGAAAAGCTATGCCAGCCGTGATGCGCTGGTGGGCGAAGGCACGCTGACCATCCGGTTCGGCACGGCTGCCGGGGCCGGGTTTACCGTCGATGGCGCGCGCGATGCGCTGGCCATTGATGTCACCGCCGATGATACCCTGAGCACCATCGCCAGCAAGATCAATCAGGCCGGCGGGGGTGCGATCAGCGCCTATGTCGCGCAAGGATCGGGCGGCGCGCAGCTGGTGTTGAAAGGGGCAGAAGGCGCGGCCAGCGGCTTTGTGCTCGAAACGGCGAGCGCCAACCCCCTGCCGCTCGGCGGGGCGGATGATCTGTCGTTTCTGGCGTGGCAACCGGCCAGCGATGCGGGCGAACTGCGCACCACCGCCCGCGATGCGGTGTTCCTGCTCGATACGGTCGAAATCACCAGCCCCACCAACCGCGTCACCGGGCTGCCCGGCGGGTTCACCCTCAATCTTTCCGCCACCAATATCGGCGCGCCGACCAGCCTCAGCTTTGCCAGCAACACTGCTGCGATTTCGGCGGTGATGAATGATTTCGTCGCGGCGCTCAATGATATCGTTGCGCAGGTCAATGAACTGGCCGCGCCGGTCGGCGGCCAGCTGGGCAATGATCCGGGCGCACGCGAATTGCGCCGCGATCTGGCACAGCTGGCGAGCCAGGTGGTGATGCCGGGTGCTGCCGCGGGCGCGCCGCGCACGCTTGGTGATCTGGGCCTTGCGCTCAATCGCGATGGCACCTTCCGGCTCGATAATGCGCGGCTGAATCAGGCGCTTGAAACCAATGCCGAAGCGGTCGCGGCGATGTTCACGGTGGGGCCGTCGGGCGTGTTCGCCACGATGGACCGATTTGCGCGCGACAACAGCCTGATCAGCGATCCCGGCTCGCTGGGCGGGTCGCTGCGGCGGTTTGAAACCCAGCTGGCCAGTTCGGATGCGCGGCTGGAAGCGATTGCCCAGCAGCAGGAAGCCCTGCGCGAACGGCTGACCCTGCAGTTCGTCGCCTCAGAACGGCGCGTCGCGGCCTCGCAATCGACGCTGTCGTTCCTGCGCGCGCAATTTGCCCCGCGCACGGCGGATGGGTTCTAGAGCGGTCGATCCGAATGAACCAGATCGACCGCTCCAGATTATTGTTTCGCCGCGTTTTCTGAATCGTCAGGTGATCCCACCTGACTGGAAAACGCTCTAAGGGAAAGCCGCCATGCAGATGCTCACCCGCAACCCCGCTGCCGCCTATCGCCGGGTCGAACTTGACGCCCGGATCGAGGCATCGGGCAGTGGCAATCTCACCCGCATCTGTCTGGAGGAAGCGATTGCCGCGCTAGGCCAGGCCTTGGCCGCGCTAGACCGGGCCTCGGGTGCCCCTCGCCCGGCATTGGCGCGGGCGCAAAGCATCACCTTGTGGTTGGCGCAATCACTCGCGCCGGACCATCCGCTCTATGCCAGCCTGCTGCAATTCTATGGCGGGTTGGCAAGCGAGATCGGGGCCAATCTCCTACATCCTGATCGCGGAGTGATTGAACGAATAATGTATGATATCAGGGATGTGCTTGCCGCCGCAGGGTGATTGCGGGCAATGTTTCACGTGAAACATTGGCGGAATATCAGCAAAACCGGCGCGCCTACCCGATCCATTCCGCGATGATCCGCGCCGCATCCGCCGGGTCTTCGAGCGGGTGAAAATGTGTGCGGTCGGGGCGATGGAGATCGGTGCCTTGCGGCAGGATTCCGGCAAGATCAGGCCAGGTCGGCGAGCTTGTGAAATCGCCCATGCCGGTCTGCTTGGCGCGCACCACCAGCACCGGAATATCGACCGTGCGCGCCGCATCCAGGATAGCGCCATTGCTGCGGCTGGAGGCATAGACGCTTGCCTCCACCTCGGGCGCGCAGGCGAGTTCATACCCGTCACCCGATGGGGCCGGGACAAGGCCGTAGCGGCAGTAATCGGCGAAAACGCGGCGGTCGAACAGGCGATAGGGATCGCGGGCCGCAAACCGTTCGATCATCGCTTCGGGTGAGGCGAAATCGCGCTTGCGGCGGATTGCGGGGTGGGGATTGTCGTCGGAAAACAATGGCTCCGGCGCAGCGTAGAATGCGGGCGCGAAGATCACCGGGTCGAACAATACCAGCCGGGAGAACACGCCGGGATGGCCGGCGGCTGCCTGCAGCAGGGCGTGCGCCCCCATCGAATGGCCGATGCCAATCGCGCCCGTGATCCCCGCCGCGCCAAGAAACCCGCCAATATCACTCGCCGCCAATCGCCAATCGCTGATCGGCCCGCCGCCGGATTGCCCATGCCCGCGCAGATCAACCGAATAGGCGGGGTGCGCGGGGAATTGCTCGATAATCGCATCAAACACCCGCCCGTGAAATCCGGTGGCATGGGCAAAGATCAGCGGTGGCTGATCGCTGCCCGGTGCGGCCCAATGATGCACGGCGAGCGTGATATTATTGACAGGATAGGTCTGGGTGACCGGGGCAATGCGGTGCGGTATCATGCCGCTGCCAGACCGGATCACGCCGCGGGTGTCAATCACGCGGTTTTGGCAGAGGCAGGCTCAACATCACCGCGATGACGCACAAAATGTAGCGCCTCAGCCAGCCGCGACGGCGCGATCAGGTGCAGACCCGCGCCATAGAGCACCACGCCCAGCGGCACCGCCAGCATCAACGCCAATAGCGGCATCAGGTTGGGCGGCAGCACCGCCATCAGCCCCGCCACACCCGCCGCCATCGCCAGCGCGGCGGCCAGCGGCGGCGCGATTGCGCGCATCAATCCGCCAATCCGCAACCCAACCAGACCTCCCGAAAACCATACCGTCGCCGCCGTCAGCACGCCCATCCCGCCAACCCAGCCCCAGGCAAATCCGATCACGCCCCAGTGCGACCCGATCAGGAAAGCGCAGGGCATCACCACGCTCCCCAGCATCGCGATTTTGAGCGCCATGCCTGGCACCCCGCGCGCATTGGTGGCGGGTGCGAACAGGATCTGCAGGGTCATCATCGCCATCGCCGCCGAAAGGATCGGCAGCAGCGGGATGATCTCAACCCACTGATCACCCAGCAGCACCGGCACCAGCACCGGCGCGACCACCGCCATCCCGGCATAGGCGGGCAGCGCCACCAGCATCACCAGCCGGATCGTGGCGAGCAGCGCCGCTGCACCTGCGCCATTCTGACCGTCAACCTGCTGGCGCGAATAGGCAGCGTAAGCGACTTCATTGATCGGCGGCACGAATTTGGAAGCAAGCAACTGCGCGAGAAACAGCCCGGTAGTGTAAACCCCCAGCATATGCGCATCGAGCACCCGGCCCGCGATCATCACATCGGCCTGACTCTGCACGAACCAGAACAGCTGGGTCACGGTCATCACCCCGCCAAACCCGGCAATATGGCCCACGCCGGAAAAGCGGAAAATCGGGCGGATCGGTGATCGCGCGGCCCAGGTCATACCGATCGCCTCGGTCACGATCATCACCAGCGGGGCGGCGACCAGCGTCCATACCCCCCACCCGCTCAGCGCCCCGGTCAGCGCGGTGGCCGCTCCGGTAAGCGCTGCGGCAAGGCGCACCTGCGCCGGACGGCGGAAATCCATCCGGCGGCTGAGGATCGCGTGCGGCAGCGCACAAAACGGCACCGCCAGATACAGCAGCGATAACACCCGCAGCAGATCGGCAACCTCGGGCTGGCCAAACCACAGCGCCACCAGCGGCGCTGCCAGAAACTGCGTCAGCGCCAGCCCGCCATTGAGCAGGATCAGCATCCCCAGCGTCTGGCGCAGGCGTTCCTCGCTCACCTCCGCCTCGCGGATCAGCGCGCTCGCCAAGCCCCAGCCGTTCATGGTGCTGAGCAGCATCAGCATCACCTGTGCCATCGCGAACAGCCCGTAATCCTGCGGGGCAAGCAGGCGGATCACGATCAGCGTCGAACACCACGACACGATCTGGGTGAATATCTGACTGCCAGAACGCCAGATCACCGCCGTGCGCACTTGCGCGGCGAGCGATGGGCGTGCGGAGAGGGGGGCGACGTCAGCCATGCGTCAAGCGCCGCGCGGGCGCGCCGATTTCCTGCGGGAAACCCGCTATTGCCGCGACCGTCAACGGGTCGGCTGCAATCGTGCTTTCAAACATCATTCACCTGCTACGCCAAAAGGCGGCTGCGGCATTAAGCCTTAGCGCAGCGGTGTAACCACGCGGTTAACCAACCGCCGTGGGCGGATTTTAAAACACCACCACAGACCGGATCGACTTGCCTTCGTGCATCAGGTCAAACGCGGTGTTGATGTCCTCCAACCCCATCACGTGGGTGATCATCGGGTCGATCTGGATCTTGCCGGTCATATACATATCGACGATCTTGGGCACATCGGTGCGCCCCTTGGCCCCGCCAAACGCGGTGCCGCGCCAGTTGCGCCCCGTCACCAGCTGGAACGGGCGGGTGGCGATTTCCTTACCTGCTTCGGCCACCCCGATGATGATCGAGGTGCCCCAGCCGCGGTGGCAGGCCTCCAGCGCGGTGCGCATCACTTCGGTATTGCCGGTCGCATCAAAGGTGTAATCCGCCCCGCCGTCGGTCATTTCGACGATTTTGGCGACGGTTTCCTCGCGGCTCAGCCCCTTGGAATTGAGGAAGTGGGTCATGCCGAACCGGCGGCCCCATTCCTCGCGCGCAGGGTTGATATCCACCCCGATGATCTTGCCCGCGCCCGCCAGCCGCGCGCCCTGAATGACGTTGAGGCCGATCCCGCCCAGCCCGAACACCGCGACATTGTCGCCGACCTGCACCTTGGCGGTGTTGGTCACCGCGCCGACCCCGGTTGTGACCCCGCAGCCGATATAGCAGGCGGACTGGAACGGCGCATCTTCGCGGATTTTCGCCACGGCGATTTCAGGCAGCACGGTGAAATTGCTGAAGGTGGAACAGCCCATGTAGTGATAGATCGGCTGACCTTTATAGCTGAACCGGGTGGTGCCATCGGGCATCAGCCCTGCTCCTTGCGTGGCGCGGATCGCGGTGCACAGGTTGGTCTTGCCGCTGAGGCAGCTTTTACACTGGCGGCATTCGGGCGTGTAGAGCGGGATCACGTGATCGCCGGGCTTCACGCTGGTGACACCCGCGCCGACCTCACGCACGATCCCTGCGCCTTCGTGGCCGAGCACGCTGGGGAAGATGCCCTCGGAATCCAGCCCATCCAGCGTATAGGCGTCGGTATGGCAAATGCCCGTCGCCATGATTTCCACCAGCACTTCGCCGGGCTTCGGGCCTTCGAGGTCAAGCTCAACGATTTCGAGTGGCTGTTTGGCGGCGAAGGCAACGGCGGCGCGGGTTTTCATGGGTTTGGTCTCCTTTGCGGGCACCTATTCCCGCCCCCGCACCGCTTGGCAAGTGTCACCTGCTAGTGGGAACGGCTTCGTGATCGAAGGGGCAATGGCGGCACGCCGAACCGCAACACTTGCCGCGTTTCAGATGCGCGATGCGGGTGAACACGGTGTAGCCGGTTTCGGGATCGCGATAGACCGCCTCCCCGCGCGCGCAGGCGGCTTCGTGCAGGGCGTGCCACAGGGGTTCGGTCATGCCGCGCGGCGATAGGGGCAAAGTGCTTTTGATGCCATAAGCGAAACAAAATTGCCGTGATGGGCAGGATACCGGCTTGCGCGCGTTACGCTTTTGCGCTCTCTGCTTCGGTCATTAAACCATCGCATCCCTCGGAGATCGCCCTTGCGTTTCGTGCTGTTTGTCGCCGCCCTGCTGTTTGCCATTCCTGCCCATGCACCCCTTTCGGCTCAGGGAGTGCAGCAGACCAAGGGCGATTACGAGGACAAGTTCCGCCAGCTTGATGAAGTGCTGCCCACCCCCAATACCTATCGCAATGCCAGCGGCGCGCCGGGGCATGAATATTGGCAGCAAAAGGTCGATTACCGCATCACTGCCGAACTGGACGAGCCGCGCCGCCGGATCGCCGCGCGCGCCACCATCCGCTACACCAACAATTCGCCCGACAGCCTGCCGTGGCTGTGGATGCAATTGGATCAGAACATCTTCCGCAAGGATTCGATGGCCGAACTGACCGATGCCTTTGGCGGCCCCGGTCGGCGCGGGCCGAAGGTGACGCTGGGTTCCGGCGACACGCCGACCAAGCTTTCGATGGACGAACTGCGCCGTCAGCAGACGATGGCCGACAATTCCTATGGCTATGATATCAGCGCGGTGCGGGACATGGCGGGCGCGAATTTGCCGCACACCATTGTCGGCACTCTGATGCGGGTTGACCTGCCGCAGCCGCTGGCACCGGGGGCCAGCACCGAATTCCAGATGGAATGGGCGTTCAACATTGTTGACGAGGACGCGGTGGTCGCCCGGTCGGGCTATGAACATTTCCCCGATGATCCGCGCAAGGGCGGGAACGATATCTTCCTGATCGCGCAGTGGTTCCCGCGCATGGTCGCCTATTCGGATTACGAAGGCTGGCACAACAAGGAGTTTCTGGGCCGCGGCGAATTCACTCTGGAATTCGGCGATTACGAAGTCGCAATGACCGTGCCCGACGATCACATCGTCGCGTCCACCGGGGTGTTGCAGAACCCCGATGCGGTGCTCACCGCCGCGCAGCGACAACGTCTGGAAGCAGCCAAGAACGCCGATGCGCCAATGTTCATCGTCACCCCGCAGGAAGCCGCCGCTGCCGAAGCGGGCAATCCGCGCGGCACCAAGACCTGGCAGTTTTCCGCCACCAACGTGCGCGATTTCGCCTGGGCCTCCAGCCGCAAGTTCATGTGGGACGCGCAAGGGGTGAAGCAGCCCGGCGCCGAACATGACACCGTCCTTGCCATGAGCTTCTGGCCCAAGGAAGGCGGCGATCTGTGGCGCAAATATTCGACTGCTGCAGTGGCTCACACCCTGAAAGTCTATTCGCGTTTCAGTTTTGATTACCCCTATCCCACCGCGCAGTCGGTCAACGGGCCGGTCGGCGGGATGGAATATCCGATGATCACCTTCAACGGCCCGCGCACCACCCTGAACAAGGACGGAAGCCGCACCTATTCCGAGGCCGAGAAGGTGTTTCTGGTCGGCGTGGTGATCCACGAAATCGGGCACATCTACTTCCCGATGACGGTCAATTCGGACGAACGCCAATGGACGTGGATGGATGAAGGGATGAACTCCTTCCTCGATTCGGTCGCGGGGTATGAATGGGATCCCGATATGCCGTGGACCCGCAGCCTGCCGCGCGACATGGTCAGCTATATGGTGTCAAGCGAACAGCAGCCGATCATGACGCAATCGGATTCGGTCACCAATCTGGGCGCCAATGCCTATGGCAAGCCGTCAGCCGCCTATCACCTGCTGCGCGACACGGTGATCGGGCGCGAGCGGTTCGATTTCGCGCTGAAAGAATATGCTCGCCGGTGGAAGTTCAAACGGCCCACCCCGGCCGATTTCTTCCGCACGATCGAGGAGGCCAGCGGGACTGATCTCGACTGGTTCTGGCGCGGGTGGTTCTACACCACCGATCACGTCGATATTTCATTGGATTCGATCTACCGGCTGAAAGTCGACACCAAGAACCCCGATATTGATCTGCCGCGCCGCCGGGCTGAACGCGACGAGGAGCCTGATCCGGTCGGCGTCGGGCTGAATAAACAGCAGCGCCTGCCGATCTGGGTGCTGGAAAACCCCGGCGTGACCGATTTCTACGACGATAACGACCAGTTCACCGTCGTGCCCAAGGATCGCAAAAGCTACACCGATTTCCTTGAAGGACTGGACCGCTGGGAACGCGCCGCATTTGACCGCGCGGTGAAAGAAGACGCGAATTACTACGTGCTCAACTTCAGCAACAAGGGCGGTCTGGTGATGCCGATCATCCTTGGCCTGACGTTCAACAACGGCAAGACCGAGAAAATGATGATCCCGGCGGAAATCTGGCGTCGTAACGCGCGCGAGGTCGCCAAGCTGCTGGTGTTCCCCAAGGGCAAGGAACTGGTGCAGGTGGTGGTCGATCCCGATTGGGAAACCGCCGATGCCGATATCGAAAACAACCACTATCCGCGCCGCATCATTCCCAGCCGGATCGAAGCCTTCAAGGACGAAGCCAGCAAGGCCCGCGTCAGCCGCGACCTTATGGGCGAGGCCGCAGGGGCCGAGAAAGTGAAAGACCGCAAGTGATGCTGCGCCGCGCGTTCCTGCTGATCGCGCTGCTGCTTGCCGCCCCGGCTTGGGCGCATCAGCAGAAGATCGCGATCAGCACGATATCGGTCAACCCGCGCACCGATCAGCTCGAACTGGTGCATCAGGTGCCAGTGCATGATGCCGAACACGCGCTCAGGGTGCAGGGGATAAAGGTGCCCGATATCATCGGCAGCGCCGATAGCCGCGAAGCCTTTGCCCGCTATGTCGCGCGGCGGTTCATGCTGGAAATGGACGGAGCGCCGATCACGCCCAGCTATGTCGGGAGCGAGATCAGCGGCGGCAGCCTGTTTGTCTATCAGGAAGCGCCCGCGCCGCCGCCGGACGCGCAAATCCGGGTGAATTCGCAGATCCTCACCGATGTCTGGGCGCGGCAGGAAAACCGGGTGAATATCGGCAGCGGGGCAAAGGTGATCACCTTCATCTTCACCGCCGGGGACACCGCGCAGAGCGCGCTCTTGCCTCGGTAATGGCGTGCCTATCAGGCGCAGCGGCGGCGGCGCGGTGCATTCACCCTCGAAACTGATCGCAACTTCCTCAGCTCCTTCGCCGACATAATTCGTTGCAAAACCTCGGTCACGCTCTAGGAATCGGCGCGGGGGGCTGGACTGGTGCATGACTCGACCGAATTAGCCACATCCGGAATTGCGGTTCTGGGGAGAATGTTTGGCGAATTCCGGCTCGAGACGGCGGGCGGCGCCCCGCTGTTGCTCAGCAATCGCAGAGGCATGCTGCTGGTTGCTTTGCTCTGCCTTCAGCCGGATCACCGCCTTGATCGAGAGACGCTGTGCCAGATTTTGTGGCCTGACCGGTTTCAAACCCAAGCCAAGGCCAGCCTCAGACAATGCCTGCTGGATCTTCGCCATCAGTTCGAGAACGATGGCTTGGGCAATCTCCTGATTGTCACGCGCTCGGCGGTTGCGCTTGATCGCGATTTTCTGTTGTCCGATCTGTCCATGCTGGAAGACGCGCTGGAACAAGGCGATGCCGATCAGGCCGCGACCATCCTCGAAGGCATCGTCAATCTGCCAATTCTGCAGGGCATGGCATTCAACCGGGCCTTCGATGGCTGGCTTTCGCTCAAACGGCAGGAGGTCGATGCGAGGCTGCGTCAGGCGATTGCGCGGCTGGTCACAGAATTGCGGGCGGCGGGTGAGCCTGAACTGAGCGCACGGCTGAGCGCTGCCTCGCAGGCCCGCTATCCGGCCGCACGCAGCGCCGCCGCGATCGCGCTTGCGGTTTTGCCCTTGGGTCAGATCGACCATGTCGGCGGCGACTTCTTTCTGGCGGAGGGTATCACCGATGAATTGAGTGCGCGGCTAGGCAAGGTCGAAGGCATCGCGCTGGCCGGACGCACGTCGATCCTTGCGGTCGCGGAACGGGGGCAGACGCTGACCGAAATGGCCGCCAGCCTCAGGGTGACGCATCTGGTTGAAGGCGAGGTCACACGCACGCATGATAGCATCACAGCCCGTATCGCCCTGATCGAAGGCGCAACTGGCACCGAAATCTGGGCAGACCGGATCACCGGTTCGATCGACGATTTCTTCGATTCGCGCAAAGTCATCGGCAATAATGTGATTGCGGCAATCTGCCGGGTGCTTGGCCTGTCGCTTTCTCCGGCTCCCATGCGGCGGATGACCACCAACCGCGCGGCCTATGCCCTGTATCTGCAAGGCCGTTCGCTGTTGCGGCGCTCGATCACCGATGGCGCTGCGGCCAAATCGGTCGAATTGCTGGAGGAGGCGCTGGCGCTCGATCCCGAATTTGCCGAATGCTGGACCGCGCTGGCCGATGCCCATGTCCACAATGCGGTCTATACGCCGTGCCTCGACCGGGTTGAACGCTCGCGCAAGGCGGCGGACTGCGCCCGGCGGGCGGTCGCGCTCGATCCGGGTCAGGGGCATGGGCTGACAATCCAAGGGATTGATGAATGGACCCGCAAGAACCCGGCGGGCGCGCTTGACCTCGCGTTCGAGGCCTATGCCCGCGAGCCGCGCAATGCCGATGTTGCGCTGCGGCTGGGGTCATTCCTGCTCTATATCGGCCGCACCCGCGCCGCGCTGCCATTCATCGAGGCGGGGGTTGAACAGGACCCGGTCTATGGGCGAAATTACGTAATACTTGCCACCGCATATTTCAACCTGGGCGAGATGGACGCGGCGCTGGCGGCAGGGCAGCGGATGGTCGATCTGGGGATGCCGGGAATGTGGCTGGCCGCAATCCAGGCGGCGAGCGGCGAGCGTGAAAAAGCAGCCGCGACCTATTATGCCTCACGCATGTTGATGAATACGGTGATCCTGCCCCCGGCCGGCACCGAGCCGATGAGCGATGCGGTGCGCGATGCCTATTGGGGGATTGCCGCAAAGGGGTGTTACAGCGGCGATGACAGCGCCCGCATGGCCTATTGCGCCATGCTCGATGGGTTGCACCAGACTATGCCCGATCCGCATGATCCCACGATTGCCTTCCCCGCGATCTGGATGGGCCACGCTGATCTGGTTATGAAGATCTACCGTGAACGCATCCATCCGGCCAATATGTTCGGCCTGATGAGCCTGTGGGCCGATGTCGAGCCGATCCGCCGTATCCGGCTGCATCCGGGCTTTATGGACTTTGCCGAAAACATCGGTCTGGTCGAGGCGTGGAACCGCCACGGCTGGCCCGATCTGATGCCGGAAGGCCCGCACGGGGCCTGAAAGGCTACGAATTGACGCTTTTTTGACGATCCGCCGGGTTGACCGCACCCTGCTGTGACAGGCATTTTGGCATCTGTCATATCGCACTGGAATCCAGCTGTTTCGAACACCGTCCCGACCATCGGGATCGGCGCAGGATGCGTTTTGCCTGTGTTGTTCTTAACCGGAATGGTCGCCAGCAGATGACGCGAATTGAGCAGGCAGCGGCCAGCCGCAACCGGGCCGAGTATCGCACGGTCGGTGGCGCGATACTGCTGCAAGAATACAGGCCGCGCTGACGGGGGGAAGCGCGGCTTGAGCTCCGGTGGGTGGGGATGCGACCACCCCGCCCACCGGACTTCGTCCAGATATGTTCCCCCAAGGGAATATTATCATGGCAATGCCATCACCCAAACTTGCCCATGTTTTCTATCGCACGCACCAGCTTGAGGCGATGCTGCACTGGTATCGGGCCGTGTTCGGGGCGGAAATCGTCTATCGCAACCCCGCGCTCGCCTTCCTTACTTTTGATGATGAACATCACCGGCTGGCCTTTGCCGACCTCGGGGTGATTGCTCCTGATGGCGGCGATGCTGCGCAGGCGCCGGTCGGGGTGGATCATGTCGCCTACGAAGTGCCCTCGCTAACGCTATTGCTGGAAACCTGGGAAGACCTGAAAGCCAAGGGGATCGCGCCCTATTGGTGCGTCAATCACGGGATGAGCGCTTCGCTCTACTACGCCGATCCCGATGGCAACCAGATGGAGTTCAGCGTCGATTGCTTCGCCAGCAAGGGCGAATGCCGCGATTATTTCCAAGGCGACAGGATCGGTGCCAACCCGGTCGGAACCGAATATGACCCGGCCGATTGGCTCGCCCGGTTACGCAGCGGGGCGAGCGAGGCGGAGTTGCTGGCGATCGACCTTGCCGCGCCAGTTTCTCCCATCCGCGGGCGGCTTGAGGCGCTGTCTGCGTGACACAGGGCCGCCCTTCGCGTTGCAATTTTGACCTGTCGGGCAAAGTCGCGCTCGTCACAGGCGGCAACCGGGGGATCGGGCGGGCGATCGCCATTGGTCTTGCCCAGGCAGGCGCAGCCGTCGCGATCCTAGCACGCAACGCCGATCGCAATGCCGAGGTTGAGGCCGAACTGGAACGGATCGGCCGCCGCACCCATGCCGATATTCTCGATGTGACCGACCGCGCCGCGCTCGCTCCCGCGATTGCGAGCGTGGAGCGCGCGCTCGGCCCGATCGATATCCTCGTCAACAATGCCGGCAATACCGATGTCAGCGGCGGTGTCCTGCACCAATCGGAACAAGGCTGGGACAACGCCATCGCCACCCATCTGACGGCAACTTTCCTGCTGTCAAAGGCGGCGGCGGCATCGATGCAGCAGCGCGGGCACGGCAAGATCATCAACCTTGCCAGCATGTATTCGATCTTCGGCGCGTCAGCCGTGCCGTCCTACGCCGCGGCCAAAGGCGCGGTTGTGCAACTGACCAAATCCATGGCGATCGAACTCGCGCCGCACGGTATCCAAGTCAACGCCATCGCGCCGGGCTGGATCGCGACCGAAATGACGCAGATTGCGCGCGCCGATCCCGATTGGAGCGATTTCAACGCAATGCTTATCGCGCGCACTCCGGCAGGGCGGTGGGGCGAACCGCAAGAATGCGCGGGCGCGGCGGTGTTTCTGGCCAGCCCGGCCGCCAATTTCGTCACCGGCATCACCTTGCCGGTCGATGGCGGATATTCGGTGTTCTGATGGGGTGCGCCGCGCATCGAAACGGTATCACCCGACAAGTTTGGACAAGTAGGGGGTAATTTCATGACGAGTGCAGCCATTCGATCGCCCATGATCGGCTCCGCCGAAGCGACACCCGATACGCCGCGAACCGGGCCGGCGACAGACCGGATCGTTGCGCTCGACTTCGTCAGGGGGGGCGCGCTTTTCGGCATTCTGCTGATGAACATTACCGGCTTCGGCCTGCCCCACGCCTATGGCAATCCCACGAATGCTGGCGGTGCCGAGGGGCTCAACCTGCTATCCTGGGTGATCATCCAGATCGGTTTCGAAGGAACCCAAAGAGGGTTGTTCTCGATGCTGTTCGGGGCAGGGATCATCCTGTTCACGTCCCGGCTGGAGGCGAAGGGCCGCACTGACGTCGCCGATATCTATGCGCGCCGCAACCTGTGGTTGATCGCGTTCGGCATGATCAATGGCTTCTTCCTGCTATGGAGCGGCGACATCCTGTATTTCTACGGGCTGACCGCGCTGCTGGTCTTTCCGTTCCGCAAATTGAGCGCGAAGTGGCTGATTATCATCGGTGTCGCGGGACTGATGGCGAACGCGCTATGGAACGCCAAGGACACTTCGGACTTGATGCGCAATCATGCCGCCTATGAGACATCGCAAACCGAAGGGGCAAAGCTGACTGCCGATCAGAAAGCATGGGCCGGTGAATGGGCGTCAGCGCTGGAAGAATACAGCCCGTCACCCGAAGCCCAACAGGATTATGTCGAAAAAAGAACCGCCAGTTACTGGAGCGCCTTTGCGCAGGTCGCGCAAGAGACGGCCCATGCAGAGAGCTGGTATTTTTACCGCTGGTTCTTCGATGTTTTCAGCATGATGTTGATCGGTATGGCGCTGTATAAAATGGGCGTTTTCACGCTTGCGCGTTCGCTCCGTTTCTACCTTGCGTTGATCGTGTGCGGATATGGCGTCGGGCTGACTGTCAACCTGTTCGAAACACGCTGGGTCATTGATAACGGGTTCAGCCTTCTCGCCATGAGCCAGTCCGGGATCACCTATGACCTTGGACGGATAGCGACCACTGCGGGGCATCTCGGCCTGCTTTTGCTGATCGTGCGATCGGGCGTATTTCCCCTGTTTCAGCACGCGCTGGCCTGCGTCGGGCGGATGGCGTTCACCAATTATCTCACCCATTCGCTGGTCTGCGCGATCCTGTTCGTGGGTCTGGGCCTGTTCGGACAGCTTGAACGGCACCAGCTCTATTATGTCGTATTCGCGATCTGGGCGGCGCAGCTGATCATCAGCCCGTTGTGGCTTCGTCATTTTCAGATGGGCCCGCTCGAATGGCTCTGGCGCGGTCTGACCTATGCCGAGTTTCCGAAGTTTCGGCGCGAAGCAGTGGTCGCCGGATGAATGCGATCTAATCTGGGGCTCTGGGCCTCTGATCCTTTGATGCGTTGGCGCTGGACTGGCGGCTTGTTGCAATCGGCCAAGCGTTCACCTATCCTTGCGGGCATGGCCCGGTTGAAAGCTTTTGCCTTGATATGCTGCATTGTCAGCCTGTTTGTGCAGAGCGCTGCCTATGCTGCTGCCCCTTCGCAAAGCGCGATGGTGGCTGGTGCCGATTGTGCCGAGATGATGGCCCACGCAGCCAGCCCGTCTGACGCGATGACCCCGTCTGATGCACCAAATTGCTGTGTAGATATGGCCTTGGGCTGCCTTGGCAACATGGGCTGTGCCGCCCCCTTGACGATGACAGGGCCGGATCAGCCTGCACCCACTCCTGCGCTGATCAACCCCGCGATTTATACGGCGCAGCTTTCCAGCAGGCTTTACGGTAAGCTGATCCCGCCCGAACTCACGCCTCCCCAAACCAACTTCGCCATGTAGCTTGTGTCAGCAGGGCGATAGCCCTTGCCTGACTCTATTGCGCAAGGTGCGCGCCTGATTGGCCCATTGCAGGCTGTCAGGCGCCGTAATCGCAGCCCTCCCTTTTCACATAAGAGGAGGGCCAACGCGAGGCGAAGAGATGAACTGGAAAATTTGCTGGTTGCCGCTGGCCGCATTGGCGGCTGCGTCTGCCGCCCACGCGCAGCCGGTCGGCTATGCCGAAGCGCTGCGGCAGGCGCAGATCGAACAACCCCTACTAGAGGCTCGCGCCTTGCAAGCCCAGGCCGCGCGTGAAGCCGTGGGGCCGGCCGATGAACTACCCGATCCGGTGCTGCGCGGGGGGATCACCAATTTGCCGGTCACTGGCGCAGCGGCTTTCAATCCAAATCGCCAGCCTCCCACCCAGATTCAGTTGGGAGTGGAGCAGGCGATCCCCAATCTTGCCAAGCGCAATGCGCGGGAAGGGCTGGCGCTATCGGATACACAGGTGACGCAGGCCCGGCTGATCATGGCGCGCCGCGATGTGGCTGCGGCCACCGGTCAGGCATGGATCGGGCTCTATTTCGCGCAGCAGCGGCTGGCGCTGGCTCAGGCGGCGCAAGATGATCTGCGCAGCCTTGTGCCGGTGGCGCGCAGCGCGGTCGCGGCAGGATCGGCGCGGCCCGCCGAAAGCCTTGAAATTCGCCGCGCGCTGCTCGATCTCGATGACGCGCGCACCCGGATTGAGGCTGACTTGGCCAGCGCCCGGGCGCGATTGGTGCGGTTCCTGCCCGGCTCTGATCCGGTGGCGTCAGGCGTGGCCCCGCCCGCCGATGCCGATACCGCAAGGCTGCGCGCCAATCTTGCCAGCATTCCCGAAGTTCAGATGACCGATGCGGTGGCTGCGCGGGCCGATGCCGCAAGCGATCTGGCGCGGGCAGACCTGCGGCCCGATTTCGGCGTCAGCGCCACGTTCGGACGGCGCGACCCCGATTTTGGCAACGCCGTGTCGGTATTGGGTTCAGTCACCCTGCCGCTGTTCACCGACAAACGGCAAAGGCCGCGCATCGCCGCCGCCGAAGCGCAGGCGATGGCCGCTGCGGCCGAGCGGCAGGACACGCTGCGCGCGATCACCGCGCAGTTCGAATCCGATCTGGCCGCATGGCACAGCGCGATGCGCCAATGGCAGCGCGCGCGCGATGAATTGCTTCCACTGGCGCGCGACCGGGCTGATCTGGAAACCGCCAGCTTTGCCGCAGGCCGCGCCGATCTGATCGATGTGATCGCCGCCCGCACCGCGCTGGCGCTGCTCGAACTCGACATCCTCGAACGCGAGGCGGCTGCGGTTGAGGCCGCCGCCGTTTTGCGACTGACCTATGGGGAGCAAATGCTATGAGCAGTGGTTGGAACAATCTGTCGGATCGCCAACGGATGCTTGCTGGCGGCGTCATGCTGGCGCTGATCAGCGGCGCGGCGGGATATGGCCTGTCGATGCTTGGCGGCGATGCCCATACCGCAGGCGGTGACACGCAGGCGGAATGCGATGTGCTCTATTGGTATGATCCGATGGTGCCCGGCCAGCGGTTCGACAAGCCCGGCAAATCGCCGTTCATGGATATGCCGCTGGTGCCCAAATGCGCGGGCGAAGATACTGCGCAGGCCGGGGTCAGCATCGACCCGGCGCTGGTGCAAAATCTCGGCATCCGCACGGCTGAGGCCGCGATGGGCGCGCTCGATACCGAAACCACCGTCACCGGCAGCATCGCCTATAATGCGCGCGAAGTGTCGATTGTGCAGCCGCGTTCGGGCGGGTTTGTCCAGCGCACCTATGGCCATGCGCCCGATGATGTGGTGGCGGCAGGCACCCCGCTGGTCGATCTGCTGATCCCCGAATGGGGCGGGGCGCAGGCCGAATATCTCGCCGTCGCCGCCACTGGGGATGCCGCGCTGACCCGTGCCGCGCGGGATCGGTTGCGCCTGCTGGGAATGCCCGACAGCACGATTGCCGCGGTTGCCCGCAGCGGCAAGCCGCAATCGGTCATCACCATCGCCGCACCCAGTTCGGGCGCGATCACCATGCTGGCGGTGCGGCGCGGGATGAGCGTGGTGAGCGGGCAGACCTTGGCCGAAATCACCGCGCTTAACCCCGTATGGCTGGAGGCCGCCGTGCCAGAAAGTCAGGCGGGCGACATCAGCATCGGCCAGACCGTGCGGGCCGCGCTGACGGCCTATCCCGGTGAGATGTTCTCTGGCCGGATCACCGCGATCCTGCCCAGTGCGCAGGCGGACAGCCGGACGATTACCGTGCGCGCCGAATTGCCCAATCCCGGCCTGCGGCTGCGGCCCGGTATGTTCGCGCAAGTCACCCTGTCACCCGAACCGCGCGACGCGCTGCTGATCCCGGCAGAGTCGCTAATCCGCACCGGGCGGCGCAATCTGGTGATGTTGGCGCAGGGCAAAGGCGGGTTCCTGCCCGCCGAAATACGCATCGGGCGCGAGGCCAATGGCCAGGTCGAGGTGCTCGCCGGGCTGGCGGCAGGCGAACAGGTGGTGGTGTCGGGCCAGTTCCTGCTCGATTCCGAAGCCAGCCTTTCGGGCATCACGGTGCGGCCCATCGCTGAAGGGGCAAGCAAGTGATCGCGCGGATCATCGACGGCGCAATTGCGGGCCGGGTGTTCATCGTGCTCGCGGTGATCGCGCTGACGCTGGCCGGGCTGTGGGCGGTGCGCACCACCCCGGTCGATGCGCTGCCCGACCTGTCCGATGTGCAGGTGGTCGTGCGGACCAATTTCGCCGGGCAAGCCCCGCAAATCGTCGAAGACCAGGTCACTTACCCGCTCTCGACCACCCTGCTTTCGGTTCCGGGCGTGGAAACCGTGCGCGGCTATTCGATGTTTGGTGACAGCTTCGTCTATGTCATCTTTGAAGACGGGACTGACCTTTACTGGGCGCGCAGCCGCGTGCTCGAATATCTCAGCCAGGCGCAGGGCGATCTGCCCGCCGGGGTGACGCCGCAGCTTGGCCCCGATGCCACCGGGGTCGGCTGGATTTACGAATATGCGCTGGTTGATCGCAGCGGTGGGCACGATCTGGCGGGGTTGCGCAGCATTCAGGACTGGTTCCTGCGCTATGAACTGCAAACCATCCCCGGCGTGGCCGAAGTCGCCAGCGTGGGCGGGATGGTCAGGCAATATCAGATCGTGCTCGATCCCTATCGCATGGCCTCGCTCGGTGTCACCCATGCCGAAGTCGTCAGCGCGGTGCAGGCCGCCAATCAGGAAACCGGCGGGTCGGTGGTGGAACTGGGCGAGGCCGAATATATGGTTCGCGCCTCGGGCTATCTCGCCAATCTTGACGATTTCCGCCAGATCGCGCTGCGCACCGCGCCGGGCGGCGTGCCGGTGACGCTGGGCGATGTGGCGCATATCCAACTGGGGCCGGAGCTGCGGCGCGGAATTGCCGAATTGAACGGCGAAGGCGAGGTGGCTGGCGGCATCATCGTGCTGCGCCAGGGCGCCGATGTGCGCACTGCGATTACCGCGGTTGAGGCGCGGCTCGATCAATTGCGCGCAAGCCTGCCGGACGGCGTCGAGGTGGTCACCACCTATGATCGTTCGCACCTGATCGATGCCTCGGTCCGCAATCTGACGCACAAACTGATCGCCGAATTCATCATCGTCGGCATTATCTGCGCGCTGTTCCTGTGGCACGCGCGATCGGCGCTGGTGGTGATCCTGACCTTGCCATTGGGCGTGCTGGCGGCGTTCCTGATCATGCGCTTTCAAGGGGTAAGCGCGAATATCATGTCGCTGGGCGGCATCGCGATTGCGATTGGCGCGATGGTGGATGCGGCCATCGTGATGATCGAAAATGTTCACAAACATATCGAACACCGGATGGACGAACGCCCCGATGCCGCCATTTCAGGCGAAGAGCGGTGGCGGATCGTCGCCGCAGCATCGCGCGAAGTTGGCCCGGCGCTGTTCTTCAGCCTGCTGATCATCACGCTGTCGTTCATTCCGGTATTCACCCTTCAGGCGCAGGAAGGGCGGCTGTTCGCGCCGCTGGCCTTCACCAAAACCTATGCGATGGCGGCGGCGGCGATCCTTTCGATCACGCTGGTGCCGGTGCTGATCGGCTGGCTGGTGCGCGGCAAGATCCCGCGCGAAGACAGCAACATCCTCAACCGCGCGTTGACCCGCGCCTATCGCCCCGGCCTCGATTGGGTGATGCGGCGGCCCAAGGCGGCGCTGGTGATCGCCGCGGTGGTGTTTGCGACCACGCTGGTGCCTCTATCGCGGCTGGGCGGCGAATTCCTGCCGCCGATGGACGAAGGCGATCTGCTCTATATGCCGACCGCCTTGCCCGGCCTGTCACCTGCACAAGCCTCAGCCTTGCTCCAGCGCACCGACCGGATGATCAAATCCGTGCCCGAAGTTGCCACCGTGTTCGGCAAGGCGGGCCGCGCCGATACTGCCACCGACCCTGCCCCGTTGACGATGTTTGAAACCACCATCCAGTTCAAACCGCGCGATCAATGGCGCGCCGGGATGACGCCTGACAAATTGCTGGAGGAACTTGACCGCGCGGTGCAGGTGCCGGGCCTCGCCAATGTATGGGTGCCGCCGATCCGCAATCGCATCGATATGCTGGCGACCGGGATCAAAAGCCCGATCGGCATCAAGCTGTCGGGTGAGGATCTGGCGCAGCTGGAACGCACCGCCGTTGAGGTCGAGCGTGTAGCGCGGCAGGTTCCCGGCGTCAGCTCGGCGCTCGCGGAACGGCTGACGGGCGGGCGCTATATCGATGTCACCATCGACCGGGCGGCGGCGGCGCGATATGGCCTCAACATCGCCGATGTGCAGCAGATCGTGGCGGGTGCCATCGGCGGAGCGAATATCGGACGCACCGTGGAAGGCGTGGCGCGCTATCCGATCAATGTCCGCTATCCGCGCGAAATCCGCGATAGCGTGGACGAATTGCGCAACCTGCCGCTGCTGACGCCGGCGGGCGGGCAGATCACGCTGGGCACTCTCGCCCGCATCGCGGTGAGCGATGGGCCGCCGATGCTGAAAAGCGAACAGGGGCGGCCGACCAGCTATGTCTATGTCGATGCGCGCGGGCGCGATCTGGCGGCGGTGGTGGGTGATATCCAGCAAGCGGTGGCGCGCGATGTCACCCTGCCGCCGGGGGTCAGCCTGTCCTATGCCGGGCAGTTCCAATATATGGAACGCGCCTATGAACGGCTGCAAATCGTGGTTCCGGCGACGCTGGGAATCATTTTCCTGCTGCTCTACCTGATCTTCCGGCGGCTGGATGAGGCGCTGCTGATTATGGCCACGCTGCCCTTTGCGCTGACCGGCGGGTTCTGGCTGCTTTATCTGCTGGGCTATAACCAGTCGGTGGCGACCGCCGTGGGGTTCATCGCGCTGGCCGGAGTTTCGGCAGAATTTGGCGTGGTAATGATGATCTATCTCAAATCCGCGCTGGCCCGGCACGGGGACGATCCGGATGCCGAAGCGGTGTCGGCGGCGATCCGCGAAGGCGCGCTGCTGCGGGTGCGGCCCAAGGCGATGACGGTGGCGACCATTCTGGCGGGGCTGCTGCCGGTGCTGATCGGCACGGGCGCGGGTTCCGAAGTGATGAGCCGCATCGCCGCGCCGATGATCGGCGGGATGATCACCGCGCCGCTATTATCAATGTTCGTCCTGCCCGCCGCCTATCTGCTGATGCGGCGGCGGCGCAGCCACGGCGGGTTTGAGGTCAGTGATTAGAGGAGGAGTAGCGCCAGTTCCTCGCCATAGTGGTAATACCCGATCAGCCCCGCTGCCGCGCATAGCTGCAAGACAGCGATGGTGTGGAGCTGGCCGCTGAAGGGTTGCTTGCGCGTCTTGTGCCGGAACATCGCGCGTCCGGCATAGGCCCCTATGGTTCCGCCGAGGAAGGCCAGTTGCAACAGCGTCCCCTCCGAAATGCGCCACGCCCCACGCTCGGCCCGCGACTTGTCGATCCCGAAGGCGGCGAACGCGAGGAAATTCATCACGATGATCGCGGTGACGATGTTTTCGGGGCGCAAAGCGGTGTCGAGTGCGGGAGCAAGCCAATCCATAGCGCAGGCATAGCGTCCAAGGGCTTGATAAAAGGTTGCTTTGAGAGTGCGCGGAGGAGCGCGCCCGTCATCCCGGCGCAGGCCGGGACCCAGAGCGGCTGGGTGCTGAGGTTAATGGAAGGGAGCTGGGCCCCGGCCTGTGCCGGGGTGACGGTAATGTGTTTAGCGGGACCACAGTCGACGGGCGGCCCCGCCAGCTTCACGCCGCGTATTGATCGCGGATGAAGTGGTTGAAATATTCCCCCGCCGACGATGCCGTGGTGAGGCCGTGCCAGATGTGTAGGGAAGCATTGTAGTAGTCGTAGCTGCGCCCCGAACTGGTGAACGAAATCGTCAGGATCCTTGCGCTTTCGTTGTAGGAGGTACCGTAAATCGCGCATTATCTAAATCGGTGCATGGCTTCTTCCAACAAAAGGGCCAAGCGGCACGTGAGAGCTCCGCTTGGCCCTTCGAGAGGTTGATTGCCCGGTCACGCGTATGGGCGGGGCCGGTCAGCCGGATGGATCGGTCGATTGGGTCGATGATCTCCCGGCAGTGGTCGTGGCGACGGGCGAGGATCTGGCCTTGGAGAAGGCCCCGGACGCCCCGGATATTGAATCATGTGAATTCTCCTTATCGATTGCTGTCGGGCGTCCGGCGAACAGGCGCCCATGAGCGACCGGGCTGCGTAGTCGGTGGCAGTCGATGATTATCTGGTACCGTCGAGAAGTTGTCATAGCGGCCACCGCGTGGCCCGACTTCTTGATAGATTCCGCCATCACGTCCGGAGTTACTTCCAGGCTTCTTAGTCATTGTACTTCCTTTCAATGTAGGACCGGAGAGGGCCCGAATCGGTCTTAGCCGATCCCCAACCTCGGGGCAACCGTTAAGTATAGTTGTGATGTCGTATGTTTGTATAGCAAACATCTGTTGCCCATTGACATTTGGCGCAATCGTCGGCTAAGGGCGCAACGGTGGCGTTTAGCGAAATCTATATTCTTTTTGGTCGGCGCGTCGCTCAAGCCCGCGATAGCGCAGGACTTACTCAATCGGGGCTGGCCGATAAAATCGGTCTGAGCCGCGCCTCAATTGCAAATATCGAGGCTGGGCGGCAACGGATCGTTTTGCATCAGGCTTTGGAGATTGCAGACGCGCTAAGCATTTCCTCGATTAGCGAACTCTTACCGATCGATCTGGTTCGGCCTACGATTGCATCCGATAAAAATGAAAAACTGAATTTCAGTGGGTCGAAACTATCCAGTAGTGAGGCCGAGACTATTCAATCAATTGTGGCGAGTTCGTAGTGTCCTATTCGAAGATTTCGAATGCCCGCCGCAAGGGCGAGACCCACGCACGTGAACTTTGGGCAAGGCTCGGGGTTGTAAAAATTCCAGTTCCAGTCCGCGAAATCGCAATCGCGGAAGGATGCGTTGTTAAGTCTTCAATGATGGAGAGCGGCCTTTCGGGCATGGCGTTCATCAAGGACGGACAGAAGCACATTGTTTACAATGCCAGCCATCATCCTAACCGCCAACGATTCACTATTGCACACGAACTTGGTCACCATGTTATGGACGAAGCCGTGCTTAAGAGGACTGTCCACGTCGACCGCGGCATCTTGCGAAGGGATAGCGTTTCGGCAGATGGCGTCGACAGAATGGAAATTGCAGCCAATGCGTTTGCAGCCTGTATCTTAATGCCAGAGGCTTTGGTTAGGGCTGCGTGCCCAACAAGCATTGATGTTGAAGATGACGCCACAGTAGCGCGGTTGGCGAAAGAGTTTGGCGTTAGCCAAGCTGCTTTCACCAACCGAATTCTCAACCTTTCTTTGGAATAGCGCCCCTACTCCGCAGCCTCAGCGCCAAACAGCCCGGCCTCGGCCTCCTCGACCCCGTCCTCGTTCACCGCTTTCGCCTTCTGGCGCTTGTCGAACGACGACCACACGGTGTTCCAATCGCCGCGTGTGGCGCCCTTGGAATACTCCGTTGCGCGGGTTTCGAAGAAGTTGGCGTGTTCCACCCCGTTCAGCAGCGGCGACAGCCACGGCAGCGGGTGGTCTTCGATCATGTAGATTTCCTGCAGGCCCAGCTGTTTCAGCCGCCAATCGGCGATGTAGCGGATGTAGCGCTTGATCTCCTTGGCGCTCATCCCGTTGACCGGGCCCATTTCAAACGCGAGGTCGATGAAGTTGTCTTCCAGCCGCACGGTCTTCTGGCAGATGTCGATCAGGTCTTCCTTGACCGATTTGGTCAGGCACTGGCGTTCTTCGCAGAAGGTGTGGAACAGTTTGATGATGCCTTCGCAGTGCAGGCTTTCATCGCGCACTGACCAGCTGACGATCTGGCCCATGCCCTTCATCTTGTTGAAGCGCGGGAAGTTCATCAGCATCGCAAAGGATGCGAACAGCTGCAGCCCTTCGGTAAACCCGCCGAACGCGGCGAGCGTGCGGGCGATATCCTCATCCGTATCGACCCCGAACTGATTGAGGAAATCGTGCTTGTCCTTCATTTCCTCATATTCGAGGAAGGCGCTGTATTCGCTTTCGGGCATCCCGATGGTGTCGAGCAGGTGCGAGTACGCCGCGATGTGCACCGTTTCCATGTTGGAAAACGCCGCCAGCATCATCTTGATCTCGGTCGGCTTGAACACCCGGCCGTAATTTTCGTGATAGCAGTTCTGCACCTCGACATCGGCCTGGGTGAAGAAGCGGAAAATCTGGGTGAGCAGGTTGCGCTCGTTCTCGGTGATCTTCTGCGCCCAGTCGCGGCAATCTTCGCCCAGCGGCACTTCTTCGGGCATCCAGTGGATCTGTTGCTGGCGCTTCCAGAAATCATAGGCCCAGGGATATTCGAACGGTTTGTAGGTGGAGCGGGCTTCGAGCAGCGACATGGCGGAATCTCCGGCTAGGGAATCAGTATATCAGATAATGGGCCGCGCGAGGCGGCGGATTCGGACGCGCCTATTGGCAGCTTAAGCATTCTTCGTAATCGGTCGGGCCGTCGGCGGCGGCGAGTTCGATACGGGCGAGTTCGCTGGTGTTATCCGCCTCCACCCCGCCGACGAACCCGGCCCGCTGCACGCTTTTGGAACGCAGGTAATAGAGCGATTTGATCCCGCGTTCCCACGCCTGAAAATGCAGCATCATCAGATCCCACTTGTCGACATCGGCCGGGATGAACAGGTTCAGCGACTGCGCCTGATCGATATAGGGCGTGCGATCCGCCGCGAATTCGAGCAGCCAGCGCTGGTCTATCTCAAAGCTGGTCTTGTAAACCGCCTTTTCCTCGGGCGTGAGGAAATCGAGGTGCTGAACGCTGCCACCGCGTTCAAGGATCGAGTTCCAGACATTGGTCGAGTTTTTCGACTTCTTCTCGAGCAATTTCTCAAGATAGGGGTTCTTGACGATGAAGCTGCCCGACAGCGTCTTGTGGGTGTAGATATTGGCCGGGATCGGCTCGATACAGGCTGACGTGCCACCGCAGATGATGCTGATCGACGCGGTCGGCGCGATGGCCATCTTGCAGCTAAACCGCTCCATCGCGCCCATGTCGGCGGCATCGGGGCACGGCCCGCGTTCCTGCGCGAGCAGCATTGATGCCTCGGATGCCTTGGCGTGGATGTGCTTGAACATCTTCAGGTTGATCGCCTTGGCCATCGCGCTTTCGAACGCCATGCCCTTGGCCTGCAGGAAGGAGTGGAAGCCCATCACACCGAGGCCCACCGAACGTTCGCGCGCGGCAGAATATTTGGCGCGGGCCATTTCGTCGGGCGCGCGGTCGATATAATCCTGCAGCACGTTGTCGAGGAAGCGCATCACGTCTTCAATGAACTGCTTGTCGCCGTTCCATTCGTCCCAGGTTTCCAGGTTCAGCGACGACAGACAGCACACCGCTGTGCGGTCATTGCCGAGGTGATCGATCCCGGTCGGCAGGGTGATTTCGCTGCACAGGTTCGAGGTTGAAACTTTCAGCCCCAGATCGCGGTGATGCTTGGGCATCATGCGGTTCACCGTGTCGGAGAACACGATGTAAGGTTCACCCGTGGCCAGCCGGGTTTCGACCAGCTTCTGGAACAGCGAGCGCGCATCCACGGTGGCGCGCACTTCGCCGGTCTTGGGCGATTTGAGGTCAAATTCGGCCCCGTCACGCACCGCTTCCATGAATTCATCGGTCAGCAGCACGCCGTGGTGCAGGTTCAATGCCTTACGGTTGAAATCGCCGCTGGGCTTGCGGATTTCGAGGAACTCTTCGATTTCCGGGTGGCTGACATCAAGATAGCACGCCGCCGAACCGCGCCGCAGCGACCCTTGCGAAATCGCCAGCGTCAGGCTGTCCATGACGCGCACAAACGGGATGATCCCGCTGGTCTTGCCGTTGAGGCCAACCGGCTCACCAATCCCGCGGACATTGCCCCAATAGGTGCCGATCCCGCCGCCCTTGCTGGCAAGCCAGACGTTTTCGTTCCAGGTGTTGACGATCCCTTCGAGGCTGTCCGAAACCGAGTTCAGATAGCACGAAATCGGCAAGCCGCGGTGGGTGCCGCCGTTTGACAGCACCGGAGTGGCGGGCATGAACCACAATTTCGAGATGTAGTCATACAGCCGCTGGGCGTGGGCCTGATCATCGGCATAGGCATCGGCCACGCGCGCGAACAGATCCTGATAATTCTCACCGGGCAGCAGATAGCGATCGGTCAGCGTGTCCTTGCCGAAATCGGTCAGCCGGGCATCGCGCGATGCATCGGTGACGACGGTAAAGCGGCGGGCGTTTACCTTCTTGCTGTCGGTAGCACCCTTCGCCGCTTCGGCCCCAGCTTGCGCGAGCGCCCCGGCCAGCGCTTCGCCAGCCTTGGCGGCGATGAGTTCTTCCGATCCGGCATCCGCCTTGTCCATGGTCACAGCCTTTTCATCCCCTGCGGACATCTCGGCCCCCGCTTGTGCCTCGGCAGGCGTGCCTGCATCCAATTCGTTCACCACATCACCCGGCACATTATCGCTCGCTTTGAAATCCATCTGTTGCCCCACTTGTCCCCCGAATCGGCAGCCCCCGCAAGGGCTATGTTCCAATTCTGTTCTATACCGGCCGGTCCACAGACTTGCCAACAGGGTGATCCCTGAACGGGCCTGTTGTCGCACCTGTTGATCGCATTTTGACGCGCATCAAAACCCTTTGACCGAAGCGAATCCTCTCCCTTGTGCTCTGATCAGAGCGGCGGGGTGTTCACCAAGGTTTGGGGGTCCGATTTGCACCGAACCACTAGATGATGAATCAGACAGCGAATCCCGTCAACGGGCAATTAACCCTGAAATTGCGATTGGGCGGGTCTGATCGAGGCCCGCGACCACGCGACGCGTGGAGCAAGCTTGAGTCGCGCGTCGCGCAACCCCCAAATCGAATCTGTGAAGAAAAATATGGTGATTGAATCATTCGAATCCAACCGTGAATCTTTTGCACGCGCGGGCGCATGATTCTTGCGCTTCGGGTGCGAGCCGCCGGGATCAGGCCGGAAGCGCAAGGTGCTTCGCGCCGAAAACGGCCTGCCAGCTTTCGATTTCACCCACCACCGCATCATCCACCGCGTGCAGGAGTTCGGCGGCGGCTTCATAGCTGAGCGCCGTGTCGGTGCCCGACAACAGCAACCCGATGCGCGTTTCGACCTCACCCAACCGTTCCGCCGCCGCGCGCGAAATCGCCCCGAACCGCTCGAAATCGCCGAAATAGCGCACCCCGGCGATATTCGCGCCGAGGGTCGGCAAAGCGACGCCAAAGAAGGTGAAGAGCGGCGAAAGGTCGCTCGCCCAGGCTGTGGGTGCCGCGCCCGCGAGTCCCGCGGATTTGAGCAGCAGATAGGCCAGAACCGAAATTACCGCGAGCAGAAAGCTGGCCCCCGCCAACCGGTCAAGCCGGTGGTGAACGCGCTCCAGCCGCGCGGCCTTGACCTCATGATAGGCGCGCTGGGCCGCGACATGGGGAAGCACTACTCCTTCAAGGCAGGCGCGCAGATAGGCGCGGGTCAGACGTATGCGGGGCAGACCGGCTTCACGCAGCGCGTGGCGAGCGAAATGTTCGGGCCATTCGGCTTCGTGCCCACGCCCGCCTTTTCGTGGCCAGCGCCCCGTCGGGCGTGACACGCCGAGCAGCAGCAGGCCGGGCGCATGACGCAGATATTCGGCAACCCGCCGCATTTCGAACCAGCGCCGGTGCCAGCCAAGGCGCGATCCGGCAAGCGTGATGACCAGAATCCCCGCCAGCAGCAGCAGTTCGGCCGAAGCAAACACCCATTTCACCTCCGCGAGGCCGAACGGGTAGAAGGCAAGGCCGATGATCACAGCCAACGCGGCGAGCACGAAGTTGACGCACATGCCGCTGCGATAGGCATCGGAAAGACGGCTGGCGATGCCATCAGCCCGGGCGAACATGGGCAGCAACACTCCGCGCAGCCGCGCTACGAGCAGAGGGTCTGCGCCCGGTGCCGCCTCAGCCGCCGCCAGCAAACCGGCTGCACTGCCGGTGCTGATGGCATCGGGTGCCTCGTATTCGATCCGCATCCGGCCGGGGATCAGGGTGCCTTCGCCAAACACCCGCTCGATCAGGCGATAGAGACTGAAGGCGAAGCTGGAGCGGGCGCGCCAGTGTTCGCGCCTTGGCCCCTGCGGGTGCCAACCTTGCGCCACCATCGCGGCGCGAATGGTCGCCTCAAGCCGCGCCTGTCGCACCGCATCGGGGGCGTTGTTGCGTTCGGGATGCCCAAGCTCCTCTGGCCGGGTCAGGATCGACCATTCTTGCGGCGCGGTCGGATCGATCAGCAACACCGGGGTGCCCATTTCCAGCGCGCTGATGATCGTGTGGCCGGTGCCGCCCGGCAGATTGGCGATCTTGCCATCCCACACCGCGACCACAAGATCGGTGCGTTCGATCATCACCCGCCCGGCGAGCGCGACATTGCCCGAAACAAGCGCCTCATAGGAGCGGGCCGCGTCGCGGTCTTGCGGGTTGGTGAGGGTCGCCAGCAACAGCGTTTCAATCTGCGCATCGCGATCGGCCAGTTCGAACAGATGCGCGCGCGCCGTGATCGACCGGATTGCAGCGGCATGCGCCTCCACCTGCGGATCGGCGGCCGGCTGCCCACGGCATAGCGCGGCGGCATCGGCCGGGGTCGTCGGATGGGCGTTGATCGCAAGGTTGAGATCGGCCCCGAACGGCATCGGCACCACCAGTTCCCACCCGCGCGCCAGCGCCAGTTCGCCAGCCACCTGATCGGTGCCGTCAACCAGCAGGCTGTGCAGTCGCACCGCGCCCTGATTGCCGCGAAGGCCTGCCGCGATCCCCTCGATCCGTGCGAACAGACCGGCCAGCGCATCCGTGATCGCTGCGCTATTCGCGGAAAATGCAGGATTGGTGGCGCGGTGGCCGGTGACCCCCAGCGCAAGACGCGGCTGCCATTCGGCGTCGGGATCTGCAAATGGCGAGGAGGGCATAGGCGGTCTGTCCTTCTTTGCCGGACAGGCCGGATGGGGCAACCTTAACGTGTAGTTTTGCACGCTTACAAGGGGCGATGCGCGCCTGCCCCCGGTTTGACGGGACGCGCAGGAAGGCGCATTATTCCGTCGGGGAAGTGGGGGGCGTGCGGTGATCGGACGGATTGCGATAGTGATGGGCGCGTTGCTGGCGCTGGCGGTTCCCGCAGCGGCGCAGACGCAGGTGGCGCACGATTATCCCTCAAGCAGCGAAGGTTGGTATATCCCTCAAGCAGCGAAGGTTGGTACCGTGCTGATCCGGACCGACCGGAGGCGGAGCGCGCACGCGATGAGGCCGAAGCCGCGCGGGCCGAAGCCGCCTGCGATGCGGGCGACCTCACCAGATGCGCCGCGTTGGGCCGGGCATACCGGGATGGTGCGGGCAGGCCGCAGAATCGCCCGGTGGCCGAATTGCTGTTCCGTCAGGCCTGCAACGGCGGCCAGGCGGAGGGCTGCTTTGCACTGGGCGCGCAACTGCGAATGGTCGACAATACCGGCGCGCAGGACGAAGGCATGATCGCGCTGCGGCGCGGCTGCACGCTCGGCGCGTCTGAGGCCTGTGACGCGCTGGCAGACATTATCGCCGCCAAGAACGAACACGCCGAAGAACTGCAATCGCGCATAAACGATTGCCGCGCAGGGGACCTCCAGTCCTGCGACCTGTTGGGCGGGCGCTACGCTAACAAGACAGAGGATTTGACGCCTGAACTGCGCAACGCGTTCAATCACGGCTGCACTGCAGGGGCGGCCTTTGCCTGCCAGACGCTCGGCAGGGCGGTATTCGCCGAGGGTCGCGGGCCGCCAGAACACCGGGGCGAGGCGCAAGCCCTGTTCGACCGGGCCTGCGCGCGCGATCCCGATTTTTGCACCATAGCGCAGCAGATCCGCGACCGGCCCGCCTTATCCGCCAGTTGTGCAAACGGGGGCATGGCCGATTGCGCCGCACTCGGGCGGATTTACACTGCGGAATGGTCACCGCTGCATTCCCCAGCCGAAGGATTGAGGCTTCTCGGGATAGCGTGCGAGGGGGGCGAGAGCGAGGTTTGCCGCGATGCGGCGCTCATGGCGCTCATCGACCCCTCACCCGAAGCTGCGGCCCGGGCGGAACAGTGGTATGCCATCGGCTGTAATAGCGGCATCGAAGGCGATTGCGTGACTCTCGGCCTGCGCCTGACAGACGAAAACCGTCTGTCGGAAGATCGCGCGCGCGGCTACGCCTTGCTTGTTGACGCGTGCGAACGCGGCCTGCCCAGGCTCTGCGACGAATTGTACAAGCGCGCCGGGTCCGATCCGGAAGCGCCGCTGCTGGCAGCGGACGACCGCTTTGGCCCGCCGACCGAGCCGACCGACCCGGCCGAAGAGGCCCGCCGGGTGGCGGAATCGCTGGCAATCGAGGCGGAGAATGCTCGCTTCGATCCTTGCCGATATTCGTCGGTGAATTTCCGCGGCGCGGTCTATCTCGATACCCTCTGCGATCCAGTGCGCCGGATCAGCAGAGGTTATCAGCTCCGTCCGGGGCAGGCACCGTGGCAGGCGTTGCTGTGGCGACCGGCCCAGATGGGTGGGCAAAACCTCGCACCCGGACAGCGGGTGGCGTGCGGCGGGTCGCTGATCGCTGAGGGCTGGGTCCTCACCGCAGCCCATTGCATCACGGACAAGGACGGCAAGTCCTTGATCGGATCAGGGCACCGCATCCGGCTGGGGGTCTATAACCCGCAGGCCGACGAGGGGGTCAGCTACCCGATCCTGCGCGCCGTGGCGCATCCCCGCTACCACCAGCCGAGCCGCGCCTTTGATATTGCGCTGATCCGGTTCGACCCGCGCGCGGGAGAGAAAGGCGCGGAAACCAATGCCATCGCCCGCATCCGGATCGATCCGCTGCCGCTTGAAGAACGCGAGATCAATGCCGGGATGCCGGTCTATACCTATGGCTGGGGGCTGACCGAGTTCAGGGGCCAATCGAGCGATCATCTGCGCGGCGCAAGGATGCACCTGGAAGATCCCGAGGCCTGCACGCAGCGCACCGAGTTCCGCGGATCACTGCTCAATGCCGTGCTGTGCGCGGCAGCGCCCGACCGCTCGCAGGCCTGCGATGGGGACAGCGGCGGCCCGCTCATCTCCTATGACGACGAGCGCCGCATTCCCACGGTGATCGGGGTGGTCAGCGCCGGTGAGAAATGCGGATCGACCGGGGTTCCCAGCCGTTACACGCGCGTGGCAAAGGTAAGCGAATGGATCGCTGACGTCATGGCCGGCCGCACGCCCGCGCGGCGACGGTAGCCTTGCGCGGCCCGGCAGCACGCCAGGCCGCACAAAGTTGAACGTTACTCAGCGGCGCCGTCCGCCGATGACGCGGCTGGGCCGATCGGATTGCTGTTGGTTTCGGTTCCTTCGGCAGCAGCGGCCGCCGCCTCAAGCGCCGCAGCGTCTTCGTCTGTCATGGTTTCGTCAGTCACGACGTCACCTTCTGCCGTGCCGGTTTCTTCGGCCACATCTTCGGCCGCGGGCTCGGTCGTTTCGCCGTTGCATGCAGCCAGCCCCAACGCGGCGCCGGCCAGGACGGCGGCAGTCATGATCTTCTTCATGGTATTTCCCCCTCGATTGCCCCGGATGGGCGGCAGAGAGCTATCACGAGGTTAGCTGCAAAAGCAATTCATCAAACCGCCGCTCTCCCCTCAGCGGATCGAGCAACGGGTCGTTCGGTGCCCACAACAGACCCGGATCGGTCGCACTCAAGGCTTTTTCCAGAAGCGCCAGCGCCTTATCCGCCTCACCGCGCTGCGCATGCACCTGCGCCCGCTGGTATCGGCTGTCCGCGTATTCGGCCACCAGCGATGCAAGCGCCGCGTCCGATCCTGCCGCATCGCCAAGCCGGTGCGAGGCAATCGCGATAGCGGTGAGGGCATAGGCCTTCCCCTGCTCCGCCTTCGCAGCGACCAGCGCGCCCGCTGCATCGCCCTGCAACAGGCGCGCGATGGCCATGGCGAACTGCGCGCTTGCAATGCTGGGATTGAGTTCGAGCGCGCCCTGCATATGCTTGATCACGCTGGCATAATCGCGTGCAAACAGGGTAATATACCCGGCCGTGCGGAACGCCCGCGCATTGAGGGGATCGAGTTCGAGCACCTGCGCGATCATCCGCACGGCAAGCGCGCGGTCGGTGCCATAGGCATGAAAACTCGCCGCTGCGCGCAGCACATCGGCATCGCCGGGGGCAAGGCGCTCGGCGGCCTGATAGTGCGGCAATGCCGCTCCCGGTTTGAGCTGGCCATTGGCGAGCGCAAAGCCAAGCGCGAGATGTCCCCGCGCGAGGCGCTGTTCGAGCGCAAGCGATTGTTCGGCTGCGGCAATGGCATCAGAAAACAGCTTGCGCGATTCCTCGCCATCGCTGGCGGCATTATTGGCGATCGCTGCAAGCATCGTCGATCGCATGGCGTGGGCTGCGGCAAAGTTTGGATCTTCGGCGATCGCGGCTTCGAACTGGATCAGCGCCGCCCGGTCTGTCGCTGCCCCGGCAGACAGATCATAAAGCGCATGACCCCGCAGGAAAGCTTCGAACGCGGCGATATTCTCGGTTCCGCCGACATCGCGCTGGGCCGCGATACTGGTCTTCAGTTCATCGTCCGAAGCCACGGTGGCCACCAGCGACGTGGCCACGGTTTCGGCGATTTCCGACTGGAGCGCGAACACGTCCTCTACCGCGCGGTCATAGCTTTCGGCCCAGCGCACCAGCCCGCCATTGATCTCGACCAGCTCGGCCGAAACGCGCATCTGTTCCGAATCGCGCTGCACGCTGCCGCGCAGGATATGATCGACACCAAGTTTACGGCCAATGGCGAATTCGTCCTCGCCCGCGATCGCGCTGGAAGACGTTGGCGCAGCGACCTTGAGCCGCGGGTTGCGCACCAGCACCGCGCGCAGTTCATTCGATAGGCCGTCGGAAAACCACGCCTTGCTCTTGTCTCCGGTCAGATTGGAAAAGGGCAGAACCACCATCGACACCGCGCCAGCCGCAGCCGGGGTGAACAGGCCGATGGCCCAGCCCGCAGTGATCGCCGCCGCTCCGGCAAGTCCCGTTCCGCCAATCAGCGCGGCCCGCCGCGACAGCACAGGGCCGCTGGCGGGAATGGCCGCAACCGCCAGCGGGGATACGGGCGCAGGGCCGGGTGTGGATTGGCCTGACTTGGAACGCACCGCCACAAGGATGCGCTGCGCGTCTTGCGCCGCCGGATCACCCGACCAACCCGCGATGTCGAGCAACTGGAACTGGCGAAAACCCAGCGGGGCCATGGTGCCATCGAGCGATAGCGGCACGAGGCATCCGCGCTCGCGTCCGCGCTGGGCCTCGTCGCGGACCCAGTGCGAGACGACTGACTGTTGCGACCACAGCACCACCACGCAATCAGCGGACTCAAGTGCCGTTTCGGTGGTGACAAGGTAGTTTTCACCGCCTTCGAGCCTGCCATCCCACCACACGTCGAAACCCGCAGCCTCAAGCAGCGTGATGACCGGACGCGAGCGGTCGAGATCGACGCGCGAATAGCTGACGAAAACCGACGGGCGTTGCCCGCTCCGCGTCTCGTCAGCGTCAATCCTGCCCACCATTGCGCCGCCCCCGTTTTTCCCTTCCCTATCAATACATCGAAAACCACCGCCGCGCCAAATGTTCTGACGACGGACAATGCAGCGGCACATGTTGACTGCGAAGACGTCCATGCTCCCAACACTGGCATCCTTGATCCATCGCGCGATGGCCGCCGCCAACAAAAAACATGCGCGATCCGCCCCGCTATTAGACGACCGGCTTCAGCCGGTCAGTTGTTCAGGTGGCCGTGCAGGCGATCAGTTGCTCATATCGCGACCCTTGATTTCCGAACGATCCTCATCAAGGAGAGGTGCGGCGAACGGCAATGGCCCAGGCGTTCGCGAATATTTGATCGGGTGTGCCACTCCCTTGTAGCTGCCAAGTATCGGGTGGGAAATTTCAGCCATCAGGCCTTCAGCGACAACCTGAGGGTGGTTAAACATATCCTCGACCCTGCGCACGACCGAACAAGGTACTGCATCGGCCAGCAGAGTCTCCCACTCCTCAGCTGATCGGAGAAGTAGTTTAGCGCGCAAACGTGCGACAAGCTCTTCAGCCCGCTCCGCTCGCTTCTTTACGCTGTCATAGCTGGGGTCGTCCGCGAGTTCGGGAAGGTCCGTGCGTTCGCACAAGGCGCTCCAAAAGTGCGGGGTATTTGCTGACAGGTATAGCCAACCGTCGGCGGTCGGGTGCAGGCCAGTGATGCCGCCAGATCGCATATCGCGTGAGATATCATGACGCTCACCCGGCCCCTTCACCATGCGAGCAGACTGCATCGCCAGCGCGCTGCGAAGCAACGACACTCCGACGTATTGACCCCTGTTGCTGCGCTCCCGCTCATATAGCGCCGATGCGACTCCGGCCGCGACCAATGAGGCGGCATAGTAGTCTACTGGCGAACCGTAAGTCAGCTCTGGAGGTCCGTCGGACCTGCCTTGCAACACGCACATTCCGGTCATCGCCTGAAGAACTTGGTCATAACCAGCGCGCCCGGCTAAGGGGCCATCTTCACCATAGCCCGTAACCGCACAGTAGATCAGGCGGGGGTTAAGCTCAGCCAGCGAGGCATAATCGATCCCCAGCCGCCCCGGCACACCCGGTCGGAAATTATGCACCAGAACATCGGCTTCCTCCACTAGCCCCAGAAGGATTTGTCGGTCGTCGGTTGCCTTAAGATCTAGCACTACGCCCTTTTTAGACCGGTTGACGCCAAGGAAGGCACGGTTCTCTCCATTGAGCGTCGAGGGGTATAGGCGCAAGTTATCGCCCGATGGGGGCTCGACCTTGATGACATCGGCTCCCTGGTCGGCCAGCAGTGTGCAACCATAAGGACCGGCAATATAAGCGCTGAGGTCGAGCACTTTAATGCCGCTGAGCGGCCCCGAGGGGCCCTCTCGCTTCGGGTTGCGGAATGCGCTCATGCGACTTCCTCGGGCGGCAGACGCAGCCACGTCAAACGCCAGCTTCCGTGGTGTCGGCCGCCGGCTCGGAAATATGGTTCAAAGATGATCGGCGATCGGTCCTGGAGCGAGAGCACAACATCGTCATCGGCCATTGACAGCGCGGAGGCAGCGGGCCTGATGGTCTCGACTGGTTTATACCCATCAACCAGGCGGGTCGCATAGACCAGCGGGCCTCGGGTGATCGCAGCATAGGCGTGGCGCATGACCTCCTGCTCGACCGGCGAGCCATCGGGTGCCAACGACTGCTGCACATTATGGGCTTCCCGCCGATGATGTCTTGGCACCATGGGTAGGGTGATGGTGATATCACCCGCAGTTTCGATCCGGGCATATGTGCCGGGAATGAGTGCGGTGCCCGTCTGCTTTATGACGGCTCCCTCTGCCCATTCGGGCACACGAATGAGGAGAGGCACGGATACACCCGACTGCTGCATTGCGATCTTGATTTCGCCATCAAACGGGTAAGCGGTGGTTTGGACGATGCAAACTTGGCCCACTCCCGGCACATCGATATGTGCTGTTGATGGCCCAAGCAGGTTTATTGCGATCTCACCGCCTTTGGTCACGGCATATGCCAACGATGACAGCTCTTCCAAAGCGACCGCACCGCTCGACTTGCAGCAGCGCCAGTAGGTCGTGTGCACCCGCTTCCCGTTGGGAAAGCTGTAATAACACCAGTCCTCGCCGTTCGGAGCCTGCGCCCCGAGGAGGTCATTATACGCACTGCGCTCAATTTCTTCCGCGAAGCGTGCCTCGCCAAGGATGCGAAGCAATTCGCGATTGAGTTGGATCCATGCCATCGTCGAACAGGTTTCGACATAAGCTTGTGGGTCGAAGGTGCCCACCGGGTTGAATACCTCGCGTGACCGATGTGCCACGCCCCCCCATGGCCCCCCGCCAAGGGTCAGGTGGTGATCGCGCACTGCCTGCCAGATGTTTAGCGTAGCCGTAAGAAACCGCCCATCGCCAGTTACACGATAAAGCTTGGCCACACCAACCATGTTCCACAGCAACTGATAGGCTTTCCCGGTGGCAATTGCCGACGGATCCACCCCATCGAGTGCCTGACTGAACATACGGTTGCCCGGTTCTCGCTCGATTTGATCCACTATCAACAACGCAAGATCGAGATAATCCTGTTCGCCAGTAGCGAGATGCAATTCCACGGCAGGATCGAGCAAAACCGATGCAGACAAGCCAAAGTGGTTGCCAAGTTCGGTAATCGCAATCTGTCCCTTTGTAAGCGTGTTAAGACATAGATCGCCGATCGCGCGCGCTGCCTGAAGATACCGCGCATCAGTCGTTGCAGTGTGCAGTTCAAGGAAGCCAAGGACGAGGTAGCTGTGGTTCCAGATATCCCACGTCCGTTCCGCCGGCGCCCCATCCCAGCTCGGCGGTTTGGGCGGCTGACGGCGCATGAAACGGCGGGAAGGCGCATAGGTACCCAAATACCCATCTGCTTCTTGCTGATCGATCAACCAGTCGGCGACCCGCCTTGCCCGTCCCAAAAGCTCCGCGTCATCGATACGTTTGGCGGCTTTGACGGCGGCAAGAAGCCATTTCCCAGCATGTTCGCCATACCAATCGCCCTGCACGTTCGCTTGGGCGCGATCACGGGCGAAGATTGCAATTGCCTCGCTCGTTTCATTGACGATAAATGTGCGCAACCGACCAGTCCGGTTGGCCTCGACGGCCTCACCCAATAGGCCCCCAAGAGCTACCGATCCAAGCGGCGCGAAGCGCATGGCGTCACAGATCAACGACACAGCGAAACCCGATTCCTGCCGAGCGGTCCTTTGCCGGCGCCATTAATAAGTACTTGCCGTGCTCGTCGAGCGCGTAGGCTTGGGGGAAATACCAATGAGATGTTTGCGGCTGATAGGCATTGCCACCGCGTAACACGGCGGCACGCACATGTTCATCCCGGTATTCGTCGGTCCATTGCCATATGGTGCCGACGAGATCTTCGACTCCGAATGGGCTTGCACCGCTAGGGTGGCGGCCAATTACGGGTGGGCGAGCCATTCGGCGCTTCATGCTGGCATTGGGCGCATTGTCATCACGCCAATGATTGCCCCACGGATAGCGCCGTCCATCGGAGCCCTGCGCCGCATATTGCCATTCCCACTCGCGCGGGAGCCTTTTACCAGCCCAGCTTGCATAAGCCTGCGCGTCATCCATCGCGACCCATGTTACGGGACAATCATCCCAACCCGAGGGAGGTGCGCCATCGATCCAGTGCGACAGAAAGCTTTGTTGGTCGTGCGGTGCGTAACCACTTGCTTCGATAAATTCTTTGAATTGCGCGTTTGTAACCGGGTGGCGATCAATAGCGAAGGCAGGAATATCGATACGATGGCGATGGTCGCGCCGGGGCTCGGTCTCCCACGGGTATTGAACATCAACACCAGCTTGGGCGTAGCCTTCGATCACCAAGCCGCGAACCTTAAAATCAAACAATGCGGCGGGAATGGCAACCATCCCCTCAGGTGCATTCTCATACTTGGGTGTCGGTTTGACTGGGACGAGCTCTTGGCGGGCAGCCGTCCATTCGTTCGAGTATGCGGACAAGGGCTGTTTTGAAAAATCGCGCATCTGCGCTAGAAAATTGCTGAGATCTCCGCCCGTCGTGTCGGCCAGAAAGGCTCCGAAACCGTTGCCGTCCAATTCAGTGCCAAGAATTGCGCGACCATCTTCGATTCGCGGTTCGATACGCATTCCGCCCCAGACATCGTAGTACACTGTGCCACCTGTGTGTGGCACGGCTAATTGCTCGCCACCAATCGTGTACTCTTGCCGGTTAATCAGTGTCCACAGCGTGCGGCCAGCGCCTGGCCAACGGCTTGCAAAAACACCGTTCTGCAACGTCCGCTCATAGGGGTGCCAATCCGCCCCCGTAAGTTCAACGCAAAACTGGCGCTGCACCGTCGCCACGCGGCGCAGGGTTTCGGCATCGCGCTCAGTGAAGAGATTGACAAATCCGAACACGTTTTCCCACGCAACGTAGCCGATACCATTGAAGAATGCGTGCTGCAGATCGTTGGTACGGTTTCGGCTCCAGCGATTTTCGATGTTAATGATATGACGCGGCTCTAGCCACTTAAGCTTAACAACTGTTGGAATTGTCTCATCAGGTATGCGCTTGCTCCAACTCTGCAAGTTCCACGACAGGTGATGGTCCCCTGCCTGCGCGGTCGATTCTGGCTGAAGAATGACCTTTGTTCCCCGCGCTTCACAGGCGGTATGAAATGCGCGCGGCACGCCGGAATAGGTGTCACCGTTTATTCCATCAGCACCAGTTTCGGCGACAAGATCGGCCATTCGATCCCAATCGGAAGCCGTGTCTTCGCGCGTGCCGTTATCCCACGGCATTGTCGGAAGAAACACCTTAACCCCGCGAGCGTGAAAATCTGCGACCACCCGCTTTAGTGCCAGAATACCACCAGGTAACGCCTTAGCCAAATCAAATTGGTTGCGGTCATCTATCCCGATATTGGGATAGATATACCAAATGAGCACACTGTCGATCCCACCGTAACGGGCTTCGAGATCGTCGAGATAGCGATTGACCGTATATTCCCCGGCATCAACATCGAAAAAGTAACGGTCTTCGACCATCGCTAACGCATGGACGAAATTCGATTGCGCCCATTGGAGCGCGGGTTCACGGTAGAGTGCGTCGTCAAAGCCTATACGAATCAGATGCTCATGACGCCACTCGACAAGACCCCTAACCCATTCATCAACGGCTGCGTCGACATCGATCTTCCACGGTGCCATCGCGGTGAAAGGCCATCCTGGAGCCTTGCCTGGCGTTGGCAAGTAAGGCCCAGTCAGCGCATGGCTAAACTTGATGTCACTGGTGGTTCGATGGGGTGAGGTCATAGGAACGAAGATCTCAAGCATTTATAGTAGAAAGACCGCAATATTGCATCAGGGGCTGCCGCTCTCCGCAAGGGCCGTCAGCAGCGAAAGCGATGACCTCGGCAGCTTTGGGAATGCTTGATTGGGCACCCGCGCGGGTGGTTGTTAGGGCCGCGGCGGCCGCAGCTAGGCGTAATGCCGCCTCTATAGAATGATTTTGTGACAATACCGCAGCCAGAACGCCGACGAAAGTATCGCCCGCCGCCGTTGTGTCAACTGGCTCAACGGTAAATGCGGGTTGAAGAACCCAGCGCCCGTCTACAAACGCGCAACAGCCTCGCCCCCCAAGTGTCACCACGGCGCATGAAACGCCGACCCGTTGCAGTTGAGCGGCAATCGAGCCGTCGATCCCAGCGACGACAGACAGCTCAGGCTCATTGACTACAACGACATCGGCAGCCTGTAAAAGAGCAGCAGGAATTTCTCTAGCTGGAGCAGCATTGAGCAACACTTTGACGCCTGCAATCTTCGCTGCGCGGGCGAACGCGGTAACGGTTTCTATCGGTGTTTCGAGTTGAACGACCAACCATTCGATATCGGAAAGATCCGGCAGATCAGTCGGCGATAGGTCAGCATTAGCGCCGGGAGCTACGGTGATTGCATTCTCGGCTTGTTCAGACACCGTAATCAGAGCCACGCCGGTTGAACGTTCTGATTCCACACGGTGTAAATGCACACCTGCCGATGACAGGGAGTTCGCGACAATCCCGGCGAGGGAATCGTTCCCGATGGCCGCTACCATGCTTGTCAAAACGCCACCAGCAAGAGCGCAGGCGACAGCTTGGTTTGCGCCCTTGCCACCCGGAACAATCATTAGATCGCTGCCGAGCACCGTTTCACCCGGTGCGGGAATATTCGGTGCGCGAACGACGAAATCAACGTTGGCGGAGCCGGCGATCATGATTTGGCTATTGGCTTTGCCTTCAGTCACCCCGGCTCCCCTTGATCAGATTCTCGCAGTTCTTAGAAATCGGTTCGGAACTGCAACGAAACGGTTCGCCCGCGGCCGGCAAAGTAGTTCTGGAAAAAATCGATCTGGGAGAATGCTAGGAAGTAAAATTCATTGAACAGATTTTCGACACCAAGTGTAACAGTGCCAGCGTTCTCGATCCGATATTTGGCGGTAAGATCGAACAGGGTACGGCCCTCAATGTCTTCTGGCGGGGAGGATCCCGCCTGTGCGCGATCAAACGTTGTGTCCATTCCGATTGTAAATGAAAGCGCATCGGTAGGTGTAAACGTTCCACTCACAACCAACTTGTCCAGTGGGATGTTTGTGATCCCGAGGGGCGTCTCAACCGGCGTCAGAACATTGTTCCCCGATGTCGTTCGACCTTTGACATGGCTGTATACCCCATTGAACCGAAACCAGTCGGTCGCCCGTAGTTCGGCGGTGGCGTCAATGCCAGTGATCCTAACTGGTCGCCGGTTCAGAACGAAGTCCTGCGTTACAGGATCAACAGCCAAGCTTGAACCGAGCTTGGAGAAGGATCGATAGGCTGAAACGCCCACACTACCCCGGCGACCACGCCAGTTCGCACCAATCTCCTTGTTGTCGAAGATTACCGCCTTAAGATCGACGATGCCTTCCACACTTTGCCCGGGCGTGTTTATATTCCGCAAAGGGATGCCGAGGTTGGGCAGCGTGAAGCCCTTTGAGTAGGATCCAAAAACTGAAAAACCAGCACCAAGACGCGTTACAAGGCCAACATTCGGCAATGTATTCGAATATTTAAGCTTTCCACCCTCAACTGCTACACTGTTCCGGAAAAATGTGGTGACATAATCGTCAACTTGAACTTGCCCGTTTTCATGCCGCGCTCCGCCCGAGAGCGTAACCGGCCCAATGTCCCATGACATTTGGATGTACGGGCCGATGCTGTCGTAGTTCATCGGCGGAACCCAGACACGGTCGGTGAGCGCGAGGCGCTGTTGAGTCTGATCATGCACTGCATCGACACCGATTCGCAGCAAGAGATCATCGATCAGGAAATCTGGCCGCGAGAACGAGGTGAGCAGGCCGTATTTCTTTGACAGCACCTCCGACTGATCGACCAGCGTGCCCAGCGGAGCAATCTGCGGGTCCTGTCGACTCGCGCCATTGTCACCCGGGAAGCGCATTGCCTGCCGTGCTGCGTACACAGTGGTAATCAGGGTGCCACCAAAGACATCTTCATTACTATATTTGAGCGCCGTCTGCTTAAAATCGTTAAAGTCTGGACGAAGGACATCGACCCCGTCGATCAACTGAGGGCCAGGTTCGGCGGTATCCGGGATGCCTAAAGCGCGATCGCCGGCAACCCAGTGATAGTTGGCCTTGCCTTTGAGTCTGAACCAGTTGGCGGTCAACTCAAGCCGCTGCGTATCGCCCGCGCCAAAATCGGTGCCAACTTTGACAAACAAGTTTTTCTGAACAGAGTCAGACAGCGAACTCGAAGCCGACATGCCGATGCGTCGCCCGTTGGCATCGTAGGTTATGCCGCGATCAACGTAAGCACCGGCTGCAAAAAAGTCGACACCGCTCCCTTTGTAAGCGACATCACCCTTGATACCCCATATTCCACTGTCGTCCCGAAACTGTGTGCCCAGCCGACCTCCAAGGTTGACATGTAGGCCGGGTTGGGTCGCCCGACGGGAAATGTAGTTGATAACACCGCCCTCCGCGCCGATGCCTTCAGATGCAGAGGCTCCGCCAATAACCTCAATCCGCTCGATGGTGGACATATCGGTAAAGGCCGCGTTTCGGCTCCCATTGCGCAGTGGGGTCGACTGAGGAATGCCGTCAAACAGATAGAGCGCGACGCGGCCACGCATTGTCTCGCCCAGCGTGTTCAATGTCTGACTGGATTCTGAATAGCCTGGGACCGTCTTGGCCAAAACTGCAGTACTGTCTTCGGTCAGCGCAAGCGAACGCTGGACGTCGGCAGAAGTGATGACGGTAACCGCCCCTGCGATCTTGTCTACAGCCCGGGGGGTGCGGCTACCAGTGACGATAATGGAGCGACTTTGCGCATCTTGCTCGTCGGGTGTGGCCAACGGCGCTGGACTGTCTTGTGTAACCGTTGATGCTTGCTGCGTATTGGTCGGCTTCGTTGTCTGCAGGTCGGATTCGTGTCCTGCCAGCGCAGCAGTCGAAGTCGTACCAAGCAGTAACGCGAACAGCTTTACGTGAGCAAAATTCCTCATAGTAATCCCCTCCCATGTTATGAACCAAGTGATACGGTTCTCGCATTCACGGTCCAATAGGGCGGGCCTGCGTTCACACCACGCTTTTTCTGTTTTCAGTGCGCTTTAGGGGGGCTCCTCTAGCGCGCAAACGCGAGAAATGCTTTCTTCTGATATCAGGATCGGCAAAAAGTCGTTTATCTCAAGGAGAGGTGGTGATGCGTAGTAAACTTTTCGTGCCCTGCGCGCGCCCTGATCTCTTCACCAAGGCGGTTGCCAGCGAAGCTGATGCGATCTCTTTTGATCTGGAAGATTCGGTACCGCCGGATGGTAAGGCAGACGCGCGTGGCCGGTTGGTGGCGTTTCTCAAAAGCGATGCAGTCCGAGCGACCAATAAAACTCTCATCGTTCGCATCAACGCACTTGGCACTCCATTCGGGCATGATGATCTTGCCGCCTTACCCCAATGCACAAAAATCCTTGTCAACGTGCCAAAGGCGGAAAACTCTGATGATGTGCGAGCGGTCGCCGCCCTGACGTCAGCCTCGCTCTTGGTGAATGTCGAAACGCCGCGAGGCCTGCGCCGCGCCGCAGAGATCGCCGCTGCCCATCCAAAGGTTATAGGCCTTCAGGCTGGCCTTAACGATCTATTCGCCCCGCTCGGCATCGTGCGTGGTGATCAGCGCCCGGTCTTCGAGGCGCTTTGGCAAATACGTTTGGCCGCCGGGGAGGCGGGCTGCTTCGCATATGATGGGGCATGGCCTGATATCACAGACGAGGTTGGTTTCCGGGCCGAAGCTGTCCTGGCTCGTGACATGGGCTTTCTCGGCAAAAGCTGCATACACCCCCGGCAAGTGTCAATCATCAACAACGTGTTCGACCGAACCGGCGCTATCGAGGACGCTCGGCGACTGCTTGAAGCGGCCGAGAGTGCCGCAAAACGAGGGCACGGAGCTTTCGCCTTTGAAGGCAAAATAGTCGACCGGCCTCAAATCGAACAGGCTCGTTCTACTTTGAGTGCAGCCGGGGAACATGATTTATGACTAAAGGCTTTAGCCTAGCTCTCTGCGCATTAGGAGTTTGGCTGGCAGTGCTTGCCGGGCCCGCTTATGCAAGCGAAGAGAATATTACAGGTCTAAAGACGCAGGCACTGCCGCCGCTTCTCGCCAACGGTTCGACACCGGTTTTAATGGTACTCGATAATCGCCCCGTCATTGTTCAAGGGGGTAGAGCCGTTATTCAGGAACAGGATGATGGCGAGTGGAAGCCATTGGAGGCGCAAGCGCTTCTTGACGCTGATGTGATCGATGTGGCGGGTGATGGTACTCGCGCGATCGTTGCGGCTCGTGATGGCCAGCTTTTTCTCGCCTTCCGCACCGGAGACCGGTTAGCCGTCCGGATCCTGCCTTCGCTGCCACGAGATTTAACCAAATCCAAGTTAGTTTTCCGCAACGATCTCATCTCTCTCGTCGGGGTCAACGCGCGCGGCGAGATGAGCCTTTTCAATTTATCGCTATTGACCGAAACACTTGGTTGGAACGTAGAGCCCGCGCCCACCTCAGGCACCCCGACGACACTCGCCGAACAAGGCGGAGCACTCTATCTGACCACAACGCATGAAAATGTGCAGCGGCAGTGGCACTGGACGGCAAAGACCGGGTGGGAAGCGCGAACGCCTCCGCCGCTTGCCGTCGTCGGCACCACGCAGTCAATCGGCCAAGCCGGCCTGCTCTACCTTGCGCAAGGGCCGTCTAACCGCAGCCTGCTGACATATAACACGATCACGGATGCCTGGTCGACAATAGCGGCGGTCGTTCCCAACGAGGCGGCAACGACCGCCTACCGCAACGGCATAATCACGCTGACACAGCACGACAGCTCCCTTATAGCCAATCAGCTGCAACTGGAATATCAGCGCCGCGGGCTGGGCTGGTTGGATTGGTCGATTATCACCGCGTACCTCGTCGGAATGCTGGTGATCGGTTTCTATTTCTGGCGTCACGCGCGGCTGGGATCTACTAGCGAGTTCTTCCTGGGATCACGCACGATCCCATTTTGGGCGGTCGGGATCAGTATGTTCGCTGCCAACACAAGCTCGATCAGCTACCTCGCCATACCTTCCAAAGCGTTCGATACCGATTGGCAGTATATGATGGGCAAGGTGGTTTCAGTCTTTGCACTTATCGCGGTCGCAATTTTCATTGTTCCAATGTTCCGTAGGCTGAACTTGGTTTCAGTGTTCGGTTATCTCGAAACGCGGTTCCACCCTACCATTCGGATGCTGTCTTCGGCGATGGCAATCATGATGCACGTTGGTGGGCGAATGGGCATTGTCCTGTTCTTGCCAGCGCTCGCGATCAGCACAATAACAGGCACTAGCGTGATTTTCTGGATCTTGGTTATCGGCGTTTGCACCATCATTTACACCGCGCTGGGAGGTATGAAAGCAGTCGTCTGGACGGATGTTTTCCAAGTAATCGTGTTGTTTGGCGGAGCGTTCTTCGCAATTGGTTTTATTATCTACACAGTTGGCGCCAGTCAAATCTACGATACTGCCATGCAATTCGACAAAATGAAGATGGTTAACGTAAGCTTCGACTTTACCACGCCTACGCTCTGGGGCTTCATAATCCTGTATGGATTCGACACAGTGCTAACATTCCCCAAGGATCAGGTTTTGATGCAGCGTGTGCTATCAACGGCGGATGAGAGAGAAGCGGGCCGATCCGTGTGGTTTTTCGCATTGATCCTGCTGCCTGCGGGCTTCATATTCTATATCATTGGAACCACTCTATTCGCCTACTATCACGCCAATCCCGGTCGGCTAGATCCCATGCTTCCAGTGGATGCGGTGTTCCCGGCGTTTATTGGCACCGAGCTTCCACACGGAATCACCGGTGTCATCATTGCAGGCCTCTTCGCGGCAGCCATGGGCACGATGGCAGGGATAATTAATTCTGTCGCCACGCTGTTGTCTGTAGATTTCTATGAAAAGTTCCGTAGCTCAGCTCCCACTCAGAAAGAGTCAGTACGTTTCGCCGAGTGGATGACGGTGCTAATTGGGGCTGTCGGGATCGCCCTTGCCATGATTCTTTCGCGCCTCGACGTGCGTTCGCTGCTTGACCTGACGATCGAGCTCTTCGGCCTCTTTGGCGGGAGTTTTGCTGGGGCCTACTCGCTAGGAATGTTTACCAAGCGGGCCAATTGGCAAGGAACCGCGATTGGTATCATAGCGGCTACCGTGCTGACGATAGTGTGCTGGTTCTTCAGCCTTGTTCACCCCTTTTTCTACCTCGCGATCGCTATCGCGGCATCGATCACAATCGGATATATCGCCAGTTACCTCTTCCCCGCGCCGAGACCAGAACAACTTAACGGATTAACGATCTACGACAAGCGGTCCCGGCCTGATATCGAAGTGGAGCGCCTCGCATAGACATCAATTTTCTCCGAACCTTCGTTGCGGTCGTGGATCAGGGATCGATGGCTGCGGCGTCGCGCCTGCTCAATGTCAGCCCCTCTGCGATCGCCCAACAGCTTCAGGCGCTGGAGAGGGACCTTGGCGCGCCGCTGATAGTCCGGGTTGGGCGGACCGTGCGAATGACCGAGCAGGGTGGCCGGATCCTATGCCACGCGCGGCAACTCGTGCGTGATGCGAACGATCTTAAAAGCATCGCCAACGACGCTGGGATCAGCGGTGAACTGCGGCTTGGTGCCTGCACGACGCCGCTGACAGGCATGCTGCCAGAAATCCTTGCACGCGTCAGTGTGCGGTTTCCAGATATCAATGTTCATATCCAATCCGGAACCTCGGTTCAGCTCTACGGTGAAGTTGAAGCTGGAAACCTTGACGCCGCCTTCGTCCTTGAAGCGCCATTTCCATTGCCTAAAACATGCGATTGGACCTTATTGCACGAGGAGCCGCTTATCGTGCTTGCACCCGCGCATTTGGCCCACTTGAACCCACATCACCTGCTCGCTAACGAACCGCTGATCCGGTATGATCGCAAACTATGGGGCGGTCGGCACGCCGACGAGTATCTGCGCCAAAACGGCATCGTTCCGCGAGAAAGGTTTGAGCTGAACGCTCTCAACGCCATCGCCGTTATGGTCGATCGTGGACTTGGCGTATCCATCGTACCGGACTGGTCGCCACCTTGGCCTGAGGGTATCTCGGTCGCGCGCCTGCCTTTGCCCACACACGAAATTGGGCGCCGGATTGGCGTGGTTTGGTCGCGTGGAACGATTCGGCTGCGGCTTGTGCATGCATTGTTGGAAGAGGCGCGGGCGAGCAGCATCAGGCCCGAAGATCGAATGGCAATCAAATGACCAAGGTTCGTGGAGTGACCAGACGTGCGTTCGTCGCAGGCAGTATAGGGGCTACCGTCGCCAGCACGGTATACGGCAAACCTGTTACACCGACAGTTGATTGCCGGGCGGGCCGTTTCATCGGGATGCGTTTAAACAGCGGCGTTGGGCAGTTTCTGGGGATTCGCTACGGTTGGGCATCGCGTTTCATGGCACCAATCCGTGAGGTCATACACAATGAACCGGTTCGAGCGACCGCGTTTGGACCCGCCGCTCCGCAGCTTGGGAAACGGCAGCCGCAATCGGAGGACTGTCTGTTCCTAAACGTATGGACACCGATCGCGAATGAAGATGCGAGACTTCCAGTCGTAGTCTATTTTCACGGCGGAGCGTACGCTTTTGGCAGCGGAACCGATCCGGTAAGCGATGGTGCGAAGCTAGCGGAGCGCAGCGTCGTCGTGGTGACGGTCAATCATCGCCTCAATGTGTTTGGCTACCTTTATCTTGCACGGCTCAATGGGCACTTCCCCGACAGCGGTAACGCGGGGCAATTGGATCTGGCATTGGCGTTGAATTGGGTGAACGAGAACATTGCCTCATTCGGCGGGGATCCGCAACGGATCATGGCGTTCGGAGACTCGGGTGGGGGCGGTAAGGTCAGTACACTTCTAGCCATGCCGACCACTGCGGGTCTCATTCACCGCGCGGTGACGATGAGTGGACAGCAGGTGACCGTATCCGGGCCGCTGAATGCGACCCAACGGACGCGTGCCTACCTTTCACACCTCGGCGTGTCTGAACAAAATTTATGGCCATTGCTTTCGATGCCAGTTGATCACTTACTTGAAGGACTCAATGCGATCGACCCGGTGTTGGGTGGGGCTATATATTTTGGCCCGGTGCTTGATCAGAAGACACTGCTGCGTCACCCCTTCTGGCCGGATGCGCACCCTGGCTCGCTTCTGGTTCCCATGATGACTGGCAACGCACATGATGAGATGCGCGCATTTGTTGACCCCGACGCCGCCTTCGTTCGCGATATGAGCTGGCACAATGTGGCGGGTAGAATCGGTGCGGAACTGCCAGTCGACATTCTGCCCGAATGGATCGTGGCAGAATATCGTAGGCGCCTCCCTGACGCGTCTCCGGCAGACATTTACTTCATGGCAACTACTGCCGGTCGTAGCTGGCGGGGGCAACTTGAAGTCGCTGAAGCGCGGGCAAGGGCTGGCAAGCCAGTCTGGCTTTACCAGGTTGACTTCACGTCCCGCGCAGACCCTCGCAGAGGAGCTTTTCATAGTATCGACGTTCCCTTGGTGTTCGGAACATTCGATGCGCCAGGCGCGGGTACGGGCAATGATTTTACGGTGCGCCAGATGTCGAACACGTTACAGGACTATTTCGTCGCCTTCGCAAAGAGTGGTATCCCATACATCACCGGGAAGTCCGCTTGGCCGCAGTATGAATTTGAACGACGCTCTACAATGATTTTCGACGTCGCAACTCGTGTCGAAGATGATCCACGCGCGTGGCAGCGCCAACTTTTCGCAAACGCTCCTTATTCGCAGCCAGGTAGTTAACCGTCTGATCGCCTAGAAGAAAGCGGCTGCGGACTTGAGGGTCTGTGACAGCGCACCGAGCATTACCGTTAAATTTATTCATTGCTTGCGCGAGCAAATTCCCTGTTTCACGAACCAAGGAATTTCAGCCTGAATGCCGTAGATTTCTGCGGGTCTCAGTTGCTGCCGTACATGAAATTCAGCCGAAAACTTTCAATTTCCCTGTAGATTCCCTGCGTTTCAAGGAATCTGCGCAAGAGGCAGGTTCGCTACGGACTGCGTCGCGCACCAAACAGTCTCTCTCGAAAACATAATTTTGTTTGCGGGTGCCGCGCTCGTTGGAAAGCGGGGCGTGCTGCGTCAGGCGGAACACCTCGGCAAGATGGCCACTTCACGTCCTGTGGGACAGCCCGCCAACCCGTCACTCAGCATTTGCGGGCGCTTGATCTCCGATCCATTATTCGATATTTTCATTTTTATCGAATTATTGGAGGATTTCCATGCAACCCGATCATGTCATCCGCGCGCTCGCCGCTTTGGCGCAGGAACATCGGCTCGCCGCGTTCCGGTTGCTGGTGCAGGCTGGCGCGCAAGGCATTCCTGCGGGCGTGCTGGCCGACCGGATCGGCGTTCCTGCGTCATCAATGAGCTTTCACCTCGCCCAACTCGCCCATGCCGGGCTGGTGACACAGCGACGCGCAAGCCGGTCGATCATCTATTCAGCGGACTACGGCGCGATGAACGCGCTGATGGGTTACCTCACCGAAAATTGCTGCGGCGGTGAGGATTGCTCGGTCGCTCTATCCACGCCGGATTCGTGCGAGGAGCCGATAATTCCATGAACACCATCACCGCCGATACCGGGCCCGCAGCCGCCGGGCTGGGCCTATTCGAAAAATGGCTGAGTGCCTGGGTGGGCGCTGCGATCCTGGCCGGGGTTGCGCTGGGCAATGCTGTGCCGGGCGCCTTCGCGTCGCTCGCGGCGCTTGAATATGCCTCGGTCAATCTGGTGGTCGCGGTGCTGATCTGGGCGATGATCTTCCCGATGATGGTCGCGGTCGATTTTGGTGCGGTGCGGCGCGCGGGCGACAAGCCAAAGGGGCTGATCATCACGCTGGCAGTCAACTGGCTGATCAAACCGTTCAGCATGGCCGCACTGGGCGTGTTGTTCTTCGAAATCGTGTTTGCCGATCTGATCGCGCCCGCCGATGCACAGCAATATATCGCCGGGCTGATCCTGCTGGGCGCGGCCCCGTGCACTGCGATGGTGTTCGTGTGGTCGCAGCTGACCAAGGGCGATCCGGCCTATACGCTGGTGCAGGTCGCCGCGAATGATCTCATCATGATCGTTGCCTTTGCCCCGATTGTCGCGTTGTTGCTGGGCGTGACCAGCATTTCCGTGCCGTGGGAAACGCTGCTGCTGTCGGTCGCGCTATATGTCGTGGTGCCGCTTGTCGCAGGGGCGTTCGTGCGCCAACGGCTGCTCGCCAACCACGACGGAAACGAGGCTGCGGTGGCGGACTTCACCGGGCGGATAAAGCCGCTGTCGGTGATCGGCCTGCTTGCCACCGTGCTTGTGTTGTTCGGATTTCAGGCCGAAACCATTGTCACCCGCCCGCTGCTGGTGGCGTTGATCGCGGTGCCGATCATCATCCAGAGCTATGGCATATTCTTCATCGCCTATGGCTGGGCCAAGGTGTGGCAGGTGCCCCACGCCATCGCCGCGCCCTGCGCATTGATCGGCACGTCGAACTTTTTTGAACTGGCGGTCGCCGTGGCGATCGGCCTGTTCGGATTGGGCAGCGGCGCGGCGCTGGCTACGGTGGTTGGCGTGTTGGTCGAAGTGCCGGTGATGTTGTCACTGGTTGCCATTGCCAACCGCACGCGCGGGCGCTTCGTTGCGGGTTGAGGCGCTGGCGGCAGTGACCGGAGGTGCCTTGAAGATCGGCTTACCCACCGGCCCGGTGCGCGCCGGTTTCGAAGCGGCGCGATTATCAAGCAGCAGCAACGAAATCCGGCGGTTGCGCGGATCCGCAGGATTATCCGCGATCAGCGGTTCAGTATCGGCGACGCCTTCAATCCGCGCAATCCGCGGCATTGGCACCCCGCTCAGCACGAGCGCTTGCCGGGTCGCCTCGGCCCGCCCGGTGGACAGCGACCAGTTATTGGCCGCAACCCCGCTGCGCCAAGGCAGCGAATCGGTGTGACCACGCAGGATCAGCGACGCGTTTTCATCCCGTAACGTTTCGCCCATCACTTCAAGCAGCCCGCGTGCATCCTTTGTGAGGATGGTGGTGCCCAGTTCGAACATCGAAAAATCGGCATCATCCATCAGATCGATGCGAATGCCTTCGGGTGCGCGCATCACCCGCACCTGCCGCGCGAGGTGTGACAACTGGCGGCGCTGCACCAGTTTCTTTTCAATCTTGTCGCGCAGTTCCTTGAGCTTGTCGGAATCGAGCTCACCGCGCCCACCGCCTTCGACCGGGCCACCGGTAACGCCGCGCGGAATGGTGATCGAACGCGTGCCAGTTTGGCCCATTGCATTAGGATAATTATCCACATCGGTAAGCGACGATCCGCCCAGCATCCCATCAGAGCCCGCGCTTTCCTTGCGCATCTTGACCAGCGTGGGGGAGAAATAATCGGCGATCCCCTTGCGCTGTTTCTCCTCGGTCGCGCCGAGCAGCCACAGCAGCAGGAAAAACGCCATCATCGCGGTCACGAAATCGGCATAGGCAACCTTCCACGCGCCGCCGTGGTGTCCGGCTTCCTGGATGGTGATCCGCTTGATGATGATCGGTGCCGGGATGTGCTGGGCCGGGGTCAGCATTTTGGGGTCAGCCTCGGCCACCTTACCGCCCTCGCATCATGTCGAGCAGATCGGTCAATTTCGGGCGATGTGCAGGCGGCAGGCCCGAACGCGCGGCTTCGAGCACCAAGGGCTGCGGATAGCCGTGCAAGGATGCGATGATCACCTGCTTGATCGAATAGAAGATCTGCTGATCATGGCTGTTGATCTGCTTGAGCCGCGCACCCAATGGCGAGGCGAACCCATAGGCCAGCAGCACCCCCAGAAACGTCCCGACCAGCGCGCTGCCAATCATCTTGCCGAGGATTTCAGGCGGTTCGTTGATCGCGCCCATCGTCTTGATGATGCCCAGCACCGCCGCGACGATCCCCAGCGCGGGCAAGGCATCGGCCAGCGACTGGATCATATGCTCAGGCTCGCTCATTTCGTGCAGCTGGGTCTTGATCGCGCTATCGATCACTTCCTCGACCGCATGGGTATCGAGCGTGCCCGACGACACCACCAGCAAGGTCAGCGGATCGCAGATCATCCCGGTCACGACCGGATCGCTTTGCAAGCGAGGGTATTCGCTGAAGATGGTGGAGCTGCCCGGTTCGGTAACGTGGCTTTCCAACGCCACTGCACCTTCGGATCGCAGCAGCTTCATCAGCTTGCTGGTCAGCGCGATCGCGTCAATGTGATCTTCGTGGGTGTATTTCGGGCCTTTGAACACCTTGCCCAACCCCCCGCCGAGCAATTTGATCGCGTGCATCGAATTGCCGATCAGCGTCGCGCCCAACGCCGCGCCGCCGATGATCATGAATTCGAGCGGGGCGGCTTTCAATACCGGCCCCATGGCGCCGCCAGCGAGCATGAACCCGCCGAACACCATCACCAGCAGCACGACAATTCCGATTGCAACAAACACGGGTCAGGGCTCCTGTCAGCGCAGCGCGTTGAACAGCGACAGCGAACTGATGCGGGCAAATGCCGCCTGGCTCGCTTCGAGCGCGGTCAGCGATTGCTGGAGCCGCGCGATGGCTTCGGCGATGTCCGTATCACCCACTCTTGAACGGCGTTCGGCCAGTTCGATGCTGCGGGTTCCCTGTTGCTGCTGCACCTGTTCGACCCACGCGAGCCGCGTGCCGAGAATGGTCTGCGCGCGGTTCGCCGTATCGAGCGCGGCGTCGATCCCATCAATCGCCGCCAGCGCCGCACCCGCCGGATCGGGCGAGCCGCCGTTAAGCGCCGACGCCAGCCCGCTCAGCACCGCAAAGGCGCTTGACGGGGTGCCGCCGAGATCGAATTCGAAAACTTCATTGCCCGGCAGGCCGCGTTCAATCGCGGTGCCCGGCGCAACTGGCACCACGCCGCTGGTGGGCGTGCCGATATAGGTGACATTGCCTGCCGCATCGCGGGTGAACGCCGCGTCGGATGACAGGCCCGCAAACAACGGTTCGCCTGTCAGCGCAGTGCCATTGGCGCGCGAAAACAGTTCTTCGGTGAGCTGTTCCAGTTCAAATGCAATCGCCTGCCGTCCATCAGCCCCGGTCGGGGTGTTGGCGGCCTGCACCGCCAGTTCACGCGCGCGCTGGAGCAGCGATTTGACCGCTTCGACCTCTTGCGAGGCCGAGCTGATGTCCTGCCCCAGCCGCGCGGTATTATCGCCTTCGACGCTGGCAAGCCGTTCGCGCCGGGCAACGTTGCGCAGCTGTGCGGCGGCAACGGGATCGTCCGATCCGCGCTCGATCTTGTTGCCGGTGGCAATCTGGGTGCGGGCGCGTTCGATACCCGCGCGCAAATCCGCCATCTGGGCGAGTGATCGGTTGAAGAACGAACCGGTGGAATTGCTGACAAAGCTCATGCCTCTTGCTCCCCTTACCGCAACGCCAAAATCGTATCGAACAGGTCGGCGGCGACCTGGATCACCCGGCTGTTGGCTTCAAATGCCTGTTGCAGGCGGACGAGATTGGCGGCCTCATCATCCAGATCGACCCCGGTTTCGCGCAGCAGTTCAGCCTCGGCGCTGGCGGCGACCACGCCCAACCCATCACGCCGGGTTTCCAGCGCGGCGACCCGGCTCGACAGGTTTAGCAGCAGGGCATCGGCTCCGGCAGACGGGCCGGTTGCCGCCCCAAGCGCGCCGATCAGCGCGGCAAGATTGCCAGTGTCGCGGCTGCCCGCAGGCGATCCGGCAGGCGCGGTGGCAAGCCCGTTTGCCGAACCAAGCACCATCATAAGATCAGCCGCGCCGGTTCCGGCAAATAGTGGCTGGCCCGGCGTTCCATCGGTGCCGACGCCATTGGCCTGCGCGCTATTGGCAATGGTGATGAGCGAAACGGCAAGCGTATCGAGCCCGTTTTGCAGATCCGCCATCTGGCTGAGCGCCGCAGCGCGGCCCGCCATCGCCCCGCCGCCGGGGGCAAAGCTGACCCCGCCAACCGCAAACGCCAGCGTGCCATCAGCAGCAACGCTGATGCCGACGCTGTCCGCCACCCCGCCAGTAACCAGCGCAAGCGGCGGCGTGCCGTTCAACGTGACATCAACGGTGCCATTGGCGTTGATTGTGGGAGTGATCGCAAATTGTTCGGCAAGGCCGCGCAGCGCCTTGTCGCGCGCATCGAGCAGCGCCGCACGCCCTGCTGTGCCTTCGCGCGTGCCCACCAGATCGCGGTTGATCTCGGCCAAGTCGGCCGCCAGTTCGTTGACGGTGAGCACTTCGGCATTCGCCTCGCCCTGCACCAGACTGCGGGTGTTGGCGAGCGTGGCACTGGCAATCGCGAAATTGCCTGCCAGCTGCCGTGCGCTTTCCAGCACAGGCACCCGCAAGGCTGGTTCAAGCGGGTTGGCTTCCAGCCGGGTCAGCGCGGCCTCGAAATCGACCAGGCCGGTAAACACCCCCGAATTTTCAATCGCACTTTCGGCATCACGCATCGCGGAAAACTCCGCCTCGGCAGCGGCCAGCGCGGACGACGCATCGCGCGCCTGACGCTGCACCAGCGCACTTTCGGCGCGTTCGATCACGCCGGGGCGCACCCCGCCAAGCGAATCCGCGGCATTGATCCCGATCGACCCGGTCATCACCAGCTCGCCCTGAGACAGGGTGCGGCGCGAATAATCGGCATTGGCGGCATTGGCGATGTTCTGCGCGGTCAGCTCGATGCTGGCGCGGGCCACGGAAAGGCCGCTGCGTCCGATGGTGAAGATTGCGCTCGTCATCGGCTACCCCCTTGCTCTGAAAGGTGTTGCGTAAGCTGCGCCTCGATACTGCGTGCAAACCCGAAGGCACCGGTTTTGGCGGCGATATCGGCGAAGTGTTCGTCGCGCATTGTCTGGAACTGTTGCATCCCGCCGCCGGTCAGCGGGGTATCCTCGGCAAAGCTTGATGCGCGCGCGGTGGCAAGCATCCGGCGCAGCATGATCGCCTCGAACCCCTCCGCCGCCTTGCGCAGCTCGGCGTGCTCCGGGGAGAGGGCCGGAGCAGCGGCCGGGCTGCGGGGGGCAACCGGCCCTTGGGGGGCAATTGGGCCGGTCACAACACGATCATTTCAGCTTGCAGGGCGCCTGCCTGCTTGAGACTTTCGAGGATCACGGCCAGATCGGACGCTCCCACCCCCAGCAGGTTCAGCGCATCGACAATTTCGGACAAGGACGCCGCGCCGGGCATATAGGCCACCCGGTCCGATCGTTCCTCAACCGTAATATCGGTCGCTTCCTCCACCGCGGTTTCGCCGCGTGAAAATGGGGCGGGCTGGATCACGGCGGGGTTTTCCTCGATCCGGATCACAAGCTTGCCGTGACTGACGGCGGCGGGCGACAGGCGCACCGCGTCGTTGATCACGACCGTGCCGGTGCGGCTGTTGATGATCACTTTGGCTGCGACCGGGGCCGGGGTCACGCCCAGCATCTCGATCTCGGCCATGACGGCGGATCGCAGGTCATTGCCATCGGGCAAGGCGAGTTCGATGCTCACCCCGTCTGCGATGGTGGCAATGCCCGGATAGCGGCTGTTGATCGCATCGCGCACGCGCGCGGCGGTGAGAAAGTCCGACTTGTGGAGGTTGAAGCGCAGCGGGCCAGCACGGTCGAACCCGGTGGCGACCGCGCGTTCAACGCTGGCACCATCGGCAATCCGCCCCACGGTAGCGACATTGACGGTCACCTGCGAACCATCGCGCCCGGTCACGCCCAGCCCGCCCACCGCAACATTGCCCTGCGCCATGGCGTAAATCTGCCCGTCCGCGCCGTATAGCGGGGTGAGGATCAGCGCCCCGCCGCGCAGCGAAGACGACTGGCCAAGGGTCGAAACGGTAATGTCGATACGCTGCCCTGGCTTGGCAAAGGCCGGCAATTCAGCCGTCACGATCACAGCAGCCGCGTTGCGCAGCGTCGGACTGACGCCGGGCGGCAACGGCAGGCCGAGGCGTCCGGAAACGCCGCGCATCGCTTCGGTAACATAGGCAAGGTTGTTGTCGCCGGTGCCTTGCAGGCCGACAACCACGCCATAGCCAGTGAGCTGGTTGGCACGCAGCCCTTCGAACTGGCCGAGATCGCGGATGCGTTCAGCCAGTGCCGGGGCAGGAGCGAACGCCGCCAGCAGTGCCAGTAGCAGCGGCAGTAATCGGGTGAGATTGGACATGGTCAGGCTCCCCATCAGAACGGCGAAATCATGCCGAAAAACCGGCTGAGCCAGCCCGGACGGCTGGCCTGTTGCACTGCGCCCTTGCCCGAATAGATCATCCGCGCATTGGCGACCTGCGACGAGGCAAGGCGGTTATCGCCGTCGATATCGACCAGCCGGATGCGCCCTGCGAACTGCACCCATTCCTCGCCCTGGCTGAACATCATCTGCTTTTCTCCGACCACTTCGGCGGTGCCGTTGGGGTAGATTGCGGCGATAGTCACCGCGACCGCACCGTTCAGGCGGCTTTGCTGCGCAGCATTGCCCGCTCCTGTGAACGACCCTTCGGCCGCAGCTTTAAGGGCATTGGGGTTGAGAAAATCGAGCGGGCCAGAAGTTGGCGGAGTGATTCCGAAGCTGCCTTCGCGGTTGGTGCGCCCGGTTGTGCTTTTGTTGGTGGTGGTCGCTTCGACCAGAATGATCGTCACCATATCGCCCAGCGCACGCGCGCGGGTGCCGGTAACCAGACCCGCATAACCCTGCCCGGTCTGAAAGATCGCGCCTGCGCTTACCCGTTGGGGCTGCGGCGGAGCAATGGCGAAGGGATCGCCTGTGGTGGCAGTCGTGATTGCAACGCCCGGTGGGGGCGGCGCGGCAAAGCCCGGCTGCGGGCCACTGCCACCTGCACCCATGCATGCGGACAGCACCAGCGGCGCGGCGAGGAACAGGGTTCGACCCTTCATCATCTGTCTCACAATGTCTGGTTGGCGTTGCGCAGCATCTCGTCGACTGCGCTGACCATCTTGGAATTGATTTCGTAAGCGCGCTGGGCCTCGATCATTTCGACCAGTTCTTCGACCACGTTGACGTTGGATGCTTCGAGCATACCTTGCCGCAGCTGACCGCGCCCGTTCTCTCCTGCAGCGCCGATTTCGGCCGGGCCGCTGGCAGCGGTTTCCAGCAGGAAGTTGTCGCCAATCGCGCGCAGGCCCGCCGGGTTGACGAAGCTGGCGATGCTGAGCTGACCCAGCAGCGTCGGTTCGGAATTGCCGGGGGTGATCGCGCTGACAGTGCCATCGGGGGAAATGGCGATCGACTGCGCGCCTGCTGGCACCTGCAATGCTGGCTGCACCGCATAGCCCTGCGATGTGATCAACGTGCCATCGGCCGAGAGCGTGAAATTGCCCGCGCGGGTAAAGCCGACCTGGCCGCCCGGCGGCAGCTCCACCTGGAAATAGCCCGGCCCGTCAAGCGCCACGTCGAACGCATTGCCGGTGGTATTGAGCGTGCCTTGCGCCTCGATCCGGCTGGTGCCCTGCACCTGCACCCCGGTGCCAAGGTTCAGGCCGACCGCATAGGCCGTCTGCCCGGTCGATTGCTGCCCGGCGACGCGCTGTTCCTGATAGGCCAGCGTCGCAAAATCTGCGCGGTCGCGTTTGAACGCGGTGGTGCCGATATTGGCGAGGTTGTTGGCGATAACACGCATCCGCGCATCCTGCGCCTCAAGCCCGGTGCGGGCGACGTGAAGGGCTGAAGTGGGCATTGGTCAGGTCTCCTGTAAAACGGTTCAGCGCAGCGACATCAGGCCGCTGGAGGCTTCATCAAGCTCGCCTGCGGTGCGGATGATCCGGGCGCGCTGTTCAAAGGCACGCTGGGCTTCGATCATCTGCACCAGCGTATCGGCGGTTTCGACATTGGATTGTTCCAGCGCGCCGGTGGTCAGCCGCGCGGTCAGATCGGGCGGCAAGACACCGTTTGCGCCATTGACGCCCGGCACTTTGAGAAAGCTGTCGATCCCCTTGGCGAGCGGGCTGCCTTCGGGATTGACCAGCCGCAACCGGTCGATCGGTTCGGGCTGGGCATTGGGGTCGCCCGGATCGCTGGCGAGGATCACTCCATCGGCGGCAATCGCGATGCTGAACCCCGGCGGCACCGTGATCGGCGTTCCGCCTTCACCCAACACCGCAAGGCCTTCGCCGTTTTCGATTACGCCGGATGCAGCAACCCTGAGATCGCCGCGGCGCGAATAAACCTCGCCCTGCCGATCGGGCGCCTGATAGGCCAGCAACGCCTTGCCTTCGAGCGCGACGTCCATTGGATTGCCAGTCGGCACCACCCGCGCCGCCGTCATATCCGCGCCGCGCACATTGCCGCGCGCCATGGCGCGGGCTTCCAGCGAACCGTCCTTGAGCGTCGCCGGTGTGACCGCGAAGACTTCCTGGCGAAAGCCCGGCGTTGACGCGTTGGCGAGGTTGTTCGCCACCGTCCGCTGCCGGTCCATCGCCGCGTTCATCGCGGTCAGCGCGGTGTAGATCATCCGGTCCACGATTTACTGCCGCAGGTTCAGAACGGTCTGGGAAATCTGGGTGGCGGTATCGATTGCGCGGGCGTTGGCCTGGAAATTGCGTTGCGCAGACAGCAGCGCCACCATCTCTTCAGCCAGATCGACGTTCGAGCGTTCGAGCGCGCCGCTGATCATTTCGCCATTATTGCCGATGCCGGGATTGCCGAACACCGGCGCACCAGAATCGCCCGATGCCTGCCACTTGGTCTGGCCGATCGCTCGCAGCCCGCTGGGCGCGGCAAAGGTGGCGAGCGCAATCTGCCCTATTGGATCAGTGGTGCCGTCGGCATAGGCCGCGTTGACGATCCCGCGACTATTGATCGTGACATTGGCCAGCGCCGATCCGGCGCCGTTGGTCAGCGGCACGATCACATTACCGGGGGTGGTCGAAGTCGGGTTCCCGGCGGCATCGACCGGAAACGCTTGCAGCACGTTGCCGGTTGCATCCTGCATTTCGCCCGTGGCAGTCAGGCGGAAATTGCCGTTGCGGGTAAAGCTGACATCGCCCGACACCGGATTGGCAAGCGCAAAAAAGCCATCGCCATCAATCGCCAGATCAAGGCTGCGGCCGGTCTGTTCAAGCGGGCCGAGCGCGAAATCCTGCGTGATCGCTGACACCGTTGCGCCGATCCCGGCGGTGCGGCGCGGGTCGGTGGCCGATCCGCTGGCGACCAGATCGGCAAACTGCGCCGAGCTTTTCTTGAAGCCAGCCGTTTCGGCGTTGGCGATGTTGTGCGAGATCACCCGCAGGTCCATTTCGGCGTTCTTGAGGCCGCTTAGGGAAGTAAAGAATGACATGGGCTTATATTCCTCTGCTTGGGGAAGGGGTCAGGGTTGCGGGGTGGCGGGTTGCAGCGCGGCTTCCTGCGCGGCGATCAGCCGGTCGAGCTTGGCCGAAATCGCTTCGAGCGTGGCCGAACTTTCGGTGGTCGCCGCGAGCGAAGAAAACTGCGCCATCTGCGCCAGCATTGCTTCGTTGTTGGCCGGGGCAAGCGGATCCTGAAAGGTCAGCTGCGTGGTCAGCAGCCGCAGGAAATCGCCCTGATCAAGCGTTTCCAACCCGTTCCCGCTGAGCCGCGATGATGTGTTGAGCCGGTCAAGCGTCGGTTGCGCGGCTGGGTTTATGGTATTGGTGGTAGTCATCACTGGCTCCTCAGGGTTTCGAGCATCAACTGCTTGGCGGTCTGCAGCGCCTGCACCAGGTTTTGGTACTGGCGCGCGCTTTCCATGATCTCGACCATTTCGGCGGTTTCATCGACCGGGGCTTCGAACACGTTGCCATCGGCATCGGCGAGCGGGTGGCCCGGATCATAACGTTTTGTTGCGGCGGTTTCGGCGCGGACAAGCCCGGTCGTCGTGACCCCGGCGAGGCCGGATGCGCGATCAAGCTCGACCGCAAAAACCGCACGGATCGGGCGATAGGCACCGGCTTCGGTGGAGGAAACCGATCCCGCATTGGCGAGGTTGGATGTCGCCGCGTTCATCCGCACCATCTGCGCCTGCATCGCGCGGGTGGTCATCGAAAACAGCGTCATGGGGGGTTGTTCAGGCATGGTCATTCACCCTTCAACGCGCGGGTGATGTTGTTGACCCTGCCCTGCACGAAGCTGAGCGTGGCGCTGTAGGCCATGGCGTTTTCGGCAAAGGCAACCTGTTCGCGGCTGAGTTCAACCGTGTTGCCGTCCAATGATGGCATGGTCGGCGTGCGCCACACCATTCCGGCGCGCGGATCGCCGGGTTCACCGCGCAACGCTGCCATCCGGGCATCAAGCGCGGCGTTGAAATCAATGTCGCGCGCCTTGTAACCGGGGGTGGCGGCATTGGCGATGTTGGATGCAATCACGCCCATGCGTTCTGACCGCAAGGTCAGCGCCGCGCCATGAATGCCGAAAAATCCTTCGTTCACTTGGCCTTCCTCCTGTCGCGCAGTGGTTTGCAACGGACTGAAGCAGGAAGCGTGCCAAATGCCTTTAGTGGGCGTGCGAGCGGCGGCAGGACGCGGCCAGCGGCAAGCCCTTGCCGCCCCTGCCGGTTCCCGGTGGGCAAGCCGCTGCCGCTGCGGGCTTAATCCGCGCTGCTGCGCGCCGTCCTGTGAATGACCGCGAGCAAAGGGGCCCTCATGCCGAACACAATCATGTCTCTGTTCGACCCAGGGGCGCTTGGCGTTGTTGTAACGGGCACCGCGCTCGCTTGCGCTGCGCGATGCGGATGGCGCGACTTTGGTGCGGCACTGCGACAGGCGGGCGGGTTGGTGCGGCGCGGGTTCAATCCCGAAACCAACCGCAGGGCGCTCGCGCTCGCGCTCACTGAAATCCAGCGCGATGGTTCGCACCGCGCCAATCCGGCGCTTCCGCCTGATCGCAGCCTTGGGTTGATGCTTGACGCCTATCTGCGCCACGGCACGCTTGAATCGCTGCACACCGCGCGGCGGACGCAGCGCGCAATCGACGCGGCGCAGCAGACCAACGCGGCGCAGGTGTTTGCCTGGGCCGGCGAACTGGCGCCGGTGTTCGGATTGATCGGGACGCTTTATGCCTTCACCCAGCTGGCTCCGATAGTCGGGGGTGATACCGTCCGGCTGACGATGCAGGCGATTTCCACCGCCGTGCTGTCGACGCTGTATGGCGCGCTGCTGGCGCATTTGCTGTGCTTTCCGCTGGCAACCGCAATCACTCGCCGCGCTGCCCGCAACGAAAGCGCGCGAGAGGCGCTGGCTGAATGGTTCATCGATCAGATCGCGAAGGCCGCCACCCTGGCGCAAGTCCGGCGCGCGCAACTGCGAGGTGTGGCATGATCCGCGCAGCAGAATATAACCGCGCGGGCCCGGGCTGGCAGCTGATTCTGGCCGATCTGGCGCTGATCCTGTTTCTGCTGACGCTGTCGGCCCTGCCTGCCGCCGAAGCCGAGGCCGAACGCAGGCTTGCCGGTCGTGATGCGCGCGAAAAGGATATGCGCCACACATACTCACCCGAAATCGCCAATGCACAGGCGCTGTTCCGTCCGGTTGCGGACGGGCCGAGCCTGTCCGAATGGCTCGCCGCCCAGCCGCGCGATCCGCGGGCGACACTGACAGTGTTTGCCCGCTACCTTCCCGGCGACGAAGCGGCGGCGTGGGATGCAGCTTCCGCTTTGGCCGAAGACGCGCAGGCGAGCGGCGTGGCGGTGCGCACCATCATAACAGCGGGCACGCGCGGCGAACTTTACGCCAGTCTCGCCTATGATGAAATCGTTGCCCAGGCACCGGATGCGGGGGAATTGTCATCCTGACCGGTCGCAGGACGGGGCAAGTGCAGGTCCTGACCCTAGCCTACCACCACCCGATTGCGCCCTTCCTGCTTGGCGCGATATAATGCGGCGTCAGCGCGGGCGAGCGCGCTGCGATTGTCGGCATCCTCGGTCACTTCGGCGACCCCGGCGGAAAAGGTGATCCGCCCGAACGGTTTGCCCGTTTCGCGGTTGAGCAGTTGGCGCGCAGCCTGCGCAGCACGCAGCGCATCAAGCCGCTGCCGGGCTGCTTCCTTATCCAGACCATAGAACAGCAGCACGAACTCCTCGCCGCCGTGGCGCGCGACAAAAAAGTTGTCGCCAGCATATTCGATCAGGCCCGATGCCATTGTGCACAGCACCCGATCACCAGCCTCATGCCCATGGCGATCATTGATCGCCTTGAAATGATCGAGATCACAAAACGCAAGGCTCAGCGGTTCGCCCTTGGCCCGCGCTTCGGTTGCGGCCGAGACCAAGCGCCGTTCAAACGCCCGGCGATTGGGCAAATGGGTCAGGTGATCGACATCCGCCTCCATCCGCGCCTTGGCGAGATTTTCGCGCAGTTGTTCGGTTTCTGCCTGGCTGCGCGCCATCGCGGCCTCAACCTGTTCAATCCGGGCCAGCATCGCGCGTGACAGATCAAGCACCTGCGCAATGTCGCTGGGTGATGCCATCGCTTCGATCTGTTCACCCAATGCATCGCGATGGTCGCTGGTTTCGGTCTGCGCCGAACGCGCAGCCTGCGCGAACCGCATCAACCCATATTCAAGCTTGTCCATCAGCGTTTCAAGCTCGGCAATGCGGGTGCCGCCATCGGGATTGAGCCGCGCCAGCGTATCCAGCCAGCGCTGGTCGATTGGCTCACCCGCGATTTCGCGCGCAGCAAAGGCCTGTGCCAGTTCGGGGTGCGATCCGGACAATCCACCGCATATGGTTGCGAGGTTGGGCGCGGTCACTGTCAGATCATGCCGGGTGATGAAATCGGCAATCCGTTCCAGCAGCGCACGGCGGGCTTCTTCGGCGCGCGTGCCCGGCGCAGAAACCGCCTGCGCGGCGGCCTGCGCGGTGAAAGCGCGGGCAGGTCGGGATCGGAATCGAGCGGGAAAAGGCATATTGTCGGTCACAATCACAGCAGTTTGCATTGCCGCTCGCCCTAACGCGTCAGGCTTAATTTGAGCCGCCTGACCACTGCGGGTGAATGCGTAAGCCTGGCCCTTCAGACGGATTTAATCAGCGTCGTGCGGGCTTGGCATGGCCTTTGCATTCGACGTGGCTCTGCAACCGACCGGACATCAACCGGTATCATTCGTGCATATGACAAGGAGAACCCGCGTGAACACGACCTTTCCCCGGCCTGAATTTTCGTGGCTTGGCAGCTGGCGGTTCAGCCCGCTTGTCCTGCCGATCCTGCTGCCGCTGTGCGATCCGCCAGCGCATGCCAGCGGCCTTACTGATCCGGCGGCGATTGATCGCGCGGTGATTGCCTTTACCGGGTCGGAAATTGGCCAGCCCGGCGGGCCGCGCATGGCCGCCGACCGGCGCTTGCAGCTTGCGGCGTGCGCCGCACCGCTCACGGTTGACTGGCACAGCCCGGCCCGCAGCGCGGTGCGGGTGGAATGCGCCGGGCCGAACAGCTGGCGGATTTTCGTCGCTGTCAACGCCGCACCCGGCGCGGCTGACAAGCCTGCCCTGCCGGCTATCAAGCGCGGCGATGCGCTGACCATCATGGTGCGCGGGCGCGGATTTTCGGTGCAGCAATCGGGCGAGGCGATCGAAGGCGGCGCGGTGGGCGACTGGATCTTCGTGCGCACCGCGCGCAAGGCCGAACCCCTGCGCGCGCGTATCGAACGCCCCGGCCTTGCCGTCATCCCGGCCAACTGAGGCACGCTTTAACGCCCCCTTAAACTCATTCCCGTCGCGCCGTTCTGGCTAACAGGAACCCAAGAAGGACATCTGTCATGCCCTCTGTCGAACTGAGCAAATTGCCCGGTATCAACCCAGTCCGCGCCTTGGCGACGGGCGATCACGCGCAGATCGAAGCGCGCGCGCCCACCGCCAACCCGGGTAAGGCCCCGGTTGCCGGGATCAGCGTTGAAGTCAGCGCCGCAGCTGATGCGGCCACCCCGCCGGTCGATGCCGAGCGGGTGCAGGAAATCCGCAATGCGCTGCGCGATGGATCATATCCGCTGGTGCCAGCCAAGATCGCCGACGCGATGATCGCCGCGCAGGTCAGCCTGTCGCTGCCGGATCGGAATTGATCCGATGGCTGAAACCATGACCCGCGCGGCCCCAGCCGATAACGGCGCGCTCGCCGCAAGTCTGCGGCAGATGATTGCCGTGCTCGAACGCGAACGGCAAGCGCTTGCCGCGCTCGATGCCGATGACCTGATCTGCGCAGCGCGTGACAAGGAAGGCTTGTGCGATGCGATCGCCGCAATCGGCGCGCAGGCGCTTGACAGCGAGACCCGCAGCCTGGCTGAAACCGCGCACCAATTGAACGACGTCAACCGCCGGGTGCGCAACCTGCTGGCCGCCAACGTCGCGGCGCGGATTGAAGCATTGGGCGGCCAGCGCGGAATGAACCGCGTAACCTATACGCCTGCCCGCGCCTGAGGATTCTTACCTAAGGCGTGCCGCCGCATTCTGGCACGGCCTTTGCAGATGCTCTGCCTGAAAGCGTCGCCCCCTGCGGCGCTACCGATCGGGCAGAGGGTGCGTGAGCCAGTCGTCTTCATCCATTAGCCTTCCGGCAGGATCAATCCGCGTCGGGTTCGAAACCGCCGCGCGCTCCCATCAGGCCGCGCGCGATGGCCGTCTGGTTCCCGCTGCGCGCCCGATTGCAAGCGCCCAGCCCGATACTCCGGTCGAAGCCGCGATTGCCAATGCAGCGCGCGCCACCAGCGTTGATTTCAACTACCTGCTCGCGCAGGCGGAAGTTGAATCCTCGCTTGATCCCGCCGCGCGCGCCGCCACGTCGAGCGCAACCGGGTTGTACCAGTTCATCGACAGCACATGGCTGGGCACGGTCAAGAAACACGGTGAGCGGTTTGGCCTGGGCGCATTGGCGAACGAGATTACGCTGACGCTTTCGGACGGTGCCAAAGTTGCCGATCCGGCGCGGCGGTCAGCGATCCTGGCATTGCGCAATGATCCGCAGGTTGCATCGCTGATGGCGGCGGGCCTGGCTGAGGACAACCGCGCGCATCTGATGCCGATTCTTGGCCGCCAGCCCAGCCACGGTGAGCTCTATCTTGCCCATTTTCTTGGAGCAGACGGAGCCGGACGGTTCCTTTCGGAAATGCAGGCTGATCCCGGCCAGAGCGCGCCCGCGCTGTTCGCGCGGCCCGCCGCAGCCAACCGCGCGATTTTTTACAACAACGATGGCGCGCCGCGCAGTCTGGCACAGGTGATGGACGTGATCGAAGGCAAATTGAACCGCGCGCTCAGCCGCGCCAGCGATGGGCAGGCGGCGCACTTTGCCCGCGCCGATCATCTACCCGCCGCCCGCGGCATCACCCACGCGCCCACGATCATCGCTGATGATGGCGCGCGCGGCCCCGGCCTGCCATCGCCCCTCTCGCAAGCATCGCCACCCCCGCTGCCGCGCGCATCGCGGCGCGCTGCCATGTCGCAGGTGCTGGGCGCGGCCTTTGGCGGTGATCTGGCCACCGCACCCGCGCAGGTGCGCCGCGCCTATGGCACGTTGAAGGCGTTCGGCCTGTGAACGGGGGGACTGTGAGTGGGGGGGCTGTGAGCGCGTTGACCGCAACCCCCACCGGGCCGATGGCCCGCCTTGCCGCCATGCCTGCCGCGATGGTTTTGCCGGTCGGCATCTTCGCGCTGCTGGCGCTGATGGTGCTACCGATCCCGGCGCTGCTGCTCGACATCTTCTTCGTGCTCAATATCGCGATTTCGATTGCGGTGCTGATGGTGGCGCTCAACGCCAAGCGCCCGCTCGATTTCTCGTCCTTTCCCAGCGTGCTGCTGTTCGCAACCCTGCTGCGGCTGGCGCTCAACGTCGCATCGACCCGGGTGGTGCTGGTGGGTGGCCACGAAGGCGGCGCGGCGGCGGGCGAGGTGATCGAAAGCTTCGCCGCGTTTCTGGTCGGCGGCAATTTCGCGGTCGGTCTGTTCGTGTTCGCGATCCTGATGATCATCAACATGATCGTGATCACCAAGGGCGCGGGCCGGGTGTCCGAAGTTTCCGCCCGCTTCGTGCTTGATGCACTGCCGGGCAAGCAGATGGCGATCGATGCCGATATCGCCGCCGGCCTCGTCACCGCCGACGAAGCGCGCGAACGCCGCCGTGAAGTCAGCGTCGAAGCCGATTTCTACGGTTCGATGGATGGTGCCTCCAAATTCGTGAAGGGCGATGCGGTGGCGGCGCTGCTGATCCTCGGCGTCAACATCATCGGCGGTTTCGCGGTCGGGATGATCAGCCACGGGCTTTCTGCAGGCGAGGCGGGCGAGGTCTATATCACGCTGGCGGTGGGTGATGCGCTGGTGGCGCAGGTGCCATCGCTGCTGCTGTCGATTGCGGCGGCAGCGATTGTCACCCGCGTATCCGATCAGCGCGATCTGGCGGGGCAAATTGGCGGACAATTCGCCGATCCGCGCGGGTGGTTGCCGGTGGCGCTGATCCTGGGCGCGGTCGGGGTTGTACCCGCCATGCCGCAGATGATCTTCCTGCCCGGCGCCGCAATCGCAGCGACCATCTGGTGGCAATTGAAACGCCGCGCCGCCGCGCCGCCGCCGCCCGCAGCGCCCGCCGAAGAGGTCGCCCCCGATCATATCGCGCTGGCTGATGTCAGCGATGCCACGCTGGTGACGATTGAGCTGGGTTATGGCCTCGTCGGGCTGGTCGATGCCGCGCAAGGATCACCGCTGATCACCCGCATCACCGGCATCCGCAAGCAATTGTCGCGCGATCTCGGCTTTGTCCTGCCGCAGTTCCGGATCCGCGATTCGCTCGATCTGTCTGCGCAGGATTACGCGGTGCTGATCGGCGGCGTAAGCGCGGCGCGCGGCAATATTCGTCCCGGCAAGCTGCTGGCGATTGACGCGGGCGATGTGCGCGCAGGCCACGGATTGACGGGAGAGGCGACCCGCGATCCCAGCTTTGATTGCCCTGCACTGTGGATCGCGGCGTCTGCGCGCGATCATGCGGTTGCCGAAGGGTTTCTGGTGGTCGACCCCTCAACCGTTATCGCCACCCACGCCAATCAGGCGCTGCTGGCCGAAGCGCACCAATTGCTTGGCCCCGACGAAGTGCGCGAATGGGTCGATGGCTTGAAATCGCGGGCCCCCGCGCTGGTGGAGGCGGTGCATCCCGATCCGCTGCCCTTGGCCGCGCTGACCCGCATCTTGCGCGCACTGGTGGCCGACGGGATCGGGCTGGCCCACCCGCAGCCGTTGTTCACGTCCATGGCGCTGGCTTTGCAGAAGAACCCTGAATTCGACGCGGTGGTCGACGCGGTGCGCGCCGATCTGGGCGGCCGGCTGACCGCGCGCATTGCCGCGCCGGGCGAGCCGTTGAAGGTGGTGACGCTGGATGCCGGGCTGGAAAGCGCGATCCTCGGCGGGATGATTGATCCGGCCACCGGCCAACCGCTGATCGAGCCTGATTGCGGCGGGATGATCATGCGCGAGGTCAACCGCATCGCCGACGAACAGGGCGCAGCAATTGCCCTGATCGTGCAACCCCCGGCGCGCCGCGCGCTTGCCGCTTTGCTCAAGCCGCGCGCGCCGCGCTGTCTCGTCCTGTCGATTGCCGAACTGCCTGCGACCCAGCCGATTGCGGTGGTCGGCGTGATCGGCGCGGCGGATGACACCCCGGCGCTGACCGCTCCCCAGACACAGGAACTGGCCGCATGAAACATGACCACGCCGCGTTTGCATCTGCCCGCCCTCACGTTGCGCCCTATGCTGTATCGCGCGCCGTGGTCGAAGACCGGGTGCGCCGGTTCATGCCGCTGGTGCGCCGCGCCGCGTGGCACATCAACGGCAACGGGCGCGAAGGGCTGGAGATCGAGGATCTGGTGCAGGCCGGGATCCTTGCGCTGACCGAATGTGCGCAGCGTCACAATGGCCCGACCGAGGATGGCTTTGCCGCCTATGCCAAGATCCGGGTGCGCGGCGCGATGCTGGATGAAGTGCGCCGTGTCGCGCATGACAGCCGCACTGCACGCACCAAACGCGCCGGATATGACCGCGCACTCGCCGCCTTGCGCGGCCAGTTGGGGCGCGAGCCGAGCCGCGCCGAACTGGCCCGCGCAATGGCGGTGAGCGATGCCGAACTGCTCGCCATCGAAGCATCGGGCGTCAGGCTCACCCCGATCGACGATGCCTATGACGAAACCAGCCTCGCCTTTGCCAGCGACGATCCCGATCCGTTTGAGGCACTATGCGCCGCCGAAGACCGAGATCGGTTGGTGGAGGCGATGATCCAATTGCCCGACCGGCTGAAACTGGTGTTGCAGCTGTTCTTCGTCGAGGAATTGAACCTCACCGAAATCGCCGCCGTATTGGAAGTCAGCGTGCCGCGCGTCCACCAGCTGCGCGCCAAGGCGTTGAAAGACCTGCGCGCGCTGATGGAAGCGGGGTAGCGAACCGATACGCTGCCACCGCCGGTGTTGGAGACACAGGTTACACTGTCCAGGAAGGAAAAATCACCCCCGCGGCGCCGCATTTCAGGGTACTGGAAAAGGCGGTCGCGGTGGGTCATCTCGGCGATGGTATCGGGAAGCGCGGGCGTAGGAAAGTTTTCAGAGGGTTGCGGCATCGCGGTCGCGCCGCAGGCAATTTTGCAGTTCGCGCCAAGCCGCCAAGATGGGACGCCCAGTTCACGGCACGCACCTTCTCTTGGTGACTTGGCGGCTTGGCGCGAACCCATTAGCCGCTACGCGGTAGAGCTTTTACCCCGCATCCCCATCGGCATGGCCCCGGCCTTCATGCGTCGCGTGCTCGGACCCGCCCGCGCCTTTGCCGCCATGGGCTTCCCACCAATAGGGTTGCCGCGTGGCGGTGCCGGTGCCGACCTCGTTCAACGTCGCGGCGTCATACAACCGCCCGCCGAGCATTACCTGTTCGATATTGTCCGAATGGGCGATGTCCTGCGAAGGGTCGTCGGACAGGATCACGAGGTCGGCCAGCTTGCCCACCTCGATGCTGCCAATGTCTTTGGCCATGCCGAGCGATTGCGCCGAGGTGATGGTGCCTGCCTTCAACGCTTCCACCGCGCTCATCCCGCCGCGCGCGAAGCTCCACAATTCCCAATGCGCGCCGATGCCTGCCTGCTGGCCATGCGCACCGATGCTGACCTTCACCCCGCGCTGCGCCAGTTTGCGCGCCTCGCGGGCGTTGTTGTCATCGACGAAAGCCCAATCTGGCGCTTTTACCCGGCGACCATTTTCCGCGAGCAGCGCCTTGGGCGGGGTGTGGATCATCAGCGGGTGATCGAACACGTCCATCGCCTGGCGCCAATAGGGATCGCCCGCCAGCCCGCCATAGGTGACCACCAGCGTGGGCGTGTAATTGCTGTTCGACTGGCCGAAGAACTGCAACACGTCTTCGTAGAACACATCCACCGGCACATTGTGTTCAAGGGTCGAATTGCCATCCGCGACGAGGTTCATGTCCATCCCGAACAGCGATCCGCCTTCGGCCACCACCAGCATGTTTTCCGCCGCCGCCGCGCGGGCGACCATCTGGCGCTGTTCGCGCCGGGGCTGGTTGTAGTTCTTGACCGAGATGCCGCCCTGCGCCTTGATCCGGCGCACGTGGGCCAGCGCATCGTCGTAGCTGTCGATCCGGGCATAGACGCCGGGTGCCTTGGCCCCGTAAATAATCTCTCCGGTCGAGAAGATGCGCGGGGCCAGCGTCAGCCCGGCGCGCTGGCGTTCGGCAGCGGCGAACACGGTGCTCGCCTGGCTTGACGGGTTGTGCACGGTGGTCACGCCCATCGCCAGATCCTGCAACAGCGTCCAGTTCTGCTGCGGGATCAGATCGCCAACCCCGTAAGGCCCGTGGGCATGGGCATCAACCAGACCGGGCATGATGGTCTTGCCGCTGGCGTCGATCATCCGCGTGCCTTCGGGGAAGGCCATCTTGACCACCGTGGCATCGTGCACGCCCGTAATCCGGTCGCCTTCGATAACGATCATGCCATTTTCGATCACGCCCGCATCATCCGCGCCAAGGCCAGCCTTCATCGTGAGCACCCGCGCCCCGGTGATGACGGTGGTGCCGGTTGGTTTGGCCGCCTGCACCGTCACGCCCAGCGCAATGCCGGTGGTCGGCGGGGTGATGGGCTTGGCCGTATCGCCATCCGCCTTGGGCGCGGCGGCGAAGAAATCGCTGACCTGCGCGCTTTGCAGGCTCGGCCCGATTGACCAGAACAAAGTCGCGCCGCCATTGGCCCAGCCGAGGTAATCCGCACCCCCGGTGCTGACCTTGGTGACGGGCAGCGGGCCGCCCTTTTCGCTGACATCGACCGGCTTGCCGCCGGGGATCAGCGGCATCGCAAACACCTCGTAATTCTGGCGGAAGGCGATGGTTCGTCCATCGGGCGCGATCCGCACGTCATTGGCGAGTTCGCCCTTGGCGTGGACGCGTTTGGCCTCACCATTGAGGTCGGTCGAAACCAGCGCCAGCTTGCCGCCGTCGCGTGCCAGCATGAACAACCGGTCGGAGGCTGCGCCCCATTGCGGATTGCCGCCGCTTCGGCTGACCAGGCGCGGTTCCCCGCCGCTGACGGGCATCACATAAATCCCGGCGTTCTCGGAAAAATCGGGCGCGGTCAGGTATCCGCCTTCGCGCTTTTCAAAGGCGATCATGCTGCCATCGGGCGAGAAGGCGATATTGCCGAAATGCCCCGGCCCGGTCAGCACGCGGCGGTTTTGCCCGCTGGCATCGGCTAGGATGATTTCGCCCAAGCTGGCATCATTCCAGCGCACATAGGCCAATTGGCTGCCGTCGCGGCTGAACGCGGGGAAGGCTTCCACCACGTCCGCCGGGTCGCCGGTCAACGGCGCAGGCGCATCACGCCCCCGCGCGGATTTGCTGTAGAGCCGCCCAAGGCTTTCAAACACCACGCGGCTGCCATCGGGTGACAGCGTGGCAAAGCGCGGCATGGTGGTGGTGAAGCTATCAGGCGCAACGTCGATCACCGGGTGCGGCGCATCGGCCACCCCGCGCGTGTCGTTGACCGTGAAGGGGATCACCGCATGACCGCTCCCGTCGCGGGCCACGCGGTTGAGTTTCCCGCCCGCCCAGAACACGATCCCGCTGCTGTCGGGCAGCCAGTCGATATTGGGATAGACCCCGGTGACTGCCCAGGTTTCCTGCACGTCCATGTCAAGCTGGCCGTAGATCATCCGTTCACGCCCGCTGGCGAGGTCTTTGACCCACAGCTGGCTCTGATCCTTGTCCCGCCGGACGAAAGCCAGTTCCGTGCCATCGGGCGAAGGCGCAGGCCGCACCGCGCCGCCATAGCCGCTGACGGCGGTGGTCACTTCGCCGGTGGCAAGATCGTGGCGTTCGATCGCGAAGATGCCGCTTTGCGAATCCTGCGCGTATTCGAAGATGTTACCGCCCGTGGTGTTGCGGGTGTAGTAGATTGCGCTGCCATCGGGGGCGAACACCGGCTCGCCCAATTCCTTCTGCAAGGCCTCGTTCGCGCGTTCGACGACCTGCACCCCGCCGCCGCCGCTGACGTGGTAGAGCCAGATTTCACCGGTGCCGAGTGATCGCCCGGTGGTGAAATGCTTTTTCGCAGCAATAAACCGTCCGTCGGGCGACCATGCGGGCTGGTTGAGCAGGCGGAAATCCTCCTTGGTCACCTGCCGCTTGTCGCTGCCATCGGCGTTCATCACCCAGATATTATCCCCGCCGCCGCGATCCGAGGTGAAGGCGATGCGGGTGCCATCGGGGGAGAAGCGCGGGTGAACGTCCCATGCAAGGCCATCGGCAATCCGCTTGGGCGTGCCGCCCGAAATCGGCATGGTGTAGATATCGCCCAAAAGCGTGAAGGCGAGCGTCTGCCCATCGGGCGACACGTCCACGTCCATCCACGTGCCTTCGTCGGTGCGGATCGGCACCTGCTTGATGGTGGCACCCTTGGGTGCTTCAACGCTCCAGCTTGCTTCGGCCTTCGGAGCTTTCTTGCTCTGAGCCGCAAGCGGAGTGGCAATGCAGGCGGCCCCGGCGAGCAGGGCGGCGGCGATATGGCGCATGAAAATGTCTCCTCTGTTGGAACGGGAGACTAGCGGCGCGTAAGGATATTGCTAGGGTTTGGGAGCTTGCGACAACAATTTGATGGCTTCGGCTAGGCGAGCTAGCTTGGTATCCAAATCGCCCTCAGCCTCAATGTGCGGAACCTGATAGACTTGCGTTGCCCCAGAGAAGCTACCTGATTGTTTATTGAAACCCGGATTAATGATCGCGATTGAAATTGCCTCCACCAATGAAAGCGATGACCTGATTGACGAATCGCCATCGCAATTTGCTCTTCCGAACCAAGAGAAAGTTTCCCAACGCCCAGCCAGCGCACCTTTCCGATGCTCCTTTAGACGTTGAAAAAGGTTCCTTGTTGTCCCCTGATTTAAGCCAGCTTCGCCAATGTAAAGCAGCTTTCCCTCACCGTACAAGCAATACACACCTGCAAAGTCGCGGTAATCGATGGCGGCGCTAAGCTCAGTTTTAGATGGCGCTCCTCGACGTCCGAGTGGGGTCCTTGCTCGTCCCAAAAGTTGGCCCGATTTTCTCGGCCGACCCCAGAAGACGTCACGTTCTGACCAATTAAGTCCGTAATGCGTTATCATGAAAACATCCCCCGCTTCGGCCCGAGATAGCCGAATAGGTAGGCCCCCACCTTGCGCATCTGGATCTCCTCGCTGCCTTCGGTGATCCGGTAGCGGCGGTGGTGGCGATAAATGTGTTCGAACGGCTTGTGGCGCGAATAGCCGATGCCGCCGTGCACCTGCATCGCCCTATCGGCGGCTTCGCATACCAGCCGGTTCGCCCAGTAATTGCACATCGATACCTTGTCGCTGATCGTTCGCTCGATCTCTTTATGGGGCATATTGTCCATCTCCCACGCGGTTTTGAAAATCAGCAGCCGCAGCATTTCCGCCTGCGTCGCCAGCTCCACCAAGGGGAACTGGATCGCCTGATTGCGGGCCAGCTCCTCACCGAAGGGCTTGCGTTCCCGCGCATATTTCACGCTTTCGTCGATGCAATACAGCGCCGCGCCGCAGCTGCTCGCAGCTTGGCGGATGCGGTTCTGGTGGACGAAGCTTTGCGCCAGCGCGAGGCCCCGGCCTTCCACGCCGAGGATCGCGCTGTCGGGCACCCAGACATTGGTGACGCTGAGGCGCGGGTGGTCGGTGGGCATATTGAACGTCCACATCCACTCCTCGATTTCGAGGCCGGGGGTGGGATTGGGGACGAGGAAGCAGGTGATCCCGCTTGCATCCCCCGCTTGGCCGGAAGTGCGTGCGAACATCGCGCAGTGGGTGGCGACGTGCATGCCGGTGATCCACATTTTTTCGCCATCAATCCGCCAGCCGTCCACGCCGTCGCGGGTCTCGCGCACGGCGACGGTTTCCATGTGAGTGGCGTCCGATCCGTGGTCGGGTTCGGTGAGGCCAAAGGCGACGCGGCGGGTGCGTTCAAACCCGCCGAGGATGAATTCCTGCTTCTGTTCCTCGGTCCCCCACTGGTCGAACATGGCGACGAAGGGGAAATTGCCGACGATGGAATGTTCGTTCTGCAAGTCATTGTGCAGGCCCAGCCCAGCCCGCGCAAAATGCTCGCGGATCACCGCCATCCAGAGGTTGCTGCCGTCCTTGCCGCCATAACGCTTGGGCGCGGAGAAGCGCCAATGGCCCGCCTTGTCGGCGCGGCGGGTGGCTTCCTTGAGCAGTTCTTCCCACTCGTGCCGGGGCAGCCCGCCCGCTTCAAAGTCCGTCCGCGCATATTCGCGGCGGTGGTCGAAGAAGCGGATGTTGTCGTCCTGCGCTTCCAAAGGCTTGATCTCGGCGGCGATGAAGGCGTCGAGTTCGTCGAGATAGGCTTGCAGGTCGGCGGGGATGGCAAAGTCCATTATTGCTCTCCGGTCCATTTTTTGCGCGCATGGGCGAGTGCGGGGTATTTCGGCACATCGATAGCAAGCTTGTCGAGCGCATCACGGCGTAGTCTGGCGAGCAAACCAATTGAGGCCAAAGCGGTGGCACCCGACAGGATATCCGCTGCAAGCTGGCTATCCTCAAGCAACGTAACGCTGCGACTGTCGCGCGAGACGATGCCGAGCGCGTTGCGAGCGACCGCGAGCTGGAACAAATCGTGTCCCGAAAGCTTGTCTTTCAGACCCGCCAGCCATTCGGCGATGGCGGTGGCTATCTCACCGGAGTCTGCCTCGCCTTGGCCAAGTCCGATGGTTATCGGTTCTTCGAGTGGCCGCGCCCGCTCCGCTTCCGGCGCATCGCCTTCCAGCAGCAGCAGCAAATCGAGCTCCTGCTCGCTCGTCCGGCGCGATATCACTACGCGCTCCAACATCCGGTCCGCGCCGCTGCGCCATTGCGCCGCCATCTTGAGGCAGCCGAGCGCCCACCAGACGGTGCGGTAGATCGTCCAGAAGCGGAAGCGCGCGGGATCGACTTGGGTGCCGCTCTCCGCTTCGTAAGCGGCGATGTAATCCTCAAGACTCCCCAGCCCCAGCGCCGGGCGATCATACCGGGCGAAGCGCCACACCGCCATGCAGCCAAAGGCCAAGTCTTCGTGCGGGTCGCCGAAATGGGCAAGCTCCCAATCGAGCACGCCGGTGAGCCGCGATCCTTCCACCAGCAGATTGCCCATCCGGTAATCGCCGTGGTTGAGGACGGGTTCGACCGGCGGCGGGCAGTTGTCCTCCAGCCACTTCAGCCCAAGCGCAATAATCGGGCGATCCCCGCCCGCCTCGATGAACTGCGCCTTGAGGTCGGCTATGCCTGCGCGGGTATCCATCACCGGCACGCCATCCGGCACGTCCGCCTGCCGAAGCGAATGGATGCGCGCCAGATCGCGCGCCGCCTGCCGCAGCAACCCCGCCGGATCGTCGCACCCCAGAATAACCTTGGGATCAGCCGTTCCCGGCAAAGCGCGCATGATGAAGCCTGAACCAAGGCCGTCCTCCGGCTCCAGCACTGCCACCATTTCCGGCGCGGTCACGTCCGCTAACCGCGCCGCCTCGATCAGCGCCGCCTCGGTCGAATGCCCATAAGGCCGCGCCTCCATAAAGGCGAGGCTGGGTGCGCGGCGCAACACGTAGGCGCTGTCGTCCGCCACAAACCGCCAGCTTTCCATCACCGCCCCGCCGGTCAAGCGCTGCGGATCGCCCGTCAGCGCGCCAAGGCTGGCGCGGGTGCACACCCGGCGCAGGCCTTCGCGCAACGTGTCGCTATCAATCACTCGATCTGCTTGCGCATCCGCTTGGCGCGCTTGGCCGGATCGGGGTGGGTTTGCAGCAGCGCAATTCCGCCGCCTCCGCCGCCCAGTGCCGCCAGCTTGTCCATCGCCGAAGGGCAGCCTTGCAGGTTGTAACCATTGGCCGCCATGAAGCCCAACGCGTAATCATCCGACTGGGTTTCCGCCTTCTGCGAATGCTGGGCATACACCACGTTCTGCACCAGCCCGCCCAATTGGGAATTGGCGATCTGCCGCACTCCGCCGCTGGCCGTTCCGGCGACGCTTAGCGCAGCATCCTGTTGCAGCGCGCGCTTGAGCCGTTTTTGCCCGTGCTCCAGCTTCACATGGCCGATTTCATGGCCGATGACGCAGCGCACTTCATCATCTGTCATTGCGTCCATCAGCCCGGAATAGACCCGCACCGTGCCATCGCCCATCGCAAAGGCGTTCACGTCGTCCATCAGGTAGGCCTGAATATCGAGATCCAGCCCATCATAGCTGTCCAGCCCCTGCGTCAGTTTGGCGAGCCGCACGGCATAGGGATTGTTCGCCGGGGCGAGCGAATTCTGGCGGTCCATTTCATCGGACATTTGCCCGAAATAAACGACAATTTCTTCGTCCGAGACGGTCGCGGCCTGCGCGACCTTCTTTGCCGAGCCCATGATGTCGCCAAGGCTTTGCGAATGGGCAGGACTGGTGGGTGCAAGCAGTGTCGCACCCACCAGTCCTGCGGCGGCGAGCATCGGTGAAATTGCGGCCAAAAGTCTGATGTGTTTACCCATTATCATCCTCCCTTGGCCGCACAATGCCCACCAAACCGGCTGCGATCAAGCAGGCACCTTGTCCTTTTTCACGGTGATCACCTGCGAATAGGTGAATTCCTTCAGGCCTTCCTTGCCGTATTCGGCGCCAAAGCCGGACTGCTTGTGGCCGCCAAACGGCGCGAAGGGCGACAGGTGAAGGTATTCGTTGACCCACACCGTTCCGGTTTCGAGCTGTTCGGCGATCTCTACGCCCTTGTCGGGATTGCCGGTCCAAACCGCGCCAGCCAACCCGTATTCGGACGCATTGGCGCGCGCGATGACTTCTTCTTCGGTCGAGAACTTCATCAGCGGCATGACAGGGCCGAACTGTTCCTCGGCCACGATCCGCGCGTCTTCGGGCGGGTTGTCGATGATGGTCAGCGGCACGAAGTAGCCGGTGCCGGACGGATCGACATTCCCGCCGAGCAGGAACTTGTAGCCATTGTCCTTGGCATCCTCGATCAGCTCAACCACGCGATCAAACTGCTTCTTGTTCTGGATCGGGCCGACGCCCGTGCCCTGCTGCGCGCCGTCACCCACGGTCACGGTCTTGGCATATTCGACAATCGCCGCCGAAAGCTCGTCATAGATATCCTCGTGGATATAGACGCGCTTGGCCGCGACGCAGATCTGGCCGGCGTTGGAAAAGCTCGACCAGAACAGCTGTTCGGCGACCTTCTTGGGATCGGCATCGGGCAGCACGATTGACGCGTCATTGCCGCCGAGTTCCAGCGTGATGCGCTTGAGGTCGGCGCTCGCGCCTTCCATGATCTTCTTGCCGGTCGCGGTCGATCCGGTGAAGGTGATCTTGTCGATATCGGGGTGCGAGGTCATCAGGGGCCCAAGCGAATCCTCACCCGTGATGATGTTGACCACGCCCGCAGGCACCTTGTCCGCGATCAGTTCGGCGATGCGCAGGGTGGTGAGCGGGGTGAAGGGCGAAGGCTTGAGCACAATCGTGCAGCCCGACAGCATCGCGGGCGCGATTTTCTGAACCGCCATCATCACCGGGAAGTTCCACGGCACAATGCCCGCGACCACGCCCACCGGCACGCGGCGGGTGCGGCTGAGGCGTGCCTCGCTGTCTTCGTTGATCTCGTCGTCAAGCGACAGCGTCGATTGCGCTGCGATCAACCCGGCAGCGCCGTAGATTTCGCCCTTGGCCTGATCGTGCGGCTTGCCCTGTTCGGCTGTCAGTAGGCGATAGAGTTCCTCGGCATTTTCCTTGATCGCGCCGGAAATCGCCATGATCGCGGCGCGGCGTTCTTCGATGGGGGTATTCTTCCACGTCTTGAACGCGGCGCGCGCGGCGGCAACCGCTTGGTCAAGCTCGGCCTGGCCGCAGGCAGGCACCTGCCCGATCACCTGTTCGGTGGCCGGGTTGACCACATCGAGCATCCGGTCGGTTGCGACCATCTTGCCGCCGATAAGGTTCTTGTACTGGGTGACCATGATTGTTCCTCTCTCGTCCTATCAGGGAGTCGTTTTTCGCAGGCTCAAGGTGGTGCGTTGCGTTGCAAAATGCAATCGCTGCTTTGCCCATTGGCCAAGCGGGTCGCTTGGCGATTGCGCTATTGCGGGCGGGGCTTATGGAAGGCCGCAAACATGCCTTCAAGGAGAGCCTCATGAGTGATTCCCGTCCCGATCTGGTCATCTATGGTAGCCCGGTTTCGCCGTTTGTGCGCAAGGTAGCGGCTGTATGCATCGAAAAGGGCGTGGATTACGAGGTTGAGGCGGTCAACGTTTTCGATCCGCCGCAGTGGTTCATGGATATCTCGCCGATGAAGCGCATTCCGGTGCTGCGCGATCGTTCCGTGGCCGAAGAAGGCGTCGCGGGCACGATCGCGGATTCCAGCGCGATCTGCGCGATGATCGAACGCAAGCATCCTGATCCCGCGCTTTATCCGGACGCGCCGATGGCTTTGGGCGAGGCATTGTTCATCGAAGAATATGCCGATACCTCGTTGGCAATGGCAGGCGGGATGGGCATCTTCCGTCCGATCTTTTTCGCGGTGAGCAAAGGGCAGGAGCCTGATCTCGAAAAGGCGCGCGATACCTGGGCCAATCAACTGCCGCCGATTTTCGACGGGTTCGAAGCCCGGCTGGACGGGCGCGAATTTTTCGCGGGCAACGCGCTGTCGATTGCCGACATTTCCGTGGCGGCCGTGCTAATGCAGGTTTCACTGGTAGCGGAAACGCCGCTGGACAAGTGGCCCGCGCTCGCCGCGCATTTTGCTGCGATGCAAGCGCGCCCTTCGATTGCCGGGCCTTACGCGGCGGCGGAAAAGATGATCCGCAAGGCCTTGCCGACCCGCTTCGACCTGACCTAAGCCCACCCTAGGTCTAGCAAAGGACAGGCAGCAGGCATGGCCAGCGAATGGTGCATCGGGATCATCGGCGGATCGGGCCTCTATGCCATGGACGGCATCGAGGACGCGCAGTGGATTGCGATTGATACGCCGTGGGGGGAACCCTCGGACGAGATCCTGTGCGGACGGATTGGCGAGGTGAAGGTGCGCTTTCTCCCCCGCCACGGACGCGGGCACCCGATCAGCCCGACCGAACTCAATTCGCGCGCCAATATCGATGCGCTGAAGCGGGCGGGCTGCACTGATATTCTGGCGGTGTCCGCAGTTGGCAGCCTGCGTGAAGAACTGGAGCCGGGGCGCTTCGCCGTGGTTGAACAATTCATCGACCGGACGGTGCACCGCCCCAGCACCTTTTACACCAGCGGGTTCGTTACCCACGTGTCGATGGCCGATCCGGTCTGCCCGCGCCTGTCAGAAATGGCGGCGAAGGCCGTTGCCAAGGCCAAAGGCAAGGTTGCGGTCGGCGCAACCTATCTCGCCATCGAGGGCCCGCAATTTTCCACCCGCGCCGAAAGCCGGATGTACCGCCAATGGGGTGCCGACGTGATCGGCATGACCGCGATGCCCGAAGCCAAACTCGCGCGGGAGGCTGAACTGCCCTATGCTCTGGTTGGCATGATCACCGATTATGATTGCTGGCGAGACGGAGAGGCTGTTGATGTTGCGCAAGTTGTTGCGCAGATGCAGGCGAACGGCGCGCTCGCCCATGCGATGGTGAAGAATTTCATCGCGGCCCTGCCGAAAAAGCGCGCGGCCTCCCCAATCGACACCGCTCTGGACGACGCGATCATTACCGCGCCTGACGAACACGATCCCGCAGTCATGGCGAAGCTTGACGCGGTGGCTGGTCGGCTGTTCCGTTAGTCGAGGGTCAGGTGCCCAACCTCACTCGAAGCCGTAATCCGAGTAATCCTTGTAATTGGGCGAGGTGAACTTGGTGATGTCGCTCTGGAAATGCAGCGGGACATTTCCGGTCGAACCGTGGCGCTGTTTGGCGACGATCAGCGTCGCCTTGCCCACCATCTGTTCGTATTTTTCCTCCCACGACCGGTATTTTTCCTGAACGTCTGGCGTGCTGCTGCCGTCGGGCATGTCGGGCTTCACCAGCATGTGGTAATAATCCGAGCGGAAGATGAACCACACCATGTCCGCATCCTGCTCGATCGAACCGGATTCGCGCAGGTCGGACAGCTGCGGGCGCTTGTCCTCGCGGCTCTCGACTGCGCGGGAAAGCTGAGACAGCGCGATCACCGGCACCTGCAATTCCTTGGCCAGCGTTTTCAGCCCGCGGCTGATTTCGGAGATTTCATTGACGCGGTTGTCATTGGCGCGGCCTGACCCTTGCAGCAGTTGCAGATAATCGACCACGATCAGCCCGACGTCATGCCGCCGCTTCATCCGCCGCGCGCGGGTGCGCAGCGCTGCGATGGTCAGCGCCGGGGTATCATCAATATACAGCGGCAATTCTGCGAGCCGCTGGCTGGCATAAGACAGTTTCTGGAAATCTTCGCGGCTGAGCTTGCCGCTGCGCAGGTTTTCTGACGAAATCTCGGCCTGTTCGGCCAGGATACGGGTGGCGAGCTGATCCGCGCTCATTTCCAGGCTGAAAAATGCGACCGGCGCGCCGTAGTTGAATTCGCCGCCGTCGCGCTGCCATTCAAGATGCTTTTCCGCGCAATTGAAGGCGATGTTGGTGGCGAGCGAGGTCTTGCCCATGCCCGGTCGCCCGGCGAGGATCACAAGATCGGAATTGTGCAGGCCCGAGGTCTTGCGGTCGATTGTTTCAAGGCCGGTGGTCTTGCCGGACAAGCCGCCGCCTGAATTCATCGCGGCTTCGGCCATCTTGATCGCCTGCACCGCCGCATCGCGGAAGGTTGCTGCCTCGCGCCCGGTCGCCGCGCCTTCGGCCACCCGGAACAGATCGGCTTCGGCCTGCGCGATGCGATCCATCGGCGAGGTGTCCTGCGAGGTGTCAAGCGCGCCTTCGACCAGACCGCGCCCGACGCTCACCAGCTCGCGCAGCAAGGCCAGATCGTAAATCTGCTGCGCCAGTTCGCGCGGGGCAAGCAGCCCGGCCCCGCTGGCGGTAAGCTGCGCCAGATAGGATGTGCCGCCCAAATCCTTAAGCGCCTCGTCCGCTTCGAAATAGGGGCGCAGCGTTACCGGCGATGCAGTGGTGTTGCGTTCGATCAGCACCAGCACGCGTTCATAAATGCGTTGGTGCAGGGCTTCAAAGAAATGTTCGGGCCGGATCGGCACCTGCAATTCTTCGATCACCCGGTTGTCGATCAGCACCGCGCCGAGAAATGCAGCCTCGGCTTCGAGATTATAGGGCAGCTTGCGCATCGGACTGTCGGCATCGCCGGTGCCTTCACCGGGGGCGACGTTGATTCTGGTGACTTTTGCAGGTTCGATCATGGCGGTCTGATGCGCCTCACGCCCCCCATCACGCAAGGGTGATCGCTGCCAATATTTATTTCTCATGCTGTGGATAGCGGGGAGAGTTTACCGAAGTGCTTGAAGTGCAGCCCCTGCATCTGCGAAGGCAGGGTCTATGGCCGATCTGCCGCGCGATTCCCTGCCCCTGTCACCTGCTGCTGCGGGGGCGTATCGTATTGCGCAGGTGACGCTCGACGAAGCGACGATCCTGTGGCGCAACGCCGATGTCGAACAGGAACGCCGTGTGGCGATTTATGACCTGATCGAAGAAAACACCTTCAAACCGGTGCGCGCGGTCGAGCGTGGGGGGGCTGGCCCCTATCACCTCCACCTTTCGGTGACCGATGGGCGGCTGGCGATGGATATCAGCGATACTGCGGGCACGCTGCTGGAAACGCTGCTGATCGGCATGGCCCGGTTCCGCCGCCCGATCCGCGAATATTTTGCGATCTGCGACAGCTATTACCAAGCAATCCGCAAGGCGACCCCGACCGAGATTGAAACCATCGACATGGCCAGACGCGGAATCCACAATGGTGCAGCGGAACTTCTTCTGGAACGGTTGGAGGGCAAGGTCGAAACAGATTTCGCCACCGCCCGCCGCTTGTTCACGCTGATCTGCGTGCTGCACATCAAGGGCTGACAGGCACATCATGGCGCGCGGGCGCAAGACTTCCGGACGAAAGACACCGCGTCGCTGGCTATTGCGGATCGGCGCCTTGGCTGCGTTGGTCGCGCTCGCCTTTGCTGCGTGGCTTTGGTGGGACATGCGCGAATGGCGCCCGGACGAGGCGCTCTATCCCGAACAGGGTGCGCTTGCGCCGGTGGGCGGGGCCGAGGTGAAGTTTGCCACGCTGAAAGCGATCGGCGCGCAATTCGTCTATCTGCCGCTGGTGCATGATCCGCTGCCAGACGCCCCCGGCAGCTTTGCCGACCAGTTTCGGCGTGCGCGGGCCGCCGATCTGAAGGTGGGAGTGGTGCTGAATTTCGACCCCTGCGCTCCGGCCGATCTGCAAAGCGGCGTGTTTGCGCAGATGGTGCCGCGCGATCCTGACCTGCTGCCGCCTGCGATTGGCCTCACCCGGTTGGCCGACGGGTGCAGCCCCAAGGTCAGCGATGCAGCGGTGGAAAGCGAGCTGATGACGCTGATCAATCAGATTGAAACCCACGCGGGCAAGCCGGTGATCCTCAAACTGAGCCGCGCGTTCGAGCAACGCCACAACACCGCCACCGCGCTGACCCGCGATCTGTGGTTGGCGCGCGACCGGGCGCGACCGGACTATGCGGGCCGACCGTGGCTGCTATGGAGCGCCAACAGCGCGTTGGTGAGCGCGGCGAGCGAGGAGCCGGTCGAATGGGTGGTGGTGCAGAAATGACCCTGGATAATGTGCAGCAACAGGCGCTAATCAGCGCCGCAATCGCCGCCGCCGAGCACGCCTACGCGCCCTATTCCGATTATCCGGTGGGCGCGGCGTTGCTGTTCGATGACGGCGCGATAGTGACCGGCTGCAACGTCGAAAACGCGAGCTACGGCCTCGCCCTATGCGCCGAAACGGTCGCGGTTGCCAAGGCGTTGGGCGAAGGGCGGCGCGGTGGATTGGTCGCGGTGGCGGTGGTGGGCCTCAAGGCAGGGACCGAACCGATCACCCCTTGCGGGCGCTGCCGTCAGGTCTTGAACGAAGTCGCCGCGTTGGGAGCGACCGATCCGTTGGTTCTGTGCGTGAGCGAGGCGGACGTGCGGCGCGTAACGCTATCCACGTTACTGCCCCATGCCTTCGGGCCAAACCACCTCGCCTGATCGCCGTATCAAAACACTCCGCCCAGACCTTTGAGCGGGTTCTTGCGAAAGCCGCGTTCTTCATTGGCGATATAGGCGAAAATCCCGTCCAGCCCCTGATCCGTGACCGAACGATTGATGCTCTGGCGGTTCAATCCGGCACTGCGGATAAAGCTGTGCTGATCGGCCAGGCTATCAAACTGGCGGTAAATCCCGGCCTGATCCAGCGCCGTGTCGACCAGCGGTTCCAGCCGTTCATGCAGCCGATCGGTCGCACTGCGACGCAGATACTGCGTGCCGCCGTCATCCTCACGTATGATGTCGGGCGCATCGGTGAAGGACAGGCCGTCAATTGCTTCGCGAAAGATCGGTTTCGCCTCTCCGGCAGCAACCCCGGCGGCATCATTTATGCCGCGGGTCAGGCCATCAAGCACGCCCAGCCGGTTGCCCGCGCCTATCACCGATCCCAGCAGACCGCCGCCCCCGCCCAGCTTGCCAACCAACGGCAGGCCGATACGGATCGCCTCATCATCATAAAATGCGCCGGGCTGCGCTAGGGTATCAAGCGCATTGTCCGTCGCGTTACCGAGGATTGACGACAGGCCGAGCCCCTTGCCCTTGCGTTTGCCAAACACGCCCTGCGCATGGGCACCGGAGGGCATCATACCGGCCAAAGATACTGCGGCAAGCCCCAGCATGATCCGGCGACGATCCCAAAGGTTGTGCTGCACCATTTCGACTCCCCTGTAATTTATGGCAAACTATAACACAGGGCTGGCTGAACGGGGAGTGAAACGCATCAGCCCGCGCGTGTCTCCAGCCATTCGACCAGCGCCGCCATGCATTCGCGGCCCAGCAATTTGCAGCGTTCGGGGCTCCAGCCCTGCTCAGGCTCAGGAAAATCGGCCAAGTCCTTGTAGGGCATCTCCAGCGTCATCGCGACCGCGCCGAACCGCTGCGCGACCTGATTGGTGCTCATCGACAGATTGGCGCGGCCCGCTGCGGCTTTGGGATAACCGAGCTTGGTCTGGAAATCCGGCGTGCGGCGGTCAAGGATGCGCTGATAGCGGTAATAGCCTTCGCCCTGCGCCTCGGTCCATGCGGGGATGCCTTCAAATCCGGCCAGAAACACCGCCGGGATCGCCTCGTCGGCGTGGACATCCATCGCGAAGTCGACACCGGTTGCATCCATCCGATTGCGGATTGCGAGCACTTCAGGCGCGCGTTCCGGCGTCGGGTCAGCCCATTCGCGGTTCAGGTTGGCCCCAACCGCATTGGTTCGCAAATGCCCGCGCCGTGAACCATCGGGGTTGCAATTGGGCACGATATGGATGCGGCACGCCTTGCGCAGCGCCCGCGCCACCGGATCGGCGGGATCGGTCAGGCATTCCAGCGCGCCTTCGATCCACCATTCGGCCTGCGTCTCGCCCGGATGCTGGCGGGCGTAGAGCCACACCTGCACATCGCCTTCGCCCATTTCCAGGCAATCGATCGGCTGGCCATCCAGCGTGGTGCCCAATCGCACCAGATCGACGCCCTCGCATGAGGCCGTTTCAGCGATCAGATCGTGATGCCGCTCCATCGAATAAGGCGCAAAATACGCGAACCAGCACACGTCTGATGCGGGCAAATAGCGGATGGTCAGCGTCCCGCCATCCTCGTCCGGGTCATAGGTGCTCTCCGCGCGCGCCCAATAATCGCGATCTTCGCTGACGCAGGCGTTATAATCGGGCCAGCCGCCGGGATAGGCGCTAGCGTTCAGCCCGGTCAGCTTGAGCACCACTTCCTCGCCCGCGCTGGCGCAGACGCGGAAATGGAACCACTGGAAGAAGTCTGAGGCATTATCACGCCGGATCGCGAGCCGCGCAGTGCGCCCCTCGATCCCGATCACGTCAATATTGCCGCTGTCGAAGGCGGCATCAATAAACATCTGGCTCATCAATTTCCCTGAAGCTTCTTGACGTCGATCATCACGGTCTCGCCATTGCCACCGGGGAAGTCCTTGAACAAGGCCGCGGCGAGCGCAGAGGCGCTGGCATCCACCTGCGAATAAGGCGACTTCACCCCTGTCGCGATTTGCGCGCGGCCTTCCCACAAGGTGGCATTGTTACCTTGGGTGATGCGCACCGAAAGTTCGGTAATGGCCGTGGCGTCTTCGCGCCCGCCGCCCAGATTGAGGCCAACGCCAAGGCCGACACCCGATCCGTAGCTGCCAGTCTGCCCGCCGACCCCGACGCTGACCGGGCCGCGATTGTTTTCAACTGTCGCTGTTATCGGGTTGCGGCTGGTGCGGATGGCGGCGGTCTGATCTGCCGGGCCGGCGGTCACGGTATAACCCAGTGCCGCGAGTTCTGCGCTGACCGCAGCGGCAAACGCGCGGCGTGCACCTTCGTTACTGATTTCATCGGGAAAGTTGATCGCAATCGTCCCCTGGCCCAGCGCGGCGCGCTCTGTTGCCGGGGCGACAAAACGGGTAACTTCGACCGGGCCAGTATAGGGCGTAGTCGCGCAGGCCGACAGCGCCAGTGCAGCGGCAACAGTGACAGGGGCAAGCAAGCGGAATGGGGACATGGCGAATTCCTTCTATAGCGCCGTCTATATAGAGTCGGCGCATCAATGTGCACAGGGGCGCTGTGCCGTTTAAAAGGTTGACGTTTTCTAAGCGATCTTTGTGATAGGGGCACTTCCCATGATATCGCAGAACAAACCTTGCGTGCTCGTGACTGGCGGTGCGGGCTATATTGGCAGCCATGCGGTGCTCGCGCTGAAAGACGCGGGCTGGCCGGTGGCGGTGATCGACAATCTTTCGACCGGCTTTCGTTTCGCCATTCCCGATGGCGTGCCGATGTATGAAGGCGATATTGCCGATGCTGGCCTGCTGGCGCGCATCTTTGCCGAACAGGGCCTGGGCAAGGGGCGCGGTGCGATCATGCACTTTGCCGGATCGATCATCGTGCCCGAAAGTGTCGCTGACCCGCTCAAATATTATCACAATAACACCGCGAAAAGCCGCACGCTGATCGAATCGGCGGTGGCGGCAGGCGTGCCGCATTTCATCTTTTCCTCGACCGCAGCGGTCTATGGCATCCCCGATGTTGCGGCGGTGTGTGAAGACACGCCGCAGCGCCCGATCAACCCCTATGGCTGGTCAAAGCTGATGACCGAACAGATGCTGGCCGATGTTGCCGCCGCGCATCCGATCAATTGCGGGGTGCTGCGCTATTTCAATGTTGCAGGCGCCGATCCGCAGGCGCGCAGCGGACAATCGACGGCAGGCGCCACGCATCTGATCAAGGTGGCCATCGAAGCGGCGCTGGGCCTGCGCGAATCGGTCGCCGTGTTCGGCACCGATTATTCGACGCCCGATGGCACCGGCGTGCGCGATTACATCCATGTCAGCGATCTGGCCGCCGCCCATGTGCTCACGCTGGAGGCGCTGATGGCAGATCCTGCGCGTTCGCTGACGATGAATTGCGGCTATGGCCGGGGTTTTTCGGTCAACGAGGTGTTAGATGCAGTCGATCGCGTGACGAATCGCAAACTCCATCGCCAGATTGAGGGGCGGCGTGCAGGCGATCCCGATTCGCTGATATCCAATCCTTCGCGGCTGAAACGGACGCTCGGTTGGCAGCCGCAGCACGCCAAGCTCGACACGATCATTTCCCATGCGCTGGCGTGGGAGCGCAAATTGTCCGATTTGAGAGTAGGGGCGTGACGCAAGCGCATTGACGCGGGACACCTCTGCCGCTAACGGCACGCTTCAATTTCCGCGCGTCGGGCCTGATCCGGCGCGCTTTCCATTTGAAAGCCGAGAGCCATGAAGATCGTCAACAGCCTCAAGTCGCTCAAGGGCCGCCACCGCGATAACCGCGTGATCCGTCGCCGTGGGCGCACCTATGTCATCAACAAGACCGACCGTCGCTTCAAGGCTCGTCAGGGCTAAGCGATTCGCGGTGCGGCTGCCCGATGCGGTAGCCGGAACAATCAACGGCCCGCCTCCTCACCGGAGCGCGGGCCGTGATCGTTTGAGGAGTGGATGACGTGCAGAAAGCCGTGGTGTTCGATGTCGGGCGGGTGCTGTTCCAGTGGCAATTGCGCGCCTTGTTCGAAAAGCTGATCGATGACCGGGGTGAACTCGATTGGTTCCTCGCCAATGTCGTAACCGAGGAATGGCATTTCGGTCATGATCGCGGGCGGGCGCTAGCCGATATGGTGGCTGAGCGCATCGCTGTATTTCCGCAATATGAAATGCTCATCCGCGCCTACGCAGCGCGTTTTAACGAAACCGTTCCGGGCCCGGTCGCTGGGTCGCATGAGTTAGTGCGGCGCTTGGCAGCCACTGGCGTCCCGTTGTTCTGCCTGACCAATTTCGGCGACGAGTTGTGGCAGATATTCCGCCCGACTCAGCCGATTTTCGACCTGTTCAATGACATCGTCGTTTCGGGGATCGAAAAAGTCGCCAAGCCCGATCCGCGCATTTACGAAATCACCGAAATGCGCAGCGGGCGAAGCGGCGATGCGCTGTTTTTCACCGACGACAACCCCGACAACATCGCCGCCGCCAAGGCGCGCGGCTGGGATGCCCACCTCTTCACCGATGCGGCAACCCTTGAAAGCGCACTGACCGGGGCTGGACTGCTCTGACAACCACTCAAGCAAGGCGCTGCAACGACGCCGAAGACGCTCGCCCGGATGGGTGAGCGCAAAACGGGAAAAACGAACCCCCGGTCACGCGCCAATTGGGGATAGCGCGTGCCGGGGGCCGGGATATCCGCGCAGGCTGGAGAGGTGCCGGGCGCGGAGAGAGATCAATTCTGCAACCAGATCAGCCGTTGCACTTCGCCAGTTCGTCGGCCGCCAGGTCTTCGCCATCGACCTTGAAGGCCGCGACTTCACCGAATTTGCGGTTGAGGCCGCGGCAAACCCGCAACGGGCGGGCGCTTGCCTTGTTCGCGACGCAGGTGTTGTCTTTGCACGCCCAGGCGACGCCGCCGGCGACCGCGCGATTTTCACTGATCGGCGCAGCAAGGGTGGCGGTGTAATAGGCGTTGCCTGCTGCATTTACCGGGGTTGCAGTGGCAAAGCCAAAGCTTACGCCGGTATACAGCAGCGCGGTGGCGAGGATGGCGAGCTTGCCGGTGCGGGGAACAGAGAGGGTGTTGGTCATCGGGGTAATCCTTTTGTTTTTGTGCCCTTGGGGCGTTGGTGCTTTGGCGTCTGCGCCGCTATTTTGCAACGCAACATTTCGATTCGAAACTAGTTGCTATTCGCTACTTATATATTTAGGTTGCTTGTTGCAACTGGAAAATGAAATTTTTTGTGACATCTCTGAAAAGCGGTTACACACCTCCTGAAGATGGCAAGGAACACGAAGCATGGGCGACTTGAGAGAACCACTGCGCGATCTGATCGAATGCGGGCTGCCGCAGGCGCTGGAAGTGATGGGTGAGCGCTGGTCGTTCATGATTCTGCGCGCGAGTTTCAACGGTCTCAAGCACTTCGAGGAATTTCTGAGTGAACTCGGCATTGCCCGCAACATCCTTTCCAACCGCTTGGCCAAGCTGGTTGAACATGGCATTCTGAAACGCGAACCCTGCGCCGATGATCGCCGCAAGATCGAATATCGGCTGACTGAAAAGGGGCTCGACCTGCTGCCCGCGATGCTGGCGCTGCGCCAGTGGGGGCAGAAATACGGCAGCGAACAGGTGTTCGAAGACCCAGTGCTGGTTGACGAACGCGATCGCCTGCCGATCGGCCCGGTGTCGATCCTCGCGCATGATGGCCGCATTCTTGGCCCGCAAGATCTTTGGCTGGTGCGCCCTGAAAACCTCGGGCTGCGTGCCGATGGCTCGGTGGCGACTCTCGGCACAGGTCTGGGCAAGGGCGACGTGGTCGATCTGGCCGCAGCCAAGGCCGCTGCGGCGCGTTGATCGGCCACCCGATAATCCGACGATAGCGGTGCCTGCGCGGGTGCCTTCGGGCTATCCAATGGGCTAGTGGATTGACTCCGACATTCCGTTCCCGGAAAATCGGAGTCAATCCACTATATATCCCTTTGTGATGGTTCAACTTATCGAAACAGAAGAACCGG
>PHEB01000032.1 GCA_002842735.1 Alphaproteobacteria bacterium HGW-Alphaproteobacteria-7 | reverse complement strand
GCGCGTTCGGCGCGCTGTTTTTCAAATGCGTCATACCCGCCGGGATACAGCGTCAACTGCCCGCCTTGCAGGTGCAGGATGTGATCGACCACCTTGTTGAGCAGATCGCGTTCGTGGCTGATCACCACCAGCGTTGCGGGGTAGGATTTGAGGAAGTTCTCCAACCACAGCGTCGCTTCCAAGTCGAGGTGGTTGGAAGGCTCGTCAAGCAGCAGGATGTCGGGTTCGGAAAACAGCAGCGCGCCGAGCGCAATGCGCATTTTCCAACCGCCGGAGAAACTGTCGACGGGGCGTTGCTGCATCTCGTCGTCAAAGCCGAGGCCGTTGAGGATTTTGGCCGCGCGGGCAGGCGCGCTGTAGGCGTCGATGGCGAGCAGCCGTTCGTGAACGTCGCCCATGCGGTCCATGTCGGTGCAGGTTTCCAGCTCTGCCAGCAGCTCCGCCCGCTCGGTCGCGGCGGCGAGCACGACCTGTTCGGGGGTCATGCTGCCGCTCGGCGCTTCCTGCGCGATATAGCCAATTCGTGCGCGCGCGGGCTTGCTGATTTCGCCGTCATCCGGCTCGATCTCGCCGATCAGCGCTTTCATCAGCGTGGATTTGCCCGCGCCATTGCGGCCAATCAGGCCAACGCGCGCGCCCACCGGCACAGTCGCACTGGCGCGTTCAAGAATGGCCCGGCCGCCAAGCCGCACTGTGACACCGTCGATGGTAAGCATGGGCGGCCCCCTAACAGCCAATTGCCTTGCACCCAAAGGAAATTGCTGCGGTGCGGGATTTCTACGGCCCGAAGCGGATCGGCGTGTCGCCGCTTTGCCACGGCGCGAATTTGGGCATGATGGCGGCGAACAGGGGGGAGGCGAGGTGCCTTTCGAGCCATTCCTGCACATGCGGCAGTCCCTGCGCATCGAACCAGTCGCGATCGGTGTTCGCGAATTGCCGGATAAACGGGAACAGCGCGATGTCGGCAAGGGTGGGGCGATCACCAATCAGATAGGCGCTCATGCCAAGACGCACATCGAGATCAAGCAACACCGACAGGCCATGCGTGCGATGATCAAGGCGGAATGTGGCCTCATCACCGGCTGCTTCATCGGGATAGCGGTGCGGATATTTGTAGCGGTCGAGATGGTGTTTGAACGGCCCGTCATTGCGCGCGATCAGCGCCGCATCATCGCCCGCCAGCCAGTGTTCGGGATCGTGCTGCGCCAAAGCCCAGCGCATGATCGCGAGGCTTTCGTCGATCACGGTGGAGTGCTGCAACACCAGCACTGGCACGGTCGCTTTGGGGGATGCTGCGATGAGTTCGGGCGGCTTGGCAGCGAGTTTCACCTCGCGCAATTCCACCGCAATCCCCGCCACCCACAGCGCCATGCGCGCGCGCATCGCATAGGGGCAGCGGCGGAAGGAATAGAGGGTAGGGATTTTGGTCACGGCTTCGGCGGAAGCACCGCGCCGACGTGCACTTCGCCGCGTGCCTTGGCCAGCGCCTCCTGCCGCTGACGCTCGGCGTAACCGGCGCGTTGCTGCGGTGTGCGTTCGTCGATGCAGGCAGGGCAGCTGACCCCGTCCTCGTAATCGGGATGGGCGAGGGCTGCTGCGTCAAGCGGGCGGCGGCAGGCGCGGCACAGCGCGTATGATCCCGGTTCCAGCCCGTGGCGCACCGTCACCCGCTCATCAAAGACGAAGCATTCGCCCTGCCACAGGCTTTGGGTTTCAGGGATGTGTTCGAGGTATTTAAGGATGCCGCCCTTGAGGTGGTAAACCTCCTCCACGCCTTCTGCCCGCAGGAAGCTGGTCGATTTTTCGCAGCGGATGCCCCCGGTGCAGAACATCGCCACCTTCTTTTTGCCGTCGAGCAATTCGTCGCGGTGAGCGCGGAACCACGCGGGAAAATCGCGGAAACTGGGTGTTTGCGGGTCGACCGCGCCCGCAAAGGTGCCGACCGCGACTTCGTAATCATTGCGGGTGTCGATCAGAACGGTGTCCGGGTCAGCGATCAGCGCGTTCCAGTCATGCGGATCGACATAGTGGCCGACGGCGAGCGTGGGGTCGATGTCAGGCTCCCCCATGGTGACGATCTCGCGCTTCACCCGCACCTTCATGCGGTGAAACGGCATTTCCGGGGCGACGGAGTATTTCACGTCGAGGTCAGCGCACCCCGGCAGCGCCCGGATGTGGCCGAGCACCGAGGCCAGCGCATTGTCAGTGCCTGCAATGGTGCCATTGATCCCTTCGCGGGCAAGCAGCAGCGTGCCCTTGATACCATGCGCTTCGCAAGCGGCGAATAGCGGTGCACGCAGGGCTTCGGGATCGGGGAAGGGCGTGAACTGATAGAGCGCGGCGACTTGGATCATCTTGGGGATCAAACCCGCGTCACCCAGCCATGCGCGTCGGCGATCTGGCCGTTCTGGATGCCGACCAGCCGTTCGCGCATCTTGGACGTCATCTGCCCGATCCCGCCCGCGCCGATGTGGAACTCGCCCGTGGTTGAGGCGACTGTGCCGACAGGGGTGACAACCGCCGCAGTGCCGCAGGCCATCGTTTCCAGCAGCGTGCCGTTTTCGGCCTCTTCGCGCCACTGGTCGATCGAATAAGGCTCCTCGCGCACCTCCAGCCCTTCTTCGCGCAGCATCGCGATCAGCGAATCGCGGGTGATACCGGGCAGGATCGTGCCGGTCAGCGGCGGGGTGATGACGCTGCCATCCGACCGGACGAAGAACAGGTTCATGCCGCCCAATTCTTCGACCCAGCGATGTTCGATCGCGTCGAGGAACACCACCTGATCGCAGCCTTGCGCGGTCGCTTCGGCCTGCGGAACGAGGCTGGCGGCATAATTCCCGCCGGTTTTGGCCGCCCCGGTGCCGCCGGGCGCGGCGCGGACATAATCCTGCGCCACCCAGATTTTGACCGGGTTCACGCCCTTCTTGAAGTAATTGCCGACGGCGCTGATGATCACGATAAACTTGTATTGCCGCGCGGGCCGCACGCCGAGGAAGGCTTCGGACGCGAACATGAAGGGGCGGATATAGAGCGCGCCGCCATCAACCGGCGGCAGCCAGGCGGCGTCGGCCACCACCGCTTCGCGCACCGCGGCGAGGAACAGCTCCTCGGGGATTTCGGGCATCGCCATGCGCCGCGCGCTGGCGTTGAACCGCGCCGCGTTGGCTTCGGGCCGGAACAGCGCGAGCCCGCCGTCGGCGTGGGCATAGGCTTTCATGCCTTCAAAGATTTCCTGCGCGTAATGCAGCACGCTGGCGGCAGGATCGAGGCTGATCGGGCCGCGCGGGCCGATAGTCGGCGTCTGCCAGCCGCCCAAGGCTTCGTCGTAGTCGACCACTACCATGTGATCGGTGAACACGGTTCCAAAGCCCGGATCGGCGATCCTTGCGGCGCGGATGTCAGCGGGTGTGGGCGCGGGGTGGGGCGTGCGGGTGAACTGCATTTCACGCGATTAGTATTGCCCGCCGCCAAGAGCAAGCGTCCTCCCCGCGTGGGGGAGGTGGCAGACGCCAAAGGCGGCTGTCGGAGGGGACTTTCGGCAAAGCGTGGCGTGTGCGGCCAATCCCCTCCACCATCCTGCGGATGGTCCCCCTCCCCCGAAGGGGAGGATAGAAACGGACGCGATGCGCAACCCAAAAATGAAAAGGGCAGCTCCACCTGTCGGGGAACTGCCCTTTGCATGGTCAGCGGCCGGAAGTGCCGCTCACGAAGCCTTACTCGGCCAGAGAATTACCGAGTATGCTCCGTAGGGATCTTCACCGACCTCGCTACTGAACCATGAGACATCGGATCACCTCCTTTCGCGCTTGTGAGCCAGACCCGCCGCATCACTGGGGGCCGAGAGCCGCGTTCGCCGCTGGCCTCATGCACATATGTGAATCATGGACGTGACAAGGACAAGACTTGTATTTAACTTTTCCCACGTCATACTGATTTTCCGCTGCGGCATGGGCGCCTGAGGGACACCTCGGGCGTTTTTTCGTTGCGGCATTGCCTGTGGACAGGCTGTGCATGGGCCTGTGGATATTAACGTATAGAATCGGGTTTCTTTTCGTCATTGCGAGCCGCAGGCGAAGCAATCCATGGTCAGACGCCAAACTTTGGCGCGCGGTTCCATCATGGGTTGCCGCGTCGCCTTCGGCTCCTCGCAATGGCGAGGTTTAGCGACAATCCTCGATCACGCGGCTGACTTCGGCCCAAGACGGCACGATCAACGCGGGCAGGCCGGTCGCCTCCACCGCAAACCGCCCCTTGCTGAGCGCCATTGCATCGAGCAGCGCGTCATTTGCACTGAGCGCAAGGATCATCTCACCCCCGGCGGGCTGCATTGCGAGGGTGCGGGTGGCGGTTTCGGTGCGGATGGTGACCAGCGGGCGCGGCGATCCGCTTTCGGGCAGCGACAGGATGACGCCGCGCCGATCCGCCGGGCAGCGCAGCCGCATCATCGGGCGTTCACCCGGCCCCCAAAAGGTCGCCTCGCTGCGCCCGCCTTGTGCGGTGTAGCGCCAGTCACCGGCGGAAGCAGGCGCATCCACCCAGTTGTCATAGGCGGGAGATTGAATAACCGGCGGCGGTGCGACGGGAACAGGGGCAGGGCGCGCCGCGGATTCAGGCGCAGGGGCCGATGCAGGCGCGGTGCTGGCCGGAACGCAGGCGGTCAGCATCAGGGCGGAAACGAGAACGGGGACAGCAGCTTTCATCCGCCCACTTTGCGCGCTACAGCCCGCGCTTGTCCATGCCTGAAAACTCCACTCGTCCCGCCAAGCCGCAAAAGCGCCGCGTCGATCAACTGCTGGTTGATCGTGGTCTGGCGGAAAGCCGCGCGCGGGCGCAAGCGCTGGTGATGGCGGGGCTGGTGTTCGTGGGTGAGGCGAAGATTGATAAGCCGGGGCAGCAGATTGCCGAAGACGCCGCGCTCGACGTGCGCGGGCGCGATCATCCGTGGGTCAGCCGCGGCGGGATCAAGCTGGCGCACGCGCTCGAACATTTCGGCCTCGACCCGGCGGGCGCGACGGCGATGGATATTGGTTCCTCCACTGGCGGGTTTACCGATGTGCTGCTATCGCACGGCGCGGATCATGTCTTCGCGGTCGACAGCGGCACCAACCAGCTGGCGTGGCGGCTGCGCGATGACCCGCGTGTGACCGTGCTCGAACAGACCAGCGCACGAATCCTAACGCCGCAGCTGATCGACCGGCCCTGCGATTGGGTGGTGTGCGATGCCAGCTTCATCAGCCTCGCCAAAGTGCTCGACGTGCCGCTGAAACTCGCCGCCACGCCATGCCAGCTGGTCGCGCTGATCAAGCCGCAGTTTGAGGTCGGACGCGATGAAGTGGGCAAGGGCGGGGTGGTGCGCGATCCTGCTTTGCACGCGCGGGTTTGCGCAGAGGTTCGTGAATGGATCGAAGGGCTTGGCTGGGATGTTTCAGGCATCGTCGAAAGCCCGATCACCGGCCCGCAAGGCAATGTCGAATTCCTGATCGCTGCCCGGCGGGGATAGGGTATTTGGCCGAACATTGATCCTTGCAAACGTGCGCCGCATGGCCCCGTGCACCATTAAGGGGCGGGGCGGACGGGATAAGTTGGCGCGGCGCGCTGGCTCTGTTATCGCGCAGGAAACGGGTTGGCGGGCAGAATCGCTGCGCGCTCGCGGTACGAGGGGATTTCATGAACGTCCTTGCTTCCAAAGCACAATTGCGCGCCAGTTTTTTGCGCTGGGCGCTGTTTCTGGTGCCGCTGGTGCTGTTGATCGGCTTTGTCGCTGGCCGCGTGGCGGGGCCGGACACGGCGTGGTTTGCCGGGTTGGTGAAGCCCGCAATTTACCCCCCGCCGGCGGCTTTCGGGATCGTCTGGACGGCGCTGTTCATCATGATCGGGCTGGCTTTGGCGCTGGTGGCGAGCGCGTGGGGCGCGCGCGGGCGGGGCATCGCGCTGATCGCGTTCGCGGTGCAGTTCCTGGTGACGCAAAGCTGGACCACGGTGTTTTTCGGGATGAAGGATATGCAGTCCGCGCTCTATGTGATCGCAGGCTCGGTGGTTTTGCTGCTGATCGCGCTGGCGCTGATCTGGCGGGTGCGGCGCGGGGCCGTGTGGTTGCTGCTGCCCTATCTGGCGTGGCTGTGTTTTGCAGGCGTGCTCAATTATCAGTTCATCGCGGTGAACCCCGATGGCGGTGCACGCGGGGGTGATGGCGCGCAAACGCGGGTGCAATTCTAGGCGCCCACCCACTGGACAATTCGCCGCCCAATCGCCAAATAACCTGTCATGCAAAGCCAAAACCCGATCATCGCCGACCTTGTCAAAATCGCCAATAGCGCCGCCGGAACGATGGCGGGCATGACCCGCGAAGCCCGCGATAGCGCGCGCGAACGGATGCGCGAAGCGTTTGGCGGGATCGATTTCGTCAGCCGCGAAGAATTCGACACGGTCAAGGCGATGGCGCAAAAGGCGCGTGAACAGGCCGATGCGCTTGAGGCGCGGCTGACTGCGCTGGAAGCCAAATCCACCAGGAAATAGCCGCCGGGTCGCAGGCATGAACCTGCGCGCACCCGCGATTCTGCTCGCCAGCCGCCCGCAGGGGGAGACGGGGGCGATTGCGCGCCTGCTGACCGCTGAGGCCGGGTTGGTCGCGGGCTATGTCGCGGGCGGGCGCGGGCGGCAGATGCGCGCGGTGATGGTGCCGGGCAACCGCGTCGCGCTTGATCTTGTCACCCGCGCCGCCAGCCAATTGCCCTTTGCCAAGCTGGAACTCGAACATTCGCGCGCCGCCTTGATGACCGAGCCGCTGCCCGCCGCTGCAATCCAGTGGGTGTGCGGGCTGACCGCCGCCGCGCTGCCCGAACGCAATGCCTATCCGGGGCTGTATGAGGCGCTTGACGCGCTGCTGGATGCGGTCGCCCATGCGCCATCGGCGCGCGGGTGGGTGAGCGGGCTGATCGCTTATGAAACGCTGTTGCTGCGCGAATTGGGCTATGGCGGCGGGCCGCCTGACAATGGCGGCGATTGGGCGGCGCAGATGCAGGCGCTGGCCGCGATGGAAGGCCTGCTGGCGCACTACCTGCTTGCAGGGCGCAAAGGCGATGTTATGGCCGCGCGGAAATTGCTGACCGAACGGTTGGCGCGGATGGTGTAAGAGGATCAGCCCAGTGAAAATCGCAGTCCTGCCCGGCGACGGGATCGGCCCTGAAGTGACGGCAGAGGCGGTCGCGGTGCTTGAAAGCCTTGCGCTGCCGGGGCTGACATTGTTCACAGGCGACGTCGGCGGGATCGCCTATAAGCGCCACGGCCACCCGCTGCCGCAAGCAACGCTCGACATGGCGCGCGCGGCGGATGCCATCCTGTTCGGTGCGGTGGGCGATCCCGATTGCGACGCGCTCGATCGGCACTTGCGGCCCGAACAGGCGATCCTTGGCCTGCGCAAGCACTTGGGCCTGTTCGCCAACCTGCGTCCGGCGCGGGTGTTCGCGGGGCTGGAGCACCTCTCCCCGCTGCGCGCCGATATTGCCGCCAGCCTCGATCTGCTGATCGTGCGGGAGCTGACCGGCGATGTCTATTTCGGGGCCAAGGGCCAGCGCACCAACGATGCGGGCGAACGTGAAGGCTGGGACGCGATGTCTTATGCCGACCACGAAGTGCGCCGCATCGCCCATGTCGCCTTCCGCGCGGCGGCGGCGGGCGGGCATCCGCTCACCAGCGTGGACAAGGCCAATGTGCTGGAAACCAGCCAGTTGTGGCGCGATGTGGTGGTCGAGGTCGCGGCGGAATATCCCGGCGTCCCGCTTGATCACATGTATGTTGATAATGCCGCGATGCAGCTGGTCAGTCATCCGGATCGGTTCGGTGTGGTGCTGACGGGCAACCTATTTGGTGATATTCTCTCCGATCTGGCGAGCGCGGCGGTCGGCTCCATCGGGCTGTTGCCGAGTGCATCGCTGGGCGAACGGCAGACCGCGTTTGGCACCTTTGGCCTGTATGAACCGATCCACGGCAGCGCGCCGGATATCGCCGGGCAGGGCAAGGCCAATCCGATGGCAACGATCCTGTCAGCCGCGATGATGCTGCGCCATTCGTTCGGGCGTGAGGCTGAGGCCGCGCGGATCGAGGCTGCCGTCTCGGCAGCATTGGCGGACGGGTTCCTCGGCGGCGATCTGGGCGGCAGCCACGGCACCGCCGCCATCGGCGAAGCGGTGCGCGCGCGCCTCTGACACCATGCCGCTCGACCTCGCGATCATCCTGCCGACCCTGAACGAGCGCGGCAATCTCGCCCCGCTGGTCGATCGGATTGCGGATGCGATGGGCGCGCAGGGCTGGGAAGTCATCATCGTCGATGACGACAGCTGCGATGGCACGGCGGACGAGGCCCGCGCGCTGGCGCAGACCGATCCGCGCCTGCGGGTGATCCAGCGGATCGGGCGGCGCGGGTTGGCGAGCGCCGCGATCGAGGGATTTTGCGCCACCGCCGCGCCCTATGTGGCGGTGATGGACGCCGACCATCAGCACGACCCCGCCTTGTTGCCCGCGATGCTGGCGGCGCTGCAAGCGGGGGACGCGGATATCGCCGTCGCCAGCCGCTTTGCCGAAGGGGCCAGCACCAACGCTTGGGCCGCGCCCGAACGCGAGCGCCTTTCCGCCTTCGCCAATCGTATCGCGCGGCGGCTGACCGGGGTTGACCTGACCGACCCGATGAGCGGTTACTTCATGCTGCAAACCGCCCGCGCACGCGCCTTGGTGCCGCGCCTGTCGGGGATCGGGTTCAAGATACTGCTCGACCTGCTGGCCACCGCTGATACGCCGATGCGAGTGAAGGAGTTTCCCCTGCAATTCGCCGCGCGCCTTTCAGGGACAAGCAAGCTTGACCGCGCGGTGCTGTTCGATTTTCTCGCCGGGTTGTATGACAAGACTTTGGGGCAGGTGATCCCCACCCGCTTTGCGCTGTTCGGAACGGTCGGCGCGCTGGGCGTGGTGGTGCATTTCGCCGTGCTCTCCGCGTTGTTGTTTGTGATGGGCGAAGGCTTTGCACTGGCGCAGACGGGCGCGGTGCTGGTGGCGATGAGCTTCAACTTCTGGCTCAACAACTGGCTGACCTACCGGGACAAGCGGTTGAAGGGCTGGGGGCGAGTGCTGCGCGGCTGGCTGGGTTTCTGCGCCACCTGCGCCGTGGGTGCCTTCGCCAATGTCGCGGTGGCGACTTTTGTCGAAGCGCAGGGCGTGCTGTGGGCGCTCGCCGCGCTGGCGGGGATATTGGTCGGGTCGGTGTGGAACTACGCCCTGTCGAGCCGCTTCGTGTGGGGTAGGTTTTAGCCTTCCCTCGTCATTGCGAGCGGAGCGAAGCAATCCATGACCTAACCGTTCAGATCAAAAAACAAGTCTCGCCAATCTCGATTCCCGGCTTCGATCAACGCGATTTTCGCTTTCCGCGAACCGCCCTTGAGTTGTTTCTCGCGCGCGATGGCATGTTCCATCGTTGCGTGAAGCTCAAACCATACCAGGCGCTTGCAATTATATTTGGCCGTAAATCCTTCGACCACGCCCTCACGATGCTGCCACGTGCGTTGCGGCAAATCTGATGTCACGCCCACATAGATCGTGCCGCCCTTGTGGTTCGCCATGATGTAAACGGCGGGTTGGAAGTTCGACGTTCGGTTCATGGATTGCTTCGCTCCGCTCGCAATGACGAAGTTACCGCCACCCCATCAACCACGCCCACTTGGCGAAACTCATCGCGCCTTCCAGCGGAGCCGCGCTAAGCACCTTGTAGAACAGCGCGAACAGCCCCGTCGATGCCGCCAGCGTCCCCCACGCCAGCCATTTGCCCCAACCGGCCCGGCGCAGGTCTGACAGCGCCAGTGCCAGCGCGCCGAGCAGGAAGAACCCCGGCACGAAATAGTGGTAATAGAACTGCACCGGCTTGGGCGCGATCAGCCACAGGCCAAGCGCGGCGGCATAGCCGATCACCACGCCCAGCCGCGCCCAATCGCCGCGCCACACGCCGATCACCAGACACCACGCCAACGCGGGCAGGCCGAGCAGCATGGTCAGCGGATTGCCGATCAACAGCACCCCGCGCTGCGCCCCGTCGACGACCTCGTAAAGATACCAGATCCCGCGCGTGTTCAGCACCCATTGCTGCCAATTGCTCTGATAGGTGTGCGGGGTAAGCACCTGTTGTTGCAGGCCGAGAATCTCGCGGTGCAGCCCGATCAACCCGTGCTGCGCCAGCGGGGAAGGGCGCAAGGTGTCACCCAGCCAGTAACCCGGCACAAATGTCAGCGCATAGATCACCAGCGGCACGATGCCGAGCCATACAAACGCCTCGACCAGCGTCATCCCCGGCACCGGTGCACCGCGGCGCGACAGGAACAGCCGCCGCCGCCCGGCTGAAATGCGCGCGGCGAAGAACACCAGCCCCGGCAGCATCGCCAGCGGCACCGCGTTCCATTTCGCCGCCATCGCGCAGCCCAGCGCAATTCCGGTCAGCGCCAGCCGCCAGCGCCCGGTTTCCGGCTGACGGATTGCCCCTGCAAACTGCCACGCCGCCACCGCCAGAAACGCCGCCATGAACACATCGAGCATGGCGATGCGCGACTGGATGAACAGGTGAAACCCGGTGGCGAGCAGCACGCCGAACGCGATGCAAGCGAACCGGTCTTCGCTGGCGTGCCACAGCGCCCGCATCGATGCGAACAGCGCCAGCGTGCCGAAGGCGAGCGGCATGATCCGCCACCCCAGCGGGCTATCGCCAAACATGGCCATGCCCAGCGCAATCAGCTGTTTGCCCAGCATCGGGTGTTCGGGGTTGAGGTAATCGCCGAACCCGCCCTTGAACAGGCTCAGCAATTCGCGCGCGGCGGGGATGTAATGCACCTCGTCAAACACCGGGATGGACGGGACCGCCAACCGCCAACCTGCGAGCATTGCAAAGGCGGCGGTGATCGCGGCTACCCACGCCAGCGGATCGCGCGGATGCGCCGGCGCGGCGGTGTCAGCAGAAAGGGACGCGCGCGCCTCGGCCATGGTTCTTGCGATTAGGCAGCGCCTTGGCCGAGGGCAAGGAGGATTATGCGGCGCCTGCTTGCGAGCGGGCTTTTGCGGCCCTAAGCAGCGGCGCATGAAAAAGACCACTGGAATGGACCGCGCCGCAACCGCGAACTGGCGCCCCGCCACCAAGGCGCTGCGCGGCGGCACCTGGCGCAGCGAGCATGGCGAAACGAGTGAGGCGCTGTTCCTCACCTCTGGCTATACCTATGACGATGCCCAGACCGTGGCCGACAGGTTCGCGGGCGATGCGTCCGGCATGACCTATTCGCGTCTGCAAAACCCCACCGTGGCGATGCTGGAGGAACGCATCGCGCTGATGGAGGGGGCCGAGGCTTGCCGTACGCAGGCGAGCGGCATGGCGGCGATGACGGCGGCTTTACTGTGTCAGCTTTCCGCAGGCGACCATGTGGTTTCCGCGCGGGCTGCGTTTGGAAGCTGCCGCTGGCTGGTCGATACTCTGCTGCCCAAGTTCGGGATCGAAACCACCGTCATCGACAGCGCCGATAATGCCGCGTGGGAGGCCGCGATTCGGCCCAATACCAAGGTGTTCTTCTTTGAAACGCCTGCCAATCCGACGCTCGATATCGTTGATCTCGCGCACGTCTGCGGGGTGGCGCGCGCGCATGGAATCACCAGCGTGGTGGACAACGCCTTTGCCTCGCCGGTGTTGCAGCGCCCGATGGAGTTCGGCGCGGACGTGGTGGCCTATTCCGCGACCAAGCTGATGGACGGGCAGGGCCGCGTGCTGGCGGGTGCGATTTGCGGATCGCAGCAATGGATTGACGATGTGCTGCTGCCGTTCCAGCGCAACACCGGGCCGACGCTGTCGGCGTTCAATGCATGGGTGGTGATGAAGGGGCTGGAGACGCTGCCCCTTCGCGCCTTCAAGCAATCCGAGCAGGCGGTGGCATTGGGCGAATTCCTTGAACCGCGCGTAACCAAGGCGGGCGGGCACTTGCTCCATCCCGGCCTGCCGAGCCATCCGCGCCACAATCTTGCCAAGGCGCAGATGGATGCGACCGGCCCGATCTTCGCGCTCGACGTCGGCACCCGTGCGCGCGCGTTCGCAGTGCTGGACGCGCTGCAACTGATCGATATCTCCAACAATATCGGCGATGCGCGCAGCCTGATGTGCCACCCGGCCTCATCCACCCACGCCGGAATGACCGAAGAAGCCCGCGCCGATATGGGCGTGACCGAAGGCCTGCTGCGGATCAATGTCGGCCTCGAAGACATCGCCGATCTGGTCGAAGATATGGACCAGGCGCTTAAAGCGGCGGGGATTTAGGAGGCACCAATGGCAACCCGCGTGGAACTCGTATTCGATTTCGTCAGCCCCAATGCCTATCTGGTGTGGTGGCCGCTGCGCGATCTGGTCAATCGTTATGAGGCTGAACTTGACGTGATCCCGGTGTTTCTGGCCGGGATGCACAAGTTGACCGGCAACGCCCCGCCGATGATCCGCGATGCCGAGGTGAAGGGCAAGAACGACTATGCGATGCTGGAAATGCAGCGCTTTATCGCGCGTCACGGGCTCGACAAATACCGGTTGCACCCGCAATTCCCGTTCAATTCGATTCTCCTGCAACGGATGCTGACCGCAGCGGACGAAGACGGGCGCGGGGTGCAGTTTGCCGACACGCTGCTGCGACCGATCTGGGAGGACGGGCTGGATATCACCGATCCGCAGGCCATCGGCGCAGTGCTGAACGCGGCAGGTTTCGACGCTGCCGATCTGTTCGCCCGCGCGCAGACCGATGCCGTGAAACAACGCCTTGCCGCCAATACCGACGCCGTGGTTGCGCGCGGCGCTTTCGGCATTCCCACGATGTTCGTCGGGCCCAAGGGCGGCGAAAGCGAAATGTTCTTCGGCAAGGAACGCCTCGGCCAGATCGAGGAACTGTTGGCAGGCGGGTGAGCAGCAATGAGACTCGCTAGTCTGCCCCTAATCAATATGGCAAGAGCTGCAGTGATAACTTGTTGAAAACCGACTTTCTCTGGTTCACATTTGACGAATCGAAGCTCTATCTTCGGCAAATATGTGATCGACCCGTGTGTCTCACTTTCAAAAGCCACAGAGAGAAATTGGAGGATTAAATGATTTTAAAGGCTCGAAATATCGTTGCTCTGGCCTTGGCTGTTGGTCTGAGTGGTTGCGGCGGACTGGGTGGCGCATGTTCTGGGGTCGAATTGTCGCTTGAGGAAAGCGAGAGGTCGCTCGACGCTTTCATCCGTAACACCAGTGATGAGGCCAAGCTGGTGACTATGACCATTATTAAAGCAGATGGCGAAGAGGGGGACTCGCAAACTGTTAGAATTGAGGCAGGGGACTTCTTTGAAACGCAAGTGACTAACCCTCGTGGTTCAACAATCGAATTGACAGAGTGCAAATAAATTGGGTCGGCTGCACTGAACGCGGCAGGTTTTGACGCTGCCGATCTGTTCGCCCGTGCGCAGACCGATGCCGTGAAACAACGCCTTGCCGCCAATACCGACGCCGTGGTTGCGCGCGGCGCTTTCGGCATTCCCACGATGTTCGTCGGGCCAAAGGGCGGCGAAAGCGAAATGTTCTTCGGCAAGGAACGCCTCGGCCAGATCGAGGAACTGTTGGCGGGCGGGTGAACGATTTTTCGTCCCCGCAGCATACAGCGGGGATTAAGGATACTCAGCCTCTTGTGACGGATGCGCAAATCGCTACGTTGAGAGGCGTTATGAAAGAACTCTTCCAGCACGCAGCCACCACCGATGGAGTAACCGTCCGGGTTGCCGTCAACTATCTGCCCGAACAATCGCATCCAGAGGCGGGCAAGTGGTTCTGGGTCTATCACATCCGCATCGAAAACGCCTCGCACGAACCGATGCGCCTGCGCACCCGGCATTGGCGGATCACCGATGGGCGCGGAATGGTGAACCATGTCGATGGCGAAGGCGTGGTGGGTGAACAGCCGCTGCTTTCCCCCGGGCAGAGCCACGATTACGTATCGGGTTGCCCGCTGACGACGCCGTTTGGCTCGATGGAGGGGTTCTACACCTTTGAACGCCCCGATGGATCGCCCGCCGAAGTGCGCATCCCGTTCTTCCCGCTCGCCGCGCCTGAAACGGCTGAGGGACGCAGCACGCGTTGATCCTTGCGGTCAGCCGCGCCCGCGCCTAATTCCCCTCGCGTGAAACGCACCCATCTCCCCCTGAACGCCCTGCGCGTATTCGATGCTGCGGCGCGGCACCTGTCATTCACCCGCGCGGCCGATGAACTGGCGGTGACACCGGCTGCCGTCGGTCAGCAGATCCGCGCTTTGGAAGATGTTCTGGGCGTGGTGTTGTTCCGCCGCACGCCCAAGGGGCTGGAATTGACGCCCGAAGGCACCGCCGGGCTTGATCCTTTGCGCGAAGGCTTCCTCAGGTTCGAGGAAAGCGTCGACGTGATGCAGGCAGGTCAGGCGTCTGACCGCTATACCATCGCCACCCCGCGCGAATTCTTCGCCGAATGGCTTGCCCCTCGGCTGGCGCGGTTTCAGGCGGATACGCCGGGCATCCAGTATATCCTCGCCGCCGATGAACACGCCGATTTTGCCGAGGCGAACCTTGATCTGGCGATTCGGCTGGTGGACGGGCCGGGTGAACTGGAGGGCGTGCCGCTCGCCCCGGCGATGCGCGTTACCGTATCCGCGCCGCAGCACCGCGCCAATGTCTCTGGGCCGTGGATCGACTGGCCCGGCGCGCCGCTGCCCGATGGAATCAACGCTTGCGTCAAGGCGGGTAGCCCCGGTCAGGCGCTGGCCTCGGCGCTTGCGGGCATGGGGCGCACCATTCTGCCATTGGCGCTGGCCGAAGGCGCGATTGCACGCGGCGCGCTGGAAGTGCTGGAGGGGCCGGAGCCGTCCCAGCGCGGCTACTGGCTGCTCGCCCCGCGCCCGCAATGGCGCAGCCGCAAGGTGCGGGCGCTGGTGGAGTTTTTGGGGTCTTAACAAGCAGGGGACTTTGCTGTGAGTGAAGACCAGGACGAACCGATCAAGCCAAAATCAAAGTTCACTACGATGCAAATCGTCGAGATGGCTTTGGCAGCGGCTGAACATGAAGCCCTGATGAAAGCCAAAATGAGGAAGCAGCATTTTTCCAAGGGTGCCTGCAAGACCCCTTCGGATAAGAAGTAGGCCAAACCCCGGCACCCCTCGTCACCCCGGCGCAGGCCGGGGCCTAGCGATGCACAGTGCCGCCTCTGGGCCCCGGCCTGCGCCGGGGTGACGGACGAGAACCCGCCGGCTCCGCGAGTTTCTTGTTTCGCCCCTCAAGCGCCGGGCGCAGCGCGTCCGCGCTGCTTGGCTACGCGCCATAAGGCGCGGCGCGCGGTCGCGCTT
>PHEB01000006.1 GCA_002842735.1 Alphaproteobacteria bacterium HGW-Alphaproteobacteria-7 | reverse complement strand
GACTCCTTCGCCTCCGTTGAACCGGAGGAAGGGTCGCGCAAGGCGCCACTTCAGTGCAAGCCCCAGCCGCTGCCAAGTGCTCGCCAAATACGGCGGCACGCGAACTGCAACGTTGCAGGCCCGACCTAGATGACCGGGTGCTGGCAGGTGAAATGTCGACCCGCGAGGCACTGCGCATCGCCAAGCCTGAAAAATACGGCAAGCGCGACAAGGTCGAGCAATGGCTTGCAAGCTATCGCGCTTGGAGTGCTGCAACCCGGCTGCGCGCTATCACTGCCCTCTCGGAATGGGAGGACGCGCGCAATGGCTGATCATCCCATCATTCTCATGCCGGGACTGGCCCCGGCTGCGCCCCTGTTGCGGTTGCTGTCTCAGTTTGAGCGGCACCAGATCGAAGCGTTCGCCGAAATCAGCATTGCCATGCTCGACCTGATCGATGGTGACCCGGACGACGAAACTTGCGCCAGCGAGGACGACTTTACCCCGATCACGGCTGGAATCGACTTCGGCCCCGGTTGCCCTATCGCCGATCCCGGCGAGCATGGCGAACCCCGCGAGGATGACCTGTCCACGCCCTTCGATGACGGGAGGGCATGATGCATGGCGGACAAGTTCCGGCGGGCAAAAACCCCGCACCATATCCGGCTGTATCACAGCATCATGGATAGCGAGGCTTACCATCATTTGAGCGGAAACGCTGTAAAGGTGCTGCTGGCCCTTGTGCGTGTCGATAACGGCACTCGCAACGGCCAGATCGCCTATTCCTATCGCAGGGCGGCAGATGACACGGGTCTGTCGCCCCGCACCTGTTTGCGCTGTCTAGAGGAACTGCAGGAAAAGGGCTTTATCGTCTGCACCCAGAAGGGTTCCTTCAACCGCAAGGTGCAGCATGCAAGCCTCTGGCGCTACACATGGCAGGCATGGCCCGAGGGCAAGATGGGGCCGACCCGTGACTTCGAGAAATGGAAACCCAACAGGAAACAGCGGGTGCAGTTTCTGCAGGAAACGGGTGCAGTTTCTGACATGGAACTGGAAACAGAGGCCGTCACGGGTGCAGTTATTGCACCCGAGGAAACAGGAAAGTCGCAGAAACCCGTTGTTTCCACCTTTGACAGAATTGCACCACTTAATAGTTACCAGAGGGAAGCGGGCAGCGGACCGGAAACAGAACAACGGAAACAAGCCAATCCTAATGGACGGGCCGATTTGGCGTTTCTGCGTCAGGCTCTCGTCAATCACCTGAAGGGCAGTGACCCCGGCGAGCAGTCACGCATCGCTGATCGCATCGCCTGTCCCGGCGGCACGCTGTCCAAGTTTAAGCATGGTTCGCACCTGCCTGCCGAATACATCGAACCGTTGGCGCGGGCGATGACAGCATGAACTCGCTCTCCCTCCACGCATGTCTGCATCAGGTGCCAATGCCCCCCTTTTGCTTGGGCCGCTGCACCGACGCCCCAACCTCAAAAGCTACACACACTGGGAGTCACGGATGACGCAGGAACAACTCATCCAGTCGTTTCACGCGAGCCTGCTGATCGACGTCAATGATGCGGCGCGGGCTGGTCTGCCCCCGGCACATATCGCCGACTTGCTGCTGATCGCGTCGCTCGAAATCGCGGTTGCCATTCATGGCGTGGCGGAGGCGAAAGCTGGCCTGCTGCTGGCGGCTGACAATATCGGGGGTGACGCATGAAGCGCGCCAATCTTGTCAAGCGGTTCTGCCGTTCGCTCAAGGTTCCGACGGGCAGGCTGGCAGGCAAGTCGGTTAAGCTGGCCCCGTATCAGGTCCAATTCATCGATGGGGCATTTGCCGACGGCATCAACGTGGGCGTCCTGTCTGTCGGGCGCGGCAACGGCAAGTCGTCAATCTCGGCGATGCTTTGCGTCGGCGAACTGGTGGGCGCGTGGTCGGATGCACCCGAACGCGAGGTGATCATTGCGGCCCGCACGCAAGAGCAGGCCCGCATCGCGTGGAACTACTGCGTCTCTTTCATCGGCACGCTGCCCGAGGACGTGCAAGAGAGCGTCACGATCCGGCGGCAACCCCGGTTTGAAATTCAGTATGACGACGGCAACGGCCCGCACCTGATCAAGGCAATCTCTGCCGACGGCAAGAGTGCGCTCGGCTCCAGCCCGACGCTGGCAGTGCTGGACGAGCGCGGGCACTGGCCAATCTCTCAGGGTGACGAACTGGAGGCGGCGCTGCTTACCGGGCTGTCAAAGCGTGACGGCAAGGCCCTGATCATCAGCACGTCGGCCTCGAATGACATGCACCCGTTTAGCCTCTGGCTGGATAGGGAAGCCCCCGGCGTTTACCGGCAGGAACATCGCCCGACGCCTAACCTGCCTGTCGATGATAGCGATAGCCTGCTGATTGCCAACCCCGGCAGCAAATACGGCATCGGCCCAAGTATGACGCGCCTGCAGGAGGATGCGGCCCTTGCGCTGGCGCGCGGCGGTTCTGCCCTGTCGCGGTTCCGGCTGCTGTCCCGCAACGAACGTGTTGCCGAGGATAATCGGGACGCGCTGATTGACCTTGGCGAATGGCTGAACTGCGAGACTGACACGCTGCCACCACGGCAAGGCCAGGTTGTTATCGGCATCGATGCGGGCGGCTCGGCGTCAATGTCCGGGGCTGCGTATTTCTGGCCCGATAGCGGACGGCTGGAGGCATGGGGCGCGTTCGGCACGGTGCCGACGCTGGATGCACGCGGGCAGGCTGATGCTGTCGGCGACCTCTACACGATGATGCACAAGCGCGGCGAACTGGCGCTGATGGGGCAAAAGACTGTCCCGCTGGCGGCATGGCTGCGCCGGGTGCTCGATCATGTGGAGGGCGAACAGATCGCGGCAATTGTCGCGGACCGGTTCAAGCAATCCGAAATCAGCGACGGGCTGGCAGAGGTCGGCAACCGTGCCCCCGTCATCTGGCGCGGCATGGGCTTTAAGGACGGTTCCGAGGATGTGGAGCGGTTCCGGCGCTACGTGTTCGACGGCAAGCTGCAGGTCTCCGAGAGCGCGCTGCTACGTCATGCCATGGCCGAGGCGGCGGTTTTCATCGACCCGGCGGGCAATTCCAAAATCGTCAAAGGGCGGTCGATGGGCCGCATCGACGCGGCTTGCGCTGCTGTCCTCGCTGTCTCCGAGGCATCGCGCATCATGGGCCGCCCTCAGCACAAAGGAGGACGCATCGCATGGGGATGAAGCAAATTGCATCGCGGCTGATCGCACGGCACGGGCAGGCGGCAACGCTGCTGCGTCCCCTGCCAATGATCAATGATGGGTTAGGGTTCGTTCCTAATCCCGACCCTCCTACGCCTTATCCCGTCACCGTCCTGTCGGCGACCTACATGGTCGAACTGCAGTTTATCGCTAGCGGCTTCGTGGAGATGACGGACCGGCGGGTTTTTGTTGCTGCTGATGGCCTGACTGTCACCCCGAACACAATCGACCAACTGCGCATCGGCGGCGAGGTGCTGCACATCATCCGCGTCACCTCTCTGTCACCCGGCGGCGAGGTGTTCTTTTACGAATTGCAGGTGCGCGATGCTGTCTAGGCGCAAGGAATATGCCCGTCATTCGCGGCACGTCACGCGCGGCCCCCGGTGGAAGGCCTTGCGGCTGCAGGCGCTGGAGCGTGACGGCTGGCAGTGCGTCCAGTGCGGAACCCATGTCGGGCTTGAATGCGACCACATCAAGCCGGTGCGGACGCATCCCGAACTCGCCTTCGCGCTGTCGAATTTACAGATCCTTTGCGGGCGCTGTCATGCCCGCAAGACGCGGTTGGAGGTGGGGCACGCCCCGCTGCCAGCCAAACGCCAGCAATGGCGCAATCTGCTGCGCAACATGCAGCTCTCCTCCCCAGAAATACAGGACACTTAGACCATGTTGGAATCTCTCAAAATCACCCGGCGCCAGTCGGAAATCCGTCAGAGCCTCGCCGAACTGGCAGGCAAGGCCAGCCCGACCGAGGACGAAACCCGTTCGATGGAAGCGCTCGACAAGGAATATCGGACGAATGAAACCCGCTATCGCGCGTCCCTGATCGCCGAGGACGAGGAACGGCGCGAAGCCGGGGCCGAACTCGAAACCCGTTCGGGCAAGGAATGGGCCGAGATGGCCAGTCGCTTTGAGGTTCGCCAAGTCGCGCTTGCGCTCGACGAGGGCCGCAATCTCGACGGTGCCACTGCCGAGATGGTGCAGGAATTGCGCAGCAAGGGCGGCTTTCAGGGCGTCCCGGTGCCACTGGAGGCGCTGGAAACCCGTGCTGGCGAAACCATTGCCAGCGGCGTCCCTAACCCGCGTGAGACTATGCCGATTATCGAACGCATTTTTGCGTCGTCCTCTGCCACCCGCATGGGCGCTCGGATGATCAATATCGGCGTCGGCGAAGTCGAATATCCGGTTGCAACCGGCGGCGCGCAACCCGGCTGGGCTGGCACTGAGACCGGCGACGTTCCGGGGCCGCAGGCCTATACCACGGTGGATCGTCCGCTTACCCCGGACCACACGCTCGGCGTCGGGATGAAGATCACGCGCAAGGCTCTGAAACAGTCGGGCGCGGGACTGGAACAGGCGGTGCGCCGGGACATGGCCGCTGCCATCCTGCAGGAATCGGACCGGGCTATTTTCCGTGGCTCTGGCGCCAGCGGCGAACCGCTCGGCGTCATCACCGGCGCGGCGACCTACGGCATCACCTCCACGGCCATCGATGCGGCTGCGTCCTATGCAGCGTTCCGCGCGGCTGCAGTGCGTTTCATGACGGCGAATGCGGCGAACAGCCTTGACGCCATCAACCTGCTGTTGCGGCCCGAGGTGTTCGATAGCATGGATGACGACCTGCTGACCGCTACGACGGTTTCCGAATGGGACCGGATGGTTGCCAAGATTGGCAGCGTGGTGCTGACGACGAACGGCCTTGCTGCCCCGGCGGGTGACCCGCTGGAAAGCACGGCGCTGCTGTCCACTGCCACGAACGGCGTTTCGCCTATCTTTGTCGGCATGTGGGGCGCGGTCGATATGATCCGGGACCCCTACACCGATGCAAAGTCTGGCCAGCTTCGTTTGACCGGCCTCGTGACCATGGACGTGACTGTTGCGCGCGGCGTGCAACTCGAAATCCTGACGGGCATCCGTTAATGTTGTGGGGCGGTTCGCTAGGCGGGCTTGAGGTTCGCCAAGAGGGCGAGGCGGTTCGCGTGGCGGGCCGCTTCCCCTACAACGCCCGGACGCAGCTTGCACCGGGATACTTCGAAACCATCGCGCGGGGGGCCTTTGCCTCCCGCGTCAACTCCGATGATGAACTGCACTTTCTCAGCGGGCATGACTTCGAAAAACCGCTGGCAAGCCGGATGGCGGGAACGCTGGAGGTCCGGGAGGATGACGACGCCCTGACATTCGAAGCGACGGTTGCGGCTCACACATCATGGGCGCGGGACTTCCTCGCCGCTCACGGTGCGGGGCTTATCCGGGGCCTGTCACCGGGCTTTCGCGTGGCTAAGGGCGGCGAGATCATCACCCGCGACGGCGAGGTTGTTCATCGCAGCATCACCGCTGCGGAACTGGTGGAAGTCTCGGCGGTGACGCGGGCCGCTTACCCCTCTGCGCAAATCGAAGCCCGCAACTGGACCCCCGGCGGCATCGCGCTGCCCGATGATCCGGCTGCAGGCCTGCATCGCACCCTCAACCGCTGGAGGCCCTGATGATCGAACTCATTAAGCAGATTGAGGCAATCCCGGCGAATAACCCCGGCCTCCCCGACGGGCTTTCGGACGCGGCTGAATCGCTCAACTCACAAGCGGTCTGGGCGAGGATCGAAAACTACATCGCACACCGGTTCACCCCGCGCGAAGTGGTCTGGACGCTGGACGGTTGCGGCGACTGGACGGTTCCGCTCACCCCGGCGACCATTACGGCGTCGGAGAGGTGGAACGGCGAGGCGTGGGAAGCCTTCACCCTGCCAGTCGGCCCCTACGGCTATTCTCTGGGGGCTGAGGGGCAATATCGCATCACTGCCGACGTTGGGGGCGGAACCGTGCCCCCGGCAATACTGGAGGCTTACAGGCGGCTTGCAGAATACCTTGCCGACGTTCCCGATCGCGCAGGGGTCTCGCAGTATTCGGTGAATATGGGCGGGGCCATCAATGAAAGCTATTCGCGCAGTGCGGCATGGATCGCGCGCGCAATCGAAAACAGCGGCGCTGCTGACTTGCTGCGTCCTTACAGGAGGGCGTGACCATGTGGCCGTTCAAGAAGAAACAACCTGACATTGAAACCCGCTCCAGCGGGACGGGATACACCTCGCAAATTATGGCGGCGCGGGCTGCGTATCTGAGCGGGACCGACGGCGTGGGCGAACTCACGGGCACGGTGCAGAGTTGTGTAAGCCTATGGGAGAACGGACTCAGCCTTGCCGACGTTGACGGCACGGACATGCTGTCCCCGTTTCACTTAGCGCTTGCAGGGCGGTCTCTGGCGCTACGCGGCGCGGCTGTCTTTGCCATCAGGGAGGACGGGCTTTTGCCCTGCAGCGATTGGGACCTGTCAACGCGCTTTAGCGCTCCGACGGCTTACCGGGTTAGCATCCCTGAAACCGGCGGCGCGAAATCCGAGACCTTGCTGGCAAGCGAAGTCCTGCACTTTCGAGTCGGCGCGGACATGGGCGTGCCGTGGACGGGCGTCTCGCCATTGCGTCGGGCACGTCTGACAGCCGGGATGCTGCAGGCAATCGAAACGGTGCTGTCCGAAGTCTATTCGGAGGCCCCTATCGGTTCAAGCGTCGTCCCGTTCCCCGAAGCCCCTGACACTGACATGACGGCAATCGCGCGCGGCTTTCGCGGGATGCGCGGGCGGGTGCTGGTGCGCGAGAGCGTCAACGTCACGGCTGCAGGCGGTCCCGCACCGATGACGGACCTAAAGCCCCATGACGTGACCCCGGACCTGCAAAAGGCGATGCTTACGCAATCGCTCGACGCGGCGCGGGCATCGATTGAAATGGCTTTCGGCGTGCTGCCGGGGCTGCACAATCCCGCTACAACCGGGCCGATGGTGCGCGAGGTGCAAAGGCATCTGGCACAATGGACCCTGCAGCCGATTGCCGTGATGATCGCACAAGAGGCCAGCGACAAGCTGGCTGGCCCGGTGACGCTCGATGTGATGCGTCCCCTGCAGGCGTTTGACGTTGGCGGTCGGGCGCGCGCCCTGTCTGCCGTGGTGCAGACTTTGGCCCTCGCCAAGGAATCCGGCGTTGATCCTGAAAAGGCAATGAAGCTGGTGGATTGGAGCGAGCAATAAGGCTGGCCGCCTTGGGGTTTAAATCATGCCCCGAACGGCCCGGTTAGACGGTGAGTGCGTAAACCCCGTCACGGCACGGCCTTTTCCTTACGGGCGCGGTGCCGAATTTGGGCCGCTGGCGTGATGCTGGCGGCCCCTTTTGAGGGCGATGATGCGCTTGCGTTCGTCATCAGCCATAACCTGCACCGCAGGCACCTAAGCGAGAGCCAGAGGGCCATGATAGCCAAACGCGTGGCTAATATGCCAAGGGGGCGGCCTTCGGAAAATACCGCAATTGCGGCAATATCAGTTTCACAAGATGAAGCCGCCAGCCTGCTAAACGTATCGGAGCGCAGTGTTGCCATGTTGCATCCATGTTGCACGGACCCGCCGGAACCAATCGGAAACCAACGAAAAAACAAGGTATTGGATGCAACACGGTTGCAACATGATCGAACTGCAAATTTGCAGACCGATTAACGCCAAGCCTTTGTTTTCATGTTGAAAAGTATGGTGACCCCGGCGCGATTCGAACGCGCGGCCCCCAGATTAGGAATCTGGTGCTCTATCCGGCTGAGCTACGGGGTCCCGCTGCTCACATAGCAGGGACACCTTTCCTTTCAATTCAACTTTTCTGGCGGGGCGACCGGAAACGGCAGCGGGGCGACCGGCACGCCTTCATCGATCAGCGCCTTGGCTTCGGCAAGGCTGGCCTGTCCGTGGATCGGCGCTTCATCGCGTTCGCCGTAATGCATCTTGCGGGTTTCATCGGCGAATTTGTCGCCCACCCATGTGCTGTTCTTCAGCGCCTCGGCCTGCGCCTTGGCGAGCGCAGCGATGGCTTTTTGCACCTTGGGCGGGAGCGGCGCGTTGGCGAGTTGTTGCGTGGGGCCGTCCGCTACCGCAGCAGGTCGCGCATTGCCCTTGGCCGGAACCGCAGGTGCCATCGGTGCCTTGTTCACCGCCGCCGATCCACAGGCCGGGCAGTTCAAAAGCCCGCGCGCGCACTGATCCTCGAAATCGGCAGAGGAACCGAACCACCCTTCAAAGCGGTGGCCGTCTGCGCAGGAAAGGTCGAAAACAATCATCGCCGTTACGCTTTGGGGATTTTGCGGCGGTTGGCAAGCGCGGGCACCTGCGCACGCACTTCGGCCACCCGCTCCAGATCAATGTCGCAGAACGCCAGTCCCGGTGCATCGCCGCCCATGTCGAGCAGCACTTCGCCCCACGGGTCGATCACCAGACTGTGGCCATAAGTCGCACGTCCGTCTTCGTGGCGGCCAACCTGCGCAGCGGCAATCACGAAGGCGCTTGCCTCGATAGCGCGGGCGCGCAGCAAAACGTGCCAATGCGCCTGCCCAGTCGGCACAGTAAAGGCGGCTGGCACAGCGATCGCATCGCAGCGTCGGTTGCCAAGCGCTTCGAACAAGGCGGGAAAGCGCATGTCGTAACAGATCGCCAGCCCCAACCGGCCGACCGGCGTATCTTCAACCGTCACCACCGCGCTGCCCGGTTCATAGGCCGCGCTTTCGCGCCACACCTCGCCGGTCGCCAGTTCAACGTCGAACATATGAATCTTGTCATAGATGACCGGCGGGCCGAGGTCGGGATGGAAATAATGCGAGCGATTGGCCCATTTGCCGCTGTCCGCCATGACCGGCATCGAACCGATGGCGATATCGATATGCAGCTTGGCAGCGATGCATGACAGGTGCTCGCAGGCATCCGATGGGCCGTCCGAAGCGATCCAACCCCGCGCGCGTTCACGGTCGCGATCGAGTAGCAGCGACATTTCCGGGGTGAACAGCACCAAGGCACCTTCATCCGCTGCCCTGCGTGCAGCATTTTCGATTTCAGCCAGATTGGCAGCGGGGTCGATACCCGAACACATCTGGAGAACCGCAATACGTGGCATCAGCCCGCCAGCAGCGCGTCAAGCCGCCCAGCCCGCTCCAATGCCGCCAGATCATCCGATCCGCCCACATAGGTATCGCCGATGAATATCTGCGGCACTGTCCGCGCATTGGGCGCGCGCGCCAGCATTTCGGCGCGCTTGGCCCCGCCCAGCGTGATGTCATATTCCTTGAAGGCTGCACCCTTCTGCTTGAGCAAATGCTTCGCACGCACACAGTATGGGCAGGCGAATTTAGTGTAGATGTCGATTTGCGGTTGAGCCATTGCGATCCTCTTGAAACCGGATGTTTGCAAACCAGATAGAGATTGTCGCCACGTTCCGCCAGCCTTGGGGAGCGTTAGGTGACACGGCGGGTGCTGCATAAGGCAGGCCCGCACAGGAAACCAGATTGCTCGAACAAGAGGATTTGCAGACTATGTCACGTTTTGATTTTACCCCCTATCGCCGCAGCACCGTTGGTTTTGACCGTGTGTTCGACCTGCTGGAAAATCAGGCGCGCTTGAATGCGGGTGATAATTACCCGCCGTTCAACATCTCGCGGCGGGGCGAAGATAATTACCGCATCACGCTCGCCATTGCCGGGTTCCGGCCGCAGGATATTGATATCACTGCGCAGCAAAACCTGTTGGTTGTGCAGGGCCGCAAGCGCGATGAGGCCGAGGACGGGTCGGAACTGATCCATGTCGGAATCGCCAATCGCGGCTTTGAACGCCGGTTCGAACTGGCCGATTTCGTGCGGGTGGAACGCGCCGATCTGGCTGATGGGCTACTGATCATCGATCTGGTGCGCGAAGTGCCCGACGCGATGAAGCCGCGCAAGATCGCGGTTGGCGGCGTGGGCCAGTTGTCTGCGGTGCTATCATCCAGCGATGATGACGATAATCAGACCGCCAGCGCCGCCTGATTATTCGCAAATTTTCGGATGATTGAAAGGGGGCGGATTTTTCAATCCGCCCCCAGCGACTTGCGTCGCCCTGGCTGGCGCTATCCGTCCGGGTCGCAGAAGACGGACAATGCCGGCCAAGCATTTGGCAGGTACCAGGAGAAACCAACCCCAAGACGACTTTTGCCTAAACCAAGCGAAAAGCCATGTGGCCGCAATAACAATGCGGCCCCTGTCAAACCATGAACCCCGCCAAGCGTTTAATGCGGAATGGCAATAACACGCAAGGTTAATCTTCTCGGATTCCAGCGACTCGCCAATCACGCAACGGAAACCACGGCGACAGTCCCATGTCCCGATATTCACGAAGCACGCGTCTTTGAAAAACCGCGGTAAAATGAATCAGACGAGGCGCGATTGTTCCAGCGCCGCCGCGATGAACCCGGCAAACAGCGGGTGCGGATCGAACGGGCGGGATTTCAACTCGGGGTGGAACTGCACGCCGACGAACCAAGGATGGTCGGGCCGTTCGACGATTTCGGGCAACAAGCCATCAGGCGACATTCCCGCAAAGATCAAGCCCTGCTGTTCGAGCGGTTCGATATAGGCGCTGTTGACTTCGTAGCGGTGACGGTGACGCTCGGAAATCAGCTCCGCCCCGCCATAGATACGCGAAACATGGCTATTGGCGCTCAACTTGGCCGGATAGGCGCCGAGCCGCATGGTGCCGCCCAGATCGCCGCCTTCTTCGCGTTGCTGAATGCCTTCCTGGCTCATCCATTCGGTGATGATGCCGACCACGGGTGCATCAGTCGCGCCGAATTCGGTTGAGGACGCCCCGGCAATGCCGGCCGCGCGCGCGCCTTCGACGCAGGCCATCTGCATTCCCAGACAGATACCGAAGAACGGCACCCCGCGTTCACGCGCGAACCGCACCGCTGAAATCTTGCCTTCGCTGCCGCGTGTCCCGAACCCGCCGGGCACCAGAATGCCGTGCATCGGATCGAGCGCGGCGATGATCTGCGATTCGTCATCGCCTTCGAAGATTTCGGCGTCGATCCACTTGATGTTGACCTTCACCCGGTTGGCAAGCCCGCCGTGGATCAATGCTTCGTTGAGGCTTTTATAGGCGTCCGGCAGCCCGACATATTTGCCCACCACCGCGATGGTAACTTCGCCTTCGGGGTTGAAATAGCGGTCATTGACGTCGTCCCACGCCGCCAGATTCGGTTCGGGCGCGTGGGTAATGCCAAAGGCGCGCAGCACCTCGCGGTCGAGCCCTTCGGCGTGATATTGCTGCGGAACCGCATAGATTGATGGTGCGTCCAACGCGGGGATCACCGCTTCGGTGCGCACGTTGCAGAACTGCGCGATCTTGCGACGTTCGGTTTCGGGAATCGGATGTTCGGCACGGCACAGCAGTAGATCAGGCTTGATCCCGAGGCTGGCAAGTTCGCGCACCGAATGCTGGGTCGGCTTGGTCTTCAGCTCTCCCGCCGCCTTGATATAGGGCACCAGCGTGACGTGGACGCTCAGAGTTTGCAGCGGTTCCAGCTCGTTCCGCAATTGCCGGATCGCCTCCATGAAAGGCAGCGATTCGATGTCGCCCACCGTCCCGCCGATTTCACACAGGATGAAATCGAGGCCATCCTGTTCGGCCAGCGCGAATTCCTTGATCGCGTCGGTGACGTGCGGGATCACCTGCACCGTTGCGCCCAGGTAATCGCCGCGCCGCTCGCGGGCGATGATGTCGCGATAAACCCTGCCCGAGGTGATATTGTCGCTCTGCCGCGCGGAAACGCCGGTAAAGCGTTCGTAATGCCCCAGATCGAGATCGGTTTCGGCCCCGTCATCGGTGACATAGACCTCACCGTGCTGATACGGGCTCATCGTGCCCGGATCGACGTTGAGATAGGGATCGAACTTGCGGATGCGGACTTTATAGCCGCGCGCCTGCAACAGCGCCGCGAGGCTTGCCGCCATCAGACCTTTGCCAAGCGAGGAGACCACGCCGCCGGTGATAAAAATGAACCGCGCCATGGGAGTTGGGCCTTAAGCTGCGAGAGGGATTCGGGGCAAGCGAATTGCGCCAGCAAATGCTGAGCCATCCACAGTGCTGTCGGATTCAGGGGCTGAACGGACGCGCGCGCGCCAGTGCAATCACTATTCGGCGAGCGGATCTTCGCTGGCGGGAGCAGCCGGAACCGTCTCTGCCGGGGCCGATTGGGTTGGCGCAACCGGATCGGCAAGCAGATCGGGCGCTGCCGGGGCCGCCGCACCGCGCTCGAGCGTGGAGGTGACGCTGACTGCGCTGCTTTCGCGAACTGCCAAGCCTGCGAGCACGATCGACAGCACCACAAACACGATGGCCAGCCACTTGGTCGCACGGGTCAGAAAATCCGCCGATCCGCGCGCACCAATCCCGCCCGATGGGTTGCCGCCGATGCCCAGCCCGCCCCCTTCGGAGCGCTGCATCAGGACAGAACCGACCAGCGCTGCGGCGACAATCGCCTGAACCACGGTGAGGAATATGAACAAGGACATAGAAAAAACTCGTGCGAAGGGCGGCGCGCGCCCGGTTGCGTCTGGTGCCCGCCATGTAGGCCGAGAGCGCCCCCACGACAAGTCCGCGAGAAAGCGCGCCGGCCACAGGCTGGATGATTAGTTTTCGAAGGGCTCACCCGCGGCGAGCGCAATGCCGATCAACGCACCGCCCACTTCGGGGACGGCAAAGATTTCAGCGGCGTTTTCCGGTTTCACTGACCCGCCATAGATGATCCGCACCTCTGGCCCCTGTTCATCACCGAACAGATCCACCAGCAGCGCGCGGATTGCAGCGTGCATTTCACCAATATCCTCAACCGTTGCCGCCGTGCCGGTGCCGATTGCCCAGATCGGTTCATAGGCCACGGTCAGTCGATCAGCGACATCGGCTAGCATGGATTCAGTCGGCGGAAGCGATGCTTTGAGCTGCTTTTTGACGACGGCCACCGCCTCACCCGATTCGCGCGCCTTGGCGCTTTCGCCGCAGCACATGATGATCCGCAGGCCCGCGGCCAGCGCGGCTTCGGCTTTGGCGCGCACCCGCGCGTCGGTTTCGCCATGCCCTTGGCGGCGTTCGCTATGGCCAAGAATCACGAACTTGGCCCCGGCATCGGCGACCATCGCGGCGGAAATGTCACCAGTGAAAGCACCGCCATCAGCGTGATGGCAATCCTGCGCGCCCACGGCGATCTGTTCAGCCTCACGGTGAATCGGGTGAATCAGCGTATAAGGTGGTGCCAGCGCCACCTCGACCTTCATGTGGCGCTGGGCAGCACGGTCAATCGCCCGCGCTTCGGACAGCATCGCACGGGTGCCATGCATCTTCCAGTTTCCGACAATATAGGGTCGGCGGGTCATCGGTTTGTCCTGCACCTTGCAAAATGAGAGGGTTAATAGCCGGTATCTGCGATTCTATGGCCGCTGTAGTGTCCCGACGCCGCGTCCGCTAGCCGAGGAAGCCGTGCTAGTCAAAACGCGCTGACACCTGTTGCCGCGCAGCCGCAGGGACGATAAGGCGCGCCGGTGCCGCAACCCTTGCGGTGCAGCGCAGCGGCTGTAAGGCCGTGCCATCAGCCAGCCTCGGGTGGGATTGTCACGCCATGATTTCGTTCTTCCGCCGTTTCTTCCAGTCGAAAATCGGCCTGCCGATTGTTCTTGCGTTCCTCGGCCTGATGGCGCTGGCATTCGCTGCGTCGGATATCACCGGATCGACTTTTGGCGGCATTGCAGGCGGCGACCGCGTTGCGGTGGTCGGCGGTGAGGCGATTCCGGTGTCCGATGTTGCCATCGCTGCGAACACGGCATTGAACCAGGTGCGCCAGCAAAACGCTACGCTGACGATGCCCGAATTCGTTGCCGAGGGCGGGTTTGATGAAGTGCTCCGCCAGCTGATCGACCGCACCACCGTGGGCACCTATGGCGCGAAATACGGCCTGCGCGCAGGTGAAAACCTGATGAACAGCGAAATCTTGCAGATCGGGGCATTTCGCGGGCTGACTGGAGAATTTGATCCAGCTGCCTATCAGGCCGCGCTGCGTCAGGCCGGGATGAATGACGCGACCTTCCGCCGTGATCTGTCCGTCAGCCTGATCGAGCAGCAAATGCTCAAGCCTGCACTGGCCGCGCCGCAACTGCCGGAAAAGATTGCACGCCAATATGCCGCATTGGTGCTTGAACGGCGCAAGGGTGAAATTGCGCTGATCCCCAGCGCCGCCTTTGCCCCCGCTGGCAATCCCGGCGATGCGCAGCTGTCCGCATGGTATCAGGACAACCGCACCCAGTTCATCCGCCCCGAACGGCGCACCCTGCGCTTTGCGGTGTTCGGTGCCGACACGCTCGAAGTTTCGGCCACGCCGTCAGCAGCGGAAATCGCCGCGCGTTACAAACGCGACGCGGCCAAATACCAGGCCAGCGAGCGGCGCGCAGTGACCAGTTTCGTGGTGCCGACCGAAGATGCGGCGAAGGCGCTGGCGGCGCGGATTCGCGGCGGGGTGGCGCTGGAAGCCGCAGCGCGCGAAGCCGGGTTCACCGCCTCAACCGCTGAATTGCGCGACCGTGAGGCGATGGCGAGCGCCACAAGTTTCGCCTTTGCCGAGGCTGCGTTCAAAGCCGCGCAGGGCGGGATCGTGGAGCCGGCGCAAGGCACGCTGGGTTTGTATGTCGCGCGCGTCGACCAGATTGAGCGCAGCGCTGCGCGCAGTCTGGAACAGGCCACGCCAGAGATCACCGAGCAGCTCACCGCCGAAAAGCGCAGCGCCGCCGTGGCTGATCTGACCGCCGAGATTGAATCCGAGATCGATGGCGGCACCGCGCTCGCTGAAGTTGCTGCGGCATACGGTCTCAAGGTCGAAACCTCGCCCGCATTGCTCGCTAATGGACAGGCCTTTGGTCAGCCGGACGTGCAGATCGTGCCACAACTGTTGCCGGTGCTCAGCACCGCGTTCCAGATGGAGGAAAGCGAACCACAGCTGCTGGCCGAAATCGTCCCCGGTCAGCAATTCGTGATGTTTGAAGTCGCGCGCATCGAAGAAGCCGCCGCTCCGCCGCTCGCGCAGGTTCGCGAAGCAGCGATCGCTGCATGGAAGCGCGCGCAGGGGGCCAAACTGGCAAAGGCTGCGGCGGATCGCATCACCGCCAAGGTGCGCGGCGACACTGCGCTTGCCGCTGCGCTTGCTGCCGAAAACAAACCGGGGTTTGAACGTGAAGTGATTGATCTGGAGCGCCGCCAATTGCTTGCCCAGACCCGCGGCAACCTGCCCGCGCCGCTGGTATTGCTGTTCAGCATGGCCGAAGGTTCGGTCAAGGTGCTCGAAGCGCCGCGTGACATTGGTTGGTATGTCGTCAGCCTCGACGCGATCAGTACCGATCCGGTTGAAAGCGAGCCCGGACTGGTGGGCCAGACCCGCCAGCAGCTGGCACCGGCGCTGGTCGACGAATACCGGCGTCAGGCCACCGCTGCAATGCGCGCCGAACTGGGCGTCACCCGCAACGAGCCAGCGATCGAAGCGTTGCGCAAGCAGCTCTCTGGCGAACAATAAGCGCAGGCGTGATTGTTTCGTGACCCCATCTGCCGCTGGCCTGCCCGAAAACGCTGAAACCGCCATCGCCGCGCTGGCAGATGGGCGTGCGGCGCTGGTGTGGCGGCGAATCATAGCCGATAGCGACACGCCAGTCGGCGCAGCGCGGCGGCTGATCGTGCCGGGGCGCGGCGATTTCCTGCTCGAATCGGTCGAAGGCGGCGAAGTGCGCGGGCGTTACAGCCTGCTGGGCCTTGATCCCGATCTGGTGTTCCGGGCGCGCGGCGCGTCGGCGGAAATCAACCGCGATTGGCGCATTGACCGCGATGCCTTCAGCCCGTGTAATGGCAATGCGTTGGCCGAACTGCGCGCGCTGGCGGATGCCTGCCGGATTGATCCGATGCCCGAAGGCTTGCCGCCTGCATTGGCCTGTCTGGTGGGCTATCTCGGCTATGAAACGATCGGGCTGGTCGAAACCTTGCCGCGCGCCGCCGGCAGCCCGCTGGAACTGCCCGATATGCTGTTTGTGCGGCCCACGGTGATTCTGGTGTTCGATGGCCTCACCAACGCGCTGTTCGCGATTGCCCCGATCTGGCAGGCGAGCGATCCTGCCGCTGCGGTGGCGCGCGCGGGCGAGCGGATTGACGCGGCCTTGAGCCAACTCGCCCAGCCCGCCCCTGCTGCTGACACCGCCGCGCTGACCGATACCCTGCCTGATCTGGCCCCGGTCATTGCAGCCGATGATTACAAGGCGATGGCGCTGCGGGCGAAGGATTACATTCTGGCGGGCGACATTTTTCAGGTGGTGCTGGCGCAGCGTTTCACCTGCCCCTTCCCCCTGCCGCCGCTGGCGCTGTATCGCGCGCTGCGGCGGGTGAACCCCTCGCCGTTTCTCTATTTCCTCGATCTGCCCGGCTTTGCACTGGTCGGTTCCAGCCCGGAAATCCTGGTGCGGGTGCGGGACAATGAACTCACGATTCGCCCGATTGCAGGCACGCGCCCGCGTGGGCAATCGCGCGATGAGGATGTCGCCAACGAAGCCAGCCTGCTCGCCGATCCCAAGGAACGCGCCGAACACCTGATGCTGCTCGATCTGGGGCGCAATGATGTGGGCCGGGTGGCAGCGGCGGGCAGCGTGACTGTCACCGACAGTTTTACGGTCGAACGTTACAGCCACGTGATGCACATCGTTAGCAATGTGGTGGGACAGCTTGCGTCCGATAAAGACGCGCTCGACGCGTTGTTTGCGGGCTTTCCGGCGGGCACCGTGTCGGGCGCGCCCAAAATCCGCGCGTGCGAGATTATTGCAGAACTCGAACCCGAAACACGCGGGGCCTATGCCGGGGGCGTCGGATATTTCGCGCCCGATGGCAGCCTTGATTCGTGCATCGTGTTGCGCACTGCGGTGGTGAAGGACGGGGTGATGCACGTGCAGGCAGGCGCGGGGATCGTCGCCGATAGCGATCCCGAATACGAACTCGCCGAATGCCGCGCCAAGGCAGGCGCGCTGATCGCCGCCGCGCGCGAAGCGGTGCGCGTCGCTGGCGAGCCGGGGTATGGGCAATGATCCGCCGGGTTGTGCTTGCGGCCAGCCTCGTGTTGGCGATGTCCGCCTGTTCGGAAGCGCCTGCGGGTGAGCCGGTGGTGCGGATGCAGCTGGATGGATCATCGGGCGAGGTGTTGTCGCCCCCTTCACCATCAGCCACACCATCGCAGGCCGCCGGGCCCTCCGCCTGCCGCGACGTAACGTTCGAAGGCGCGGCGCTGACCCATTGCACCGCCGATCCGGCCAAGCACCGCATTGCGATGGCAAATGCGGTCAACGGTGGGCAGCCCTTCGGTTCGATGAGCGCGTTTGCCGCCACGGTCGATCCCGCATCAATCGCCTTCGCCATGAACGGTGGGATGTATGGCGATGATCTCAAACCCCTGGGCTATTATGTCGAGAATGGGGAGCGCCTGTCAGAGATTGATCGCGGTGACGGTGAGGGCAATTTCTATATGCAGCCCAACGGCGTGTTCTTCGGCACCGGGGGCACGTGGCGGGTGCTGGCGCGCGATGCATTCATCGCGACCGTGGGGGATCGCCCACAATTCGGCACTCAGTCCGGCCCGATGCTGGTGATCGATGGCAAACTGCACCCCGATATTCAGGACAACGGCCCCTCGCGCGCGATTCGCAACGGGGTGGGCGTGGACGCCAAGGGTGCGGCCCATTTCGTGATTTCACGCGGAGACATCAGCTTCGGGCAATTGGCGCGCTATTTCCGCGATGAGGTGAAGGCGGCCAATGCGCTCTATCTCGATGGGCAGGTATCCGCGCTATGGGATCCCGCCACCGGACGGCAGGACAAGGCGCGCATCGGCCCGATCATCGTGGTGAGCAAGCGCGAAGGAGCGGCGCAATGACTGAGGCCGCTAACTTCCCACCATACGCGATTTCATTTTATGAGACTGCAATTGACGAACATCTCCATCTCGCTGTTATGGCTTTTGCAATGTTCCGAGAAATTGCAGACCAGGGTGAGGATGCTGTTAAAGCATCGATTTATCTTAACTCGGCCCTCTCAAATTGTGCCGCTATCGCGCGATATTTTGATCCGTCTAGGAAATACGCGTTCACGGAAGTCAGAACGCACTACTTGCGGCAAGCTTACGGAATTGACGAAAAATCAGCTATATTAGATAGAAATTTAAGAAATTTTATTGAACATCTTGATGAACGAATTGATATTTGGCTTGAATCCGATCCTGTTGGACCAATCATACCTTCGACAATTTTTGCATCTAATTCAATTGTTGATGATGGGTTTGGGCATGTCTTCAGAGTAATTGATGCCGAAAACGACATCTATGTGGGCCTAGGAATGAAATATGAATACGGCCAGCTAGCTCGTGAGGCGGTCCGGCTCTACCTACGTGACGAACAGGAGGCTGAGGCGGACGAATGATCCTCGTCATCGACAATTACGATAGCTTCACCTTCAACCTCGTCCATTACCTGATGGAGTTGGGAGCCAAGGTGCGGGTGGAGCGCAATGATGCGCTGACCGCTGCGGAGGCTTTGCGCAGCGACGCGGCGGGGTTCCTGATCTCACCCGGCCCCTGCACCCCGAATGAGGCGGGGATCAGCCTTGATCTGGTTGCCGCCTGCGCCGATGCAGGCAAGCCGCTGATGGGGGTGTGCCTGGGCCATCAGGCGATTGGCCAGCATTTCGGCGGAACCGTGCAGCGCGGCGGGTTGATGCATGGCAAGACATCGCCGGTCACGCATGACGGAAGCGGGCTGTTCACAGGCCTGCCCTCACCCTTCATCGCCACGCGCTATCACAGCCTTGAGGTAGTCGATGTTCCGCCCGCGCTGATCGCCAATGCCCATGCCGAAACGCCGGGCGCGGATCACCCCTCGGTGATGGGGTTTCGCCATGCCGAGCTGCCGATCCATTCGGTGCAGTTCCACCCTGAAAGCATCGCGACGCAGCACGGCCACGCGCTGCTCGCCAATTTCGCGGCACTGTGCGGGCTGAACCCGCAAATGCCCGAAAGGCTGATCCCATGACCGCCAAGCTCCCCGATGTCACCGCGCCGCTGAGCGAGGCTGAGGCCGAGGCCGCATTCGCCGCCCTGCTCGATGGCGCTCCGTCCGAAACGGAGATCGAAGCCTTCCTGATCGCCCTGTCTGCGCGCGGAGAGACGGCTGACGAAATCGCCGGGGCTGCGCGGGCGCTGCGGGCGCGGTTGATCCCGATTGCCGCGCCGGACAATGCCATCGACGTCTGCGGCACCGGGGGCGATGGGCACCACACATTGAACGTCTCTACCGCTGTCAGTCTGGTAGTGGCCGCCTGCGGGGTGCCGGTTGCCAAGCACGGCAACCGCGCGGCATCGTCAAAGGCTGGCGCGGCGGACACGCTGGAAGCGCTCGGCCTCGATATGGACGCCGCCGGGCGCACTGCGGAAAAAACCCTCGCGCAGATCGGCATCTGTTTTCTGTTCGCGAAAAACCACCACCCGGCGATGGCGCGCATTCAACCGATCCGGCAGAAAATCGGCAAACGCACGATCTTCAACCTGATGGGCCCGCTATCGAACCCGGCCAAGGTCAAAAGCCAGCTGATCGGGATTGCGCGGCCCGCCTATGTCCCGATCTATGCGGGCGCATTGGCACGGCTTGGCACCGGGCAATCGCTGATCGTGTCGGGCGATGAAGGGCTCGACGAACTTAGCCTCGCGAGCGGGAACGAGGTCGCGGTGGTTTCCGGCAACGCCTTCACGATGGAGCGGGTCGATGCCAGCGCGGCAGGCCTCCCCCACGCGCCGGTAGAGGCGATTCGCGGCGATGATGCCAAACACAACGCCGCTGCGTTAAAGGCGCTGCTGATGGGCGCGCCCGGCCCTTACCGTGACGCCGTGCTGTTTAATGCCGCAGGTGCCCTGCTGGTCGCGCAGCGCGGCGAAAGCTGGCAGGATCGCGTGGCAATGGCGGCCGAAGCGCTCGATTCCGGCCGTGCACAGGCGCTGCTTGAACAATGGATTGCACTGGCGAAGTGACGCGATGAACAAGCTCGAAGAAATCTGCGCTGCCAAACGCGAAGTGGTCGCCGCGCGCAAGCTGGCGATTAGCGAGGCGCAGCTGACCGCTGCAGCCCATGCGCAGACCGCTCCGCGCGGGTTCGAAGCCGCGCTGCGCGCCCGCGCCAACACCGGATATGCGCTGATCGCAGAAATCAAGAAAGCCAGCCCCTCCAAAGGCCTGATCCGCGCTGATTTCCGCCCGGCCGATCACGCCGCCGCCTATGAACAAGGCGGCGCGGCCTGCCTTTCGGTGCTGACCGATGCGCCCTATTTTCAGGGTCACGAGGATTACCTCATCGCCGCCCGCGCCGCCTGCACGCTGCCGGTGCTGCGCAAGGATTTCATGGTCGATCCGTGGCAATGCCTTGAAGCGCGCGCGATCGGGGCCGACGCGATCCTGATCATCGTCGCCGCGCTGGACGATACCGCGATGGCCGAAATCGAGGCCGCTGCTGCCGAACACGGCATGGATGTGCTGGTCGAAGTGCACGACGAGGCCGAGATGGAGCGCGCCGCGAGCGTGCTGAAATCACGGCTGATCGGGGTCAATAACCGTGACCTCAAAACCTTCACCACCAGCCTTGCGACCACTGAACGGCTTGCCCCGCTGGCACCGCAAGGCGCGTTGCTGGTGGGTGAAAGCGGGATCAACACCCACGCTGATCTCGCACGGCTCGAACGCAGCGGCGTGCGCACCTTTTTGGTGGGCGAAAGCCTGATGCGGGCCGATGATATTGCGCTTGCCACCGCCGCGCTGCTGGGCGCACAATCGCCCGCATGAACGGCCTTACCCACCTCGATGATAGCGGCGCAGCGCGGATGGTTGATGTTGGCGGCAAGGCGGAAACGCGCCGCCGGGCTGTCGCATCGGGGCGCATCGCCATGTCGGCAGACGCGCTCGCCGCGATCCGCGCGGGCAATGCGCCCAAGGGCGATGTGCTATCCGCCGCGCGCATTGCGGGGATCATGGCGGCCAAACGCACCGGCGATTTGATCCCGCTGTGCCACCCGTTGGGTCTGGAGGCGGTGACGGTCGATTTCCACTACGAAACAGACGCCATCCGCGCCACCGCCACCGCCGCGCTCACCGGGCGTACGGGCGTTGAGATGGAGGCGATGGTCGCGGTCAGCGTCGCGCTGCTGACGATCTACGACATGGCCAAGGCGATTGATAAGGCCATGATGATCGGCGAAGTGCGCGTGATCGAAAAGACCGGCGGCAAATCGGGTGATTGGAAGGCCGCGGTATGATTGCGCATCACCTCCAAAATGGCTGAATTGCGCGGATTTGGCGCGCGGCGCGCTTGACTCTGTTCTTATGGTTGCCTAATTGTTCCTTATTCGTTCACCTTATTGATGGACGGGGCGTGCAGGCAACGCACCAATCGGTGCCTCTTGGCGCACACAAGGGATGGGCATGACCCGCCGCAACGGCAGGCCGTGAATGCGACCAAGGGAGTTTTGATCAATGCTGACCGCCAAACAGCACGAACTGATCCGCTTTATCCAGCAACGGCTGGAGGAAACCGGGATCTCGCCGAGTTTCGAAGAAATGAAGGAAGCGCTCGACTTGAAAAGCAAGTCGGGCGTGCACCGTTTGATTTCCGCACTCGAAGAACGCGGGTTCCTGCGTCGCCTGCCCAACCGCGCGCGCGCGCTCGAAGTGATCCGTCAGCCCGAAGATGCCACACCGGCGCGGGCTTCTGGCAACAATGTGGTGTCGCTGGCTCCGGCAACAGGTCGCGCCGCGCCCGAGGCGGCGAATGACGTGATCGAACTGCCGTTGCATGGGCGGATCGCGGCCGGCGCCCCGATCGAAGCATTCGAAGGCCACAACACCCTGCCCGTGCCCGCCGCACTGCTCGGCCCGGGCGAACATTACGCGCTTGAGGTATCGGGCGATTCGATGGTCGAAGCCGGGATTTTCGATGGCGATTATGCGCTGGTGCGGCGCACCAATACCGCGCACGATGGCGAAATTGTGGTGGCATTGGTGCGCGGCGAGGAAGCGACGCTCAAATATCTGCGCAAGGAAGGCGGCCAGGTGCGCCTCGATCCGGCCAACGCGGCCTATGATCCGCAGTTCTACCGGGCGGACGAGGTTGAGGTGCAAGGCAAGCTCGCCGGTCTGTTGCGGCGCTATCACTGATTGGTGAAGCGGTGCGGGATTCGCGCGCCGCGCTGACTGGAAAAGTCAAAATCGGCGTGAAACATTGGCTTCGCCCTGTTTATTGATTGATTACAGTGTGTTACGATTAAATGTTTCACGCCATGATGGCCTTTAGGGGTGGTCTAGACCCCCTCTAGACCCCTCCTTGGGGTGGCTTAGGGTCGGCTTGACCCTCCCTTACTCCGCTGATCCGTCGCCCCCTTCCACCAACCATGCTGCCCCTGACTTTCGCCCACACTAGTGATGCGTTCTTCAGCAAGGTAGATTGAAAGCCCGCCGCTGCGCTCCAGCATCCGCCGATCTGCCTTGAGCCAACGCGGGCGGCAGGATCGCGGCAAGAACCGCTCGGCAATGACGATGTCGACCTCGGCGCAGGCGGCCGCTAAGGCGCGCTCCTCCACCTGCGTGCGCCCCCGCCCCAGCAGGATCACCCAGTCCCGCCCGCCCCGGTCGATCGTCACCGTGCAGAACGCCGAGGAACAGCGCGCTTGCGGCCATTCGGCCAGCGGCACCGGCTCAGCCTTCACCCCGGAAAGCTGCATCAGATTATCGCGGGTGAAGGACGAACGGCTATCGCGCAAGGACAGCAAGTGGCGCTGCCCATCAGGGCCAGTCATGGTGATGCCGACCTGCTGCCCATCGCCCGCCACCAACAAATCGGGAATCGGAGTAGCCGCAGCAAGGATGGTCGCCGCCATCACCAGGCCAAATCCCAAAAGCCGCGCCCGTCCCTTCCACAGCGCCAGCCACAACCCACCGATCACAAACAGCCCCGTCGTCACTCCGCCGAGCTGCGGCATCAACTTGACCGCTCCGGGCTGATCGGCAGTGAAATGCGCGATCCAGAGCAACAGGTCGAGCGATTGCTGCGCCAACCACCAGCATGGCGCGCCCAACCCTACCAGATCGAGCAACAACCCCAGTGCGATCAGGGGCATCGAGATAAAAGTCACCAGCGGAATGGCGAAAATGTTCGCCGCCGCGCCATAGAAACCTGCGCGATGGAAGTGAAACAGCACGATCGGCATCAACGCCAGTTCGATCACCACACCGGTCACAAACAGCATCACCACCCGCCGCCCGATCCGCGCCAGCCATGGCTCCTCGCGCGCGGCAAGGAACACCCGCGCCGGTGCGCTGGTGGATAGCGCTATGATCGCGATCACCGCAGAAAAGCTCATCTGAAAGCTCGGCCCGATGGCGCTTTCCGGCCACAGCAGCAGCACAAACCCGCCCGCCACCGCCACCATTCTGAGCGACAATGCCTCGCGCCCCAGCGCCAGCGCACCCAGCACCAGCAGTGCCGCAACACAGCTACGCACCGTCGGCACCTCTGCCCCCGTAAGCAGTGTATACCCCACTCCGGCAAGCGCCCCCGCCGCAGCTGCCACCACCGGCAGCCGAACCCTGAGCACCAGTGCGGGCCACAGCGCCAACAATCGCAGCGCCGCGAAATAGGCCGCAGCAATCACCGCGCTCACGTGCAATCCGCTGATCGACAGCAAGTGGGTGAGGCCCGAATCGCGCATCGCTGCCTCATCGGCCTCGGTAATGCTGCCACGGTCACCACTGGCAAAGGCCGCCGCAATCGCTCCCGCCGATCCATCCACCCGCGCGCGAACGTGCGCGGCAAGCCAGCGTTGGGCACTGGCAATCCCGCCTGCCTCTGGCGCCGGGCTAATGGTTTCGAGCGGGCCGACCATCGTGCCAGTGGCCGCCAGCCCCTTGAACCACGCTGCGCGGGCAAAATCATAGCTACCGGGGAGCATCGGGCTGGCAGGCGGCATCAATCGCGCGCGCAGCCTCACCACCGCGCCTTCGGCCAGGCCAGACGGCACACCACCGTCACCAAACGCCGTAAGCGGGACGTTGATCCTGACCTTGCGCGCGGCGCCCGTTCCAAAATCGCGCACCGCCAGCGTCAATCGCAGCCGTCCATCAGCAGGTTGGTCTTCGCGTTCGAGCACATGGCCGTGCAATTGCTCCACCACAGGCCGGGCAATCGGTTCGGCACCGACCATTTCCGAACGCGCCCAGATCACCGCGACTCCAAAAGCGAACACCAAGCTGCCAGTCACAACCGCAAGCCGTAGATGCGCGCGATGTTCGTCCGCGGCGCTGCCAATTGGCCATAGCGCGAACGCCGCCACCGCTGCTCCCACCCCGATCGCGATGGCCGCACACCATTGCCACATTTCCGGCAGGACGAACCACGTGCCGATCCCCCCGGCGAAAATCACCGTCAGCCACGGCGCGCGGTCAAACCCGGCGCGGGCAAGAAACGCCTCGGTGGCATCGGCCAGACGCGGTCCGATCGCCCCGCCCTGCCAGCCCCAGACGCTGGACATTCGCCCCGTGGTTTGCCAAGGGCGCGGCATTGCTCCGCCAGCGGCATTGCTGCCGCCTGGATCGTCTCCCATAGGAATGATCGGCACATCGCGCATCGGCTTGTCCCCTGACCGGCCCCTCTCGCCAAGCCGCTCAAAGTGAACAGGAATTGATAGCTCATGGCAAGCGAAAGCAGCATTGGCGGCAAAGCCACCGCGGCTGAGGTAGTTACCCGCTTCGCACCATCGCCCACAGGTTATCTGCATATTGGCGGCGCGCGCACCGCGCTGTTCAACTGGCTCTATGCCCGCCACCACGGCGGGCGCACGTTGCTGCGGATCGAGGATACCGACCGCAAGCGGTCAACGCAGGACGCGATTGATGCGATTATCGAGGGGTTGGATTGGCTTGGCCTCGATTACGATGCACCGCCGGTATTCCAGTCAGATCAGGCCGAACGCCATGCGGAAATCGCGTGGAAGCTGCTTGAGGCAGGTCATGCTTACAAGTGCTTCGCCACCCCGCAAGAACTCGAAACCATGCGCGAGGAACAGCGCGCCCAGAAAAAGCCGCTGCGCTACGACGGACGCTGGCGCGACCGCGATCCCGCCGAAGCGCCCGAAGGCGCGCCCTTTACCATACGGATCAAGGCCCCGGTCGAAGGCGAAACCATCATCAATGATCGCGTTCAGGGCCGCGTTGCAGTCAACAATGCCGAAATCGACGACTTCATCATCCTGCGCGCGGACGGCACGCCCACCTATATGCTTGCCGCCCCGGTCGACGATCATGACATGGGCGTAACCCATGTGATCCGCGGCGACGATCACTTCAACAACGCCTTCCGCCAACTGCCGATCATTCGCGCGATGAACGCGATCGAGGGCAATTGGCCCGATCCGGTCTATGCCCACATTCCGCTGATCCACGGATCGGACGGGGCGAAATTGTCAAAGCGGCACGGCGCGCTAGGCGTTGAGGCCTATCGCGATGAATTCGGTATACTGCCCGAAGCGCTGTTCAATTACCTGTTGCGACTGGGCTGGGGCCACGGCGACCGCGAAGAAATCACGCGGGATGAAGCGGTTGCGTTGTTCGACCTTGACGGTGTGGGCAAAAGCCCGTCGCGATTTGACCTCAAGAAGCTCGAAAACCTTAACGGTCATTACCTGCGCGAAGCCGATGATGCGCGGTTGGCGGCGCTAGTGGCTGCACGGATTGGCGAAAATGCCGACGAAGCCCTCCTGACGCGCGCCATGCCAGTGCTGAAAGTGCGTGCGAAGAACCTAGGTGAAATCGTTGAAGGTGCAGGTTTTCTGTTCGCCTCCCGACCGCTGGAAATCACCGAAAAGGCTGCCAAATTGCTGGAAGACGATGCCCGCGCAATCCTGCGAAAGATTTACGACCGCCTTAGCGCGGAAAACGACTGGACAAGCGCGGCGCTCGAAGCCACTACGAAGGCGCTGGCTGAGGAACAGGAATTGGGCCTTGGCAAGCTGGCGCAGCCAATGCGCGCGGCGCTGACCGGGACGACCACTTCACCCGGTATTTTCGATGTGCTGGTCCTTTTGGGACGGGATGAGGCTCTGGCCCGGCTCGACGCACAGGCTGCGTAAGAGCGACGGCAAGGGCAGGCAATTTGAACAGGAGACTGATCGTGGCAGACAAGCTGGCGAAACTCGAGCTGGGCGGAAAATCGCTCGAATATAATGTGCTCGAAGGCAGCACCGGCCCGGACGTGATCGACATCCGCAAGCTGTATGCGCAGACTGGCGCATTCACTTTCGACCCCGGCTTCACCTCAACCGCCAGCTGCGAAAGCGCGCTAACCTATATTGATGGTGACGAAGGCGTGTTGCTGCACCGCGGCTATCCGATTGGCCAACTGGCCGAGGATTCCAGCTTCATGGAAGTCAGCTACCTGCTGCTCAATGGCGAATTGCCGAGCAAGGAAGCCCTCGACGATTTTACCTACACCATCACCCGCCACACCATGCTGCATGAACAGCTGATGACGTTTTATCGCGGGTTCCGCCGCGATGCGCACCCGATGGCGATCATGTGCGGCGTGGTTGGCGCGCTGTCGGCGTTCTATCATGACAGCACCGACATTTCCGATCCCGAACACCGCACTATCAGTTCGCACCGGCTGATCGCCAAGATGCCGACAATCGCGGCGATGGCGTATAAATATTCGGTCGGTCAGCCTTTCGTGTATCCGGATAACAAGCTGTCTTACACCGGAAACTTCCTGCGGATGACCTTTGGCGTGCCTGCTGAGGAATACGAGGTGATCCCGGCGGTGGAACGCGCGATGGACCGGATTTTCATCCTCCACGCCGACCACGAACAGAACGCCTCGACGTCGACTGTGCGGCTCGCCGGTTCATCGGGAGCAAACCCGTTTGCCTGCATCGCGGCTGGCATCGCCTGCCTGTGGGGCCCGGCACATGGCGGTGCCAACGAAGCGGCGCTCAACATGCTCAAGGAAATCGGCACGCCCGACAAGATCCCGCATTATATCGAGCGCGCCAAGGACAAGAACGATCCCTTCCGCCTGATGGGCTTTGGCCACCGCGTGTACAAAAATTACGACCCGCGTGCGACGGTGATGCAAAAGACCGTGCGCGAAGTGTTCGATGCGCTGAAGGTCACCGATCCGCTGTTCGAAACCGCGCTGCGGCTGGAAGAACTGGCGCTCAATGATCCCTATTTCATTGAAAAGAAGCTGTTCCCGAACGTCGATTTCTATTCGGGCATCATCCTTTCGGCGATCGGGTTCCCGACCACGATGTTTACCGCCTTGTTCGCGCTTGCCCGCACCGTCGGCTGGGTCGCGCAGTGGAACGAAATGATCAGCGATCCCGGCCAGAAAATCGGCCGCCCGCGTCAGCTTTACACCGGGCCGACCCAGCGCGATTACATTCCGCTCGATAAGCGCTGAGGCTACGGCAGTCGGGGCGGCTATTACGCGGGCAGTTCAAGCCTGAACAGCGCCCCGCCCCCTGCGGCACTTTCGACCGTCAGGCTGCCATCCATCGCTTCGGCGAGGCGGCGCGAGATGAACAGGCCGAGGCCTGATCCCTTGTCCTTGCCGCCATCGCTGTCGCGGCCAAGCCGTTCGAACTTGTCAAAAATGCGCTCTGCCTGATCAGGCGTAACACCGGGGCCTTCGTCCGCCACGGTAACACCGACACGCCCCTCACCCGCAGGCCCGACGGTGATCCGCACCGTGCTGCCCACCGGCGAATAGGTAATCGCATTGCCGATCAGATTGATGAGGATTTGCAGCACGCGTCGGAATTCGGCGGTCGCCACCGCCTCGCCGCGCGTGCCAGCCACTTCGATCACAATGTCGCGGTTTTGCGCGCGCACGCCGAGGATGCCCGCCGCTCGCGACGCCGCGTCGGCCAGATCAACTGGCTCCTGCGCGGTGACAAAGCCCGGCGTTTCCACCACCTCAAGATCGGCCAGATCATCAAGCATCGCTGCAAGATGCTGCCCTGCGCTGGCGATGGTTCCGGCATATTCGCTGTATTCGTCGCGCAGTGGCCCGGCGAGGCGCGCACGGATCGTTTCGGCATTCGCGATGATCCGTGCAATCGGTTGGCGCAGCACCGGGGTGAGCGCGGTGCCGATCAGTCGGGTCGGAGCGCTATCGTCAGTGTCTGCTTGATCCCCTTCGTCCGAAGGAACGGTGATCAACGGCTCATCCGCGATCAGCAGCAGTTCAAACCCAACAGGATTATGAGTATCAGGCCCCAGCGGGATCAACCGGATACGCCAATGCCGCTGCGATCCGTCAAAACCGCAGTGTGCGCCATCGAGCAGCCGCCAGTGCAACGGTTGATGGTGGCTGACCGCGCTGAGATTGACCAAGTCGCTCCAAACCGCCCCGGGCTGCGCTGTCGCCGCTGCCTGCAAGTCCGCCGCATCGGGTGCAATTGCGCTGAGCACCTGCACGCGCTGGCTTGCATCGAGCCGCGCGGTCACTTCCGCAGTGGCGCGATCAATCGCATCAATCTTTTCGGCAAATTCACGGTTGCTCGGCGGAGCCAGTGCGCTGCGCTGCCAATTTTCGATCAGCACCTCGCACCCGCCGCCATCAGTTTCGGTTAGCGGATGAATTCGCGCAAACCCGGAGATCATGGCATCGCCATCAAAGGCACTGAAACTGCGCGCGATGCGCAGCCCCATGCGGCGCGATTGCCGCACCAGTTCCAGCAATTCGGGGATTGCCAGCGTTCCCGGCAGATCGCCGCCGCAGCGCTCCTGCAATTCAGCCAACTGCTCATCAGCGCTCAACAAGCGGTCGTGCGCATCGGTGAACCCGCAGGTACCCAGCAGATTGTCGTGCCGGTCAATGGTGTTCATGATGCCGCTCTGCTTGCCGCCAGCATGGTCGCTGCGTGTTCTGGCGATAGCGTGGCAATCGCGCGCGACATCCGAGCGGCAGGCTCAACCAGCAGATATTGCCGTTCGATCTCAGGCAAGGAAAGCCCGGCCGATCGCAATGCCAGGGCTAGCCGCGCGCCCTGCCCTTCGTGACAGGCCAGCACCACCGATTCTCGCGACTGGCGGGTTTGCGTAGCCAGCGCGCTTGCGAACAAGGCAAGCCCGGCGTGGTCTATCGCCATTGCCGCCACCGCCCCGCGCCGCATCGCCGCGACAAGACGCGCGAGCAGGCCGAGCCGACTGGCGGCCTCATCATAACGCAGCGGCACCCGTTCGAGCGCGGCGCGCGCCGTATCATCGGCCGCATGGCGCAGGCCAATCGCGATCACCGCATGGAAAAGCTCGGCCGGAAGTTCGCCCAAGGGCAACTCCATCCGGCGCTGGCTCTGGATAAAGCGCGACTGCGCGGCGAGCGCGCTCATCGCCAGACTGGCGATCGCGGGGTCATCAGACGCGATCAGTTCCTGCAATAGCGGGCTGAGCACCGGGTCGATGGCACGGCGCAGCTGGAACTTTTCCGCAAGCAGGCCTTCATTGGCAAGCGCATGGCAGAAGTTGAGCAGCGGCTCGTCACGCATCAAGCGCTCGGCCCAGAAATCAAGCATCGCCGGATCGGCCAGCGATGTCGAACGAGCGGAGGGATCACGTCCGGCCATCGCGGCTAGCAATTGTGCCGCGCAATCCACAACCATGCCGCGCACCCGTGCAAGAATCGCGTCGCTCACCAGCGCTTGGGCGTCACTGGCGAGCAGATGCCGCAGCACTGGGACGACCGCCGCCGCCGCGCGGTCTTCGCGCGCGAGTTCATCCCGCAGGATCGCCTCGACAGCTTGGTCGGCGGCAAGGTCCATCGTTTCTTCGCCCATCCTTGCAGGCCTAACACCTGCATAGTTAAGGCCGCGTTAGTTCAATTGTCGGCTTTGCGCAGTAGCAAAGCGGCAAGCAGCGCCATTGCCATGGTTGCGACCGCCTCGGGCAGCACACCGAAAGCCGCCGCCAAGGCGAGCAGCAGCAGTTGGCTCGCTCGGTCGGATGCAACCGCCGCCAGCGCGGAATTGTTTGTTTTTGAGGCAAGTCGTGCCAGCCCGATGGCCATCGGCCCACACACCGCCAAAGGAGTCCATTCGGGCCAGGGGGACAGCGTAAACCACATCGTAACCGCGGTCAGAACGTCCACGGCAAGTCCCGCAATTGCACCGCGCCGCCCAGCAGTGTGCTGGCGCAGCAGATGCTGGCGCAGCGTCGCAAAGCCGCCCGAAAGCCGCGCTGCAAAATTGCCAAGCGCCGCCAGCGCAAGGCCACACGCTGCCGCCCCCATCGCCGCCGAAACCGCTCCGCCAATCAGCAAGGCGAATGCTGCGGCTGCGCCAATCATTGGTGCCCGCATCAGACCGCGCGGCGTAAGTTTTCGCACCAGCACCGCCGCCAGTGTCGCCAGCGGCGCGCGCCAATCTGAATCAGGCGCGGCTTTTGCAATCATGGCCTGTTCGTGCCGCGTGATCGCATCGGCGCTATCGGCCAGCAACCACGCCTCATCCGTCAACGCATTTGCGGTCAAGCCATGACACGGCGTTCCAGCTTGCAGGGCGAGCCGCAACAGCACCGAAACCGCATCGGCATCCGCAGGAAAATCAGCCAATTGTTGCACTGGCGCGCCGCGCATCACCAGCAGTCCGGCCCAATGGTGCACTGCATCGACACGCTCAAAGTCGTGAGGGTGACTGGTCGCAAGCGGATGATCGGAAGGCAGGCAGGCGACCATCCGGCGCAGGGCGGGGTCAGCCTCCACCAGCGAGCGCGCCAGCAAGGGATCGGGCACCAGCCCATCGCGCAGTATGATAAGATCATCCTCGGCCCGAACCAGCGCCGGAAGCGCGGCAAAGCCTTTCAACGCATGAAACGCGCCGCCACCCGCCTCAACCTCGTGTTGCAGACGCAGTACTTCACCGCGAACGTCCTCGCACAGGCAGAGTATCCGTTCGACCCTCAGATCGCGCATCAACGCCACCTGCCAAGCCAGCACCGAGCGTCCGGCCACAGGCAATTCGGCGCGCAATTCGCCGGTCGCGGTGCGTGTGACAGCAGCAATCAGGCCGGTGCGCATCCCTCACATCTCCGATTGAGCGACGGAAAGATTGAGGGATTGGCGGGTTCAGCGCAATCGTTCAAGCACCATCATGGGATCAGCGACGTGCGGAGCGTGAGAACCGCGCAAGCACCGCTTCGATCTCGCGGATGGCCAAAGGCTCGCCCGGCGCTGCCTGCAGCGCGATTTCAGCGGCCTGCAACAAGTCGTCGGCATGGAAACTTGCCGCCAGCCCTTTCAACCGCATTGCCGCAACGTTCCAGTTGCCATCGCAGCGCGCCCGTTTGAGCAGGTCAAGCTGGCGAGCCGCGCTTTCCAGAAACGCCGCGCGGAGTTCGCGCAGCAGCACGGCATCATCGCCGGCCGCCGCCGCAAGGGTCGCATCAAGGGCTCCATTATCAAACGCCATGACACGATCATAAGGCAAATTGGGTTAAAGCGGGGTTTATCACGAGTCCGACTGTGTTATGATAGCAATATGGCAGGACGGCACCAGATGCGCGCTTTGGGGCGCAAGAGCGGGGAAAACGGCGCAACGGAACCGGTTTCGCCGGATAATGCAGCCGATAACTCGGCAGCGCCAGAAGCGGCCGAATTGGAACTTTCGGAAAGCTGGATTGCCGACGGCGACCCCGCTCTGCCGGCATCCCGTCTCGGGTGGGTGGCACCGACTCTGGCGTTGGCAACCATTGTCGCATGGTCGGCATTTTTCGTCTGGGCGCATTGGGCAAAATTGCTTGCCAACCCTGCCGCAGATTTGTGGGCAGGCTGGGCTGTTCAATGGTCAGTGCCGGTTGGTCTGGTCGGGATCGTCTGGCTGCTCGCCATGCGATCATCGCGTGCGGAGGCCAACCGGTTTGCCGCCAGCGCCGCGCTGATGAACCAGGAAAGCGCTGCGCTCGAAGCCCGTCTCAAGGTGGTCAACCGCGAACTCAGCCTCGCGCGGGAATTTCTGGGCGCGCAATCACGCGATCTGGAATCGCTGGGCCGGATCGCTGCGGAGCGGATTTCCACCCATGCAGGCGAATTGCAGGCGCTCATCACCACCAACGGCGCGCAGGTCGAGGCGATTGGCAGCGCCAGTGAAACCGCACTCGGCAACATGAACCGGCTGCGCGATGACCTGCCGGTGATCGCCAATTCCGCGCGCGACGTCGCCAACCAGATCGGCGGCGCAGGGCGCAATGCGCAGGATCAGCTTGAACGGCTGGTGACCGGGTTCGAGAGACTCAACACCTTTGGTGCCGCCAGCGAAACGCAGGTTCGCAGTCTGGGCGAACGGGTGGGTGAAACACTCACCGGGTTCGAAGATCAGCTAACCCGGATCGAGGCGCTCGTCACCCAGAGATTTGTCGCCTTGCAGACCGACGCCGAGGCCTACCGTGCCCGGCTCGATGCGCTGGAAGCCACTACGCTCGCCGCGCTGGGCGAACGGGCTCGGCAAACCACGTCCGAGATTGAGGCTTTCGACAGCCAGCTGAGTGAACGAAGCCGCGCGTTTGCCGAACAGTTTGAACAGCGCCAGGCCGCGTTCGAAACCCACGAAGCGCAAGCAAGCGAACTGCTGGCACAGCGGCTTAGCGATCTTGATGATGCCCTGGCTCTGCGGCGTGAAGCGCAGATTGCCGATACTGAAAAGCTGCTGGCGCATGGCGAAGCAGTGGCAGAACGCATCGACCAGTTGGGGCAGATGATACGCGAAATTGACGAGCACGGTGAAGCTGCACACACCAACCTTACGACAGGTCTTGGCACGCTTGGGGAACATTTGGCCGACAAACGCGCCGCGCTTGCCGCAACTGAGACACAATTGGCGCAACTCACCGAAAGCGGCATTCGCCTGCTGGAAATCATCCAGTCGGGCGCGCGCACCACACGCGAAGATCTGACCCAGTCGATCACCGGAGCCGGCGAAGCGCTCTCTGAGGTTGAGGCGCGCGCTGACACGGTCAACCAGTTGATGCTGCGTTCAAGCGAGCAAGGCAACGATCTGTCGGGCTATCTGCTGCAAACCCGCAGCGAGATCGACGCCGCCGATGAAGCGATTGCCGGGTTCCGATCACGCCTCGCCGAACAGTCAGACGACGCGCTCGCCCGCCTACAGGGCCTGCGCGGCGGGTTCGCGCGGCTAGCGGAGGAAAGTGGAGCGCTCGCCGCTGACACGCAGGAACGGTTGCGCGATGCGCTCGGCACGTTGGAAACGGCGATTGCACAGGCCTTTGTCACCCTTGATTCCGGTGCGCGGGAAAAAACCGCTGCGCTTGCCCAGAACCTTGGCGGCGAAGCGGTCGAGGTGCTCGAACGCGCGCTCCGTAATGAAGCGGCTGCGACTATCGGCAGGCTAGAACAGGCGGCGGCCCATGCTTCCGGCATCGGCCGCGAGGCGACCATCCAGCTACGCGATCAACTTGTGCGGGTGAACGAGCTTACCGGCAATCTCGAACACCGCGTGACGCGTGCGCGCGAACTGGCCGAAGAACAGATCAATAATGACTTCGCGCGGCGCATGGCGCTGATCACCGACAGCCTCAATTCGGCTGCCATAGATATCAGCACCGCGCTGTCCACCGAAGTGGCGGACACCGCATGGGATGCCTATCTGAAGGGCGACCGCGGTATCTTTACGCGCCGCGCGGTGCGGCTGATCGACAATGGCACCGCGCGCGAGATTGAATCGCTCTACAACGCGGACGATGCGTTCAAGGCCAATGTCAGCCGCTACATTCACGATTTCGAGGCGATGCTGCGCTCGATCCTGTCGACCCGCGATGGCCACGCGCTGAGCGTGACGGTGCTGGGTTCGGAAATGGGCAAGCTCTATGTCGCGCTGGCACAGGCGATCCAGCGCCTGCGCAGCTAGATCATCGTGCTGAAAAGTGGGAACCGGTTTTCAGCTTTTTACGATGCGACAACAAAGGCTAAAGCGGGCGACCTGCGTCAGATTTAACGCAGCCCGCTCTAGCGCGCCGCTGTTCCCGGCGGCTTGGGCAGAATGTCGATATCGGCAACAGTGACCCAGCCATATTGGTAATTGGCGACGAACAGCCCGGTGAACAATGCCGCCATGATCGTTGCCCGCCGCGCCACCCTGCCGGGGCGAAAATTGACCGGGGCGCTGTCCGCCTGACCCGGCACCTTTGCCTCCCCGGCTTCATCGGCGGTGCGCACCCCGAACGGCAACATCACGAACGCGCTCATCACCCAGAACAGGAAATAGATCGCTGCAATCGAAGTGATCTGCATCAGGCAGGTGCCCCCGGCATCACCACGCGCACCTGCGGTTTCTTACCCGACCAACGCTGCGCCGCACGGCGGGCGGCGAGCCGGGCGGCTTCGTGGATCACAGCTGAATCGCGTGCGTCCTTGCCCTTGAGCCGATTGATCGCAGCAAGCACGTCGCCAGCGGCCTCTTCAAGAAAATCTGGCAGGTCTTCATCCAACGGCAGGCCAATTGCCTCCACCAATGGTGCCTGCCCGCGCGCGAGCACCACCACCAGCACGCCATCTTGCGCGATCCGGCGGCGCATGGTGATCGCTTCGCCGTTAGCGGGCGCGATAATGTCGCCATCAAGTACCAGACGCCCCGCACGCACTTCGGCCAGCTTGCCCGGCTTGCCGGGGGCTAGGCGCACAAGATCACCGTTCTTCTGCACCACTTGCGCCGGGATCCCGGCGGCTTTGCCAACCCGCGCCTGCTCAGTCATATGGCGGGTTTCGCCGTGAACAGGCACCAGCACGTCTGGCCGCAACCAATCATACAGCGCCTCAAGCTCTGGCCGCCCCGGATGGCCCGAGACATGGATAAACGCCTGCCGGTCGCTCACTGTCACAATCCCGCGCGCGGCGAGCTGGTTCTGAATCTTGGCAATCGGGATTTCATTGCCGGGGATCTGGCGCGAGGAGAATAGCACCACGTCGCCCGCAGCCAGTTCAATCGGATGATTGCTATCCGCCATCCGGCCCAGCGCAGCGCGCGGTTCGCCCTGCCCGCCGGTGGCGATGATCAGCACTTCGCCGCGCGGCAGGCCCATTGCGGTGTCGAAACTGACCGGCGTGGGGAAATCATCAAGATAGCCATTATCCTGCGCAACTTCGATAATCCGGTCGAGCGAGCGGCCTGCGACGCAAATCTGCCGTCCCGTTTCGCGCGCGACCTCGCCCAGCGTTTGCAGCCGCGCGACGTTGCTGGCAAAGGTGGTGACGACGACGCGCTTGCCCTTGTGCCGAGCAACCTCCTCCATCAACCCGCGATGCACCGCGCCTTCGGAGCCGGAGGGTTCGGGATTAAATACATTGGTCGAATCGCACACCAGCGCCAGCACGCCTTCGTCACCGATAGCGCGCAGTTCTTCTTCGGTGGTGGGTTCGCCAATGATCGGTTCTTCGTCGAGCTTCCAGTCGCCGGTGTGAAAAATGCGCCCATGAGGCGTGTCGATCAGCAGTGCGTTGCCTTCGGCAATCGAGTGGGCCAGCGGCAGATAGGTAATTTTGAACGGGCCAATGTCGATCTCGCCATGATCTTCCTCAATAATATTGAGTTCGACCTTGCCAAGCAGCCCTGCTTCCTCGAGCTTGCGCGCCACCAGATCGGCGGTGAACGGGGTGGCATAAAGCGGCACGCCCAACTCGCCCGCGAAATAGGGGACTGCACCGATGTGATCTTCATGCGCGTGGGTCAGCACGATGGCGAGCAGATCCTTGCGGCGCTCCTCAATGAAATCAAGGTCGGCAAATACCAGTTCTACGCCGGGATATTCGTTGCCCGAAAAGGTCATGCCCAGATCAACCATGATCCATTTGCCCTGGCAGCCATAGAGATTGACGTTCATGCCAATTTCGCCGGAACCGCCGAGCGCAAGGAACAGCAATTCGTCTTCAGGCGTAAAATCTTTCTTCAAGGTGTTTCCGGTTCTGTCAGGAGAGGGATAGGATAGAATCAGGCGGTTTCGGCCTGACGCGCAAGGATGGCGAGGCCGTCAAGCGTCAGGTCAGCATCGACGTGGTCGAAAATGTCGGTGGCGTCATCGAACAATATGGCGAGCCCGCCGGTGGCTACAACCTTTGCCGGGCGGCCAATTTCGGTTTTCATCCGCGCGACCATGCCTTCCATCATCGCGACATAGCCCCAGAACACGCCGATCAACATCTGGTCTTCGGTGTTGCGGCCAATCACGCTGCGGTTGTCGGGTGCGCGAATGGCGATGCGCGGCAGTTTGGCGGTTTTGCCGACCAGTGCATCGAGCGACAGGTTAATCCCCGGCGCGATTGATCCGCCCTTGTAAGCGCCGGTGAAATCGACCGCTTCAAACTTTGTAGCGGTGCCGAAATCGACCACAATCAGATCGCCGCCATATTTGTGATGCGCGGCGAGGATGTTGAGCGCACGATCAGCACCCAGCGAGGACGGCTGATCGACGTCGATTGCGAACTGCCAGGCGGCCTTGCCCTGCCCGGCGAATAACGGGGTGATGCCGAAATATTTCTGGCACAACACAGTCAGGTTATGGTCGGCACGCGGCACGACGGAGGCGACAATAATCTGAGTGATCTGGTCGCGCGCGACCCCTTCGATGGCCAGCAATTGCAGCAGCCACACCGCATATTCATCACCCGTGCGGCGCGGATCAGTGGCGATCCGCCAGCGCGCGCGGGTGGTATGCGAACCGTCCGGGCAAAGCTCGAACAATGCAAAAACGACGTTGGTGTTCCCGACATCAGCGGCAAGCAGCATTGGGCGCACTCCTTAATCCGGTCATCATTTCAGGCGATATCCCCTGCGCGAATGACACGTTCGCTGCCATCCGCCAAGCGTAGCCGCAACGCACCATCGCTTTCGTCCAGCCCCGCGAAGCTGCCGGAGAGCTGCGAGCCGTCGCTATCATGGACGGTTAGCGGCGAACCGTGCGCATGATTCGAAGCGGCAAGAAATTGGCTGAGCGTCGTACCAAGCCCTTGCGCCCGCCAATCGCCAAGACGGCGGGCTAAGTGATGCGCGAGGCTGGCGGCGAAATCCTCGATCACCGGCGGAGCGGCCACATCGGCGATTGCGGCGGTCTTGCGATCGGGCAATGTCGGCGCGCTCGCAAGGTTGACCCCGATCCCGACTACAACGTGCCCGCTCACCATTTCCAGCAGGATGCCCGATAGCTTGCCACCATGCAGCAGCACGTCGTTGGGCCATTTGAGCACGAGATCAGCGCCTTCGCCCAATGTCTCCACCGCAGCATCGCGCACTGCCAGCGCGGCAACGAAACTGAGCGAGGCCGGCGGGGGATCGCTTTCGCCCAACTTGACAGCGCACGACCCCCTGAAATTGCCCGCACCATCGAACCACTCCCGCCCCTGACGCCCGCGTCCGGCAGTTTGGCAGCGCGCAACGAGCCATTGCCCATCGCCCCACCCTGCACCTGCACGGATGGCGGCTGCACAATCAGCGTTGGTCGAACCGGTTTCTTCGACCAGTCGAATGTCGGGCGAAACCGTCAAACCGCAAGGAACAGCGAAGCTGCGGCCTTGTCTGCCAGATCGGTCAGCGACGGGGTCAGCAGATAGCCCAGCGGCGAAACAATCGCCGCCGTCAGCCCCAGCAGCACCCAGTGCGCAGCGCCGCTCTTGCCTGTGACCACGCCCGCCGGTGCATCGAAGAACATCACCTTGACGAACTTGATGTAGTAGAACGCCCCGATCACGCTCGCCGCAATGGCGATGGCCCCAAAGGCCACCAATCCAGCTTCGACAGTGGCCTGAAACACCACGAACTTGCCGTAGAAACCAAGCAGCGGCGGGATGCCCGCGAGGCTGAACATGAACAGCAGCAACGCCCATGCAATCGCCGGACGCGTGACCGACAGGCCCCGGATATCGGCGAAGGTTTCAAACAGCGCGCCATCTTCACCGCGCAGCATCAGCAGGGCAACAAAACTGCCAAGGCTCATTGCGACATAGATAAACAGATAGACCAGCATGGCGCTCACCCCGGTCTCATTCGCGACCGCAAGACCCAGCAGGATGAATCCGACATTGTTGATCGACGAATAGGCCAGCAGGCGCTTCAAATTCTCCTGCCCGATTGCCCCAAGCGCGCCGAAGATGATCGAGGCGAGCGCGGTGAACATCACGATCTGCTGCCACGCATCGACTTGCGCGCCGAACACTTCGAACACCACCCGCGCGGTGAGCGCCACGGCAGCCACCTTGGGAGCGGTAGCGAAAAACGCGGTGACCGGGGTCGGCGCGCCTTCGTAAACGTCGGGCGTCCACATGTGGAACGGCACCGCCGAAATCTTGAACGCGAGGCCCGACAGCACGAAGATCACACCGAACAGCGCGCCAATGCCCATTTCGCCGGTCAGACCCGCGTGCACGGCGGTGAACGCGGTGCCCCCGGTGAAGCCGTAAAGCAGGCTCATCCCGTAGAGCAGGATGCCCGATGCCAGCGCGCCGAGCACGAAATACTTCAGCCCTGCCTCGCCCGAACGCGTGTCGCGCCGCAGGATTGCGGCCAGCACATAGGCCGACAAGCTGTTGAGTTCGAGCCCGAGGTAGAGCGTCATGAAATCATTGGCCGAAACCATGATGCTCATGCCGACAGCGGCGAACAGCACCAGCACCGGATATTCGGCGCGCATCCCGCGCTCTGTGCCCGCCGCCGCACTGTTGAAGAACGCCGGTGCCACCATCAGCGCGCCAATCGCGGCGAGATAGATCAGCGCCTTGGCAAACAGTGCAAAGCTATCGACCTTGATCAGCCTGCCAAACGCCAGCGTGGCCGGGCCGTCCACCCCGAAATGCAGCCCCGGCACCAGCATGAAACCCGCACCGAACAACGCGGCTGCGGCGGAAATGGCGACAAGCCTTGCGGACTTGTCACCGCCCCAGGCACCAACCAGCAACAGCGCAAGGCCCGCCGTGGTCAGCAGCAATTCTGGCGCGATCAGCGCGAAGGAGTGAGCGAAATCCATCAGTGCGCGCCCTCCTCGGCGCTCGAATGATTGGCGCCGTTTTCATGCGAAAGCGCATTGGCGGCTTCGGCGCGGGGAGCACCTGCGGTCAAAGCGGCATCGCTGGCCGGAGCCGCTGCCGCAAGGCGCGCATCAAGCACAGCGATGTCAGCGCGCATCGGGGCAAGGAAACTTTCAGGGTAAACCCCCATCCACAGCACGGAAGCGGCAATCGGGGCCATCATCAACCATTCGCGCGCCGAAATGTCGCGCATCGCGGCCGCGTCTTCATGCACCTGCCCGCCAAACGCGACCCGGCGATAGAGATAGAGCATATAGGCCGCGCCCAGAATGATCCCGGTGGTCGCCACCAGTGCCACAAGGCTGGACGTTTGATAAATGCCCGCCAAGGCGAGGAACTCTCCCACAAATCCGCTGGTTCCCGGAAGACCGATGCTAGCCATCGTGAACAGCAGGAAGAACAGCGCGTAATAAGGCATATTGATCGCCAGCCCGCCGTAACGCGCAATCTCACGCGTGTGCAGCCGGTCGTAGATCACGCCCACGCACAGGAACAGCGCCGCCGAAACAAGCCCGTGCGACAGCATCACGATCATCGCGCCTTCCAGCCCCTGCACGTTGAAGGCGAACAGGCCCACGGTCACAATCGCCATGTGCGCGACCGATGAATAAGCGATCAGCTTCTTCATGTCTGACTGCACCAGTGCGACCAGCGAGGTGTAGACCACCGCGATCATCGACAGGACAAACACCAACCACGCAAATTGCGCCGAGGCCTCAGGGAACATCGGCAGGCTGAAACGGACAAAGCCATAGGTGCCCAGCTTGAGCAGCACACCCGCCAGGATCACCGACCCTGCCGTGGGCGCCTGCACGTGGGCATCGGGCAGCCAGGTGTGGAACGGCCACATCGGAACCTTGACCGCGAAACTGGCGAAAAATGCCAACCACAGCCACGTCTGCGCGCCCGGTGGGAAGGAGTATTGCATCAATGTCGGGATGTCGGAGGTGCCAGCCTCTGCCACCATCCAGAACATCGCGATCAGCATCAGCACCGATCCGAGCAGGGTGTAGAGGAAGAACTTGTAACTGGCGTAAATGCGGTTGTCCCCTCCCCAAACCCCGATGATCAAATACATCGGAATCAGGCCTGCCTCGAAGAAGATATAGAACAGGAACAGATCCTGCGCCGAAAACGTACCGATCATCAGCACTTCCATGAACAGGAAGGCTGCCATGTATTCGCCGACGCGCTTTTGCACGGCATCCCAGCTCGCCAGAATACAGATCGGCATCAGGAACACGCTGAGCATGATCAGCATCAGGGCAATGCCGTCGATCCCCAATGCCCATGAAAAGCCCGCGAACAGCTCAGCCCGTTCTGTGAACTGCCATTGCGCTCCCCCGATCTGGTAGTTCGACCACAGCGCCACGCCGAGAACAAAGGTGACGAGCGTCGTCCCCAGTGCAATCCACCGCGCGGCCGCAGCGCCCGCAAACAGACACGCCAGCGCGCCCGCCAGCGGCACGAGCATCATCAACGACAGGATGGGTAGGCCTTCCATGACGAAGCGAGCTCCTACAGCAGAACGTAAGTGATAGCGGCGACCAGCCCGAGCAGCATGATCAACGCATAGGTATAGAGGTAGCCCGACTGGATCGACTTGGCGGCCACCGCGCTGCGATCAACAACCCAAGCGATGCCATTGGGGCCAAACCGGTCAATGGTGCCAATATCGCCGAGCTTCCAGAATTGGCGACCGAGCCAGAATGCGGGTTTCACAAAAATCCGATCATACAACTCGTCAAAATACCATTTGTGGTAGACGAAGTTGTGCAAGCCGCGGAATGTCGCGACGAATTTGGCCGGGATATCAGGCTTGGCGATATAGGCGAGATATGCGCCCGCAAAGCCGAGCAGCATCACGACCAGCGCCGAATACTTCACCCAATAGGGCACAGCGTGCATCGCGTGGATCAACGGCTCGTTATAAAAGATCGACCCGGCCCAGAACGCCGCGTCATCAAGGAAGCTGGGCGCAAACACCTGCCCCGCCGCAACCGCGCCAATTCCTAGCAGGCCGAGCGGCACCAGCATCGACACCGGGCTTTCATGCGGGTGATAGCCGCCTGTGGTATCTTCTCCCGCCTGTTCCGGGGTCTTGTGGACGGAATGCTGGATATGCTCGCTCTCGATCCAGCGCGGCTTGCCCCAGAAGGTCAGGAACATCAGCCGCCAGCTGTAAAAGCTGGTCAGCAAGGCAGCACCAACGCCCAGCCAGAACGACATCACTGAAATCTCCGTGCCGCGCGCAAAGGCGACTTCGAGCACGGCATCCTTTGACCAGAACCCGGCAAAGCCGACGCCAAGGTGGTAAACGCCCAGCCCGGTGATCGCCAAGGTGCCCGCCAGCATCGCGTAGAAGGTGAACGGAATGCGTTTCCTCAGCCCGCCGTAATAGCGCATGTCCTGTTCGTGATGCATCGCGTGGATCACACTGCCCGCGCCAAGGAACAGCAGCGCCTTGAAGAAGGCATGGGTGAACAGGTGGAACATCGCCACCCCGTAAGCGCCCACCCCAGCAGCAAAGAACATATAGCCGAGCTGCGAACAGGTCGAATAGGCGATCACCCGCTTGATATCCCACTGCGTGGTGCCGATGGTAGCGGCAAAGAAGCAGGTGGCAGCACCGATTACCGTGACGACCATCAGCGCGGTCGGAGCGGTTTCGAACATTGGCGACAGACGGCAGACCATGAACACACCCGCCGTCACCATTGTCGCGGCGTGGATCAGCGCAGAAACCGGCGTCGGCCCCTCCATTGCATCGGGCAGCCAGGTGTGCAGGCCCAACTGCGCACTCTTGCCCATCGCCCCGATGAACAGCAGGATGCACAGGATGTCCATCGCATAGAGGCGCATCCCGACAAAGGTGATGGTCGACCCGCTCATCGCCGGCGCCTCGGCCAGAATTTCGGGGATCGAAGTGGTCTGGAACACCAGATAGGTGCCGAAAATGCCGAGCATGAAGCCCAGATCGCCGACCCGGTTGACCACAAACGCCTTGATCGCGGCGGCATTGGCGCTCGGCTTTTTGAACCAGAACCCGATCAGCAGATAGGACGCCAGCCCCACGCCTTCCCAGCCGAAGAACATCTGCACCAGATTATCAGCCGTCACCAGCATCAGCATCGCAAAGGTGAACAGCGAAAGGTAGGCGAAGAACCGCGGCTGATCCGGGTCTTCCTCCATATACCCCCACGAATAGATGTGCACGATCGCGGAGACCGTGTTGATCACGACCAGCATGACCGCAGTCAGAGTATCGACCTGCAATGCCCAGTCGAAGGAGAGCGAGCCGCTTTCGACCCACTTCAACACCTGCACCACTTCGGCGGTTTCAGTCCCGGCGATAAAGCCGAGGAAGATCGGCCAGCTCAAAACCGCTGACAGGATCAGCGCGCCGGTGGTGATCGACTTGGCCGCAAAATTGCCGATCATGCGGTTGCCCAGACCGGCAATCACAGCCGCCAGCAGCGGCGCAAACACGATGAGGAGTATCTGGGTCTGCACTGGTCGCTTACCCCTTCATCCGGTTGATATCATCAACCGCAATTGAACCGCGTCCGCGGAAATAGATCACCAGGATCGCAAGGCCAATCGCGGCTTCGGCCGCCGCCACGGTCAGCACCAGCATCGCGAAAACCTGCCCCACCAGATCCTGCATAAACGCGCTGAAGGCGACCAGATTGATATTCACGGCGAGCAGGATCAGCTCGATCGCCATCAGGATCACGATCACATTCTTGCGGTTGAGGAAAATCCCCAACACCCCAAGCACAAACAAAATCGCGCCCACGGTAAGGTAGTGTTCGATACCAATCCCACCTGCACTAATCATAGTTCAACCCCTCGCCCGATCTCCGGGTTCTTCATGACGGTTGCATCTTCGGGGCGGCGGCGGATCTGCTTGCCCACATTCTGGCGCGCACGCGCACCGAGCTTCGGCGGCTGGAGGGTCAGCACAATCGCACCGATCATCGCCACTAGCAGAATGATCCCGGCGATTTCGAACAACAGGATATACCGGCCATAAAGCAGCGCGCCGAGTGCCTCGATATTGCTGACATCAGCCGCTTGCAACGCGCTGCCATCGGGCGTGCCGAGCGTTATTCCGCCTGCATTGTATGCGCCCACCGCCAGCAGCAATTCGGCCAGCAGCACCGCTGCAATAGCCAGCCCCAGCGGGACATTGCGGATGAAGCCTGCGCGCATCGCGGCAAAATCAATGTCGAGCATCATCACCACAAACAGGAACAACACCGCGACCGCGCCGACGTAAACAATCACCAGCAGCATCGCGATGAACTCTGCGCCCACCATCACCATCAACCCCGCGGCATTGAAGAAAGTCAGGATCAGCCACAGCACCGAATGCACGGGGTTCTTCGCCATGATAACCATCACAGCGGCGCCGACCACGATGGTCGCGAAGAAATAGAAGGCGATGGCCTGTATCATGTCGATCCCTGTCCTTCGATCTGCTCAGCCTGAGCTTTTCAAAGGCCCGTCACATCCTGATCCCAAAACGTAAATTCGGGCTTCGACAAGCTCAACCCGAGCGGTGTTGCATTATGTCTGGCGCGCCCTAGCGGTAGGGTGCGTCGGCTTCAAGGTTGGCCGCGATGGCCCGTTCCCACTTGTCACCATTGCTGAGCAGTTTGGCCTTGTCATACAACAGCTCCTCGCGGGTTTCGGTGGCGTATTCGAAATTCGGCCCTTCAACGATGGCGTCGACCGGGCAGGCTTCCTGACAGAAACCGCAATAGATGCATTTGGTCATGTCGATGTCATAACGCGTGGTGCGGCGGCTGCCGTCTTCGCGCGGTTCGCTGTCGATGGTGATCGCCTGCGCCGGGCACACGGCCTCGCACAGCTTGCACGCGATGCAGCGTTCCTCCCCATTGGGATAGCGCCGCAAGGCATGCTCGCCGCGGAAGCGGGGCGAGAGCGGGGCCTTCTCGAAGGGGTAGTTGATCGTCACCTTGGGCTTGAAGAAATACTTCAGCGTCAAGGCGTGGGCCTTGAGGAATTCCCAGAGGGTGAACGATTTGATGAGGTGGGAGACGGTGGTCATTTCGGTTGATCCTCAAGTCTCGTCGCTACACACACTCCGCCCAAGGTTTCGGTCTGCTCCGAAGCGCTAGGCCGAGGCATGTACATAATGATCGCTGATCCACTTAACTGTCCGGTCACCGGATCAATTCCGGTGCTAAGCTCATGCCGAAGCAATTCAAACATGCCTGAAAATTCACCACTATCATCGGTCGATCGAACAAATTCGTGCCATCCTATCTGACGGCGCGGGGGCGCAAACTGAAGCATCGAAGCGAACCTTGGATCGCTTCCTTCAACAACTCGATACTCTGGCTCTATGAACGGCAAATCGGTCGTTGTCCTTTGCAGTTCTCCATACTCGCCTATCACGGTCATTCGACCGGTTTTGAGAAGCTTGAGCGACATTTGTCGCCCAGTTTCATCGACTACCGCGCAGTCGTAGCGAACCGACGCGACAAAGCCGCTCGTGCTCTGCGGTGGCAACGATTCCAATGTCGGCTGAAGGAGAAGGGCAAGCAATTCGATCATCCGAAATGCCCCGTCGCCATTAGCCACCCGCTGGTCACCACAACAAACACCAGGCTCATCGGCAGGAACACCTTCCACCCGAGGCGCATCAGCTGGTCGTAGCGGTAACGCGGCACGGTCGCCCAGATCCAGCTGAACATCAGGAAGAACATGAAGGTCTTCAGCAGGAACCAGATAATCCCAGGCACCATGTAAAGCGGCGCCCAGTCAATCGGTGGCAGCCACCCGCCCCAGAACAGCAGCGTGTTCAATGAGCACATCAGCAGGATGTTGGCATACTCGCCAAGCCAGAACAGCGCGAAGCTCATCGAGGAATATTCAGTCTGGTAGCCCGCGACGAGCTCGCTCTCGGCCTCGGTGAGGTCAAACGGGGCGCGCGCGGTTTCGGCCAGTGATGAGATGAAGAACACTACCCACATCGGGAACAGCAGCGGGTGCACCACATAGCCGTTGATCACGCCAAGGCCGAACCCCCGCTGCGCGTTGACGATCCCGCTCATGTTGAAGGTACCGGCAAACAGCACCACGCAGACCAGCACAAAGCCGATCGAAACTTCGTACGAAATCATCTGCGCAGAGGCGCGCATGGCCGAGAAGAACGGGTATTTGGAGTTCGACGCCCACCCGCTCATCACCACGCCGTAAACCCCCATCGAGGAGATCGCGAGGATGTAGAGCAGGCCGACATTGATGTCCGCCAGTACCACGCCCGCCGAGAACGGAATCACCGCCCAGGCAGCGAGCGCAACCGTGAAGGTGATAATCGGTGCGAGCAGGAAGATGCCCTTGTTCGCGGCCGACGGGATGATGGTTTCCTGCAGGAAGACCTTGAGACCATCGGCGAAGGATTGCAGCAACCCGAACGGGCCCACCACATTCGGCCCGCGCCGCATCATGATCGCGCCCAGCACCTTGCGGTCGACATAGATCACCATGGCGACGCTGAACATGACGAGCAGCGAGATCACGATGATCCCGGTGAGCGTGGCGACGGTCCAGGCCCATTCGTAGCTGAGGCCGAGGGATTGGAAGAAGGCGGTCACTTAAAATCCTCCCCAGCAGGGGGAGGTGGCAGACGCGCAGCGGCTGACGGAGGGGAATCCCCGCCGAGGGCCGCGCTGGCGGCGAACCCCCTCCACCATCCTGCGGATGGTCCCCCTCCCCTGAAGGGGGAGGATTTGTTGCGTGTTTCTCATTCCGCAGCCTCCTTCACGTCAGCGCCATGAAGCAATTCATCCGAACAGCGCTGCATCACGTCGCTCGCACGGGCGATGGGATTGGTGAGGTAGAAATCCTTGACCGGATAGCCGATAATTTCGCCCTCGAACTTCGCGCCGCTGTCCGCCTTGGGCAGCGCGCCGTAATCGGCAAGGCCTTCCTCACCCAGAGCGGGCACGGCTGCGATCATGGCAGACTGCAATTCGCCGAAGCTGTCAAAGCCCACCGAGACACCCAGCGCATCGGCCAGCGCCCGCAAAATCGTCCAGTCCTCGCGGGCATCGCCGGGGGCGAATACGGCCTTCTCGGCGAACTGAACGCGGCCCTCGGTGTTGACGTAAGTCCCATCCTTTTCGGCATAGGACGCGCCCGGCAGGATGATGTCGGCGGAAGCCGCGCCCTTGTCGCCGTTGTGGCCGATATAGACCTTGAGGCTCGTCGCAAACGGGGCGTAATCCATCTCGTCCGCGCCGAGGCTGAGCAGCACCTTCGGCGCGGCCTTCGCCACTTCGCCCGTCCCGCCCGGAACTGTGAAATCAAGCATCAGCGATGCCATGCGCGCCGCCGAGATGTGCAGCACGTTGAAGCCGTTCCAATCGTCCTTCACCAAGCCGAACTTGTCGACCAGCTTGAGCGCCGCGCCAAGCGCACCCTTGGCCAGAGCCGCCGGGCCGACAATCACCGCCGGACGCTTGGCCGCCTTCATGACGTCACCCAGTTCCTTGGGCACGCGGTTGAGCAGTTTCAGGTCGCTGCCGAGGAAGGTCGCCGGATAGGTGGTTTCCCATTCAGGCCCGACCACATAGACCTTCGCACCCGCCTTCACCGCCTTGCGCAGCCGGACATTGAGCAGCGCCGCTTCCCAGCGGACATGGCTGCCGATGATCAGGATCGCGTCAGCGGTCTCGATCCCGGCAAAGCCCGAATTGAAGTTCACCGCCGCCAGGTTCGACACATCATAAGTCATGCCGGTCTGACGCGCTTCGGTCAGCTGCGATCCGCAGGCATTGGCCAACGCCTTGGCGGCAAACATCGTCTCGGCATCGAGCAGATCGCCCGCCACCGCCGCGATGCTGGCCTTGTCGCCCTCCAGAGCGCCCGCGATCATGCCGAAGGCGTCGCTCCACTCGGCAGGCTGCAACCGGCCATCCCGGCGCACCCACACGCGGTCGAGACGGCGCTTGGTCAGCCCGTCGACCTGATAGCGACCCTTGTCGCTCAGCCACTCCTCGTTGACGTCATCATTAACGCGCGGCAGCGCGCGCATGACTTCGCGGCCCTTGGAATGGAGCGTGATATTCGCCCCCACTGCGTCGGACACATCAATGCTGAGCGTCTTCTTCAGCTCCCACGGCCGCGCTTCAAACGCATAGGGCCGCGAGGTCAGCGCGCCGACCGGGCACAGGTCGATGACATTGGCGCTAAGTTCATGCGCCGCCGCCTGTTCGAGATAGGTGGTGATCTGCATATCCTCGCCGCGATAGAGCGCGCCGATTTCGTCCACGCCAGCGATTTCCTCGGAAAAGCGCACGCAGCGGGTGCAGTGGATGCAGCGAGTCATGATCGTCTTGATCAGCGGGCCCATATATTTTTCGGTCACGGCGCGCTTGTTTTCCTCATAGCGCGAGCCGCCGCGGCCATAGGCAACCGCCTGATCCTGCAAATCGCACTCGCCGCCCTGATCGCAGATTGGGCAATCGAGCGGGTGGTTGATGAGCAGGAACTCCATCACCCCTTCGCGGGCCTTCTTGACCATCGGGCTATCGGTGCGGATTTCCTGACCATCGGCAGCCGGCAGCGCGCAGGAGGCCTGCGGCTTGGGCGGCCCGGGCTTCACTTCGACCAGACGTGATAGCAGAAGCGCGGGATTTCCTTGCCCGCCAGCTCGCACGCCTGCAACACAGTCGCGCCCGCCGGGACTTCGATTTCCTGACCGTCTACGGTGACTTTAGGCATTATTCAGCTGCCTCTTGCTTGAATTCGTCATTGCGAGGAGGCGAAGCCGACGCGGCAATCCAGCTCCGGAACTGGATTGCTTCGCTAAGCTCGCAATGACGAAGGTTGTTCTTCCTCATCATTCCGCCGTCTTCCGCACATCTGGCACAATATCTTCATTGGCCCCCATCGCCCGATGGAAATATCCCTCGGCCAAGGCAGCGCGTAACGTGAAGGCGTTGGCCTGCAACTGGGCTCCATTAATCAGGCAAGGCCCGAGTTCCCCCGCAACTTCGCCAATTACCTGATTTTCCTCGTTCGATACCGGCTTGGTTTTCAGCAGCGCCACGACAAGGTCGGGCCACGTATCAGCGAAGCAGGCTGACATGGCGTTCACAGTGTTGGAACGCTGGGTCATCTTGAACCAAGTCTTGTTGTAACCTTCCGCAATGGGCAAGCGCGGAAGTTGCTTGTCGGGATCAGTGAGAAAACCACCTTTGCGCAATGCCGCTTCGGCGAGCAGCCCGCGCATCGAAGCAGGTGAACTGTATACACCGTGGGTTTCGGTGAGAGCACTATCCACGCGGTGGAACTCGCATTCCACGTCCTTGAACACGAGAGCAGCCGCATTGTCGTGATCGTCGAAGCTCGTGGTCGTCAGATAGCGATCAACGGTGCGGTCTCTCACCAGATAAATGCAGCGCGCCAGCGTGTGAGCATTGGTGATCGCGTCGCTGGTTTTCTGCGGTTTACCGGCCTCTAGGCGGTTGCCTAGCCGGGAACCGGTCCGGGAATCCTGAGCGCTGACAGCCGATATGCTGGCCCCAGCCAAAACCACGCCAAGCGCCGCCATCCACAGTGGGCGATGAGACCGCATCATTCCGCCGCCTCCCTGACCTCTGGCGCAAACTGCGCGTTATGCTCGTGAATCCGCCGCTCCAGCTCCGGCCGGAAATGCCGGATCAGGCCCTGGATCGGCCACGCCGCCGCATCGCCCAGCGCACAAATGGTGTGGCCTTCGACCTGCTTGGTGACTTCGTGCAGCATATCGATTTCCTCGATTGCCGCATCGCCGGTGCGCAGGCGCTCCATCATGCGCCACATCCAGCCCGTGCCTTCGCGGCAGGGGGTGCACTGGCCACAGCTTTCGTGCTTGTAGAAATAGCTGAGGCGGCTGATCGCGCGGACGATGTCGGTCGACTTGTCCATCACGATCACCGCCGCCGTGCCGAGGCCGCTACCCAAGTCCTTGAGGCCGTCAAAATCCATCAGCGCGTGGCGGATTTGCTCGGCAGGAACCAGTGGAACGGACGAACCACCGGGGATCACCGCCAGCAGATTGTCCCACCCGCCGCGAATGCCGCCGCAGTGTTTCTCGATCAACTCCTCGAACGGGATGCTCATCGATTCCTCGACCACGCAGGGCTTTTCCACATGGCCAGAAATCTGGAACAGCTTGGTGCCCTTGTTGTTCTCACGCCCGAAGGAGCTGAACCAAGTCGCCCCGCGCCGCAGGATCGTCGGCGCGACCGCGATGCTTTCCACGTTGTTGACCGTGGTCGGGCAGCCATACAGCCCCGCGCCCGCCGGGAACGGGGGCTTGAGGCGCGGCTGGCCTTTCTTGCCTTCGAGGCTTTCGATCATCGCGGTTTCTTCGCCGCAGATATAGGCGCCCGCACCGCGGTGCATGAACACGTCGAAATCATAGCCAGACCCGCAGGCGTTCTTGCCGATCAGCCCGGCTTCATAAGCCTGATGGATCGCGGCCTGAAGCACCTCTGCCTCGCGGATATATTCGCCGCGCACATAGATATAGGCTGCCCGAGCGCGCATCGCGAAGCCTGCGACCAGCGCGCCTTCGACCAGCTTGTGCGGATCATGGCGCAGGATTTCGCGGTCTTTGCAGCTGCCGGGTTCGGATTCATCGGCATTGATGACGAGGAAGCTGGGCCGCCCGTCACGCGATTCCTTGGGCATGAAGGACCATTTCAGCCCGGTGGGAAAGCCCGCCCCGCCGCGTCCGCGCAGCCCGCTCGCCTTGATCTCCTCGACGATAGCATCCGGCCCGCGTTCGAGCAGCGCCTTAGTGCCATCCCAATCGCCGCGCGCCTGCGCTGCTTTCAGGCCCCAGTCCTGAAAGCCGTAGACATTGGTGAAGATGCGGTCCCGGTCAGCGAGCATCGCGAGCGCCCCCTTCAAAAACGTCAGCCAGCATCACTGCTTCCCTTGTTGTTTGGCGCGTTTCAGCCGCACCAGCGAAATCACTTGGAAGGTAAGTCCGAGACCCATCAGGATCACGCCCATTTCCATCTTGCCGGTCGCGCTCAACACCGCGCCCAACGCAAAGCCGGTCAGCCCGAGGACGACAAAGGCGAGAGTCACCGGGTTCATCCGATCGCTCCCTGCTGCCACAGCCCTGCCAGCACCGCGAGGATGAGGATGATCACCCCCACGCGCACCAGCCCCATCAGCACCTTGTAGGCGATGAAGGCGAGCAACAACGCGCCGAGGATGGAGACAGCTTCTGTCACTTTGCAACCTCTCCCGTCACCCCAGCAAAAGCTGGGGCCTCAGGCAACAAAGCACAGTGCGTGTCGCCCTGGGTCCCAGCTTTCGCTGGGATGACGAGAATGGGATGACCGAAACGCATCACCACTCCCCCCGATAATCGTGGTTGGCGTTGACCATGTCCTGCAACGTGGTTGGCCCGCCCGAGGGTTCAGACGTGTGCCGCCCCGGCTCCTGCGTGCCCGCCTTGGGTTGCTCACCCGCTGCGAGCGCATCGAGCACCGCGTCCAAGCGCTCCGGCGTCAGATCTTCGAAGTTGTCGTCGTTGATCTGGACCATCGGTGCGGTGGCGCAATTGCCCATGCATTCGACTTCGGTGAGGGTCCACAGGCCGTCAGCCGAGACTTCGCCCTTTGCCATCCCGCGCTTCTTGCAGGCAGCGATGATGTCATCGCTGCCGCGCAGCATGCAGGGCGTGGTGCCGCACACCTGCACGTGGAATTTGCCGACGGGCTTCAGGTTATACATGAAGTAGAAGCTGGCGACTTCGAGCACGCGGATCACCGGCATGTCGAGATAGTCGGCGACATATTCGATCACCGGGATCGGCAGCCAGCCCTGCGTCTGCGTTTCCTCGCCCACCTGACGCTGGGCATAGTCGAGCAGCGCCATGACGGCCGATTTCTGGCGCCCTTTGGGATAGTGCGAGATCGCCGTGTCGGCCTTGGCACGCCAGGCGTCGGAGAATTCGAACCCACCCCAACGCTCGCGCAGTTCGGGGGTGTCGGGTGCGGGGGTACGATCAGCCATTGTTTGCGTCTCGCGTTTGCGTATTTGCAACATTCAGGAAGGCTGGAATGGCGAAGGTCGCGAGCACTCCTATGCCAAAGGTGGCAAATTGCTTTGCCGTGAGAAAACCCACGAAAAACACTATGCAAAGCCCGACGAGCAACACTACCTCCACCCATATCCAATTACTGATCCGCCTCACCGATCGCACTCCCCGAACTGGTTCGTCATTGCGAGCGCAGCGAAGCAATCCAGTCCCGGCGCTGGCAAGCTCTGGATTGCCGCGCCTCGCTGTGCGAGACTCGCAATGACGGGAGCGGGGGTACGGTCAGCCATTATGATTCTCCCCGCACTCAGTCTCTTGTTTCTTCACAAATGGTGGCCGGTTCATTTGTCGTGCGATAACCAAGATCATTGTGGGTACTAAGAGAAACTGACCCCAAATGCTGACGTCATTGTCTACAAGGCCCGCCAACCGCAGCCCGATTAGCGACATCGCTATGCCCAGACCGAAACCGATCAGGATATCGAAGGGATTGAACTCGCGATTCACCGGTCACACTCCCCGAACACCACGTCGATCGCGCCCAGAATGGCGGTCGCGTCGGGCAGCATGTGGCCCTTGCACATAAAGTCCATTGCCTGAAGGTGCGAGAAGGCCGTAGGGCGGATCTTGCAGCGGTAGGGCTTGTTGGTGCCGTCGCTGACGAGATAGACGCCGAATTCGCCCTTGGGGCTTTCAGTCGCGACGTAAACCTCGCCAGCAGGCACGTGGAAGCCTTCGGTGTAGAGCTTGAAGTGGTGGATCAGCGCTTCCATCGACTGCTTCATTTCGCCGCGCTTCGGCGGCACGACCTTGTTGTCGCTGCTGGCAATCGGCCCCTGCGGCATATCACGCAGGCACTGACGGATGATCTTGGCGCTTTCGTAGACTTCCTTCACGCGCACCATGAAGCGGTCGTAGCAGTCCGAATTGGTCCCGACCGGAATATCGAACTCCATGCGATCGTAAACATCATAGGGCTGGCTCTTGCGCAGATCCCACGGGATGCCAGCGGCGCGGATCATCGGGCCGGAAAATCCCCACGCAATCGCATCATCGCGGCCCACCACCGCAATATCGACATTGCGCTGTTTGAAAATGCGGTTGTCGATCACCAGGCTCATCGCGTCTTCGAACAGCTGGAAGAAGCGGTTGTCGAGCCAGTCGCCGATATCGACCAGCAGCTTTTCCGGCACGTCCTGATGCACGCCGCCGGGACGGAACCACGCCGAGTGCATCCGCGCGCCGCTGGCGCGTTCAAAGAAGTTCATGCAATCTTCGCGCAGATCCATGATCCACAGGTTCGGCGTGAACGCGCCAACATCGAGGATGTGCGCGCCCATGTTGAGCATGTGGTTGGAAATGCGCGTCAATTCGGCAAACAGAACTCGCAGGTATTGCGCCCGGATCGGCACTTCGAGATTGAGCAGTTTCTCGATCGCCAGCACATAGGAATGTTCCTGACACAGCGGCGAAACGTAATCGAGCCGGTCGAAATAGGGCAGTGCCTGCAAATACGTCTTGTGCTCGATCAGCTTTTCAGTGCCGCGGTGGAGCAGGCCGACATGCGGGTCGATCCGTTCGATCACCTCTCCATCCAGCTCCATCACCATTCGCAGCACACCATGCGCCGCCGGGTGCTGGGGGCCGAAATTGATCGTGTAATTGTTGATGACCGCGCCATCGGTGGTCGGCGATTCTTCGCGTTGCATGGTCATTTCTTCGCCTCCCCTTCCGGCTTCGCGGGGGGAGCCTTCTCGTCAGCCTTCTCGTCTCCGGGCAGAACGTAATCCGCGCCTTCCCAAGGAGAGAGGAAATCAAACTCGCGCATTTCCTGCGCCAGTTCGACCGGTTCATACACCACCCGCTTTTCCTCTTCGGAATAACGCAGTTCGGTGTAGCCGGTCAGCGGGAAATCCTTGCGGAACGGGTGGCCTTCAAACCCGTAATCGGTGAGGATGCGGCGCAGATCGGGGTTGCCCGCGAAAGTGACGCCGAACATGTCGAACACTTCGCGTTCCAGCCAGCCCGCGTTGGGCCACAGCGTCGTGACAGTCGGAACCGGGGTGTCCTCGTCAGCCGAACATTTCACCATCACGCGGTGGTTTTTGGTCAGGCTCAGGAGCATATAGACCACCTCGAACCGCTCCGCGCGGTCGGGGTAATCAACCCCGGCGATTTCCATCAACTGCTGATACTGGTGATCGTCACGCAATATGCGCAGCACCTGTTCAATGGCATCGCGCTGGACGCGGAACGACACCTCACCATGCGTTTCTTGCGCATCGATCAGCCACACGCTGATGCTTTCGCTGATCGCGTCAATCACGCCTTCGTTGGAGGCGAATTTCGGGGCGGAGTGGAGAACGGCCATCGCCCTTACCTCTCAATCGTGCCGACGCGGCGGATTTTGCGCTGCAATTGCATCACGCCGTAAAGCAACGCCTCGGCCGTCGGCGGGCATCCGGGCACGTAAATATCCACCGGCACAATCCGGTCACAGCCGCGCACCACCGAATAGCTATAGTGGTAATAGCCGCCGCCATTGGCGCAGCTACCCATGCTGATCACGTATTTCGGATCGGACATCTGGTCGTAAACTTTGCGCAGCGCCGGGGCCATCTTGTTGCACAGCGTGCCCGCCACGATCATCACGTCCGACTGACGCGGGGACGCACGCGGGGCAGCGCCGAAACGCTCCATGTCGTAACGCGGCATATTCACATGGATCATCTCCACCGCGCAACAAGCGAGGCCGAAGGTCATCCACCACAAGCTGCCGGTGCGCGCCCACTGGAACAGATCCTCGGTCGAGGTGACGAGGAAGCCCTTGTCATTCACCTCGGTCTGCAACGCGGTGAAATAAGACGCATCGGGCTGACGCACTTCGCCGCCCTTGGCGGTGGTGAGCGCGGAAATGTCAGGAAGTCCTTGAGGAGGAGTAACGATGGTATTCATTCCCAATCCAACGCCCCTTTCTTCCATTCATAAGCCAGCCCAACCGCAAGGATGAACAGGAACACCATCATTCCGCCCCAGCCAACCCAGCCCGTTTCGCCAAGGCTGACCGCCCAAGGGAACAGGAACGCGGCTTCGAGATCAAACACGATAAAGCTGATCGCCACGAGGTAGAACCGCACATCGAACTGGCTGCGCGCGTCCTCAAACGCGGGGAAACCGCATTCATACTCGCTGAGTTTTTCGGCATCCGGGTTGTGCGTGCCGGTCAGCCGCGACACCGCCATCGGCGCCACTACGAACAGGAGCGAGAGCCCGAAGGCGACGAGCACGAATAACAGTATCGGAAGATACTGGCTGAGATCGACCACGGCGTTGTCCAAGCTGTTAATTCCGATGGCCGCCCTAAGCCCGTCGAACGGCAGGCGCAAGCCTGTGACTCTGACAAATTCCCTTATTGGTGTTGCGGGAAATCGAACACCTGTTGCGCCACAGGCTTACTTCATCATGTTCGCCGCCGCCTTGTCGGTCGCCTTGCCATAGGGCGGCTTCAATCCGGCAAGCTTGGCGATGTCGATCTTGGGCTGATGATAAACCGCGCGGGCGTGGCTGAATTCGCGGAAGCCTTCGATGGCGTGGTAAGAACCCATCCCCGAAGGGCCGACCCCGCCGAACGGCAAGTCTTCCATCGAAACGTGGAAAACCACGTCATTGGTCGTCACACCGCCTGAAATCGTGCGGGTCAGCACGCGTTCCTGTTCGCCCTTGTCCTCGCCGAAATAATACAGGCCGAGCGGGCGATCATGATCGTTGACGTAATCCACCGCCTGATCGAGCGCTTTGTAGGTCATCACCGGCAATACCGGGCCGAAGATTTCCTCCTGCATCGCCGCCATATCTTCGGTGACGTTCTTAAGGATAGTAAGCGGCATCTTGCGCTGATTGGCGTTGGTGAAATCCTCGCCAGCGGGATTGACCTCGATCACCTCGGCGCCCTTGCCGCGCGCGTCTTCGACCAGGCCTTGCAGCCGTTCGAAATGGCGGTCTGACACGATTGAGGCGTAATCATCATTATCGAGCAGGCGCGGATACATCGCGCTCGCCGCGCCGACGACGCCTGCCACCGCTTCGTCCTGCTTGTCTTCGGGCACGATCATGTAATCGGGCGCGAGGCAGATTTGCCCGGCGTTGAGCATTTTGCCAATCGCAATCCGTTCGCCTGCCTTGGCGAAATCGGCGCTGCGGCCCATGATGACGGGCGATTTTCCGCCGAGTTCAAGCGTTACCGGAACGAGGTTCGCGGCGGCGGCCTGCATCACCCGGCGGCCTGTCGCGGTCGATCCGGTGAACACCAGATGATCGAACGGCAGCGAGGAAAACGCGGCGGCGACTTCCGGCCCGCCGGTAACAACCGCGACTTCTTCGGGTGCGAAATATTCAGCCGTCAACTGCGCCATCAACTCGCTGGTGCGCTCGGTAAATTCGGACGGTTTGATCATCGCGCGATTGCCCGCTGCAAACACCTGCATCAACGGGCCAAAAGCGAGCTGAAGCGGGAAATTCCACGGGGACAGGATGCCGATTACGCCCTTGGGTTCATACCGCACCTCGGCCCGCGCGCCCAGCAGGCCGAGCGGGAATTGCACCTTGCGCTTGTCGGGCTTGGCCCACTTGTCCATGTGTTTCAGCGCATCATTGCCCGCAGCCACGGTCGCCGCAACATCGGTCAGCATCGATTGCGCGTAGGAACGGTTGCCGAAATCCGCGCTCATCGCCTTGGCGAAATCATCACCGTGATCCTTGACCAGAGCAATCGCGCGGCGGATGCGGTCTTTCCGCTGCGACATTGGTTCGGGGCGCGAAGCGGTGAAGGCGGCGCGTTGGCGCGCCAGCAGGGCGTCGAGGTCTTCGCGGCGATCATCGGCCATGTCATTCTCCCATTCGCAGTGATGCGTTTTCATTTGCGACGCATCTTCGCGCAAAGCCCGCCCGCTGACAAGGCGATTGCAGCCACGCGACTATGATTGCCAATACTGCAACGCAGCATTACATCGGTGCTCACCCCCCTAAGTGAAGCAAGGACTTTTCCATGACCCAGTTTTCCGCCGCCGACCCGATCGTGATCCTTTCCTACGCCCGCACCCCGATGGGCGCGATGCAGGGCGCGCTGGCCGATGTAGCCGCGACCGATCTTGGCGCGGTGGCAGTCAAGGCGGCAGTTGAGCGCGCCGGCGTAGCGGGCGAGGATATCGACCGCGCCTATATCGGCTGCGTGCTGCCCGCCGGGCTTGGCCAGGCCCCGGCGCGTCAGGCCGCGATCAAGGCGGGCCTGCCGCTTTCAGTTCAAGCCACCACCGTCAACAAGGTGTGCGGCAGCGGAATGCAGACCGTGATCATGGGGGCCGAAGCGCTCGCCAGTGGCACCATCGATGTGGTGGTTGCCGGCGGGATGGAGAGCATGACCAACGCGCCTTACCTCCTAAAAAAGCACCGCTCGGGCGCGCGGCTTGGGCATGATACCGCCTATGACCACATGTTCCTTGATGGGCTTGAAGATGCCTATGAACCGGGCCGGGCGATGGGGACTTTCGCGCAGGATACCGCCAACGCCTATCAGATGACCCGTGACGAGATGGATGCCTACACCATCGAATCGCTCGCCCGCGCCAACCGTGCGATTGCCAGCGGCGCGTTTGCCGACGAAGTCGTGCCCGTAACCGTTTCAACCCGTGCAGGCGATGTCGTGGTCGAACATGACGAATCCCCCAGTAAGGGCCGCCCTGACAAAATTCCGCAATTGCGCCCCGCCTTCGCCAAAGACGGAACGATCACCGCCGCGACGTCCAGTTCGATTTCGGATGGTGCCGCCGCATTGGTGCTGACCCGCGCAAGTGTGGCCGCGGACAAGGGCTACACCCCGGTCGCGCGGATCGTCGCCACCGCCGCCCACGCCCAGGCCCCGGCGGATTTCACCACCGCGCCGATCCCCGCGATCCAGAAGGTGCTCGACCGCGCCGGGTGGAGCGTCGATGATGTCGATCTGTTCGAAGTCAACGAAGCCTTCGCCTGCGTGGCGATGTTCGCGATGCGCGATCTTGGCATCCCGCACGACAAGATCAACGTCAACGGCGGCGGCACGGCATTGGGCCACCCCATCGGCGCGAGTGGTGCGCGGATCATAGTCACCCTGCTCGGCGCATTGAAGGCGCAGGGCAAAACGCGCGGCGTCGCATCCTTGTGCATCGGCGGCGGGGAAGCGACCGCGGTTGCGGTGGAGTTGATCTGAGGCGAAACGCCGGGCGGCTGAACGGTCGCCCGGCCTATTCGTCGCCCGGCAAATCCTCTGCGCCCCACAGGCGTTCGCGCAGCGCCCAGCCCTTGCGCCCGGCAATATCGACTTCGCACCAGCTTTCACGGCAGCGCAGCAGGTTGGCGACCACACCCGGCTGCGCCCGCCAATTGAGCGCCGAGGTGGCCGATGCCGAGGCCCGCACATCAACCAGTCCTGTCCCCACCACCATCACCCCGCGCGCAGGGTCAAGCTGGCTGCGCGCAATCCAGCCGCGCGCGCCTTCGGGATCTTCGACCAGACGCCAGCCTTCGCGCACCCGCACAACCTTCACCGGCAGGCCCTTGCGCTTGTATACCCACTCGATCGGGTACTCCTCGCTCGGCCCGACCCGCATCCGCACCTCGTCATAACGCAGCGACGCCCAATAGGGCAGCGCCCGATCCTGCGCCCGCAGCGGCGCGGTGAACACGGTCAGCCCTGCCGCGAGGGCGAGACAAAATGCGATAAAGTTACGGAATCCCCACATCATCCGCTGCGATAGCCGCACTGCCCCGTCCTGTTCAAGTCGCACATGCCGGATCGCAGCTTGACCGCGCGGCCCCTGCGGTATTAGCCGATACCTATGCCAGAAACCCGCACCCCGATTGCCCACCTACCCCTTGAACGCCCGCGCGTGATCGTCACCCGCCACCTGATGCCCGCAGTTGAGGCACGGATGCGCGAGCTGTTTGATGTGGTGCTGAACGAGACGGACGTGCCGCTGACCCGTGAACAGCTCGCCGCCGCGATGCGCGATTGCGACGTGCTGGTGCCGACCGTGACTGACCGGATCGACGCCGATCTGATCGCAGGCGCGGGTGATCGGTTGGGGCTGATCGCCAATTTCGGCGCGGGGACGGAACATATTGATCTGGCCGCCGCCGCCGCGCGCCGCATCCTCGTCACCAACACCCCCGGTGTGTTCACCGATGACACCGCCGATTTGACCATGGCCGGGATCATTGGTGTGCCGCGCCGGATTCGTGAAGGTATCGGCCTCGTGCGGCGCGGCGAATGGACAGGTTGGGCACCTTCGGGCCTGTTGGGGCGCAAGCTGGCAGGCAAGGTGCTGGGGATCGTCGGCATGGGGCGGATCGGCCAAGCGGTCGCCCACCGCGCCCGCGCCTTCGGGCTGGAGATCGCCTACACCAACCGCAAGCCGCTGCCCGAAGCGTTAGAACGGATGCTGGGCGCGCGCTACGCAGCCGATGTCGATACGCTGATGGCGGAAGCCGATATCCTCAGTTTGCACTGCCCTTTGACCGACAACACCCGCCATCTGGTGGACGCGCGGCGGATTGCGCTGATGAAGCCGGGCAGCAGCATCATCAACACCGCGCGCGGCGAGTTGATCGATCAGGAAGCGCTGATCGCGGCGCTGCAATCGGGCCATCTGGCGGGCGCGGGGCTGGATGTTTATCCCGACGAGCCGAATGTCGACCACCGGTTGATCGAACACCCCAACGTCATGACCCTCCCCCACATCGGCAGCGCCACTGCAGAAGGCCGCGAGGATTCGGGCCACAAGGTGATCGCCAACATTCGCATATGGGCCGACGGGCACAGGCCGCCCGATCAGGTGCTGACGGCGTTGTTATAGGGGTTACGCGCGTAGAAAGTCGGCGACCCGCGCCCACTCCCGATCAAGCATTTCACGGTGAAACAACCAATTGGCGGCTTTGGACAGCGCCGATCCGCGCTTTGCCAGCACGCGCTCACGCACGTAGTCGTCTGGCCAACCCTGCCATTCCCCAGCGACGTCCCACAGGTTGGCTGCAAAGGCGGGAGCAACTTCATCCCGAAAGATCGCTTCGGCTTCCGACGCGGAAAATCCGCTTTGGGCAATGGCGTCTGCCATGCGACGATAATGGTGCGGATCAAGCTCGGTATCGAGAAATATATCAGAAAGCGCACGCCATACCGGCAGGCGGCGCGCAACCTCCGCATCGGAAAGTTGCGCGGCCGCCACGCCCATCAATCCCCCGTCAAAATCCGCTCGACCAGTTCACCCACGCTTGGCGTGTAGCCGTTGGAGAAGAACGGATCGGTCTTGAAACGGTAGGCCGCGTGGCCTGCAAAGGCGAGGTTGTTGTCGGGATGATCGCCGTGGGCGATTTCCTGCAAGGTCTTCTGAATGCAGAAGCTGCGCGGGTCAGCCAGGCGCCCGGTGGTGTAATCATCGTGGTCTTTCCAGCTGGAAAACCCGCAATGCGACAGGCAACCCATACAGGCCTGCTGATCGTCGCGGATGGTGTCGCGCGCCTCGGGCGTTACAAAGATGATCGTGCCATCGGGGGTCTTGAGCGGCTCGGTATGCCCGGCGCGCATCCAGATTTCCGCCTTGGCCTTATCATCTGGCCGCACCCAGAAACTGCGCGCCTTGCCGTCTTCGCCCAGTTGCACCGTGCCTTCTTCCGCGCCGCGCTTGAAAAACGCAATCTGGCGTTCGGAACGGTGCATCAATTCATACAGGAACGGGGTCTTGACCGCGCTCGAATAGAACCCGGTGGGCGAGAATTTGTGCAGCAGCACGTCCCCCGGCTCGACCGTGCGGAGCATATCCTTCCAGATTTGCGGGATCGGGCTTTCGCGGGTGAGCAAGGGGCGCGTGCCGAACTGGAATGCGATCTTGCCGAGTTCGGGATTGTCGATCCAGTCGTTCCATTCGCGCAGGTACCACACACCGCCCGCCATCACGATCGCCACGTCCTCGCTCACGCCCTCGGCGCGCATCATCGCGCGCAGTTCCTTGACGCGCGGATAGGGGTCTTGCGGCTTGGTCGGGTCTTCGGCGTTAGAAAGGCCATTATGCCCGCCCGCCAGCCACGGGTCTTCATAGACCACCGCCGCCATCAGTTCGGGCACCTTGTGATAGGAACGTTTCCACAATGCGCGGAACGCCCGGCCCGAACTGATGATCGGCAGGTAGGACACATTGAACCGCGCCGCGATTTCCGCCAGCTTGTACGGCATCCCCGCCCCGCAGGTGACGCCGGTCACCATGCCGCGGGTGTTTTCCAGCACGCCTTCGAGCACGGCCTGCGCCCCGCCCATTTCCCACAACACGTTGATGTTGATCGCGCCCTTGCCGCCTGCGATTTCATAGGCCTGTTTGACTTGCGTGGTCGCGCCATCAATGGCGTAGCGGATCAATTCCTGATGGCGTTCGCCGCGCGTTGCGCCGTGATAGATCTGCGGGATCGGGTTGCCGTCCGCGTCATAGCTATCGGCGTTGACCGCACTGACCGTGCCGATACCGCCCGCAGCCGCCCACGCGCCCGAACTCGCATGGTTGGTTGCCGATACGCCCTTGCCGCCTTCGACCAGCGGCCACACTTCGCGCCCGCCATAGACGATCGGGCTCAATCCCTTGAACAATGAAAACTCCCCTTCGCGCCGTTCCTGACGCGCATTCCTTAAATGTGACATAGTGATCAGATACGCACGCCGCAACGCTTGACACGGCGCTTTTGCTAGCCCGCGCTGCAGGCGCGGATCGCCTCTGGCCTGGTGCGGGCTTTACCGCGTTCAAACCGCGCAAAATATCCTTTGATGTCTGGCCGCTCGACATATTCTACCAGCACATAGCCGACCGCCTCAAATTCGCAGAACAGCAGCCGGTGCGGCATTCCGTGGGTGCCGATCGGGCTGTTGCTTTCCACAAGGATGATTTGCCCGCCGGCGTTAAGCGCAGGCCACATATGCCACAAAAAGGCATAGGGCTCGGTCACTTCGTGATACATATGAACCATGAAGATGCGGTCGAAACTGTCCGGTGGCAGCTGCGGATCGGCGGCTTCACCCAGCTTGATCGAGATGTTTTCAAGCCGTTCGCGCTCAACCCGGCGGCCCAGCCGTTCCAGCGCATCGCGGCTAATGTCCTGCGCCAACACGCGTCCGTCTGCCCCCACACGCTCGGCCAGGCGCACGGTGTAATACCCCTCACCCGCGCCGATATCCGCCACTGTCATTCCGGCGCGGATATTGGCGAGGTCCATCACCACCTGCGCCTCATTCCGCTCATCACGCGCGTCTTCGTTGGAAAACTGGTTGGAAATCACCTCAGCAACCGGACGATCCGGTTTGGGAAATTGGGCCGCGCTGTCGGGCTGATCCACCACCACGGGCATAATCTGGTCGCAGGCTGACAGTAACACCATGCCCGCAGCCGCCACAGCCACCGCCAGCGGACGCCGTATCGACATCATTATTCCACATCCTCGATTTCGACTGTCTCGCCCGTCACCCGCTGGGCGAGCGCTGCGGAAATGAACAGATCGATTGCGCCATCAAGCACGTCGCCGGGCGCAGTAGAAACGACCCCGGTGCGCAGGTCTTTCACCATCTGATAGGGCTGCAACACGTATGAACGGATCTGGTGGCCCCAGCCAATTTCGCTTTTTTCCTGATATTCGCCGCTGGCAGCCGCTTCGCGCATCGCCATTTCGCGTTCGAACAATCGTGCTTTGAGCATATTCATCGCGGTTTCGCGGTTCTTGTGCTGGCTGCGATCATTCTGACAAGCCACCACGATCCCGGTCGGGATGTGGGTAAAGCGCACCGCCGAATCGGTGGTGTTGACGTGCTGCCCGCCCGCACCTGAGGCGCGATAGGTATCAACTTTCAGATCGGCGGGATTGATCTCGATTTCAAAAGTGTCGTCAATCACGGGGTAGACCCACACCGAACTGAACGAGGTGTGCCGCCGCGCGCTGCTATCATAGGGGCTGATGCGCACCAGCCGGTGAACCCCGCTTTCGGTCTTGGCATAGCCATAGGCGTTTTCACCCTTGATCAGCAGCGTGGCCGATTTGGTCCCGGCCTGATCGCCCGCCTGATATTCGACCGTTTCGACCTTGTAGCCGCGCCGTTCGGCCCAGCGGCCATACATCCGAAACAGCATTTCAGCCCAGTCCTGGCTTTCGGTGCCGCCAGCGCCTGCGTGAATTTCAATATAGGTGTCGTTGGCGTCCGCCTCACCTGAAAGCAGCGCCTGCACCTTATCCGCATCGGCGCGGTCGGCGAGCCGTTCAAGCGTGGCCAGGCCATCAGCGACGATACTGTCCTCGCCCTCTGCCTCTCCCATTTCGATGAACTCGATCGCGTCGGCCATTTCAGCGGCGATTTCGTTGACGGTGTTCACCGCATTTTCAAGCGTCTTTTGTTCACGGCTGATCGCCTGCGCCTGCTTGGGATTGTCCCACAGCGCGGGGTCTTGCAACCGCGCGTTGAGTTCATCGAGCCGTCGCAGCGCACGTTCCCAGTCGAGCGACAGACGCACCAATGACAGCGCCGCTTCGATCCGGTTGATAAAGGCTTGGGCCTCGGCCCGCATGGTTGATCCTTTGGTCACGCAAAAAGTCGGCCCCGCTTAACGCTGGCGGCGCGATTGTAAAGCACCCGGCGCTGCGCAACGCGCGCTGCATCTTGATTAGCGCACCGGTGGCAAAGACCGGTCAGTAAATCCCGCCCTGCTCTTCGACGAAATTGGCTGGCCGATCATCGGGGGCATCGATCGCGATGCTTTCGGCATTTTCACGGCCAGCGCGGATCAGTTGAAGAATCGCGTTGCGCCGCGCCGCGATCTCGTCCTGCCGGGTGAAACGCTCTGGCTCAGTATCGGGTTTGAACGCTTCCCAGATGATCGCCGATCTTGGGTCATCAGTTGGCCAGCCATCATACACCTGCTTGCCCGAGCGGCGATCCACCCGCACCATCCGCACACCCTGCGGCGCAACCGGGGGAAGGTCAGACCACTTCTGGCGGGTTTTTTCGATCAGGCTTTTGATGATCGGAGCGGCGATCGTGCCGCCATAGGCATAGCCGCCCATATTGCGCGGCTGGTCAAAGCCGACATAGGCGCCCGCGACATATTGCTGAGTGCCGCCGATGAACCACACATCTTTTGGCCCGGTGGTGGTGCCAGTCTTGCCAAACAGCGGCAAATTGAGCGGATTGAGCACCGTCGCCGTGCCCCGGCTGACCGCGCCGCGCAGCATATGCATCACCTGAAATGCGGTGCGCGCGTCCATCGCCTGTTGGCCCCTGATGCCCATGCGCGGCATCGGTTTGCCATCCCATTCGGCCATGCTGCACCCACGGCAATTGCGGGTATCGGCGCGCCACAGCACCTTGCCGCGCCGATCCTGCACATAATCGATAACGGTCGGCGCATTCAGCCGTCCATGGTTGGCGAGCGCGCTGTAACCGCTCACCATCTTCACCAGCGTCGTTTCGCCTGCGCCGAGCGCGGTTGAGGGATAGGGCGCAAACTTGCCGATCCCGAGCTTTTCGATCTCCTCGACAACATTGGGCATACCCGCGGCCATGCCAATCTGCACGGTCATGATGTTCTGCGATTGCTCAAGGCCATACCGCATCGGGTGCTGCCCACCGGCGCCGCGCCCGCCGCGAATGCACTTTTCGCCGAGGTTGGCTCCCTGATAATAGCAGAAGCGCGAATTATCGATCTGGGTTGACGGGGTCATGCCATTGTCCAGACCGGCGGCATAGACGAACGGTTTGATCGTCGAGCCCGGCTGCCGCATCGCCTGTGTCGCGCGGTTGAAATCGGACAGGCGGTAATCAAACCCACCCTGCATCGCCACCACACGGCCTGACTGTGCGGCTTGCACCACCAGCGCGCCTTGCGCTTCGGGAATGGTGCGCACCTGCCAGCCATTACCCGCCGGGCTGGCAGCGATCACATCACCTGCCTTGAGCGCATTGGGCAGGCCCGATAGCGGTGCCTCAGCGCCATCAGCAAAGCCGATCCGCGCCGATGACCCGCTGCGGCTGGTGACGACGCCGATGCGCCAGTCACGATAATTGATACCCAACGGCGAGCTGGCAAGCTGGCCCGCCCAATTGCCCTCGCCAACGTCAATAGTGGCAATCGGCCCGCTCCAGGCGCGTCCGCCGTGATAGCGCAGCAACCCTTCGCGCAAAGCATCGCGCGCGGCGAGCTGTATTTCGGGATCGAGCGAGGTGCGCACCCACAGCCCGCCTGCATAGACGCTGTTGCCGCCATCTTCGGCGGTTTCGCCGAAACGGTCGATCAGTTCGCGGCGCACTTCTTCGAGGAAATATCCGGCATCCACGCTGCGTTCGCGGCGCTGGGTGACGAGACCCAAAGGCTTGGCCGCCGCCGCGCGACGCTGCGCCGCAGTGATAAAGCCATTGGCCTCCATCTGATCCAGCACGAAATTGCGGCGATCCAGCGCGACCTGTTCCTGCCCCTTGCGGCCATAGCGTTCGGGGGCCTTGGGCAGGATGGCCAGGAACGCCATCTGGTGCAGTTCCAATTCGCCCACGTCGCGGTCAAAATAGGCGCGTGATGCCGCCTGCACCCCGAACGACCGCCGCCCGAGCGGGATTTCATTGAGGTAAAGTTCAAGGATTTCCTGCTTGGTCAGCACCTGTTCGATGCGTCCGGCAAGGATCATTTCCTTGAGCTTGCGCGTGACCGAATATTCATCGCCCAGCAGCAGGTTCTTGGCGACCTGCTGCGTGATCGTCGACCCGCCCACCGCGCGTTCACCCGATCCCATCTTGCTCGCATAATCGAATACTGCATTCAATGTGCCGAAAATATCGACCCCGCCGTGGCTGAAAAAGGTCTTGTCCTCGGCCGCGAGATAGGCCTCGATCAACTGTTCGGGAAAATCGGCATATTGCAGCTGCACCCGGCGTTCGCGGGCATAGGAATGGACGATCTCGCCATCCACCCCGCGCACCACCGAAGGCAGCGGGGTTTCATAGGTCAGCAGCGCGTCAGCCTCAGGCAGATCGCTGGCGAGCCAGACGAACACCGCAATGCAGATCACCAGAAACGCGCCAACCGCCGCTGCGGCGAGTTTGAACAGCAGGCTTTGGCGCCATTTTTCGCTAAACCACGCCAGCGCCGCCGCGATATCGCGGTTCACGCGGTAGCGCAGATAGGCCCATAGCGGTTGGGTATCAGTGGCGGGTGTCAGGTCGGTCATCGGCGCGAAGCGACTAGCACGCGCGCGGGCGCAATGGCTAGCCGATTTAGATGCCTATTCCCCGCCCGCAGTCAGCGCAGCGGTATCGGCGCGGCGGGCGAAATAGACCTGCACTGCGCGCGCCAAGACACTGGCATATTGCGCGCGGCCTTCCTGCGTGGTCAGCCGCGCCCTGTCATCCCGATTGGTCACAAACCCGCTTTCGAACAACACCGAAGGCACATCGGGCGCGCGCAGCACCACCAGCGCGGCAGAGCGGCGCGGTTGCTTGTTAAACGCGAGCTTGTCCCCGCCTTCGCGCAGCACCAACCCGACAAATTCGATCGCGTCTTCCTGAGTGCGCTGCTGCGACAGTTCGACCAGAATCGCGCTCACCGCCGCGCTTTGGTCGTCAATCGCAATTCCGTTCAACCGGTCGGCGTCGTTCTCTCGCGCCGCAAACCGCGCCGCGGCCTCGCTCGACGCGTCATCTGACAGGGTGTAGATGCTCGCCCCGCCGACATCGGCGCGCTCTCCTGCGGAATCCGCGTGGATCGAAATGAACAGGTCGGCTTCGAGCAGCCGGGCGATCTCGGGCCGGTAGCCTAGCGGCACGATGCGATCATCGCCGCGTGTCATGGCCACACGGATGCCGCCCGCGCGCAGCAATTCATCGCGCAGCGCCAGCGCGATAGCGAGCGTAATGTCCTTTTCATTGACCTTGCGCCCCTCAGCATCGGTGCCGATAGCGCCGGGATCACGCCCGCCATGACCGGCATCGATCACCACCAGCGGGCGCGCGGGATCATCAGGGCCGGCGATATCCGGCAGTTCAAGCGGCGCGCGCGCGTCGTCCACCACAAACCGCAGCACATAATCGCGCCCCCATTGCGGCACCGGGATCAGCACCCCCAATGCCGCAGCCCCGCCCAACAGCAACAGGGGTGCCAGCAGCACGATCAGCAACATGGTGCGATAGTTCATATCGAATGCGGCTTACGTTCTTGCGACTGCGAAACGCAATAGAGTTGCGGGGTTTGCCCCACAGTGCTAGCGCTTCGATCAGAGAGGTTGCAACATGGCGCCTTGGTGCTCTGACCGCTTCGCTCTCTGACTACCGGACGCCCTTTCTACTTCGGCTCCCGGTTCACAACAGGTTGATGCAGTGACGAAACGCTTTTCCCCACCCACCAGCATAGCGCGCGTTTCGCTCGCTTGCGGTGCGATGGACCAAAGCGCGGCCCAAGGTTTACCACCACGCCGCAGTTGCGTTGCAGCAGACACGAACTTCGCGCCCTTCGCTATTGGCCTATCCCGTGGCGGATCAGGCGCGGCTACCAACCCCGGCGTGGTCTTGAACCGTGCCGGTTCACCAAACAATGCGCGCCCCCTTGATGCCCCATTGCGGGCAAGGCCGGGCGCTTGGAGAATATTCAATGTCAACGCGCATGCTTATCGATGCGCGCCACCCGGAAGAAACCCGGGTGGCGGTTCTTACAGGCAACCGGATTGAGGAATTCGATTTCGAATCTGCTGAACACAAGCAGATCAAAGGCAATATCTATCTCGCCAAGGTAACGCGGGTCGAACCATCGCTTCAGGCGGCGTTTGTCGATTTTGGCGGTAATCGCCACGGGTTCCTCGCCTTCAGTGAAATCCACCCCGATTATTACCAGATCCCCAAGGCGGATCGTGACGCGCTGCTGGCCGAAGATGCCGAAGCCGCCGAAGAAGAAGAGCGCCTGCGCGCTGAAGAAGAAGACGAAGGCATTTCCCCGGGCGACGAATACGACGCTGAGGACGAAAGCGGCGAAGCGCTCGCCGAAGACCTTGCTGAAAACGGCGTTGAGGAAGTCGACACCTCCGACAAGGATGACGTCGCCACCTTTGAAGACGGCGCGTCGGATGATGACGGTGCTGACGACGAAATCAGCGACGATGAAACCACCGACGATGAAACCGCCGAAGGTGCTGATCAGGATCGGGGCCGCGGCCGCCGTGGGCGCCGCCGTCAGGGTGGCCGGGGCGAAAAGGGCGGCGAAAAAGGCAATGGTTCTGGTCGCACCCGCGCCAAGCAGGTCGACGAAGTCCGCGCCAAGCGTCAGGAACTGCGCCGCCGTTACAAAATCCAGGACGTGATCCAGCGCCGTCAGGTGTTGCTGGTGCAGGTCGTCAAGGAAGAACGCGGCAACAAGGGCGCGGCGCTGACCAGTTACCTCAGCCTTGCCGGGCGTTACACCGTGCTGATGCCCAACTCCACAAGCGGCGGCGGGATCAGCCGCAAGATCAGCTCCACCAGCGATCGCAAACGCTTGAAGGACATGGTTTCCGACTTGAAGCTGCCGCGCAGCATGGGCCTGATCGTGCGCACCGCCGGGATGAGCCGCACCAAGCCCGAAATCAAACGCGATTTCGATTACCTCGCCCGCGTGTGGGATGAAATCCGCGAAAAGACGCTGGCCTCGGTCGCGCCTGCGCTGATCCATTCGGACAGCGACCTGATCAAGCGCGCGATCCGCGACATCTATAACCGCGACATCGAAGAAGTGGTGGTCGAAGGCGAGGAAGGCTACAAATCGGCCAAGGCATTCATGAAAATGCTGATGCCCAGCCATGCGCGCCGGGTGAAAGCCTATTCCGATCCCGTCCCGCTGTTCCAGCGTTATGGTGCCGAGGATCAATTGCGCGCGATGTATGATCCGATGGTGCAGCTCAAATCGGGCGGCTATCTGATCATCAACCCGACCGAAGCGCTGGTTTCGATCGACATCAACTCCGGGCGTTCGACCAAGGAACACGGGATCGAAGCGACCGCGCTTCACACCAACCTTGAAGCGGCCAAGGAAATCGCCCGCCAGCTACGCCTGCGCGACATGGCCGGTCTGGTCGTGATCGACTTCATCGACATGGATTACTCCAACAACGTCCGCAAAGTCGAAAAGGCGATGAAGGACGCGCTGAAAAACGACCGCGCGCGCATTCAGGTGGGCCGCATCTCCAGCTTCGGCCTGATGGAAATGAGCCGTCAGCGGCTACGCACAGGTGTGCTTGAAGCGACCACGCGTTCCTGCCCGCATTGCGACGGCACCGGGCTGGTGCGCACCGCATCATCAGCCGGGCTTTCGGCACTGCGCCTGATCGAGGACGAGGCTGCCAAGGGCAGAGGCACGCTGATCCGGCTTGCCGCCAGCACCGAAGCGGCGATCTACCTGCTCAACGAAAAGCGCGCCGATCTGGTCGAAATCGAACAGCGCTTTGGCGTGACGGTCGAAGTCGTGCCCGAAGGCGAGGACGAAGGCGCCAAGATGAGCGTGTCGAGCGCAGGCCCGCGCCCGTCACAGGCTCCCAAGTTTGAACCGATCATCGATGATGATGAGGACGAAGATCTCCTCGAGGACGATTTCGAGGAGGAAGAAGAAGAGCGTGAAACGCCCCAGCGTCGCCAGCGTCGCGGCAGCGGCGAACGCAGCGAAGCCAGTGAGAGCGAAGATGACGCCGCGCGCCGCAAGAAGCGCCGCCGTCGGCGCGGGGGGCGCAATCGCAGTCGCGGTGACCGTGAAGACGGTGTCGAAAGCGAGTCCGATGAGGCCGAAGACAGCACCGAAAACGCCGACAATGGCGAAGACACCGATGATCGCAGCGATGCGCCTGCGGGCGAATCCGGCGATGATGGTGCCGCTGATGCAGAAGGCCGTCCGAAAAAGCGTCGTCGCCGGGGAGGTCGTGGTCGCAAGCGTCGCTCGGATGAAGGCGGCGAAGGCGAAGGCGCCAATGGCGAAGCACAAACGGCTGGAACCGAAGGCGAGGATGACGGTTTGACCGTGGTCGAGGCTGAAACCGAGTCCGTCGAAGCTGAAGTCGCACCGACAGCGGACGAAGCGCCCACCGAAAAGCCCAAGCGCAAACGCGCCCCGCGCAAGACCAAGGCAATGCTGGCGGCAGAAGCTGCGGCAGAGGCTGAAGCTGAAGCTACGCCCGAAGCCGCGCCTGCGCCCGAACCTGCCGCTGCGGTTGAGGAAGCCGTTGAAGCACCGGCCGAAAAGCCCAAGCGCAAGCGTGCCCCGCGCAAGGCGAAGGTCGCAGGCGCTGCTCCGGCAGAGGTGACAGAACTATCGCAGCCCGCGCCTGATGCAGCGCCTGCGGCCGATCACGCTGTTGATGCTGCCAATGCCGATGGCACACCGCGCCGGGGCTGGTGGCAGCGCACTTTTGGCGAATAAGCCGAGTGGACTGACCTGAAAGAAAATGGGCGGGAGAGGGTAACTTCTCCCGCCCTTTTCACGCCAGCTTGCGCGCGATCCCCCACTCCATCCACCCGGCAAAGCGCGGTGCTTTGGGGGTATAGCCATCGCCCAGCGTTTCCACCGCAAAGCCTGCATCCTGCAAGGCGCTGGCGATCGGGCGGGTCAGGTGGCATCCCCCGGCAAGCTGCTTCCACACAGGCTCAATCCGTTCCTGCCAGCGGCGCACGCCTGCATCAGGCGCGCGCCCATGTTCAAGGAACAGCGCCTGCCCACCGGGCCGCAAAATGCGCCGCAATTCGCGCGTCACCTGCGCCGGATCATCCACCGAACACAGCGTGAAGGTGCACACCACGCAATCGAAACTGCTATCGGCAAACGGGATCGCCTCGCCTTTGGCCGCGCGCAGATCAGCCGCCCAGCCTTTCGCCTGAGCCGCCGCGCGGGTGCTGTCGAGCAGGCCTTCGTGCGGATCAATCCCGGCATAGGATGTGATCGCGGCCGGGTCATAGAATTCGTGATTGATCCCGCCCCCGCAGCCTAGCTCAAACACGTCCCCGCGCGCCAAAGGCACCACCGCCGCGCGGCGCTTCATCACCTGGCCCTGACTACAGGCGCAGGTGATCAGCTTTGGCATGATCGTCGCTTCGTACCAATTCTTGAGGCCCATGGTTTTTCCTTCCTCGGCAGCGCAACGGCCACCCTAACGCGGTGATGGCAGATCGGGAAATAGTGATTTGCGCTGTCGGCACGTTGGAAAGGTGCTAACCTATGAAGATGGCCATAACCACATCGCCCAGCCCCGCGTTCCGGTTCCATCCGCTGATATGGGGCATGGCGGCAGCCGCGTTGCTGGTTCCGGCCGCAGCGATGCTGGTGACGCGCGAGGTCAATTGGGGTGCGGGCGATTTCATTGTCTTCGGCGTGATGCTGGCCGCGCTTTGCATGGCGGTAGAGGCGGCTTGCCACTGGCTTGCCGCCCCCTTGCGCCGGGTTTCCGCGATCGTTCTGGCGATTCTGGCATTCCTGATCGTTTGGGCCGAACTGGCCGTGGGCTTGTTCAACTAGGTGCAACGCGCATCGCCGCGCCTCAAACAACCCCCGTTCGAAACCCTGCAACACATGGCAGGCACGGCCCGCTTGCCAGCGTGTGATGAAACGTTAGATAGGGGGACAAATCACAACGGGATCACATGATGGCGACCTTCACTCTCCCCAAGAATTCGAAAATCAGCCCCGCAGGCAAGGTGCACAAGGCATCAGGCTCCACTGGGAAGGGGCGGGTGAAATCGTTCAAGGTCTATCGCTACGATCCCGACAGCGGCCAGAACCCGCGTTACGACAAGTTTGAAATTGACCTCGATGATTGCGGGCCGATGGTGCTGCACGCGCTGATCAAGATCAAGAACGAGATCGATCCGACGCTGACCTTCCGCCGGTCATGCCGCGAAGGCATCTGCGGTTCGTGTTCGATGAACATGAACGGCAAGAATGGCCTCGCCTGCACCACCGCGATCGAGGATCTGAAGGGCGAGATTCGCATCACCCCGCTGCCCAGTATGGACGTGATCAAGGATCTGGTGCCGGACTTCACCCATTTCTACGCGCAATATGCCTCGATCCGCCCGTGGTTGCAGACTGTTACCCCGACGCCGAGCGGCAAGGAACGGCTGCAATCGCCGCAGCAGCGTGAACAGCTTGATGGCCTCTACGAATGCATCTTGTGCGCCTGTTGTTCGACCGCGTGCCCGTCCTATTGGTGGAACAGCGACAAGTTCCTCGGCCCGGCGATCCTGCTGCAGGCCTATCGCTGGCTGGCGGATAGCCGCGACGAAATGACCGGCGAACGGCTCGATGATCTGGAGGATCCGTTCCGTCTTTATCGCTGCCACACCATCATGAACTGCGCCAATGTCTGCCCCAAAGGGCTTAGCCCGGCCAAGGCGATTGCCGAAACCAAGAAGATGCTGGCCGAGCGGGCGATCTGATCCGGTGACATTGAAAGACGACGCGTTCGAGCATGGGCCAGACCCGGACAATCCCGGCTGGCGGCACTGGAACCTGAAAGACCCGACGCTGTTCAACGGCGCGGTGATGGGCAAGCTCATCACCCGCGTTGATCCCGATGGCCCAAATGGACGGCGCGCGCGGCTGCGAATGTTCCCGCAGCGCCATCACGAAAACCTGCAAGGCATCATCCACGGCGCGGTAACATTGTCGCTGATCGACATTTCGCTGTTCACCACCATGCACACGCTGGGCAGCGGGAACGCCGGGCCTTCGGTAACGCTCGAACTTTCGACCCAGTTCGTTGGTGGCGGCGATCCGACGCGGCCGCTGGACGCCGTGACCGAAATCGTGCGTGAAACCGGCAAACTGGTGTTCGTGCGCGGGATGGTGGAGCAGGATGGCGATATCGTCGCATCCTTCTCAGGCATCGTGCGCAAGATGCAGCCGCGCGCGTGACCGGGTTGCTTGCGCGCTACGAAGCGCTGATTGCCAGCGGAGAACTGCGCGCCGATCCGGATCAACGCGCTGCGGCCGAGCGGCTTGACCGGTTGCAACGCGAGTTGGAAGCGCCGCCGCCCAAGAAAGGATTGTTCGCGCGGCTGACCGGCACCCCCGCCGCAACCCCCGATCCGCGCGGTGTTTACCTTTGGGGCGGGGTCGGGCGCGGCAAATCGATGCTGATGGACCTGTTCGTCGAAACGCTGGCGATCACCGCCAAGCGCCGCGTCCATTTCCATGCCTTCATGCTCGAAGTCGACCGCCGCATTGCCGAGGCGCGCAAGGCCGAGCGCAAAGACCCGCTGTTGTCCGTCGCGTTAGACATGGCGGCAGGTCTGCGCTGCCTTGCCTTCGACGAGATGGTCGTCACCAATACTGCCGATGCCGCAATCATGGGACGTTTTTTCACCGCGCTTATGGAAATCGGCACGGTGATCGTCACCACCTCCAACCGTCCGCCGCGCGATCTGTACAAAGACGGCCTCAACCGATCATTGTTCCTGCCGTTCATCGCGCTTGTCGAGGAACGCATGGACGTGCTGAGCCTCAACGGCCCGACCGACTACCGGCTCGACCGGATAGGCGGGCTGGCAACCTGGCACGCGCCGATGGGCGATGCGGCGACCGCGCAGGTGCGCGAGGCGTTTTTCCGCCTGACCGATTTTGAACCGGAAGACGCGGCCCATGTGCCTAGCGGCGCACTCGATCTGGGCGGCGGGCGCACCCTGTATGTGCCCAAATGCCTCAAGGGCGTGGGCGTGTTCAGCTTCAAGAAGCTGTGCGGCGAAAACCGCGGCGCGGCGGATTACCTTGCGATTGCGCGGGCGTTTCACACGGTGATCCTGGTCGGCATTCCGAAGATGGGGCCGGAGAACCGCAACGAGGCGATCCGTTTCACCAAGCTGATTGATGCGCTGTACGAACACCGGGTAAAGCTCTTCACCGCCGCCGCCGCCGCGCCGGAAGCGCTCTATCAGGCAGGCGAGGGGGCGTTTGAATTTGAACGCACGGTCAGCCGGTTGAATGAAATGCAGTCCGATGAATATATGGCGATGGGCCACGGGGCGGAGGGGTAAACTCTCAGCCGCTCACCCCAAGCTGCGACAGCGACTTTTCCAGCATCAGCAATTGCCACAGGCTGCGCGAATGATCGGCGCGGCCCGCGATATGCACTTCGGCCAGTGCGGCAACGGCTTGCGGATCGAAGAACCCGGACTGCGCGATAGCGGGACTGCTGGCAATCCCCCGCGCCGCGCCCGCCAATGGCCCGCGCAGCCATTCGGCAATCGGGGTCACAAACCCCTGCTTGGGCCGGTAGAGGATGTCTTGCGGCAGATAGCGTTCAAGCGACTTTTTAAGCAGATATTTGCCGGTGCTGCGCTTCACCCGCATCCCTTCTGGCAGTCGCGCGGCGAATTCCACAAGGCGGTGATCGAGCAGCGGCTCGCGCGCCTCTAGGCTGACCGCCATGCTGGTGCGATCAACCTTGGTGAGTATATCGCCGGGCATCCAGAAGGTAAGATCGGCATATTGCGCGCGGTCGAGGCCCGAACGGCCCGGCGCATTGCGTATCAAGGCAATCAGCTCATCCTCGCCGCGAAACCCGCCGAGGCTGGCGGCGAAGCTGTCAGAATAAAGCGCCGACCGCGCCTCCGGCGTGGTGACGGAAAGCCCGCGCGCATAGCCAGCCTCACCGCTTTCAGCGAGCGCCAGCAGCGTCGCCTTGGCGCGCAGCGGGCGCGGTGCCCAATCGGCTTTTGGCCATGCCCTCCCCAGCGTGCCGAACAACGGCGCACGCAAAGCGGCAGGCAGCACCCGGCGCGCGCGTTCTTCGTGATGGTGGAACACCTGCCGCCGGTATCCGGCAAAGGCCTCATCCGCGCCGTCACCCGACAGTGCCACCGTCACCCGCTCACGCGCCAACTGGCACACCCGCCATGTCGGCAGCGCCGAGGCATCGGCGAAGGGTTCATCAAATATCGCGGCAAGCGCATCAATCGCGCCAAAATCATCGGTGGCAACGATGCGTTCCTGATGATCCGCACCAAACCGCGCGGCGACGCGGCGGGCGTAGCTGGTTTCATCATAGGCGGCGACATCGAAGCCGATTGAACAGGTCTGCACCGGCTGGCTGCTCGCCTCGCTCATCAAGGCGGCCACGCCGGACGAATCCACCCCGCCTGAAAGGAACGCGCCCAATGGCACATCGGCCACCATGCGCGACCGCACCGCTTCGCGCAGGCGGTGGACGAGCTGCGCGGAGAGATCGGCCTCGCTCCCACGTTCGCGCTGGGTAAAATCAATGTCCCACCAGCGCTGCGGCGGCCCCGGTGTGCGGCCCTGTTGCAGCAGCAGGAAATGCCCCGCGGGCAGTTTTTCCACTCCTGCCAGGATCGAATGGCTGTCGGGGACATAGCCCCAGGTCATATAGGCCTCAATCGCCTGCGGGCTGATCCGGCGGCGCAGCAGCGGGTGCGCGAGCAAGCCCTTCAGTTCCGAGGCAAAGGCGATGCTGCCGTCCGACAGGTGCGCCAGAAACAGCGGCTTCACCCCAAAGCGATCCCGCGCCAGAAATAGCTGGCGCTTGTCACGATCATACAGCGCGAAAGCGAACATCCCGTCGAGCCGCGCAAGGCAATCCGGCCCCCAGCGCTGCCACGCGGCAAGGATCACCTCGGTATCGCCATTGGTGCGGAAGGTGAAACCGGCCTGCTCCAGATCGCTGCGCAGCTCCCGGAAATTGTAGATTTCGCCGTTGAAGACGATCACCGCGCGCGCATCTGCCGAATGCATCGGCTGCGGCGACCCGGCGATGTCGATGATCGAGAGGCGGCGGTGGCCCAGCCCGACGCCGTGATCGGTCCACACGCCTGCCCCATCCGGCCCGCGATGGGCGAGCGCATCGCACATCCGTTCGACCCGCGCCGGATCGACCGGCTTGGGGGTTTCGGCATGAAAGATCCCGGCAATTCCGCACATAGCGCGCGGGCCTAGAGCATGGCGGCCAGCGCAGCAATCGCGGCCATGGCTGCGATCACCAACGCGGGCACGGTCGGCGCAATGCTGAAGCCTTCGGCGCGGGTCAGCCAGCCCCAAGCGGTCAGATCATCGGCACGCCAGCCATAGTCCTCCGGCTCGCGTTCAAAGAACCGCCACGCGCCCGCCAGCAGAGCGGCGGCGATGACGGCGAAGAATATCCAGCCATAGACGATGTGATCGAACCCGGTCGCAGCTTCGGCCCCGACATATTGCGCGACATAGACCGTCGCCCAGGCGCGCACCCCGTTGGCGAGGATCGGAATGATGATGCAGGCGACAAGGAAGGCGGCGCGCCGCCGCCAGCTGGCAAAGCGGGTAAAAGCAACCAGCACGCCCAAAGTCACCATCGCAATCAGGAACTTCACCCCCGAACAGGCCTCAGCCACGATGAACAGCCCGGCGGGGGTGTTGATATAGATGCCGTCGATATTGGCAGGCACCCCGCTCCAGCGGGTCAGCGCGACAGTGATGTCAGCGGTAATGAATTGCAGCGGCGGGATGATCTCGTCGCCAAACGGTACCAGAAACGCCCCCATTGCCAGCGGTAGCGCCAGTAACAACGATGCGCGCAGGCCCAGCACGGTCAGCACCGCCGCCTGCACCGCGCCGACGGCCCCGGCATGGGCGATCAGGTTGATGTCAGCCGCGCGCCCTGCCCACCACACGGCCAGCGCTGCGGCGACCAGCGCAAGGCCGGGGAGGAACGGCTGCGGGGTAATCCGCGCCAGTTCGCCCGCCTTCAACATCACCAGCCAGCCGATAATGAACGGCACCAGCAGCAGGTGATTATAGGTGTCGATATTCCACCACTGATGCAGCATCTCACCCCAGCTAGGCGCGGTGGCCGCGATCAATGCGAACCACGCCGCAGCCAGCGCCAACAACGGGGTGCGCCACGCAGGCGCAATGCGATCAAATCGGGCGGCGGCGCTTGCTGGCAAAGTGGCAGGTTCAGGCGGCATGGCGCGCTCCCTCCCCGCCCTTGCCGACAAGCCCCGCGAGCGGTGCCAGCATCGCATCCCAGCCATGCTGATCGAGCACGAATTGCCGCGCCGCCGCGCCCATTTGCGCGCGCGCATCAGGGGCGGCCAGCAGCGGCGCGATCCGGGCGCACATGGCATCAGGATCGGGCGGACTGATGATCCACTGCGCGCCGTCCTCAGCCGCAATTCCCATAGCAGCGTCGGGTGTCAGCACGACCGTGCGCGCCATCGCCATCGCTTCAAGCACCTTGTTCTGCACCCCGCGCGCGATCAGCAGCGGGGCGAGCACCATGTCGGCAGCGGCGAGGAATGGGCGCACATCGGGCACTTCGCCCCATACCTGAACGCCGGGAGTGCCGTGGTGCGCCATCAGCTTGCCCGTGGGATTGCGTCCGACAATATGGAACATCGCGGCGGGGTAAAGCGCCCGCAGTTTCGGCATCAGCGCTTCGATCACCCACAGCGCGGCCTGTTCGTTGGGGCGGTAATCCATCTGCCCGGTAAAGGCGAAATGCGGCCCCGGCAGGCCTGCGATGATCGGGTGCGGGACGGTGCTGGCAGGATCGAAAAACGCAGCGTCGATCCCGTTGCCGATCACCTGCACATTCACCCGCGCCGGGTTGGCAAGGCGGCTGCGATAGAGCGCCGCCTCAGCCTCGGAAATCAGCAGCGTCGCATCGGCACGCTGACCGAGCCGTTGTTCCTCGGCCGCAAGCAACCGCGCCTCACGCGCATTGAGCCACGCGCGCTCGCCCGCGTCAGCGTAGCTGGCAAACTTGGCGCTATCGACATCGCACAGGTCGATCACCACCCGGCCCGCAAAGTCAGCCGGGACATATTGCCCCATCTGCCCTGAAAACACGACGATGGCGGTGATGTTGCGCGCGGCGATTGTCTCACGCACCCATGCTGCCAGCTTGCGACTTTGGAAGGCGGTGAGGCTGACCGGCTTGCCCGCCAACACCGCCTCAATCCCGGCGAGCGCCAGCGGTTTGGTGCGCGGGATGATGCAGTGTGACGCGGCGACTTGTGCAAGCGCCGCCTCCCCCGCCCTGTCTCCATCAGCAAAGCATCCGACATGCACCGGGCCGAGCCGCGCGAGCGCTTTCAGCAAATGGTGCGAACGGATGCGGTCGCCGCGATTCGGCGGGAACGGGACGCGGTGGGCGAGGAAAAGCACGCCGCCCATTACGCCAGCCCGCGCGCGATCCACGGCCCTATTGTGTTGGCGACCCGCAGTGGCAGCTTCTTCCACAGTTCGATCTTGCGGGAATAGCTGGCGTCAGTGGGATCGATATTGCGCGCCGCCGCGCCGGGAGCCGCCCATGCGCCATAGGTCAGCGGTTGCGGGACAAAACCCCAATTCTTCTTGAACGCAAACGGCCCGCTGCCGGTTTTGGAACGCCCGAAATCAAACCGCTCCATGCCCTGCCGCCGCGCATGGAGCATCAGTTCGTAATACATCAGCTCATTGGCGCGCGCGGGCCGGGCGGCATGGCTGCCGCCGCCCCAGAACGGCATCACCGCGCCATCGTGGTAGAAACTGAGCACGCTGGCGAGCGGGGTATCGCCGTCCCACACGGTAAGAATGTCGCTGCTGCCCGGAAAGGCTTCCAGCATCGCGGCAAACAGCGTGCGCGGGAATACCGGGGTGCCAAGGTTGCGCACGCTTGCGCTGTAACAGGCGTAATGCGCGGCCAGATCAGCCATGCTGCGCCCGATAGTGACGCGGTGGCCGAAGCCCAGCCCCTTGCGCACTTCGGCGCGGGCCTTGCGCGGGATGGCGGTAAGTTCGGCCTCGTCATTATCAGCCAGTGCGCGTTCAAACCCGCAATGCTTGTCACTCCACTGGCTCCAGCCATCGGGGATCGGCCCGCCGCGCAGTTCGATGGCCGCAAAGCCTGCGCGCCGCGCATAACACGTCGCAGCCTCAGCCAGCACACGCGCCGCTTCATCGCTGCCAGCGCAAATCCCGCCGCCTACCCCGAAACCGCTCGATACCAGCGCCTTGCCGAACAACGGCGAACGCACTTCGGTCAGCGGGAGCCAGCCGGTGATGATGCCCATCCGTTCGATAACAATGCCCGCCGCGCGCTGCCCCGTGCCCGCCGCGACCGCGTTGAGCCATGCCGGGCGGTGGAACAGGCTGGCGCGCGCTTCGGCGACGAAACGCTCGATCCGGCGCACGTCCTTCGCGTCACCAAAATCGGCCATGCGCAGGCTTGGCGCGGCATTCAACGGCGCGTTCATGCGGCATAATCCGCAGGAGGATCAAGCGGCGCCAGTTCCCCGGCACGTGCGGATTCGCGGTGGGCAATCATGTCCATCCGGCCCCAGCGAAATTCGTTCACCAGTTCGCGCAGCTTGCCCGCCATCCGGCTGAGCCCGGTATAGTGCCGCAGGCGTGATCGCATCGGCGCGTGCGGCATACGCGGCTGATCTGGATCGACTTCCCACGGGTGGAAATAGAACACCGCCGGGCGGCCTTCCTCGCGGTTGACCTGCCGGATTGCCCAGCGCGAAAAGGCATAGGGCAGCACCCGGAAAAACCCGCCGCCGCCCGCCGCCACCCGCCTGCCGCCCAGCAGCGCGGTGGTCACCGGCAATTCGACCAGCGATGACCACGCCAACGGGCGGAAGGCAAAGCGCGGGGCTTCGGGCCAGCCATAGTGATCATGCGCCACCGGGGCGACGCTGCTCGAATAGGCATAACCCTGCGCGGCCAGTTCAGCGAACGCCCAGGGGGTGCGGTGGTCGATCGAAAAACTCGGCGCGCGATACCCTGTTACTGCCACGCCGGTGCAATCCTCGATGATTTCACGCGCCTTGCGGATATCCTCGGCAAAGGTGGGGCGATCAAAGGTGAACACCCGCGCATGATCATAGCCATGGCTGGCGAGTTCGTGCCCGGCATCGGCGATCCGGCGGATCATGTTAGGGTGCCGCTGCGCCACCCAGCCAAGCGTGAAGAAGGTCGCCCTGACATCGGCCTCGGCAAGCAGATCGATCACACGATAGACATTGTCTTCGACCCGCGTGCGGATGCTTTCCCACTCGCCGCGCGCGATCACGTTTTCGAACGCGCCGACCTGAAACCAATCCTCAACATCAACCGACATACCATTGACGATTGATGGGATTACCGGGGTCTGCGCCGCAGGATCAGGATCAGGTAAGGGGTGAAACGGAGCGTTCATGGTTCACGCCGCCTCGCGCGACGGGTCTTCCTCAAGCCATTCGATCAGCATGGTCAGCACGTGGCGGAAGGATTGTTCCTGCTCCTCCAGCCGCGCCTCGATCCGTTCGAGCGCTTCTGCAAGCTGGTCTTCGGCGATGCGCGCGTCTTCAGGCGAGAACGGATCGCCCGCTGCATCGCGCTGTCCCGTCCCGGCAGCCTGCAATTCGCTGATCGCGGCCTCAAGTTCGGCGGTGCGCGCATCACGGGCGGCGAGCAGCGCGGCGACTTCGGTGGCGGGCAGGCTGTCGGGGCAGTCAGGCGCGGCAGTCGCAGTCACCGGGGCTGCCCTCAGCTCGCTCCCATTGCCGTGCGCTCCGCGGGTCTGATCCGCAGCCATTTCCGCCATCACCTCATCCAGCATCGCCGGCGTCAATTCGCCGCGTTCCTCGATCGCGCCGAGCAGCAGCAGGCGGTTCATCACCTGATTGACCCGGCGCGGGATGCCATCGGTGCGGCGATAGAGCGCGTCGATCAGGCCTTCTGCAAAGCCGGGACGTTCGCTCCAGCCGACATGCATCAGCCGGTGGCGCACGTAATGTTCAACCTCGTCCGCATCAAGCGGTGCAAGATGATGCGATGCGATGATCCGCTGGCGCAGCTGCTCCAGATCGGGATGATGCGCAACCGTGCGACGAAATTCCGGCTGGCCCAGCAGCAGGCTTTGCAGCAGCGGGTGCGAACCGAGCTGGAAGTTCGACAGCATCCGCAGTTCTTCAAGCGCGCTGAGATCAAGGTTCTGGCATTCATCCACCACCAGCAGGCAACGCCGCCCGGCGCGGGCTTCGTCCTGCAGGAACCGCTCGATCGCGCCCAATGCGCTGGCCTTGTCCTGCCCTTCAACCGCCAGCCCGAACGCCTGCGCGACGACGTGCACCACTTCGTCCGCATCCAGCGCGCTGGTGACAACCTGCGCCACGGTAAGCGCCGTCGGATCGATCCGTTCCATCAGATGCGCCACCAGTGTCGATTTGCCCGCGCCAACCTCGCCGGTGATGACGATGAAGCCTTCACCTTGGCTCAGGCCATAACCAAGATAGCTCATCGCCTTCTTGTGGCTGGTGCTTTCAAAATAGAACTGCGGATCGGGCGTAAGCTGGAAAGGCCGCTCGCTAAACCCATAATATTGTTCATACATGGCGCAGATGCTCCCCGTCAGAAATTGTAGCGCAGGCCGACCAGCGCGGTGGCAAAGGCGAAATCTTCAGCGGTGAAATCGCTGTCGAAATAATCGACCGCAATCGCCGCGCGACCAGTCAGCCGCCGGGTGATCGAGCGGTTGTAAGCCAGCGAGGCGCCCATCGCGGTGACATCGCCATTGGCCCCGGCAGAATCGAACCAGTTTACGTAGGCATTGGTCGAAATGTTGGCGTTCTCGCCAAGCTGGCGGGTCAGGCCGCCGATCAGGTAATAACTTTCATCAGTCAGGCCATCGACCGGGGCCAGCACGGTGCCCGCCGCCGCAATGAAGGTGCGGCGGTCATAGCCAACGCCCAATGCCGCGGTAGTGCGCCCGATCTGGCGCTGATACGAGGCCCGCACCCCGCGCCCGCGGAACGCCGCCGAACGTGCCGAACCCAGCCCGCCGATGCTCGCCTGCCCTTCAGTGCCGCTCACCAGCCCGCCGAAATCGCCGGTAACCGGATTGCGGATCGCCTCAAAGTCGCTCGACAGCCCGGCCAGCGCATTATTGAGCGTTCCTCCAATTCCGCTCACCCCGTCATAGGCGGACACCGCAAAGGCGCTGCGCTGGTTGGGGACATAGGTAAAGTTGCCGTAATAGGTGGTGGAATCATACCGCCGCCCGACCGACGCCTGAAGGTTGGTGCGCGAACTGGGCCGCCACATCACGCCCACGTCCCACAGCAAGCCATCGACATCGAAGGCAATCCGGCGCGGCGCGGATTTATCCGTGACAAACCGGCCATCCGCGCCAATCACCGGCGCACCGTTGGTATCGCGAAGCGCATCGCGGCTGGAAATCTCGACATCTTCATAACCCGCGCCCGCCACCAGCGCGAGCGAGGGCGAAAGCGGCAAGGTGACATCGCCGCGCACAAACAAATCGCGCACGCGTTGATCGAGGTTGCCTATATCCTCCTGAAACCCGCCGGCGGTAATCGCGAGGCCCACCGGCAGCAAAACATCAGGGCGAACCCCGGCGCGCAATTGCCCGAGATAGGTCACGCTATCGTCGAACACGTCGACTGCATCGCCCTGCGGATTGACCAGCGCCGAATCGAGTTCAAAGCGGTTATAGCCAACCCTTGCCACGCCCTGCAGATCGACATCGCCGACGCGGGTGTTAAGGCTTGGCCCGGCATAGATGCTGTAGAACCGGCTTTCGGCATCCTCGCCTGGCAGCGGGTTATTGGTCGTGCCGCCGCCGCCATCAAACCGTGTGCGCGCGGCGAGGCCGCCCGCCTCGAAGCTAAGGGCGTTGGGGATCACCGCCAGCGTACCGCGCGCGATCCCGCTGATCGTATCAGAATCGACGCTGTCACCACCGTAGGAAATGTTGCGCTCATAGCGCAGCGAAACCGCCGCGCCGCTGTTGCGGCCCTGCACGTTGATATCGACCCCGGCGGCGACCTGGGTATAGGTCAACACATCATCACCCGGCGTCAATTCAGCCGAGATGATCTGCGAAACTTCGATATAGGGCTGAACCACTGCGGCACGGCGTTCGCCAGCGCCGTCATCGCTCCCACCAAAGGCCTGACCCTGATCCTGTGCAAATGCGGGGCTGACGGTCAGCGCCGCAGCGACAGCCAGTAGCGCAGGCATGATGAAACGGGCACGCATCGTCATTTCCCCCTCGTGCCGTAAGAGCCAAAGCGCCGACCCGAAGGGCTGTAGCGCGCCGCGTTAAGTAGCAATTTGATGTCCCCGCAGGCCGACAGCAATTGCTGCGCATCTTCCAGCGCGGCGCGGCTCGTTTCATCCGCACGCACCACCAGCAGCGCCTGCCCGACATGGGCGGCGAGTTCGGCGGCCGCCGACGCTGCGAGCGCGGGCGGGGTATCGAAAATCACGATCCGGTCAGGCGCGCCCTGCGTCAGCCGGTCGAGCACTTCGCCGGTGCGCGCGCTCGCGAGGTATTCGGAATCAAGCGATGTCACGGTGCCCGCAGGCAGCACGAACAGGCCATCAATATCGGTCGCAATCACTAACTTCTCGGGCAGGATTGCAGGATCGGAAAGCGCGTCCATCAGGCCGCGTTCGGCTTCGATCCCCAACCGCTTCGCCACCGATGGCTTGACCACATCGGCATCGACCAACAGCACTTCCAGTCCGCGTTCAGCCGCCAGCGCAATCGCAAGGTTGGTGGCGCAATAGGTCTTGCCCTCCCCCTGATGCGGCGAACATACCAGAATCCGGCGCGCCAGCGGGGTATCCCCCGCACGCGCATCGGCGAGCAGATCGCGTTTGACGATCCGGAACTCCTCCAACAGGCCCGTCACCGGGTCTTCAGGCACAATCAGGCCTTCGTCGCGCAGGTGATCGCGGTCGATCGATACAACCGGGCCGCCAAACGCCACGGCACGCGGCGCGGTTGGAGAGGGGACGGGAGCGGGGGCAGCGGGTTGCGGCTGAACGGCAGGCGCAGCGACTGGCGCTGCATTTTGCTGCGGCGGTTGTGGTTGCGGCGCGGGCACCGGCGCGCGGCGTTGTGGTTCGGGAACCGGCGGCACCTGCGGCACGCGCACCGGGCCAAGCCCGAACGCGGCATCGGCCCGTTCAAACAGCGACGCAGGCGTTGCGCCTTCGCGGTTGATCTTGCTCTGTTCGGTCATCGAATTGCTCCCACCGTCACGCAATCGTTCCGACAGCGATGATTTCAATGGCGACAAGCACCACGAATATCGCCACCAGCCCGGTGCAGGCCCCGGCAAACTGCTTCAGCCGCTTGCGTTCAATCACCCGCGCGGCATCGGATACCGTCAGCGAAATCGAACCGATCACCGGCAGATCAAACGCCCGCTCCAGCTTTTGCGCGGTGGCAAAGCTCGATTTCACCTGGCTCAGCCCATAGGCCGCAGCCGCGCCCGCGCCGAAACCGACAATCAGCACACCAAACAGCAGCAACGGACGATTGGGCGCAGCCGGTTTCTGCGGCACGCCGGGTTGCTGGATCACATCGAAGCGGAACTGGCTGGCCTTGTCCTCAACCTGCCCGCGCGTGCGCAGCGCCTCGCGGTCTTGCAGCAGCTTTTCATAATTCTGGCGCAGCACGTCGTAATCGCGGCTGATGCGGTTGGCTTCGGCGGCGACGGTCGGCTCGCTCGCCTGGCTTGCCATCAATGCGGCAAAATTGCTCTGCAAGGCGGCGCGGCGGGCCTGCAAGGCCTCAACCCCGGCCTGCCGTTCACTGCGGATCGCGATCAGCGATGAATGCGCCGGGTTGGGCGTTCCGCCCGCATCATCGCCAGCAGCGGCGGCCTGCTGCGTCAGGATCGCCACCTGCCGCGTGGAGGAAATCACGTCGGGGTGATTATCGGTCAGCCCGCGTGCGCGCAGTTCGGCCAGCTGAGTCTGCGCCTGCTGCAACGCGGCGCGCGGGCCGGTGGCGTCGCGGCCTCCCGCCAAGGTGCGCGGGGTGGTGGCCAGCTGGCTGGAAATCGCCGCCAGCGCGCTTTGCGCAGCGGCCAGATTGGCATCGACATCGCGCAGTTCGGCGCGCGCCTGCTGCACCTTGCTCGACAGCGTCGCCGACCCGCCGATCAGTTCGGGATATTGCGCCTCAAACGCCAGGCGGCGCTGTTCGGCCTGCTCCAGCTCAAGCTTGCGTTCGTCCAGCTGCCGATCAAGATCGCCGATCGCGGTGCTGATCCCGGTGCGGTTGCCGATGACGTGTTCTTCGCGCAGGATATCGAGCAGTTTCTGCACCACATCGCGCGCCAACACGGCGTTTTCGGCGTCGGACAGGTCGCTGCGGCCGATTTGGGCGGTGATTTCGAACAGGTTATCCTGCTCGCTCGTCACCTTGACCTTCTTTTCCAGCTCGGCAATCGCGGTGTCCAGCGCGCCGCGTTCGGTGATGCCTTCGCCCAGCCGGGTGGCAGTGATCACCTTTTCGAGGTTCTTGGCGCTCGACAAAGTTTGCCGCACGCGCATGATCTCTTCCTTGCCGTCGCCAGCAATGCCGAGCTGCTTGGACAGCACATCCTGCACATCGACGTAAACACGCGCCTTGGATTCGTACGAATTGGGGATCATCGCGATCACCAGCCAGCCCAGCAGGCACACACCCCACGCGGTCGCAATCGCGATCCAGCGCCGGTGCCATACCGACCATAGCGCCGCGCGCAGTTCGTCGAAGATCTCGCTCATGGGTGCAACGGCTCCGTCAGAACCGGCTTTCGGGGATGATGATCGTATCCCCCGGCATCAACAGGACATTGGCGGTAGCATCGCCGCGGCGGATCAGATCCGACAGGCGCAGGCGATATTCGACCTGCTCACCGCTATCGCGATCAAGCCGGATCAACTTGGCCCGGTTGCCCGCGGCAAATTCGTTCAAGCCGCCGACTGCAATCATCGCGTCGAGCACGGTCATATTGGCGCGGAACGGCAGCGAGGCCGGTTGCCCGGTCGCGCCGATAATCCGCACCTGCTGGGTGAAATTGCCCTCGGGCGTGTTGACGATCACCGAGACAATCGGCTGTTCGATATATTTTGCCAACTCGCCCGCGATGTAATCCTGCAGCTGGGTCGCGGTCTTGCCCACCGCCGGGATGTCCTGCACCAGCGGGATCGTCAGCCGCCCATCGGGGCGCACGCGCACCTTGTCAGCCGAAAGTTCGGGGTTGCGCCAGACGTGAATGGTAATCTCGTCAAGCGGGCCGATGGTGTATTCCTCGCTCGGCGCGATAGCGGTGCTCGAATAGTTGGCGGTTGGCAGCTCTTTGCCCCCGGCAGCGCATGCGGCAAGCGCCAGCGCCGAGGCACTCAGGGTCGCCAAACGGGGAAGAGACGGGAAAGTAAGCATCGACGCACAAGTCCTTGGCCAAAATTCGCGAGGGCCATGTGCACGCCGCAGGAGCGACCTGCGACACATGATCCTGCGCTGAAGCGTTCTTGTCGCCGAAATTGGTGAATATATCGTTAGTTATACAGCGCCAATCCCGACCCCATCCCGATACGGGACAGCGGATTTGCGCGGGTTAACGCGCGGCGCAGCCGGTGCGTTTCACACCAGGATTTCCGCCGCCGGGCCGTGGCCGAGAAAGGCGGCCGGCGATGCGCTTGCCCCGTAAGCCCCGGCGCAAAACACCACGACCAGATCGCCCACGTGCGCCTCAGGCATTGCAGCCGCATCGGCGAGCCGATCGAGCGGGGTGCACAGGCAGCCAACGATGTTGACTTCCTCTGTCGGCTCTGCGCCATAACACGTTGCAATCGCAGAAGGATAATTGCGCCGCACCACCGTGCCGAAATTGCCCGAGGCCGCCAGTTGGTGATGCAACCCGCCATCGGTGATGAGATAAGTCACACCGTGGCTGACCTTGCGATCAATGATCCGGGTGAGATAGACGCCCGCCTCCCCCACCAGATAGCGCCCAAGTTCGATGCACAATTCGGTTTCGGCCAGCACTGGGGGCAGGCTCTCCACCCGCTCAGCCAGTGCCGCGCCGACCCGCGCCAGATCGACCGGCGTATCACCGGGGAAATAGGGAATCCCCAGCCCCCCGCCCATATTCAGTTTGGGCAAGGGCTGGCCGATATCCTCCACCAGTTTTGCGGTCAGTTCCAGCACGTTACCCTGTGCTTCGATGATTGCGTCTGCGCTCAACGCCTGGCTGCCGGTGAAGATGTGCAGCCCGCGCCATTCGGCCCCTGCGGCGATGACATGACGCGCCAGCGCGGGCACCTGATCGGCGTCCACCCCGAACGGCTTGGCCCCGCCGCCCATCTTCATGCCCGACCCCTTGAGTTCGAACGAGGGATTGACCCGGATCGCAATGCGCGGCGACTTGCCCAACCGCTCCCCGATGGCGAGCGCGCGCGCCGCCTCGCCCGCGCTTTCGCAATTGAGCGTCACGCCAACCGCAATCGCCGCCTCCAGCTCATCATCGCGCTTGCCCGGCCCGGCAAAGCTGATGCGCGCAGGATCAATCCCGACTGCGACGCACAGGCCGAGTTCTCCCGATGATGCAATGTCGAACCCGTCAACCAACGCCGCCATATGGCCGATCACCGCCAGATGCGGGTTGGCCTTGACCGCGTAATTGACCCCCACCCGCGCGGGCAGTGCCTCGCGCAATGCGGCGACGCGGGCATCGAGATGCGCACGCGAATAGACGAACAGCGGCGTGCGCCCCGCCTCTGCCACCAATTCGCTGACGCGCCGCCCGCCGATGGCGAGTTCTCCATCAATCGCGGTGTAACCGGCAGGGATCGGGCCAACGGGCTTCATGATGAAAATTCCTGTGTGAGTTCAGCCTGCAAAGCGGTACGGTCAATCTTGCCATTGGGGTTCAACGGCATCGCATCGCGCCAGTGGATCATCTGCGGCTGCATGAAATTGGGCAATTCGCGCTTGAGCCGGATCGGCAGCTGCGTGCGCGCCTCATCATCACCCGCTCCGCGCACCACCAGATGAACCGCTTGGCCCAACCGCGCATCCGCCACGCCAAGCGCCACGGCTTCCGCCACCAGCCCGGTAGCAAGGGCCGCCTCTTCAACCTCCTGCGGGCTGATGCGGTTGCCCGCGCTCTTGATCATCGCATCGCGCCGTCCAGCAAAATAAAGCAAGCCATCCGCATCACGCCGCACCCGGTCGCCTGACCAAACGGCGGTGCCGCCATAGGCCGACCCAGCAGGCGCGGGCTTGAAACGCTCCGCCGTCCGCTCGGCGTCCTGCCAGTAACCTTGCGCCACCAGCGGGCCGCAATGCACCAACTCGCCCTCCTCGGCATCCGCAGCGATGTTGCCCGCATCATTGATAACCAGAATCTCTGCGAAGGGTATTGCCTTACCCATTGAAGTCGGATGCGAATCGACCAGAATAGGATCGAGGAAGGTTGATCGGAACGCCTCGGTCAGACCATACATCGGGAACAGCTTTGCCGCCGGGAACATCCCGCGCAAAGCCGTTACCAGATCGACGGTCAACGCCCCGCCGCTATTGGTCAACCGCCGCAGCGGCGCGCGTGCCTCATCCGGCCAGTCAATCTCGGTCAGTTGCACCCACAGCGGCGGCACGGCGGCGAGCGTGGTCACATCATGCTTCGCGCAGGCCTTGGCCACATCCTTGGGGAACAGGAAATCGAACGGCACCACGCAACCGCCTGCATACCATGTTGAAAACAGCTGGTTCTGCCCATAATCAAACGATAGCGGCAGCACCGCCAGCGTCACATCATCCGCCGCCAGCCCAAGATAATGCGCCACGCTGACCGCGCCGAGCCACATATTGGCATGGCTGAGCATCACGCCCTTGGGCTTCCCCGTAGAACCCGAGGTGTAGAGAATCGCCGCCAGATCATCGGGATCAGCCGACGAGGGGCCAAGTTCGCGCCCCGCCGTGGCAGCCGCCGCCAGCGCCTCACCCTCGCCCAGCGCCGCGCAGCCCGGTGGCAAATCGCCCGGTTCCAGCGAAGCCAGCCGCGACCTCGTGCCGATCAGCAGCCGCGCCCCGCTATCGCCCAGAATATGCGCCGCCTGCGCGCGTTTGAGCAGCGGGTTGATCGGCACGTGCACCAGCCCCGCGCGCGCCGCCGCCAGCGGCAGCAGGCAGGTGAGTTCGCCCTTCGCCGCCCAGCTTGCCACCCGCGCGCCTTTGTGTGGCACCATCCCGGCCAGCCACCCGGCAAGGCAAGCAACACGCTGTCTTAACTGATTGTGGTTAAGCGTGGCATCGCGCAAGCGCAGCGCCGGGCGCTCCCCATGCCCCATCGCCCCGGCCAGTTCGGCCAGGTGATCGAGCGGACGCGGGGAAGGATCGGGCGTGGTGGGCATCGGCAGGAGCATTCTTTCAGTGATCGAAACGCGGTATCACGATAGCGTTAACGTCTTGCAAGCCCTCACTTCGGGCGCAGACGCCGCGCCGTTTGACCGCGCCGATTGGTTTGCGCTGATCGCGGCCACCGGCATCACGCCGCTGATCGCCACTGCCAGCGACGGTGAAAGCACCGCCGCGATGGCTTTGACCGAGGATGGCGGACGGATCACCCCCTTGCGCAACTGGTACAGCTTCACCTGGCGGGCGTTGGCGCCCACTGGGGCTGCGGGCGACCGCTTGCTGGCGGGAATCGCAAAGGATTTGAAGCATCGCGGCTGGCGCGTCACGCTCGAACCCGTGCCGGGCGAGGATGGCTCGGCCGAGCGGCTGGCGCAGGCGTTTCGCGCGGCCGGGTGGCGCGTCAGCGTCGAGGAATCGGACACCAACCACGTCCTCCCCGTGCGCGGGCGCAGCTTTTCCGAATATTGGGAAAGCCGCCCCGGCCAATTGCGCACAACGCTGAAACGCAAGGCCAAAAAGGTCGAAACGCAGGTGCTCACCCACTTTGATGCGGGCGTGTGGGGTGAATACGAGGCGATCTATGCCGCCAGCTGGAAACCCGCCGAGGATCACCCCGCAATGCTGCGCGCCTTTGCCAAGGTCGAAGGCGCGGCGGGGCGTTTGCGGCTTGGGGTGGCACGGGCGGGGGGCGTGGCGGTGGCAGCGCAATGCTGGACGGTAGAAAATTCAATTGCCTACATCCATAAGCTCGCTCATCTTGAAAGCTATAAGCCATTGTCAGCGGGCACCACCCTGAGCGCGGCGCTGTTTGCTCACGTGATCGACATCGACCGGGTCGAACTGGTCGATTTCGGCACCGGCCATCAAAGCTACAAGGCCGATTGGATGGAGGACGTGCGCCCACGCTATCGCATCGATTGTCTCAACCCGGCACGCCCGCGCAGTTGGGCACCGCTGGCCAAGCGGATGCTGGCGGGGCTGCGCGCCTGACAGGCCCGCAATACTTGCACCCGCACGCGCGCATGGCTAAGCCCCGCGGCCACGCTTGGAGACAGGGATCAAGGTACCCCAATGAGCATCACGCCAATCATTGATGGCCAATTGGACGAAGCCGCGCTCGACCAGCAATTGCAGACGCTGATCGCCGATGTGCTTGGCCTTGATCCGGCACAGGCGGCTGCGTTTGACGCGGATTCGGGGCTGTTTGGTCACTTGCCCGAACTCGATTCGATGGCGGTGGCGGGCCTGCTGACCGAGATGGAAGACCGGCTCGGCATCGTGATCGAAGATGACGATGTGGATGGCGAAATGCTCGAAACCTATGGCGGGCTGCGGGCATTTGCGCGCGCCAAGCTAGACCCCCTCCAGACCCCCTCTTGACCCCCTTTAGGCCCCTGCTTGCGTGAGTTTCACGTGGAACATTCCGGCGCCCGATGGCGGCTCGCCCGGCGAAGAACTGCTGGTACCCTTCGACCGGGGCCGCGCGGCGCGGGTGCTGATATTGCCCGCATGGTTTGACGAGGCAAACAAGCTGCGGCGCTTTACGGTCGAGGTTATGCGGCGTCTTGATGCAGCCGGAATCGACAGCTTTCTGCCCGATCTGCCCGGTTGCAATGAAAGCCTCGCCCCGCTCGCGTACCAGACGTTGGAGGGTTGGCGCAGGGCTGCCGATATTGCCGCCACCAGCTTTGCCGCGACCCATGTGCTGGCGATCCGCGCCGGTGCGCTGCTGGCCCCGGCGGGGCTGCCGGGGTGGCATTATGCCGCGCAATCCGGCCCCAAACTGCTGCGCGGCATGATCCGCGCCCGCATTATTGCTGCGCGTGAGGCGGGTATTTCAGAGACTTCTGACGAGCTGTTGGCCATCGGCCGGAGCGCGGGGCTAACGCTCGGCGGCTGGCACATGGGCGCGGCGATGATTGCGGCGCTGGAGACCGCAGAACCCGCTCTCTCCCCCGGTCAGCACGGCATCGCGCAGCCGGAACTCGGCGGCCCCGGCCTGTGGCTCCGCGCCGAACCTGCCGAAGACGCCGCGCAGACTGACGCTCTGGCAACGATCATCATCGAGGCACTGGCATGACCCGCCTCCCGCTCACCTTCGGCTGCGGCAGCCAGACGCTGGCGGGCACGCTCGACACCGCGCCGGGCACCTGCGGACTGCTGATCGTCAGCGGCGGCAACGAAATCCGCAGCGGCGCGTTTGGCGGACAGGCGCAGCTCGCCGCGCGCATCGCCTGCGCCGGGTTCCCCGTGTTCCGGTTTGACCGGCGCGGGGTGGGTGACAGCGAGGGTGAAAACCGCGGATTTCGCAAAAGCGCGGGCGATATCGCCGCCGCGCTCGACGCATTCCGGGCGATGGCACCGCAGATCACCCGCGTGGTTGCTTTCGGCAATTGCGATGCCGCCTCGGCGCTGATGCTGGCTGGCGGCGCGGGATGCGATGGGCTGGTGCTCTCGAACCCCTGGACGATCGAGCAGGATGACGGGGCCGAGGATGATGCCACCCCGCCCCCCGCAGCGATCCGCGCGCGTTATCTCGAAAAGCTCAAAAACCCGCGCGAAATTGCGCGTTTGCTGGGCGGCGGGGTTGATCTGCGCAAGCTGGCGCGCGGCCTCACCCGTTCTCTGCGCCCTGCCCCGCCGCCATCAACGCTGGCCGAGGAAATGCGCGCGGGGTTGGCAGGCTTTGCTGGCGATGTCCGCATCCTGCTCGCCACCGTAGACCGCACCGCGCAAGTGTTCGAGAGCGCATGGAACCCATCCGACCCGCGCATCCGGCGCTGCGACGGCGCAGGCCACGCCTATGTTGAACCGGAACATCGCGACTGGCTGAAGGCCGAAATCCTCAGCGCATTGCGGGCTTAACGCTCGAAATAGCTCACCAGTTCGACATGGGTAGACCACCGAAACTGGCCTACCGGGCGCAGTTTGGTCAAGCGGAAACCCGCGGCCATCAACGTCGCCGCATCGCGCGCCCAGCTTGACGGGTTGCAGCTGACATAGACCACCCGCGCCAAAGTGCTTGCTGCGATTTCAGTCACTTGCGCCCGTGCGCCTGCACGCGGGGGATCGAGCAACACGGCATCAAAGCGGTTCAATTCTTCAGGCTGCAACGGATTGCGGAACAGATCGCGGTGCAACGCCATAACGCCTCCGCCCGATTGCGCACCGGCAGACTTGCAGGCCAGATGCGCCGCGCGCTCAGCCTCAACCGCCAGCACTTTTCGTCCCTGCCGCAGCGCAAAGGCAAAGGTGCCCAGCCCGGCGAACAGATCAGCCACCAACCGCGCGCCGCCAAGCCAGTCTGCGGCATCGGCAGCCATCCGGGCCTCGGCATCGATGGTCGCTTGCAGGAATGCACCCGCTGGCAGGCTGACCGGCACCCCGGCAAGCGTTACCGTGGCAGGCTCAGGCTCCCACACGGTTTCCGGGCCATACCCCTGATCGATACTCAACCGCGCAAGGCCTTGTTCACGCGCGAAATCGAGCGCGGCTTCGGTCGGCCCCAGCCCTTCAAGCGGGAAGTGCGCAAGATTTACGTCCACGCCCTGATCGGCGAACGTCAGGTCGATCCCGACCATCGCCTTGGGGCCATGCGCCGCGACAAACTTGCGCAAAGGGGCGATCAGCGGGGTCAGCTCGGGGTGCAGCACCGGGCATTCGGCCAGATCAACCACGCGGTGCGATCCGCCTTCGCGATAGCCCAGCACCGCGCCCCCGGCGGTGCGCAACCCATGCAACCCGGCGCGGCGGCGACTGGCGGGCGGCGAAAGGTGGACGGGTAGCAGTTCGGCAGGCTCAAGCCCCTGCCCTTTGGCGGCATTCACCACCCGGTCGCGCACGAAATCAGCCAGCACCGCGTCATCGGCGTTTTGCAGCTGGCATCCGCCGCACGTTGCAAAGTGGCGGCAAGCGGGCGCAACATGGTGCGGCCCCGGCGTGATCGCCCCGCCCGCGTCCACCGCATCGCCCGGCACCGCGCCAGCCACGTGGCGGCCCGATGCGGCAACGCCGTCTCCCTTGGCAGCGAGGCGGATGATGGGTTCGGAAATGCTGACGCCGGCGTTCATCGACAGGCCGCTAGCGCCTCTGACACCCGTTCGGCAAGCTGTGACGCGGTGAAAGCCGGGCCAGAGCGCCGCGCAGCCTCCCCATGCAGCCACACTGCCTCGCTCGCCGCAGTGAAGGGATCGGCCCCGGTGGCCATCCGGCTCGCTGCGATCCCCGCCAGCACATCGCCCGTGCCTGCGACCGAGAGCCAGCTTGGCGCAGGCGTGCCGAGCGCCAGCCTGCCATCGGGCGCGGCGATGACCGTGTCCGGCCCCTTGGCCAGCACCACCATGCCGGTCATCTTGGCAAGCGCCAGCGCGCGGGCCTGCCGCCCTTCGGCAATCACTCCGAAGGTGCGGCACAGCGTTTCCAGCTCACCATCATGCGGGGTGGCCAGCATCGGCACCTCGCGGGCGAGCATATTGGGCGCGAGCAGCACCAGCGCATCGGCATCCAGCACCAAGGTCTGCGCCCGTCGCAAAGCCTCACCCAGCGCCGCTTTTGCCGCGCCATCGCGCCCCAGCCCCGGCCCGACCAGCACCGCCGCCATGCGCGGATCGGCCAATGCTTCGGATAGCGGCGTGGTATCGACCACCAGATCGGGCGGCGTGCGCGGATCGGCTGCGCGACCGAGCAGCCTGACATAGCCCGCCCCGGCACGTTGCGAAGCGGCGGCGGCCAGCAGGCTCGCCCCCGGCATAGCAACGCCAACAACGCCCAGCAGGCCTCTGATATATTTATGACTATTTGCGGCAGGAGCGGCGATGCGCGGGCGCGTAATCACCTGCGCCGCACCCTCGGTTGGCGCGATACCGATCGGCACAAGCCGCAACTGCCCCATCAGCGCACGCGCCGGCAGGCTCCAATGCGCGAATTTCCACGCGCCGAGCGCCAGCGTGAGATCAAAGCGCGGCAGCCGCTCATTCAGCACTGCGCCGCTATCGGAGGCAATGCCCGAAGGCACATCCACCGCGACCCGATAGCGGTGCCGCCCCGCCAGATCGCGCAGCAGCAACGCGTGTTCGGCTTCCAGCGGACGGGTCAGGCCGGAACCGAACAGGCAATCGACCAGCACATCGCCATCCGCGCCCGTTTGCATGGTCGCAGCGCCCCAACGCCTGCGCGCCTCCTTGGCCGCGTCGGTCGTGGGTTCAAGCGGAGCGACCACGGTGACAACATTGCCAGCCTCGCGCAAAAGCCTTGCGATAACATAGCCATCGCCGCCATTGTTGCTGGGGCCGCATAGCACCGTAACGCTGCGTCCTGCGGCCACGCGCCGGATCCATTCCGCCGCACCGCTGGCCGCCACTTCCATCAATTCGATAACGCTCATCCCCGCATCGAACAGCGCCTGCTCGGCAGCGCGCATTTGCGCAGTCGTGAGGACTTGCGCGGCGCTCACGGCTGAGCGGGTTCCAGCAGATCTGGCGGAATGCTGTACCGATCTTCGCCAATGGCGAATTGCACCGTGCCGCCTGCGCCAGGCTCCGGCACTAGCGCCTCCGCTCCGTCTAGAGGAGCCAGTGTGCCAGTGGCGAGGTCGCGGGAAAGCCGCCGGAACCCGCCATCTGGGTGATGGATCACGATCTCCTGCGTCCCGGCCACCAGTTCCAGCGTGCACACCGGCGACAGATCCGCGCCCGCGCCAATCGCGCAATCGACGATATCACCCGGCGGAGGAGGGCTTTCCGCTCCGCACGCCGTCAGCGCAAGCAATAAGACGGCGCTAGATATCCGCAAACACATGGGTTTCCGCCTTCGCGCCGGGATGGGTCAGCGCTCCATAACGCGCCGGCCCGACGTTCTGGGCATAGCGCCACAATGCGCCCGCCTGATAGTCATTGGAGCGCGGCTGCCATGCCTTGCGCCGCTCAGCCAGCACGTCATCGGCCACTTCAAGTTCGATCGTGCCCGCTTCGGCATCGATACTGATGATGTCGCCATCCTCGACCAGTGCAATCGGGCCGCAATCGGCAGCCTCGGGGCAGACATGGCCGATGCAAAACCCGCGCGTCGCGCCCGAAAAGCGACCGTCGGTGATCAGCGCGACCTTCTCGCCCATCCCCTGCCCATAGAGCGCCGCGGTAGTGGACAGCATCTCGCGCATTCCGGGGCCGCCCTTGGGCCCTTCGTAACGGATCACGATCACGCAGCCTTCGGCAATGTCGCGTCGTTCGACGGCGGAAAAGGCGTCCTCCTCGCATTCAAACACCCGCGCCGGGCCGCTGAATTGCAAGCGTGCCATCCCCGCAACCTTCACGATTGCGCCGTCAGGGGCAAGGCTGCCGCCAAGACCAACCACGCCGCCGGTGGGTGTGATCGGGGTCTTCACGTCGTAGAACACCTTCTGATCGGGATTCCAGGTGATTTCATCGAGGTTTTCACCGATGGTCTTGCCCGTCACGGTGATCGGATTGGGATCGATAAACCCGCCATCAAGCAGGGTTTTCATCGCCATATAGACCCCGCCCGCTTCGTGCATATCCTTGGCGACATACTTCCCGCCGGGCTTCAGGTCAGCGATGTAAGGCGTTGATTTGAAGATTTCGGCAACGTCAAACAGGTCGAAATCGATGCCGCATTCGCTCGCCATGGCGGGCAGGTGCAGCGCGGCGTTGGTCGAACCGCCAGTGGCCGCCACAACGCGCGCGGCGTTTTCAAAGGCGGCGCGGGTGCAGATATCGCGCGGGCGCAGGTTGCGCGCCACCAATTCCATCACCTGCGCGCCCGCAGCCAGCGCGATTTCTTCGCGTGAGGTGTAAGGTGCCGGTGCCATATTGCTGTTCGGCAAAGATAATCCGATAGCCTCACCCACGCAGGCCATGGTGTTGGCGGTGAACTGACCGCCGCACGCGCCGTGGCCGGGGCAAGCGACCTTTTCGAGCGCGATCAGCTCTCGCAGCGGACAATTTCCAGCCGCGAATTGCCCCACCGCCTCGAACACATCGACCACGGTCACATCCTTGCCGTGGTGGGTGCCGGGCAGGATCGACCCGCCATAGACGAAGATCGACGGCACGTTGAGCCGCAGCATCGCCATCATCATGCCGGGCAGGCTCTTGTCGCAGCCCGCAAAGCCGACAAGCGCGTCATAACAATGGCCTCTAACCGAAAGCTCGACCGAATCAGCAATCACTTCGCGGCTGACGAGCGAGGATTTCATGCCCTGATGGCCCATCGCGATGCCATCGGTGACGGTGATGGTGTTGAACCGGCGCGGGGTGCCACCGCCTGCGATCACGCCTTCGCGGCAGATGTCGGCCTGCGCGTTCAAGGTGGTGTTGCACGGCGCGGAATCGTTGCCCGCGCTCGCCACGCCAACGAAGGGCCGGGCGATGTCTTCCTCGGCCATGCCCATCGCGTAGTAATAGGAACGGTGCGGGGCGCGCTCTGGCCCGACCGAGACGTGGCGGCTGGGGAGTTTGGACTTGTCAAACGTGCGAGACATAAGATTTCCTGTTTCGGGGATTTTGCGAAACTTCCCCTGCCTTCAGGCGAGCGCCGACGCAACCCTTTGCGCAAGATCGGCGAGCAACGCGGCCCAGCGGGCGTGGTCTGCGGGGGTTCGGGCCAAGTCTTGCCGGATTTCGATACCAAGATAGCGCCTGTCCGCCAACTCGGCATGGCGGTTCATGGTGTAATTGAGATCACGGCCCGAATAGGGGAGGTTGTCACCCACGATGAGTCCTTGCGCCGCCAGCAGCGGGATGGCGATGCGAGCGGCGCGGTCGTCCTGATTGTAGAGCACGCCAGCTTGCCACGGACGCGCCTCGTCGCGCGAGGCAAGCTGCGGGGTGAAACTGTGGAGCGAGAGGATCAGCGCCGGTTCGGCCGCTGCCAGCCATTGTTCCAGCATCGTGTGATAGGGCCGGTGGAAGCGGGTGAGCCTTGCCTTGCGATCCGCGCCGATATTGCCGGGGATCGGGTGGCCGTCGCTAGTGTCGGGGACAAGGCCGGGCGCGGTTTCCTCACGGTTGAAGTCGCACACGAGGCGGCTGATGGCGGCGATGTGCGCGGGGACGGCGTGATCACGGGCGAGGATTTCGGCGATGGCTTCGGTGCCGATATCGACCGCGATGTGGTCTTCCAGCAAGAGCGCAGGGATGCCGAGATCAAGGTCTTGCGGCACATGGTTGCTGGCATGGTCGGCGACGCAGACGATCCCGCCCGGCGTGGGCGTGCCGCGTTGGCGGTAAGGCAAAGTCACAAGCCCAACCCCCGTTCGTGCTGAGCTTGTCGAAGCACTGCACTTCTTTTGCGGGGGCAGTGGCTTTCAAGAAAGGACGGCCCTTCGACAAGCTCATGGCGAACGGATTTTCGAAAAATCACCGCAGCCGCCCCGCCATCGTCCACCACGTGGCAGGCATGGCCCCCGCTGCCGCATCGCGGGCTGCGATGGTCTCGTAGAGCGCAAAGCAGGTCGCGCCAGAACCGGACATTCGCGCGAGCCACGGCTTGGTTGCCTGCAAGGCCGCCAGCACCTCGGCGATCACCGGGCAGAGCGAAATGGCGGGGGCTTCAAGATCGTTGCGCCCTTCGCTCGCGATCCGCGATGCAGGCCCTTCTGGCAAAGCGCCACGATCCAAACCATCCCACGCCTTGAACACCGGGCCCGTCGACAGCGGTACACGCGGGTTCACCAGCAGGACGGGGGTTCCGGCGAGATCGTCCTTAACTTCGCGCTGCTCAGTGCCGGTGCCGAGGCCGATATGGGTGCGGCTGAGGACGCAGGCGGGAACATCCGCGCCAAGCGTGGCCGCGCGCGCTGGCCAGTCATCCGGCAAGCCGTAGAGCGCCTCGACCATCCGGAACACCGCCCCCGCATCCGCTGACCCGCCGCCCAGCCCCGCCGCGACGGGGAGGTTCTTCTCCAGCATTATTGCCAACCCCTGTGAGCGCGGGAGGGAGGTAAGCGCCTTGGCGACGAGGTTGTCGCCCCCTCCCACAAGGGAGGGGGGTGAAGGTGCGAGCAAGACAGAGAATTCACCCACGACATTGAGGCTGTCCTCAGCGGCAAGCGCGGCGGTTAGAACATCGCCCGCATCGACGAAGGCGAAGAGGGTCTCAAGCTCGTGATACCCATCCTCCCGCACCTTACGGACGTGCAGTGCGAGGTTGATCTTGGCGTAGGCCGTTTGGGTAATGGGCAAACTTCACTCTTTCGTCATTGCGAGGAGCCGCAGGCGACGCGGCAATCCAGGTTCCGACGCCGCACCATTGCGAGGCGGTCGATGCTGGATTGCTTCGCTCCGCTCGCAATGACGAAGGATTGGCGTGTCGACCTCACATATTCGGATAGTTCGGCCCGCCGCCACCTTCGGGCGTGACCCAGTTGATGTTCTGGTTGGGGTCCTTGATGTCGCAGGTCTTGCAGTGGACGCAGTTTTGCGAGTTGATCTGGAACTTGGGCTCGCCGGTCTTCTCGTCGGTCAGCCATTCGTAGACCCCCGCAGGGCAGTATCGCGCCGAAGGCCCGCCGAACACCGCCAGCTCGCTATCCTTCTGCAAGCCGAGGTCGCTCACCTGCAGGTGCACCGGCTGATCCTCGGCATGGTTGGTGTAGCTGTAGGCGACGTTGGTGAGGCGGTCGAAGCTGATCACGCCATCGGGCTTAGGATAGTCGATCTTGGGGTAAAGATCGGCGCGGCCAGTATAGGTGTAATCCGGCTTGTGCTTCATCGAAATCGGCAGGCCGATCTTGAGCGTGCGCATCCACATATCAACACCCGCCAGCATCGTGCCGATATCGCCGCCATATTTGGCAACGGCGGGCTGCGCGTTCTGCACTTTCTTGAGCTCGTCCGCGATCCAGCTTGACCGCACCGCCGCGTCGTAATCAGGAAGCTCGGTTTTCTCATGCCCCGCCGCAATCGCCGCAGCGATGCTTTCCGCCGCCAACATCCCGCTCTTCATCGCTGTGTGGCTGCCCTTGATGCGGGGGACATTAACAAAGCCCGCCGCGCAGCCGATCAACGCCCCGCCGGGAAACGCGAGTTTCGGCACCGATTGCCAGCCGCCCTCGTTAATCGCCCGCGCACCGTAAGACACGCGCTTGCCGCCTTCGAGATATTCGCGGATCGCCGGGTGCTGTTTCCAGCGCTGGAACTCCTGATAGGGTGAGACCCAGGGGTTCTTGTAATCGAGCGCTGTCACAAAGCCCAAAGCGACCTGTCCATTCGCCTGATGGTAAAGGAAGCCCCCGCCCCAGCTGTCGCTTTCGGTCAGCGGCCAGCCTTGAGTGTGGATCACGCGGCCGGGATTGTGTTTGGCAGGATCAATGTCCCACAATTCCTTGATGCCAAGGCCGTAAACCTGCGGCTGGCAGTTCGCCTCAAGGTCATACTTCGCCTTCATCCGCTTGGTCAGGTGCCCCCGCGCGCCTTCGGCAAATAGCGTATATTTGGCGTGGATTTCCATGCCGGGGGTGTAGTCACCTTTGTGGCTGCCATCAGCGGCCACCCCCATGTCCTGCGTGATGACGCCGCCGACGCGGCCTTCATCGTCGATGATGACATCAGCGGCGGGGAAGCCGGGGAACACCATCACCCCCAACCCTTCGGCCTGCTCGGCCAGCCAGCGGGTGAGACTGCCGAGCGATCCGGTGTAGCAGCCATGATTGCTCATCAACGGCGGCATGATTGCGTGGGGCATTGAGGTTTTGCCGGTTTTCGACAGCACCCAGTGCCAGTTATCTGTTACCGGGGTTTCTGCCATCGGACAGCCCATCTCGCGCCAATCAGGCAGCAATTCGTCCAAAGCCTTGGGATCGACCACCGCGCCCGACAGGATATGCGCCCCGATTTCGGAGCCCTTTTCCAGCACGATCACTTCAAGCTCGGCGTTGATCTGCTTGAGCCGTATCGCGGCTGCCAGCCCCGCCGGACCGCCGCCGACGATCACGACATCGCAGGGCATTGATTCACGTGTCGTCATGGGGCTTTCCTGTCTGCTGATGCTTTGGGCGCGCTCGCCGCACATTCCGACGAATTGCTCTGTCTGTCCACTTGCTAACTGGGTTTGAGACAGTCAAGACCTGCCTTGAATAGCATGACCCGATCAGACCCCTCCCTCGCCCGTGAATTCGCAGCGGCGCTCGCTTGGTGGCGGTCGGCTGGGGTGGACTGTGACTTTGCCGATGACGCTACGGCGTGGTTGGCTGATGCGGCACCAGAGACTCAGGCACAGCCGGATGGAGCGGGCCGCATCGGGGCCAGCGGTGCCGCATCCTCAACGGGGCAACAGAGCAACCCGGCATCGAACCGCACCGCGCCCGTCGCAGTGCCGCAACCCACCGCCCCGGCATCACCCCGTCGCAACCTGCTGGGCGATTCTCCGCCCGCTGATCTGGCTGCGTTTCGCCAATGGTGGCTGGAATCGCCCGAACTCGACACCGGCGGGCTTTATCCCCGGATTGCGCCGCGCGGCGATTCCGGCGCCGCGTTGATGGTGTTGGTGCCGCAGCCCGAGGAACACGACCGCGACGTGCTGCTGCAAGGGCCGCAGGGCCGCTTGCTGGCGAATATTCTGGCCGCGATGGGGCTGGATGACAGCGCGACTTACATTGCCTCTGCCTTGCCCTGCCACACCCCGATGGCCGATCTGGCCACCTTGGCCGCTGGCGGGATGGACGCGGTGCTGGCGCATCACATTGCGCGCGCCGCGCCGCAACGCTTGCTGGTGCTGGGCACCGGGCTCGGCACTTTGTTACCACCTGTTAAGGACAACATTTTACGTGAGATCAACCAGACTGTGGTTAACACGCCGGTCATGGTCAGCGAAACGCTTGATGCCATGATGGATATGCCCCGGCTCAAAGCCCGCTTCTGGAAGAGATGGATGGAATGGTCAGCCTCAAACTAATGCGCAAGCGCGCCGGATTTGCGGCAATTGCCTTGGCGGGGCTGGCCCTGCCGGTCGCCGCACAGGCGCAATCGGGCAGCCTTGTCGCGCAATGGGGCAATCAGACGCGCGGCGAAAGCGCGCTTCCAGCGGTGCTTGGGCAGGAAGAACGCGCGCATTTCCGCCAGTTGTTCGCAGCGATTGATGCCCAGCAATGGAGCGTGGTTGAAGAACTGCTGGCACAACGCCCCGATGGCATTCTGATGCAGGTCGCGCGCGCCGAATATTACACTCACGCCAATAGTCCCAAAATTACGCCCGAACAGATCGCTGATTGGTTCACCGCCGGAGTCGATCTGCCGCAGGCTGAGCAGTTGGGGCGGATGGGGGCCAAGCGCGGAGTCGAATACCTGCCCGCGCTTCCTCCCGAACAAGGCTTCGCCCGCCAGCCCTATGCGCCAAAGCGGATCCTGCCGCGCACTGTGAACGATGGCACGATGACCGCCGCGACCGCAACGGCGATCCTTGAAGCGATCAAGGCTGACAATCCCGCCGAAGCCCAACGCCTGCTGGCCGAAACGGATTGGCAACTCTCCAGCGATGCTCGCGCCGAATGGCGCCAGCGCGTGGCGTGGAGCCATTATATCGAGAATGATGACGCTGCCGCGCTCGAACTGGCGCGCACCGTTGCCGAAGGTTCGGGTGAATGGGTGGCTGAAGGCGCATGGGTCGAAGGGCTGGCCGCGTGGCGGTTGGGCCATTGCTCGCTGGCCGGGGACGCATTTTCCCGCACCGCATCGCGCGCTTCGAATGTCGAACTCGCCGCTGCAGGCCATTACTGGGCGCACCGCGCAGCTGTGCGCTGCCGCGAACCGGGACAGGCGCAGCAGCACCTTTCCGCGGCCGCGCAGATGGACGAAACGCTCTACGGGATGCTCGCCGCCGATCAGCTTGGCATCGAACTGCCCGCCCATGCTCCGCCGCAGACATTCGGGCGCACCGATTGGGAACAGCTGGCCCGCCGTAGCAATGTCCGCGTGGCGGTGGCGCTGGCCGAGATTGGCCGCCCCGCGCTCGCCGATGAGGTGCTGCGCCAAGAAGCGCGGATCGGCCCCGCCAGCCAGTTTGCCGCATTGTCGCGGCTGGCGCGCGAATTGGGGATGCCCGCCACGCAATTGTTCATGGCGCACAACGCGCCTTACGGCACCCGCAGCGATCCATCGCTGCGGTTCCCGGTGGCGCGCTGGCAGCCGGTGGATGGCTGGCAGGTCGATCCCTCGCTCGCCTTTGCCCACGCGCTGCAGGAATCCAATTTCCGCGCCACTGCGGTCAGCCCCGCCAATGCGCGCGGGTTGATGCAGATCACCCCGATCACCGTGCGCCAACACGCACCGCGCCTCAATATGAGCGCGTCCTACGTCAATCTCGACGATCCCGAAGTGAACCTCGCATTCGGCCAGCGCAATCTTGAAATGCTGCGCGATTCGCCTGCAACCGGCGGAACACTGCCCAAGATCATGGCCGCCTATAATGCCGGCCTGACCCCGGTGGCGCGCTGGAATTCCGAGATCAACGACCAGAACGATCCGCTGTTGTGGATGGAATCGATCCCCTATTGGGAAACGCGCGGCTATGTCGCGATCGTGATGCGCAATTACTGGATGTATGAACGCGCTGCCGGAGCGCCATCCCCCAGCCGCCGCGCGCTGGCGCAGGGTCGCTGGCCGGAATTTCCGCAAGCGCAAGCGGTGCGGTCTGCCCTGCTGGAACGGTAATGGCGCGGTTTACGGGCGAGAACCCAGCTTTCGCTAGGATGACGGGTTGGGCTGGGGCGGATTAGGCAGCGCGAAGGGTTAACGCCTGCCTCTCACCCAAACGCCTCACCCACCTTGCCCGGTGCAAAGCGGATCAGGCGGCTGTCTGCCAGCGCAGCGGTACGGTTCGCCACAGCCAGCTGGTAATCCGGGTCTTTGATCATGTCGAAAAACGCGCCCGCATTGGCGTATTGCGCGATGAACCCATCGTGCCAGACGCGGTCATCCGGGCCAGTCACCATCGCCTGGAACGTGCCGCGCCACACGATGGTACCGCCGACGCGGGCAAAGATCGGGCCGCTGGTTTTGCCGTATTCCTGATAGGCGCGCCGTCCGCTCCAGCCCTTGCCCGCGTGTTCGTGGCCTTCCGGATATTCGGCATGGTCGCGGTAAAGCAGCAGGTTGAGCATCGCAATCGGCTCATCACGCGGCAGATCCTTGAATGCGGCAAAATTGGCGGGTGATGGGTCAATATAGGTTCGGTTTGTCATCGGCTCACGCCTCCAGTTTGTAATCGCAAAATCGGTCGCGCAGGTCTTTCTTTGAAATCTTGCCGGTCGCGGTGTGCGGGATGTCATCGACGAATTCGACCGCGTCGGGCAGCCACCACTTGGCGACAATCGGCTTCAGATGCTCGATGATCTCCCCGCCGGTGACGTCCGCGCCAGCCTTCCTGACCACGAACAGCACCGGACGCTCATCCCACTTGGGGTGAGTGATGCCGATGCACGCAGCCTCAGCCACCGCCGGGTGCCCGCAAGCGGCATTTTCCAGCTCGACCGAGCTGATCCATTCGCCGCCCGATTTGATAACGTCCTTGGTGCGGTCGGTCAGTTGCAGGGTGCCATCGGGGTGCAGGATGCCGACATCGCCGGTATCGAACCAGCCATCATCGCCAACCGCGTCCTTCTCCGCCTTGAAGTAACGTTTGATGATCCACGGCCCACGAATTTGCAGCGCGCCGCTGGTCTGGCCATCGCGTGGCAGCTCTGTCGTCATGTCGTCGAGATCGACGGTACGCAATTGCACCCCGAAAATCGGGCGCCCCTGCATCGCGATCTTTTCGATCCTTTGTTCAAGGGTCAGGCTGTCCCAATCCCAGGTCGGCCCGCCCACCGTGCCGATCGGGCTGGTTTCGGTCATCCCCCAGGCGTGCTGCACGCGGGTGCCGTTTTTCAGCAATCGTTCGATCATGAACTTCGGCGCGGCTGATCCGCCGATGGTGGCGGCCTTCAACGGCGGCAGGTCGAGGCCATTGGCATCGCAATACTGAAAGTGCGCCAGCCACACCGTCGGCACGCCCGCAGAATCGGTCACGCCTTCGCGCAGCATCAGTTCGTGCAGCACGGCGGGATCATTGACCGCCGAAAACACGAACTTGATCCCCGCCATCGCGCCCGCATAGGGCAGGCCCCAGCTAGCCGCGTGGAACATCGGCACCACGGGCAGCATTACCGAGGCACTGGAGAAGTTGAACGCCGATGGTTGCAGCCCGGCCATGGCGTGCATCAGGGTGGAGCGGTGTTCGTATTGCACGCCCTTGGGATTGCCGGTGGTGCCGGAGGTGTAGCAGATCATACAGGGATCGCTTTCCGCCCCGCTAACCCATTCGAAGTCGCCATCCTGCGCCCCGATCCAATCCTCAAACGCCGGGGCGTGATCGCCGCTATCGTAGCATATGTAATGTTCAACCATCGGCCAGCGCGATTTCATCCGGTCAACAATCGGCTGGAAGGCCGCATCGTAACACAGCACACGGTCTTCGGCGTGGTTGACGATATATTCGAGCTGATCGTCAAACAGCCGCGGGTTCACCGTGTGCAGCACCCCGCCCATGCCTGCGACGCCATACCAGCTGACCAGATGGCGCGCATGGTTCATGGCGAGGCTCGCGACCTTGTCGCCCGGTTTGAGGCCAAGCGCCTGCAACGCCTGCGCCATCTTCAACGCATCGCGGCGGATACCGGCCCAATCGGTGCGGGTGACGCTGCCGTCGGCCCAGTGGGTAACGATTTCGCGCGTCGGCGCTTCACGGGCGGCGTGATCGATCACCGCCGTCACCCGCATCGTCCAGTCCTGCATTGCCCCAAGCCTTGATCCGGCCATCGCTGTATCTCTCCCTCAATAGCGCAATTTATTGCGTCAAATTTGGTGAATCATGGCCATTCAATGCCCATCGCTGGACGGCTTGGCAATCATCCAACGCCGCCATCGCGCTTGTGGCGAGCAGTTTGCGCTCCCGACCGTGCGATGTGCGCGGGATTCACGCCACCAGCCGCAGCCGCGCTTTGCCCTTCAATGGCACCAGCGCGACATTGTCGATCCCCTCAACCGCCGCCAGCCGCTCGGCCAGTTCACCATTCAGCCCGAACCCGCCGCCCAGCCGCACCTGCGCATGGCCGCCCGCCGCCAGAACAAGGCGCACCACCACTTCGCCGCTGCCGCTACGCTGGTGTTCCTGCGCAAGATCGAGCTCGATCCGCAGTTCGAGCAGCGCCTCAATGCTGGCGATATCGGCGGTCAGCTGCATCGCCGTCGCCCCGCTGACCGCCGCAAGGGGCCGCGCGCCGCGCACGGTCAGGCGCGGCGGCTCATCAGGGTTGGGCGCATCCAGCTCCACCGTCAGCAGCAGGCATTCGCCTTCCTGTCCCCAGCGTTCAAACTGCGGCACCAGCGCCTCTTCAAAACAGGCGGCCGAAAACTGGCCCGACGAATCCGAAAAATCCGCGCGCACAAAGGTGCCGCCCTTGCGGGTGCGCGCCTTGGTGATGCCTTCGACCAGCGCCGCCATCACCGCCGTTCCGCGCCCGCCCGGCGGCGCGCCTGCTTCCATCAGGCTTTGATAGGTGCGCGCACCATTGGCCGAGGCAACATCCCGGTATTGCTGCACCGGGTGGGCGGAGAAATAGAAGCCGAAATTCTCCCGCTCCTTCGCCATGCGTTCGGCCCGGCTCCACGCAGGGGCGGGTTGCAGGCGCAAATCCTCCTCCGCCGCCGTCTCGCCGCCGAACAAGGCCGCCTGCCCGCTCGATCGTTCGCGCATCGCCGCATCGGCCACCGCCATCAGCAGATCGGCATTGGCATAAAGCAGCCCGCGATCAGGTTCGAGGCCGTCAAACGCGCCCGCGCAGATCAGGCCTTCCAGCTGCCGCCGGTTCATGCTGCCCTGCGGCAAGCGTTCGAACAGGTCTTTGATGCTGGCAAAGGCCCCGCCCGCCTGCCGCTGCGCCGCGATCGCTTCCATCGCCTTTTCACCGACATTGCGAATGCCAGCGAGCGCATAGCGCACCGCGTAACCGTGATCGGTCTGTTCAACGGTAAAGCGCGCCTGGCTCGCGTTGATATCGGGCGGTAACACCTCAACCCCGCCATTTCCGTTCGGGTAACGCCGTGCATCGTCGACAAACACGCTCAGTTTGTCCGACTGGTGCAGATCAAAACACATCGACGCGGCGTAGAATTCTTCCGGGTAGTGCGCTTTCAGCCAGCCTGTCTGATAGGCCAGCAGCGCATAGGCGGCGGCGTGGGATTTGTTGAAACCGTAACCGGCAAACTTGTCGATCAAATCGAACAGATCATTGGCGTGCCTGGCCTCAATGCCCGACACCTCGCGGCAGCCTTCGATGAAGCGCTGGCGCTGGTCGTCCATTTCTGACTGGTTCTTTTTGCCCATCGCGCGGCGCAGCAAGTCGGCATCGCCGAGCGAATAGCCCGCCAGCACCTGCGCGGCCTGCATCACCTGTTCCTGATAGACGAAAATCCCGTAGGTTTCGGCCAGAATACCTTCAAGCTTGGGGTGCGGATATTCGATCGGCACCGCGCCCGCCTTGCGCTGACCGAACAGCGGGATATTGTCCATCGGGCCAGGGCGATAGAGCGAGACAAGCGCGATGATGTCGCCAAAATTGGTTGGCTTCACCGCTTTCAGCGTGCGGCGCATCCCTTCGGATTCCAGCTGGAACACGCCCACGGTATTGCCCGTTTGCATCAGGTTATAGACCGCCGGATCATCCAGCGGCAGCGCCCCCAGATCAATGCTGATCCCGCGCTCACCCAGCAGATCAACCGCCTTGCGCAGCACCGACAGGGTTTTGAGGCCGAGAAAATCGAACTTCACCAGCCCGCTGGATTCGACATATTTCATGTCGAATTGCGTCACCGGCATATCCGATCGCGGATCGCGGTAGAGCGGCACCAGCTGCGCCAAGGGACGATCCCCGATCACCACGCCTGCCGCGTGGGTCGATGAATTGCGCGGCATCCCTTCCAATTGCATGGCGAGATCGACGAGGCGTTTTACCTCCTTGTCATTATCATATTCGCGCTTGAACTCCGCCACTCCGTTCAGCGCACGCGGTAGCGGCCACGGGTCGGTCGGGTGGTTGGGGATCATCTTGCACAGCCGGTCAACCTGACCATAGCTCATCTGCAAAATCCGCCCGCAATCGCGCAGCACCGCGCGCGCTTTCAGCTTGCCGAAAGTGATGATTTGCGCGACGTGATCGCTGCCATATTTGGCTTGCACATAGCGGATCACCTCGCCGCGCCGGGTTTCGCAGAAATCGATATCAAAGTCAGGCATCGACACGCGTTCGGGGTTGAGGAAGCGTTCGAACAGCAGCCCCAGCCGGATCGGATCAAGATCGGTGATGGTCAGCGCCCAAGCGACCACCGAACCCGCGCCCGACCCGCGCCCCGGCCCCACCGGAATGCCCTGTTCCTTGGCCCATTTGATGAAATCGGCCACGATCAGAAAATAGCCGGGAAAGCCCATTTTCACGATCACGTCGATTTCGAATTCGAGGCGGCTGAAATAGACCTGCCGACCTTCGGGCAGCAGGTCTGAATAGGCAGCCAATCGCGCCTCCAACCCCTTGCGCGAATCCTCCGCCAGCGCCCGCGCTTCGCCTGACAGGTCGCCCGCAAGGCTCGGCAGGATCGGTTTGCGATACGGCGGCGCGAAGGCGCAGCGTTGCGCAATCACCAGCGTGTTGGCGGTCGCTTCGGGCAGGTCAGCGAAGGCCTCGTCCATCATGCTGGCCGATTTGACGAAAGCCTGCGGGTTGGAACGCGGGCGATCCTCCGCTTCGATCTGGGTCGAATGGGCAATGCACAGCATCGCGTCATGCGCCTTGTGCATATGCGGTTCGGCGAAATTGGCGGGGTTGGTGGCTGCCAGCGGCAGATCGCGCGCATAGGCAAGATCGATCAGTGCGCTCTCTACCCGTTCGCACACCGGATCACCGTGGCGCGCGAGTTCAATGTAGAGCCGCTGCGGAAACAATGCCTCCAACTGCGTGGCCAGCCGCGCCGCCGCCTCGGCCTGTCCATCGGCGAGCAGCCGGGTCAGCCCGCCCTCACCTGCGCCGGTCAGCGCGATCAGCCCGCCCGTATGCCCTTCAAGATCGGCGAGCGTAACGTGCGGGTCAAGCTCCAGCGGGCGATCGAGATGGGCCTGCGAAACCAGGTGGCACAGGTTGCCATAGCCTTCATCATCCTGCGCCAGCAGCGCGAGGTAATCGATGCTGCGCGCATCCGATCCCGCCACCCCTTCGCGCGCCACCCCCAGCAATGCGCCGATGATCGGCTGCACGCCTTCGGCCTTGCACGCGGCGGCGAAGGGCATGACCCCGTAAAGCCCGTTGCGGTCGCAGATGGCGATGGCGGGAAAGCCGCGTTCCTTTGCCAGCTTGGCAATGTCCTTGGGATCGATTGCTCCTTCGAGCATCGAGAAGGACGAGAGCACGCGCAGGGGAACGAATGGGGCAAAGGGCATCTGCCCACTATGCTGACCAGTTCGAGATTCGCCAAGCGCCAGCAGTCAGCTTTTCCGGCATGTCGTCATTGCGAGCGCAGCGAAGCAATCCATGGCCGAACCCGATGCCCAGTCGAAATGGTCAGACCATGGATTGCCGCGCGCCTGCGGCGCTCGCAATGACGAAGGTATGCCTACAGCAGCTTTTCGATATCCTTGGCGATCCGTTCGGGCGCGTCGGTCGGGCCGTAGCGTTTCACCACCTTGCCATCGCGGCCCACCAGAAACTTGGTGAAGTTCCACTTGATCGCGGTCGATCCCATCAGGCCCTTCGCCGAAGTTTTCATCCAGTCATACAGCGGCGATGCGCCCGCGCCGTTGACATCCACCTTGGCCATCAGCGGGAAGGTGACGCCGAAATTAACCTTGCAGAATTCGGCGATTTCATCGGCATTGCCCGGTTCCTGCCCGCCGAACTGGTTGCAGGGAAAGCCCAGCACTTCAAACCCGCGATCCTGATAGCGTTGATGCAGCTTTTCCAGTCCGTCATATTGCGGGGTAAAGCCGCATTTGCTCGCGGTGTTGACCACCAGCAGCACGGTGCCGAGCTTGTCCTTGAGGTCGAGTGTTTCGCCGCGGTTGGTGGTGACAGTGAAATCGGCAATCGTGGTCATGCGCCCGTCCTTTTCAAAGCCCGTGGGTCAGCACGCCGTCGTGCAGCCGCACCACGCGGTCCATCCGCCGGGCAAGCCGTTCATTATGCGTCGCGACCAGCGCCGCGCTACCTTCACCGCGCACCAATGCGAGGAATTGTTCTAACACCTTGTCCGCCGTGTGTTCATCAAGATTGCCGGTCGGTTCGTCTGCCAGCACCAGCATTGGCCGGTTGGCGAGCGCGCGCGCCACCGCGACGCGCTGCTGTTCACCGCCCGAAAGCTGGCTGGGGCGATGGGTCAGCCGCTCGCCGAGGCCGAGGCTGGTGAGCAGACTATCGGCCCGTTCCTCGCACTCAGCGCGCGGCGTGCCGAGGATCATCTGCGGCATCACCACATTCTCGCGCGCATCGAAATCGGGTAGCAGGTGGTGGAACTGGTACACGAACCCCAGATGTTCACGCCGCAACCGGGTGCGCTGATCGCTGGCAAGCTCCTCCGCGCGTTCCCCCGCCACGCTGATCGAGCCTTCGAAACCGCCTTCAAGCAGGCCGACCGCTTGCAGCATCGTCGATTTACCCGAACCCGATGGGCCGAGCAGCGCGACAATTTCCCCCGGCATGATGTCAAGATCGACCCCGCGCAGCACTTCGATACGCTGGCCGCCTTGTTCAAAGGTGCGCTTCAAGCCCTTCAACGAAACGATGGGAGCACCACTATTCATAACGCAGCACCTGCACCGGATCAGTATTGGCCGCCTTTAGCGCCGGATAGAGCGTCGCCAGAAAGCTCATCACCAGCGCCAGCGTGACGATCCCGGCGATCTCCCACGGATCGGTGCGCGATGGCAGGGTGGAAAGGAACCGCACCTGCGGATCCCAGATTTCCTGCCCGGTGGTGAAGGCGATGAAATCGACAATCGGCTCTCGGAAGAACAGCACGATCGCGCCCAGCACCAGACCGGCAAAGGTGCCAATCGCACCGACGGTGGTGCCGGTGGTGACGAAAATCTTGAGCAAGCTCCTGCGCGTTGCCCCCATTGTCCGCATGATCGCAATGTCGCGGGTTTTGGCGCGCACCAGCATCACCAGGCTGGAAAGAATATTAAATGCGGCCACCAGCACCATGAAACTGAGCGCGAATGCCATCGCCACGCGTTCAACCTGCAAGGCTTCGAACAGCGCGGAGTTAATCGTTTTCCAATCGGCAATCACCGCCTTGCCAGTCAGTTGCGCAGCCAGCGGTTCAAGGATTTGGCCGACCCGGTCAGGATCATCCACGGTCACTTCGATCATCCCGATCGAATCGCCCATCAACAGCAATGTCTGCGCATCCTTGATCGGAAGCACGACGAATTTCTCGTCATAGTCATAGATGCCGACTTCAAAGATCGCGCCGACTTCATACCCGACCTGGCGGATCGAGGTGCCAAACGGCGTCGCGCGGCCCTGCGGGTTGATGATGGTGATGGTATCCCCCACCCGCGCGCCGATATTCTGCGCCAGCCGCATTCCGATGGCGATCCGGCCCGATCCATCGCGCAAGCTTGCCATGTCGCCCAGCACGACCTTTTCACCCAGTTCGGCAATATCCTTGTCAGTCTGGCCGCGCACGAACACTGCTTCTGCCCGGCCATTGAAGCTGGTCAACAGCGGCTGTTCGATCAGCGGTGAGGCGTCGACGACGCCGGGCGTGCGTTCGACATTGGCGAGCACGCTTTCCCAATCATCCAACCTGCCGCCATAGGCCTGCACAATTGCATGGCCGTTCAGCCCCACGATCTTGTCCATCAATTCAGCGCGAAAGCCGTTCATCACGCTCATCACGATCACCAGCATCGCGACCGACAACATCACCACGCCCACCGAAATCCCGGCGACCAGCGCGATAAAAGCCTCCCCCTTGCCGGGCCAGAGGTACCGTTTGGCGATCATCCATTCGAATGGGGAGAGCATGGGAAGGTCAGTGCTGCCTGTAAGGTGAACATTGCCTGTAGTGCGCCGGGGCAAAGGCCGCAATCCCGCGTGAAAGCCTGTCCCCGGCACCACCAAAGCAATCCAGACTTGTCACAACGCGGTCAGCAAAAAGCCGGGCATCGCCATCCCGCTTTCGCTTGTAATTGATCCGTCACATCGCCATTGGGGCGGAGCGCCCCGGAAGCAATCTTGCGGACAGGTCTGGTGATACCGATGACACCCCTGAATATGACCCACCCCTTCCTTGATGCGGATGGAGACAAGCTGCGCGAAGAATGCGGGGTATTTGGCGCGATCAATGCCTCCGATGCGGCCGCGGCGACGGCTTTGGGCCTCCACGCGTTGCAGCATCGCGGGCAGGAAGCCGCCGGGATCACCAGCTTTGACGGCCACGAGTTTTACTCGCGCCGGGGGCTTGGCCATGTTGCCGAAAATTTCTCCTCACCCGAAGCTATCGCGGAACTGCCCGGCCACATGGCGGCAGGCCATGTGCGTTATTCCACCACCGGCGGATCGGGCCTGCGCAACGTCCAGCCGCTTTATGCCGAACTCGCCAGCGGCGGGTTCGCGGTGGCGCACAACGGCAATATCTCCAACGCGATGATGCTGCGCACCGATCTGGTGAACAAGGGTTCGATCTTTCAATCGACGTCAGACACCGAAGTGATCATCCACCTCGTCGCCACCAGTCGCTACCCCACGATTGCAGACCGTCTGGTTGACGCGCTGCGGCTGGTCGAAGGTGCCTATGCGCTGATCGTGATGACGCCTGAAGGCATGATCGCCTGCCGTGACCCGCTAGGCATTCGTCCGCTGGTGATGGGCCGGATGGGAGAGACGATCCTGTTTGCCAGCGAAACCGTCGCCTTCGATGTGGTTGGCGGCGAATTCATCCGAGAAGTGGAACCGGGCGAATTGGTGCTGGTCGATTTCTCCGGCGAAATTACCAGTGTGCGCCCGTTTGGCAGACCGCAGCCGCGCCCGTGCATCTTTGAACACGTCTATTTCAGCCGCCCCGACAGCGTATTTGCCGGGCGTAGCGTTTACGAAGCGCGCAAGGCGATCGGCACCCAGCTGGCATTGGAAGCCCCGTGCGATGCCGATCTGGTGGTGCCGGTGCCCGATAGCGGCGTGCCGGCCGCAATCGGCTTTGCACAAGCTTCGGGCCTGCCGTTTGAACTCGGCATCATCCGTTCGCACTATGTCGGGCGCACCTTCATTCAACCGTCTGACGGTGCGCGCCATTCGGGGGTCAAGCGCAAGCACAACGCCAACCGCGCGCTGGTGGCGGGCAAGCGGATCGTGTTGATCGACGATTCGATTGTGCGCGGCACCACCAGCATGAAAATCGTCGAGATGATGCGCGAAGCTGGGGCCACCGAAGTGCATTTCCGCGTCGCCAGCCCGCCGACTGCGCATTCGTGTTTCTACGGGGTCGATACACCGGAGCGTTCCAAACTGCTCGCCGCGCGGATGGATCTGGAACCGATGCGCGAATTCATCAAAGCCGACAGCCTCGCCTTTGTGTCGATTGACGGATTGTACCGCGCCGTCGGTTCGCAAAATCGCAATGCCGCCTGCCCGCAATTCTGCGACGCTTGCTTCTCGGGCGATTACCCCACCGCGTTGACCGACCTGACACAGGCCGAAAACAAGGCTGCCGAACTTCCCTTTGCCGATCCGAAAGCCGCCTGATCCCATGACCGAGACGACAAAACCGCTATCCGGGCGCACCGCGCTTGTCACAGGTGCAAGCCGCGGGATCGGGGCTGCAACTGCCAAAGCGCTGGCCGAGGCTGGTGCGCACGTGATTCTGGTGGCGCGCAAGGTCAAGGCACTGGAAGCGGTCGAGGATGAGATTCACGCTTTCGGCGGCACCTCAACCATCGCGCCGCTCGATCTGATGGAGCCCGATGCGGTCACGCGGCTGGCGGGTGCGATTGCCGGACGCTGGAACACGCTCGACATTATGGTGCTGGCCGCCGCCTACCTGCCCGAACTGACCCCGCTGGCGCAGGTTGAACCAAAGCAGTTCAATCAGGCCTTGCTCACCAACGTGGTCGCCACGCAGGCGCTGATCGCCGGGTTCGATCCGCTGCTGCGCCGGGCCGAGGCAGGCCGCATCATCGGGCTGACCAGCAGCGTCGGCGCTACCCCCCGCCCCTATTGGGGTGCCTATGGATCGACCAAGGCGGCGTTTGAAAACCTGCTTGAAACCTATGCCGCCGAAGTCGAGCGGCTGAGCCCCTTGCGCGTGGCCATCATTGATCCGGGCGCGACCCGCACCGAAATGCGCGCCCGCGCCTATCCGGGCGAAGACCCGCAAACGGTCAAGGCCCCAGAAGTGGTCGCCAACCGTCTGGTTGCGCTGCTTTCCCAAGGGTTTGACACGCTCCGCCGCGAACGCATCGGATAGGGCCGCGCCCCGGTTCGGGCGCCACTGCCTGCAAATACCTACCTGGTCGTTAACCCTTTTCGGCAAACGCGTCTTAGGGGATGCGCTGGTACAGCAACCGCTGGACCATCCGACTCTCGAGACCACAGGCTAAGTATACAAGGTTCCCAGTGATGGCGCTTACTTCTGATCCCTACCTTACGGCCGCACAGGAAGATCGCTGCGCGCCGCGAACACGGTTGACGATCCCGGCGACCTTGCGCGCATCGGGCGGGCGCGCTTTTCAGAGCGTGGTGCATGACCTGTCGATTTCCGGCTTTTCCGCCGCGTCGATCAACCGGATGCACGAAGGCCAGATGTGCTGGCTGACATTGCCGGGGCTCGAATCGCTGCAGGCCGAGGTCGTGTGGTGGGACAACTGCATCGTCGGCTGCGCCTTTTCGGAACTGCTCAGCCCGATCGTGCACGACAATATCCTGCAACGTTACAGCAATATCGGCGTGTACCGTCAGGTGATCTGATCGGGCCGGGTCTGGAGGTTATTCCAGGCTCTCCGCAATCTTGGCCGCCACCGCGCGGGCTTGACTGCGCGCTTCGCTGGAGGTCGCCGTCGGCCAATTGCTGACCACCGCCATCACCAGCTTTTTATCCGGCACCAGCGTGATCGCCTGCCCGAAAATCCCCTGCGCGCCGTAATTGCCGTCGGGATAGGTCCACCACTGGTAGCCATAGCCAAAGCCCGGCGCATCAGGGCCGAAATCGACCTGCGGCTTGCCTGCTTCGGCAAACCAGCCTTCGGGAACTGTGCCATTGCCGCCTTCAAGCGCGAATTGTCCCATCCGCGCATAATCCGACAGCCGCAGCGATAGGCAGCACCCGCCGATATTGCCGCCGCGCGGATCAACCATCCAGAACATGCCCCCGGCAAAGCCCGCCGGTTCAACAATCTTGGCCCGCGCATATTCGGCCAGCGGCATCCCGACCGCGTTTTCAACCAGCACACCGATCAGGTTGGTCTCACCGGTTTTATAAACCCACTTTTCACCCGCCGGTGCCTCGCGCAGGAGTGCCTTCATCTGGGCGACCACCGCATCGGGGCCATGGTCGACCACGAACCGGGCCATCTGCGCGACATCGGAATTGGGATCGGTATAATTCTCGTTCCAGGCGACCCCGCTGGTCATGGTGGCGAGTTGGCGCACGCTCACGCCTTCATAGGCTGAACCGGCGAGGTCAGGGATATACTGCGTAACCGGATCATCAAGGCTGGCGATAAACCCATCCTTGATCGCCGCGCCCAGCAGCGTCGAAGTAAAGCTTTTGGCGACCGAAAAACTGGTCCAGCGATCCTTGGGGCCAAGGCCGAGAGCATAGCTTTCATACCGCACCTTGCCATCAACCAGCACCATGATCCCGGCGGCATTGGTATCCTTCATCAACGCCTTCAGATCGGCCTGCAAAGCGGGGCTGAACGGCGCGCCTTTCGGCAAGATGCGCGGCGTGCGCGCGGCGGGCACTTCGTGGCCGGCAAACCACTGCTCCATCGCGCGGAAGCGTTTGCTGCGCTGATCATCGTTCCAGAACAATATCTGCAAATCGGCTTGGTCGCGCGGCGGCGGTTGGGTGATTGGCGCGGTGAGCGGAGGCGGCGGGACGACAGCCGATTCGCCGCCAATTGTGCCGGTGCATCCCGCCAGCAATGCAGCGAGCGCGCCGCCTGAAACCAAACGCGAAATCCGCTGTGCGCCGCCCATCATCATATCCCTTTCATGCATTTATACGCGGTGCATAGGCGGGGGAAGGCGGCGGGGGCAAGCCCTGTGGGGTCTCCTCGCTCACCCGCCCTTCATCGCCTGCAACGCCGCCAGCGCCCGTTCGCGCGCGGCGCGGTGCGCGATGATCTTGCGCGGATAGCCCGCCGGTCGCCGCCCGAATTCCTCGGGATCGTGGATATAGGGCGCATCCAGCGCGGCGAGTTCAGGCACATAGGTGCGGATATAACGCGCGGCGTCGAACTTTTCCGATTGGGTCAGCGGGGCCATGATCCGGCTGAACATATTGGAATCCACGCCCGTCCCCGCCGTCCACTGCCAGTTGGTGGCATTGGAGGCATAATCGGCATCGACCAGCGTATCCCAGAACCACTTTTCCCCCTCACGCCAGTCGATCAGCAGGTGCTTGATGAGGAAGCTGGCGGTTATCATCCGCACACGGTTGTGCATCCAGCCGGTCTGCCACAGTTGGCGCATCCCGGCATCAATGATCGGATATCCGGTGCGGCCTTCTTTCCACGCTTTGAGATCGCGGGCCGCAGCGTCGTCCATCGAGGGGTCGCGCCACGGGAAGCGGTCGAAATCCTCGCGGTAGTTCTTCGAGGCATAGGCGGGGAATTGCAGGATCGCGTTCTGTGCATAGTCGCGCCAGATCAGTTCGCCTTCAAAAGTGCGCCAGCCATCCGAGCGCTTGTGTTGAAAGCGGTGCCACACCTGAACGGGCGAAATCTCGCCGAAATGCAGGTGGGGGGAGAGGCGTGAGACTTTGTCGACGCTGGGGAAATTGCGCTTTTCATCGTAATCGTCGACGTGGGTTTCCCACCAGTTGAGGCGTTCTTGCGCGGCGGCCTCTCCCACCTGCCAGAAATCACGCATCCCCCCTGCCCAGTCGGGCTTGGCCGGGAGCAAGTTCCATGATGCGAGGTCGTCGGACGCGGGCCAGTTATCCGGCGCGCTTAGTGTTTCGGGTGCAGGCAATTCATCGCGCGGGGGGAACTCTGCGCGCACCGCACGGCTGAACGGGGTGTAGATCTTGTACTGCCCGCCCGTCCCGGTGGTGATGCTGCCCGGCGGCATCAGATAATTGCCGTCGTAAAGTTGCAGGTTGAGGCGTTCGGCCAGCCGCCCTTGCGCTTTCCTCCACCACGGTTCGTAGTGGCGATTGGCGTGGATGGTAGCCGCGCCGATTTCCTCGACGACTTTGCAAAGCTCCTCCACCGCATCGCCGCGCCGCAGGATCAGCTTGCTCCCGCGTGCCTCAAGGCTGCGGGCAAGGCTCGACAGCGAATGATGCAACCACCAGCGCGATGCGCCGCCATAGGCGTGATGTCTGGGCGCGTCATCATCGAGCACATAGACGCACACCACCGGCCCGGAAGCCTTCGTGGCGTGGTAGAGCGCCGGGTTATCGGCAAGGCGCAAATCGCGCCGCAGCCATACGAGTTGGGTCATTGAGAGCTTTCAAACAGTCGTCATTGCGAGGAGCCGAAGGCGACGCGGCAATCCAGAGCGTTCGGCGTGCCGATCTGGATTGCTTCGCTACGCTCGCAATGACGAATTAAGGCAGGGTAAGTTCCTCGCACCGCACATCCGGCAACGCAACCGAGAACCGTCCCCGCGCGCGCGGATCATAGAAGCGGGCGTCGTAAAGGATCACCGAGCCGTCCGGGGCGCTGGTCGCAAAGGGCGCGCGTGACCAGAACAGGAAGGCGTCGAGTTGGGTGTTGGTGCGGCGCGCTTCGGTGAAGTCGGGCCATTCGCAGCGATCCTCGGGCTTCACGAACGGCACCCAAGCTTCGGCGGAATCGTGAAGGTAATACCATTCGTTCCGGCTGCCGGAAATCTCCTCCCGAGCAAATGGCAAGAAGGGCAAAGGGCTGCTGATTTCGGCGGCACCCGGCTGTCGGCTTGTCGAGTGGTAACCGTGGGTTGCCGATACCAAGCCATTCATCCCGATATACGCCAAACCCACCGCGATCCCCACCCGCGCAGGCCGCACCCAATCCGCCCCAGCTTTCTCCCGCCGCCGCGACCACCACACGCTGGCGATCAACACCGCCCACAGCCATACGTCGATAATAAACAGCGTATCGCCGTAGAACCATTGCGACGAAAACGGCTCCAGCAGCCGGATTCCGTAAACGTTGAGCCAGTCCAGCGCCGGGTGGGCAAGGCAACCGATGAAGGCGAGTCCATAAAGCCACCCGAACCGCACCGGCAGCCGCCCCTCGGGACGGATGCCACGTTTCGTCTGCCAGCGGTCAAAACCCCACAGCAGCCCCGCCAATATCAACGGCAACAGTACCAGCGCGGGCGGGCCGTGGGTGATGCCTCTGCGGAAGGCGAGGTGTTCGGTGCCCTCCAGCCAGAAAAAACACGCCGCATCCACATCGGGCAAGTTCGCGCCGATGATCAGCGCAGGGCTCGCAAGGCCGGTGGTGCGCTTCAGCCCCGCCTGCCCCAGCACCGCGCCGACAATGCTATGTGTCAGATTGTCCATGACTTCGCTGGCTAGCGACGCGCGGACGGCAAGGGAACTGCAAATGCGCTTGGAAAACTGGTGCGCCCTCGCCTATCGCAGCGCCAAAGCAATTCCAGGAGAGAACCGCAATGACCGATCACTCTAATAGTTCTGGCCCATACATCCGCCCCGACATGAAGGGCTTCCTCGACATGATGGCGGCAGTGAACGGGCCAAAGCTTGCCGATTTGTCACTGGAGGAGGCGCGCGCGTCCTATCAGGCGATGCACAATATCGCTGACCGCCCGGCGCGCGATCTGGCAGTGATCCGCGATCTTTCCTGCCCCGGCCCCGCTGGCGCCATCCCGCTGCGGCTCTACGATGCACGCGAGAGCCGCGACGAAGCCTCACCGGTGGTGGTGTTCTTCCACGGCGGCGGGTTCGTGATCGGTGATTTGGACACGCACCACGCACTCTGCACCGAAATAGCGGCGCTGATCGATCTGCCGCTGGTGGCGGTGGATTATGCGCTCGCGCCGGAAGCGCCCTTCCCCGCCGCGATCCTCGATTGCGCGGCGGCGGCGCGCTGGGTGGCGGGCAGTCCTGCCGAATTGGGCCGCCAAGCCTCCGGCATCATCACCATCGGGGACAGTGCCGGGGGCAATGCCGCCGTGGTCGTCAGCCAGATGCTGGGCGCGAACCCCGCCGCCGTGCCGGTGGTGCTGCAAGTGCCGATCTTCCCGCTGGTTGCCGATGCCAATGGATCGGCCAGCATGGCGGCTTTTTCCGAGGGCTTCCTACTGACGTCCGACACGATGGGCTTTTTCGATGCCGCTTATGGTGCCGACCGCAGCGACCCGCGCGGCTTCCCGATCCTGTCCGACCACAGCGCCGCCCCGCCCACCATCGTCGCTACCGCCAGCCTTGATCCGATCCGCGATTCGGGCCGCGCCTATGCATGCGCGCTGGTTGATGCGGGGCGCGATGTGGTGTTCCTTGAAATGCGCGGGGTAACCCATTCCTTCACCAACCTGCGCGGCGCAGTGCCGAGCACCCAAGCCGATCTGGAACGCATCATCGCCGCGATGCAGTTCATGCTGGCGAATCCGGCATGAGCCACGAAGGCCTGCCCTATCGCCCCTGCGCGGGCTTCATGCTGGTCAACGCCGAAGGGCTGGTGTTCGTGGGCGAGCGCATCGACGCATCGGCCCACGGTTTCTGGCAGATGCCGCAAGGCGGGATCGATCCGGGCGAAGACACGCGCGATGCCGCCTTGCGCGAATTGGTGGAGGAAACTGGCATCGGGCCGCACTTGGTCGAAGTGATCGCTCCGGCCTCACGCCCGTTATTCTACGACCTGCCGCCCGAATTGCTGGGCAAGCTGTGGAAGGGCAAATATCGCGGGCAGGAACAATACTGGTTCCTTGGCCGATTCCTCGGCACCGATGCGGATATCGATCTGGAAGCGCACGATTCGCCCGAATTCAACGCCTATCGCTGGGTCGAGATCGAAACGCTGCCCGATCTGATCATCCCGTTCAAACGCAATGTTTACGCCGCGCTGGTGGCGGAGTTTCGCGCGCTTGTCTGATCGTTAGTTGCTGACCGCTGCGCCATCGGCCCCGCTATCGGCTGCCAGCCGCGCTGCCGGAACCCCGCGCGCGATGGTGCCTTGCAGCGCCACGGTTTCGGGGCAATTACTGCCGCAAAGGCTTTGCAGCGTGGCAAGATTGCGCTTGGCCTTTTCGAGCGCGCCCTTTTCCACCAAGGCCGCGCCTTCGCCTGAAATCGCCGCGAAATTACCCGGATCGCGTTCGAGCGCTTCGCGGTAGTAGTGGATCGCCTTGCCCTGCAGCCCGCTTTGCCGCGCGGCTTCGGCCAGATCGATGAAGATCGGGGTGTAGCCCGGATCCACCGCCAGCGCGGCCTCAAACGCGTCAATCGCGGCCTGCGTTTCACCCGCCTGCAAGGCCGCCTGCCCCTGCGCCACCAGCGCCGCTGCGCGCGCATCGGGAGTGCCTGACCCAGCGAAAGTCACGCTCGCCGTCATGGCCAGACACAGCGAAAGGGCGGCAGCAGCAGGCGCAAAACGCATCAAAAGCTCCTTCAATGCTTTGGACCGGGAACCGGAAGGTTGGGTCATAGCATTGGAGACTATCACGGTGAACGCAAGCAGGCGATGAAAAATCCATCCGTACCATCATGGAGCGGATCGAGCCGGTGGCCTGCCCCGTGCGCGCGGCCCAATGGCAGCGGCAATGGTTCGGCCTGCCAACCGGGATGACGCGCCAGAAACGCAGCGATCCGGTCTACCCCCTCGGCATCGAGCACCGAGCAGGTGACGAACACCAGCGAACCGCCGGGACGCACCAGATAGGAGCCGACATCCAGCACATGATCCTGCAAGGCATTGAGCCGTTTCAGTTCCGTCTGATCGAGCCGCCAGCGCCCTTCGGGGCTGCGCCGCCACGTTCCGCTGCCCGAACACGGGGCGTCTACCAGCACGTGATCGGCCTTGCCCGCCCAATCGCCCAGCGCGCGCATTTCGCGGGTGGGATCGAGCAGTACGATGTGATCGATTGCCGCACCCGCCCGCTCCGCACGCGGGGCAAGGTTGCCCAGCCGCCGCTTGTCGGTATCGGCGGCAATAATGCTCGCCGCATTGCCCAACCGCGCTGCCAGCGCCAGCGTTTTGCCGCCGCCGCCTGCGCACAGATCGATGATGGTGTCGCCGTGCTGCACGGGAAGCGCATCGATGATCAGCTGACTGCCGTGATCCTGCACCTCGATCAGCCCTGCGGAATAGGCATCCCACTGTTCGACCTGCGTGCCCGACGGGAACCGCAGCGCCTGCGCGGCGGCGAGTGGCTCGCCTGCTTCGGGCAATGCGATCGTGGCGCGATCAGCCTTGAGCGCGTTGACCCGTATATCAAGCGGTGCACGGTCGAGCAGCGCGGCAATCTCTGGCCCGCCCAGTCCCGAAGCACGCAGCGCCGCCACCAACCATTTGGGCGCGAGGCCAGTTTTGGCCACCAGCTCGCCCTCGGCTTTGGGCGCGGGGCCGTGGGGCGATCCATCGAACAGCGCCGCAATCGCAGCGTCCTGCCCCGCGACCGCCAGCATCGCCGCGCGCCCGTTTTCGGGCACCGGGCCGCACAGGCGGATCGCCTGATACACCAGATCACGCACCGCGCGCCGGTCTTTCGAGCCGGCATAGCGGCGGGTGCGGAAATATTCGGCGATAATGCGGTCAGCCGGCGCGCCCTTGCCGCGCGCAGCGGTGATAACCGTATCGAGCAGATCGATGGCTGCCTGCACCCTTGCGGCGGGGGTCATAACGGATGTGAATCCCCGCGCAGGCGGGGATCTCTCGCAATATCGCACTCAGCCGACAAAGGTCCCCGCCTGCGCGGGGAATCGCCGCATGGCTGCGAAAGATTAACGTGTGGGATAATTGGGTGCCTCTCGGGTAATAGCGACATCGTGCACATGACTTTCAGACAGCCCGGCATTGGTGATCCGCACAAATTGCGCGCGGCTTTGCAAATCGGCAATCGTGGCTGATCCGGTATAGCCCATCGCCGCCTTGATCCCGCCAACCAGTTGGTGGACGACATTAGCGGCGGAGCCTTTGAACGGCACCTGGCCTTCGATCCCTTCGGGCACCAGCTTCAATGCCGAAACATCCTGCTGGAAATAGCGATCAGCACTGCCGCGCGCCATCGCGCCGACGCTGCCCATCCCGCGATAGCTCTTGTAGCTGCGCCCCTGAAACAGGAAGGTTTCGCCGGGGCTTTCAGCGGTGCCCGCCAGCATCGATCCGATCATCACGCTGGAAGCGCCCGCCGCCAGCGCCTTGGCCGCATCGCCGCTGGTGCGCAGGCCGCCATCAGCGATCACCGGCACGCCCGATTTGGCGGCTTCGGCTGCGCTTTCCAGAATCGCGGTGAGCTGCGGCACGCCCACGCCGGCGACCACGCGGGTGGTGCAGATCGAGCCCGGCCCGATCCCCACCTTGACCGCATCGGCGCCTGCATCGATCAGCGAACGCGTGGCTTCAGCGGTGGCGACATTGCCCGCGATCACCTGCACCGCGTTCGACAGCTTCTTCACGCGTTCAACTGCGCGCGCGACTTCGATATTATGGCCGTGCGCAGTGTCGATCACGATCACGTCAACCTCGGCATCGACCAGCGCTTCGGTGCGGGCGAACCCGGCATCGCCCACCGTGGTCGCCGCCGCCACCCGCAGGCGCCCGGCGGCGTCCTTGGTCGCGTTGGGGTAATTCACCGCCTTTTCGATATCCTTGACCGTGATGAGGCCGATGCAACGGAACGCATCATCCACCACCAGCAGCTTTTCAATCCGCCGCGCGTGGAGCAACCGGCGCGCTTCCTCCTGCCCGGTGCCGAGCGGCACGGTGGCGAGGTTTTCGGTGGTCATCAACTCACGCACCGGCTGCGCCGGGTTTTCGGCAAAGCGCACGTCGCGGTTGGTGAGGATGCCGACCAGCTTGCCATCGCGATCCGTCACCGGAATGCCGCTGATCCGGTGCTGTTGCATCAACGCCTGCGCATCGCCCAGCGTCGCATCGGGGCCGATGGTGATCGGGTTGACCACCATCCCGCTTTCAAACCGCTTGACCGCGCGCACTGCCGCGCACTGCTGCACGATCTCAAGATTGCGGTGCAACACGCCAATCCCACCCAGCTGCGCCATTGCAATCGCCATGTCCGCCTCTGTCACGGTGTCCATCGCCGATGACAGCACCGGGATATTGAGCGCGATGTCGCGCGTCAGCCGGGTCGAGGTATCGGCCATGCTGGGCAAGATGCTGCTTTGCGCCGGGCGGAGCAGCACGTCATCAAAGGTCAGGCCGAGCGGGATATCCATATGCGCCACTTTCATTCAATCGCTGCAATCACCGGGAGAGGGGGAATCGTGGCGGCCCATGTAACCGCGCTTGGCGCAATAGGCTAGGGCTGGTCATCTGCCACGGGCTGATAGCGCGCCGGGTCGGCCAACAGGCGAATCAATCCTTCGTGCAGCAACAGGTCATCAATCGCCCCGCCCAGCTCGATTTGTGCCGTATCATCCGACGGGCGATGGTATCGGCTGTCAAGGAACGGGCGCAGGATCGCACGGCTGCCATAACTGCTCGACAGCAGCACCGCCGGCACGCCGTTTTGCTGCAACGCCCAGCCATCGTGGCGCTGAATAAAGCTGTCAGCCAAGTCCTGTTCGCCAAGTTCGCGCCCACTGCGCGCGAGATAATCGAGGATCACCTGATCCAGCGGCGTCTGCCCGCGCCCGATAAAGCCCACCGGGCTGGCTTCTGGTGCGATGGCTACCATGTCGAAATTGAACGCGGCGATGATAGAGCCGAGCGGCAACGGCGCGGCCTTGGCGAATGCCCGCGCGCCCAGCAGGCCGCCTTCTTCGGCGGTGGTCGCCAGCACATAAATATCGCGGCCCAGCGGCCCGCCAGCCTTCAACCGCCGCGACAGTTCGAGCATTGCGGCAAGCCCGCTGGCATTATCCGCTGCGCCATTGCAGATATGGTCGATCTCTTCGGGTGGACGGCATTCGCCCAGATGATCCCAATGCGCCAACAGCAGGATCGCGCCCGCCCCCGGCACGCTACCCGGTACCCTGCCCACCAGATTGCTGGAGGTGAATTCGCGGCGCTCTGCACTTGCCTGCAACGTGATCGCCAGATTGATTTCCAGCGGGGCGAAATCCGGCGCTTGCGCATCCGCCTTGTAGCTCTCCCAGCGATGTGCCCCCACCGCCTCTGCCAGCGCAGCATCGGTGACATAGGCCGACAATGTGTCCTGATCCTCGCTGGCGAGTTGCAGCCTTTCGCGCGTTCCGGCCATGCGCACGCGGGTGAGCGCACCGGCATCGGGCAGCACGGTGACGACTGCGGTCGCCCGCTGCGCGAACAAGGCCGCGCGCCGTGCGGCATCGCGGCCCGGATCGGCGAGCATCACCGCCACCGCGCCCGCCATCGCATCGCCCAGCACTGATCCATCGCCGTAACCGACAAACACCACCGGCACCCCCGTGCCCGGCCCGCTGGCGGCAAGCGCGCGGCGGCGCGGCGTGAACACGGCGGCGTCCGTTTCCGGCACGGTTACGCTGCTGCGCCCCTGTGTCAGGGTCAGGCTGCCGGTCAGCGGGCGGGTGGACACCAGATCGACCGGCATCCGCCAGTACGAACCCGGATCATTGGTGCCCGATACCAGCCCCACCTCGCCCATGCGTCGTTCAAGATAGCTGAGCGTCTTGTCCTCACCCGGTGTGCCCGGTTTGCGCCCGCCGAAATCGTCGCTCGCCAGCACGGCGATATCCGCCATCAACCGCTGTTCGATTGCGGCGCGTTCGGCCAGCGGAGCACTGGTAATCGGCGCACGCGCGCAGGCGGTCAGCGTCAGGCTGACCAGAACCGCCAGAAAAAGCCGGGCGGGCGCGCCAATCATCCGGCGGTCCACCCCCCGTCGATGCTGTAATTGGCACCGGTGATGTTGCGCGCGGCATCGCCGCACAGGAACAGCGCCAGCGCGGCGACATCTTCGGGCTGGACGAAGCTTTTGGTGGGCTGCTTTGCCAGCAAGACATCATTGATAACCTGATCGCGCGTCAACCCGCGTGCGGCCATTGTGTCGGGGATCTGGCCTTCGACCAGCGGCGTCCAGACATAGCCGGGGCTGATGCAATTGGCGGTGATGCCGTGCGTGGCAAGTTCCAGTGCGATGCTTTTGGTAAAGCCAGCCATCGCGTGTTTCGCCGCGACATAAGCGCTTTTGAACGGCGAAGCGGTGAGCGAATGCGCGCTGGCGGTGGCGATGATCCGGCCCCAGCCTTTGGCCTTCATCCCCGGCACGGCAAGCCGCGTGGTATGAAACGCCGCCGAAAGGTTCAGCGCCAGTATCGCATCCCACTTTTCCGGCGGGAAATCTTCAACCGGGGCGACGTGCTGCATCCCGGCATTGTTGACGAGGATATCAACCGGGCCGATATCTGCCATCATCTGCGCGATAGCCGCCGGATCAAGCAGGTTTGCGCCATTATAGGTCGCGCCCAGTTCTTCGCACAGGCGCGCGATTTCATCCGCATCGCCCAGCCCGTTGAGGATCACTTCGGCCCCTTCCGCCGCCAACGCACGGGCAATCGCCAGACCGATGCCAGAGGTTGAGCCGGTAACCAGTGCACGCTTTTCCTTGAGCATTCGCCGCATCTCCTGCACGTTCGGGCTATTCACGTTCGCTTTTGCCGCCCGAAAAGCGGCTGTCCAGCAAATTGCTTAAAGCGGCGCGCGATGGGGGAGGATTCTGGATGCGGTTGGGCCCTTTTGATACTTCACGGATCAATGTTCGATCCAGCAGCGCGGGCGGCGGTGGCGGCGCGCGGCGTGCGGGCGGGATCGGCTGCGGCACATTGGCGATTGCGCTGATCGGCGCGGTGGTATTCGGGCTTGATCCGATGGACACCATCGGCCTGGTTGAAGGCGTGCAGCAGCAGGCCCGCCCGGCGCAAAGCGGCAGCGGCGGCAGCGACGATCTGACCGAAGCCGAAGTCTGCGCCACCAGCGCCTATGCCACCGAAGCCTGCAACGCTCTCACCAGCCTCAACACCACATGGGAAGCGGCGTTTGACCGCGCCGGAATCCCGTTCGAACAACCGTTCCTCGATCTTTACCGCGATGGCCGGGTGGCAACCGATGGCTGCGGCAGCGCCACCTCTGCCGCAGGGCCGTTCTACTGCCCGGCGGACAAGGGCATCTATATCGACACCAGCTTTTACGATCAGCTCGCGCAGATGGCTGGCACCGGGGGCGATTTTGCGCGGCTTTATGTGATCGCGCATGAATATGGCCACCACATCCAGACCATCACCGGGCTTTCCCCGCAGGTGCGATCCGCGCAGCAACGCAACCCGTCGCAGGCCAATCAATTGCAGGTGGCGATGGAATTGCAGGCCGATTGCTATGCCGGAATGTGGGCGGGCCGCAATCGCAACCTGATCGAACCGGGCGATCTGGAAGAAGGGTTGAAAGCCGCCAGCGCGATCGGCGATGATACCTTGATGCGCAATGCGGGGCAGCGCATAAACCCTGAAAGCTTCACGCACGGCACCAGCCGCCAGCGGATGCAAGCGCTCAAACTAGGATTGGAAAGTCGCAATGATGATGCCTGCGATGTGTTCTTCGAAGCGGGTTAAGCCATTCGCGCTGCTGGCCGGGACTGCGCTGATGGCTACCCCGGCGGCGGCGCAGGTGGTGCCCGACCCCGACACCACCGAAGTTGCCAAAACACCCTTGCGCGATTTCAACATCGCATCGCGCGACATTCCCGAAGTGTTGCGCGTTGCCGAACGCGATCCCTACGCCACCGCAGGACTGGATCGATGCGATCTCATGGTCCACGAAATCGCCGCCTTGGATCAAGTGCTCGGCGCGGATTATGACATTGCCGTGGATGATGGCAAAGGCGGCCTCAACAAAGGGCGCATCGGTCAAAGCGTGGTCGGATCGATCATCCCGTTTCGCGGCGTCGTGCGCGAAGTAACCGGCGCCGCTGACGCCGAGCGCGGGCTGCGCGCCGCCTATACGGCGGGCATGGTGCGGCGCGCATTCCTAAAAGGCTGGGGTCTGGGGCGCGGCTGCGACTATCCGGCGCGGCCGAAGCCTGAAACCGGCGCAGGAGAATAGGCCCGGCCCCCCTACGGAGCCAGGCCTTCTGTCAATGTTGTTGGCAGCCGATAAGCCCGATCAATACACCCGCGCCTTAGGCTCGATATAGGCGATATCATCGGTCAGCGTGTATTCGTGCACCGGGCGGTAATCGATCCGCACCTGTCCGCCCGAACCGCCCCAGCCATCAAACCACGCCACGGTGTGCTTCATCCATTCGGCGTCGTTGCGATCGGGGAAGTCGTCACGCGCATGGGCACCGCGGCTTTCCTTGCGCGCCATCGCGCCATTGATCGTCACCGTGGCCTGCGCCATCAGGTTATCAAGCTCAAGCGTTTCGATCAGGTCACTGTTCCAGATCAGCGAGCGATCCGTAATGCTGATATCCTCCATCCGCCGATAGGCCGCAGCAAGCTTTTCCACGCCCTGTTCGAGTATGTCCTGCTTACGGAATACGGCACAATGCGCCTGCATCGCCTGCTGCATTTCCACCCGCACCTGGGCCGTGGGTGATCCGCCCTTGGCGTGACGGAAGTGATCGAGCCGGGTGAGCGCGAAATCAGCCGAATCTTTTGCCAGTTCGGCATGCGCAACCCCGGCCTTGACCGTTTCTTTCAGCCGATGGCCGGTGGCCCGGCCAAACACCACCAGATCGATCAGCGAATTCGAACCCAGCCGGTTGGCACCGTGCACCGACACACAGGCCGCCTCGCCCACCGCAAACAGGCCGGGCACCGTCGCATCGGGATTACCCGGAGTGGGGTTAATCACCTCGCCATGATAATTGGTGGGGATCCCGCCCATGTTGTAATGCACCGTGGGGCTGACCGGCAGCGGTTCACGGGTCAGATCGACGCCCGCAAAAATCTTGCCGGTTTCGGTAATCCCCGGCAGCCGTTCGGCCAGCACTTTGGGATCAATGTGATCAAGGTGCAGATGGATATGGTCGCCATTGGCACCAACCCCGCGCCCTTCAAGCATTTCCACCGTCATCGCGCGCGAAACCACATCGCGACTGGCAAGATCCTTGGCCGAAGGGGCATAGCGTTCCATGAACCGCTCGCCTTCGGAGTTGGTAAGGTAGCCGCCTTCGCCGCGCGCACCTTCGGTTATCAGCATGCCCGCGCCATAGACCCCGGTGGGGTGGAACTGCACGAATTCCATGTCCTGCAACGGCAGGCCTGCACGCGCCACCATCCCGCCGCCGTCGCCGGTGCAGGTATGCGCGCCGGTGCAGGTGAAATAGGCGCGGCCATAGCCGCCCGTCGCCAGCACCACGGCATGGCTGCGGAAACGGTGGATCGTGCCATCATCAAGACATTGCGCGATCACCCCGCGGCACGCGCCATTTTCCATGATCAGATCGAGCGCGAAATATTCGATGAAGAAATCGGCATCGTGCTTGAGGCTCTGCTGATAGAGCGTGTGCAGCATGGCGTGCCCGGTGCGGTCGGCGGCGGCGCAGGTGCGCTGCGCGGGCGGGCCTTCACCCATGTTCTGCATCATCCCGCCAAACGGGCGTTGGTAAATCTTGCCTTCTTCGGTGCGGGTAAACGGCATCCCGGCATGTTCCAGCTCGTACACCGCATTGGGCGCTTCGCGCACCAGATATTCGATCGCGTCCTGATCGCCCAGCCAGTCTGACCCTTTGACCGTGTCATACATGTGCCAGGTCCAGTGATCGGGCGAATTATTACCCAGCGATGCCGCGATCCCGCCCTGCGCCGCGACTGTGTGCGAGCGGGTGGGGAACACCTTGGTGATATTTGCGGTCTTGAGTCCCGCTTCCGCCGCGCCCATCGTCGCGCGTAGGCCAGAACCGCCCGCGCCCACCACCACCACATCATAGGTGTGGTCGATGATCTTATAAGCGCCCCTCAGGTACGAAGCCGAGCCGGTTTCGCTTGCTGCTGCTGTCGTAGCCATCAGGCCTGACCTCCAAATGCGAGTGCGGCAACGCTGAAAATGGCAAAAGCGCCGCCGCCGAAAATTGCGAGATTGAGCGCGACAAGCGCCCCGAACTTGGTGCCAGCGTTGTGGACATAATCCTCGATCAGCACCTGCAGGCCAAGCCGTGCGTGCCAGAACAGGCTGATCACCAGCAGGATCATCGGCACCGCCGCCACCGGCTGCGAAAGCCACTTGGCGACGCTGGCATAGCCAAAATCGCCGAGCATCACGAGGCTGACCAGCAGCCAGCTCATCAACACCACATTGCCGATCGCAGTGAAGCGCTGCACCAGCCAGTGATGCGCGCCGTGGTGCGATGCGCCCAGCCCGCGAACGCGTCCGATGGAAGTTCCGTTACCCATATGCCTGTCTCCTCAGCGCAGCAGGATCAGGGCCCAGAAGCCCGCGGTGAGAAGGATGGCGATCACCGGAGCGGCGATGGACCATAGGCGATTGGTATCCAGTTCATAGCCCGCGCCGATATCGAGCACGAAGTGGCGCAGCCCGCTCATCATGTGATTGAAGAACGCCCATGACAGGCCGACCAGCACCACCATGCCGACAGGCGATCCCATGATCGACTGGAAACTGGCATAGGCCGCAGGCCCGCTCGCCAGCGCGCCCAGCCACCATACCAGCACGCCAAGACCAACCAGCGCCAAGCCATCGCCGGTGGCGCGGTGGAGGATTGATACCAGCATGTGCGGGCCCCAGCGCCACACCTGCAAATGGGGAGAAAGCGGTCTTTGGTTCATGATGATCCCGTCTGGTCGCTGGATTTTGTCATCCCACTAAGCATCGCTATCGCTTGACGCAAGCGGCGAGCGGTGGACACAGCTTGCAAAGTTTCGGATAGGCACTTGCATGGGACACATTCTCGTCACCGGATCAAGCCGCGGAATTGGTAAGGCGGCACTCGAATCATTGGCAGCAAAGGGCGTGCCGGTGATCGGCCATGCCTCGCGCCCGCAACCCGCTGCGCCGGGCGCTCCGCCGATCATCGCCGCCGATTTCGGTGATCCGCTGGCCGTCCAATCGCTGTGGGAAGCGGCGCTGGAACTGGCGGGCGGGAAAATTGACGCGGTCGTTAACAATGCCGGGCGGTTCGAGGCCAACCGGCTCGACCGTTCGGACATCGAATGGCTGGATGCCTGGGAAGATACGCTGCGGGTCAACCTCACCGCTGCGGCCCAGCTTTCGCGGTTGGCGGTGCTGCACTGGCAGGCGCGCGGTTTTGCAGGGCGGCTGGTTCATGTGGCGAGCCGCGCGGCCTATCGCGGGGATTCGCCAGCGCATTGGCACTATGCCGCTGCCAAGGGCGGGATGGTGGCGATGCACAAGACGATTGCGCGCGCCTATGCTGCGGACGGCATCCTCAGCTTCGCGATTACGCCGGGGTTCACCGATACCAGCATGGCCGATGATTACCTCGCCAGTCGCGGCGGGCCGGGGCTGCTGGCCGACATTCCGCTGGGCCGGGTGGCGACGCCGGACGAAATCGCCGCGATCATCGCCTTTTGCGCGCTCGATGCCCCCCCAAGTATGACCGGCGCGGTGATCGACGCCAATGGAGCCAGTTTTGTTCGATAAATCCCTCTTCGCTCTGGCCGCGCTGGCACTCGCCGGGTGCGGCGCCAGCATCCCCGCCTCGGACATAACCGCACGGGTCGCGGACGCGCAGCATTCGAGCGACATGGTGCGCTTTGCATCGATGTGCGAAGATTGGGACGATTGGGACAAGCCGACAGAGCCGTTCCAGATCCACGGCAACACCTGGTATGTCGGCACCTGCGGGATCGCGGCGATCCTGATCAAGGGCGATGATGGCGCGGTGCTGATCGACAGCGGCACCAACACAGGCTCAGAAGTGATCGAGGCCAATATCGCGGCACTCGGCTACACAATGCGCGATGTGAAGGCATTGCTCGTCAGCCATGAACATTATGACCATGTCGGCGGGATGGCCCGGCTTCAGGGGCTGAGCGGCGCGCCGCTATGGGTCGGCGAAGGCGCGGCCGAGGTGATGCGCACCGGCAAGGACGATCCGCGCGATCCGCAGTCCGGGCTGCACGCAGCCATGGCACCGGTCACCGGCACGATCCGCGCAGTCGCAGACGGAGAGGTGCTTGAAACAGCGGGCATCACCCTCACCGCCATCGCCACCCCCGGCCACACCAGCGGCGCGATGAGCTGGCAGTGGGAAAGCTGCACTGCGGGCGGATGCGTGACCATTGTTTATGGTGACAGCCTCTCGCCCGTCAGCGCCGACGAATACCGTTTCACCGATCACCCTGAATATGTCGCGATGTTCCGGCGCGGGATCGCGCGGCTGGCAGGGCTGGAATGCGATATGCTGATCACCCCGCACCCTTCGGCGAGCCAAATGCCTGCCCGCGCCCGCACCGGTTCATTCGAAGGCGGCATAACCTGCCCCGCCTACGCCGCCAGCAAGACCAAGGCGCTGGATGATCGGCTCGCCAAGGAAGCGGCCAGCCAATGACCACGTGGAAATTGAGCCTCCACGCGCCCAAGACGGTGGTGCAGTCGGCGCTGCTGGCGCATGACAAAATCGACGATTGGGACTTTGAACTCGTCATCGGGGGGCGCGAGGTTGCGGAAGATCGGCCCGACGACTGGGTGCTCGAAGGCTGGTATCCGCGCAAACCCGGCAAGGCGCAGAAAGCCGCACTGACGGGCTTGTTCGCGGGCGTGTTAGAAGGTGGGGTGCCCAAACTCACTGTAGAGGAACTCCCCCCGCAGGATTGGGTGACGCTGAGCCAGCACAATGTCACCCCGATCCGAGCCGGGCGGTTCCACGTCCACACGCCCGATTACCCCGCTGATCCGCAAGCCATCGACTTTGTGATCCCCGCCAGTCAGGCGTTCGGCACCGGGCAGCACCGCACCACCGCCGGTTGCCTCGAAATGCTGGACGCGGTCAAGGCGAGCGGCATGGTCGCGCGCAATATTGCCGATATCGGCACCGGCACCGGTTTGCTCGGCTTTGCCGCGCTGGCGCTGTGGCCGCGTGCGCGCATCACCCTTACCGATATCGACGCCGTGTGCGTGCCGGTGGTCGAGGAAAACGCTGCGCTGAACGGCATCCCGCTCGGCCCCCGCGCGGGCGAGGCCGTGATGGTGGTGGCCGACGGGATGGACGATCCACTGATCAAGGTGCGCGGGGCCTATGACCTGCTGATCGCCAACATCCTCGCCGGGCCGCTGGTGGAACTCGCGCCCGATTTTGCCCGCGCGGTCGCGCCGGGGGGCAGCTTGTTACTCGCCGGATTGCTCGCGGGCGAACAGGAAGCGGCGGTCAGGCGCGCGATGCGGCTGGCGGGATTCCGCATGGCGGCACGGCTGCAACGCGGCGATTGGGCGATATTGTGGCTGCGCAAACGGCGCTAACCCGCCGCTCACCAGTCCGTTCGTGCTGAGCCTGTCGAAGCACCGTCCTTCCTTGCTGATGGTTCAAAGAAAGTGCAGCCCTTCGACAAGCTCAGGGTGAACGGTTCGGATTTAATGCGCGACTCTCTAACCCGCCGCCCTGACGATCTCAGCCCAGCCCGCCTCGTCCAACACTTCGATGCCGAGTTCAGCGGCCTTTTTCATCTTCGACCCCGCCCCCGGCCCGGCCACCAGCAGATCGGTTTTTGCGCTGACGCTGCCCGCCGCCTTTGCACCAAGGCGCTCGGCCTGCGCCTTGGCTTCGTCGCGGCTCATGGTTTCCAGCTTGCCGGTGAACACCACGGTCTTGCCCGCAACCCGGCTGGCGATGGTCTTGACCTCGTAACGCGGCGGGGTGACTTGGCTGAGCAGGTCTTCCCACACCGCGACGTTATGCGGTTCGTGGAAGAAGTCTCTGAGCGACTCGACCACAGAAGGGCCGATGCCATCAATGGCCAGCAAATCCTCCCCGACACGGGGAGAGCCTGTCCTGAGCCGGTCGAAGGAGGGACCATCCAAGGCCTCGGTCGCAGGATGGTGGAGGGGACTCTCGACCAAAGCCGGTGCTTGCGGCGACTCCCCTCCGTCAGCAGCTGCGCTGCTGCCACCTCCCCGTTCCGGGGAGGATTGCGCGGCCTCGGCCACGGCGCGCAAGGTCGGCAGATCATGAAAATGCTTCATCAAATCCCGCGCCGTCACCTCGCCCACGTGGCGGATTCCCAGCCCGAACAATAGCCGCGCGGCATCGGGCGTGCGCTTGGCTTCGATCGCGGCCAGCAGGTTGTCGACCGACTTCTCCTGCCACCCCTCCAGCGCCAGAATATCGCTACGCCGCTGCCGCAGGCGGAAGATATCCGCCGGGCTTTCCAGCCACCCCAGCGCGAAGAACTGCGCGATGGTTTTCTCGCCCAGCCCCTCAATGTCGAGCGCCTTGCGGCTGACGAAATGTTCGAGCCGCTGCGTGCGCTGCGCCGGGCAGATCAGCCCGCCGGTGCAGCGCACATCAACCTCGCCTTCTTCGGCCACCGCCTCGCTGCCGCATTCGGGGCAGTGATCGGGGAACGCGAACGCGGCGCGCACCTCGTCACGCGTCAGGTTTTCGACCACCTGCGGGATCACATCGCCCGCGCGCTGGATCACCACCCGGTCGCCCACGCGCAGTCCCAGTCGTGCAATCTCATCGCGGTTGTGGAGCGTCACGTTGGTCACCGTCACCCCGCCGACCAGCACCGGGGCAAGGCGGCCCACCGGGGTCAGCTTGCCCGTGCGCCCCACCTGAATGTCAATGGCTTCGACAGTGGTTTCCGCGCGCTCAGCCGGGAACTTATGCGCCAACGCCCAGCGCGGGGCTTTGGCGACAAAACCCAGCCGTTCCTGCCAATCGATCCGGTCGAGTTTGTAAACCACCCCGTCAATATCATAGGGCAGATCAGGCCGCGCCGCGCCGATCGCATCGAAATGGGCAACCAGATCATCAGCCCCGCCTTCGATCCGGGTAAACAGCGGCGAGATCGGAAATCCCCACGCGCGCAGACATTCCACCACCTCGGTCTGGGTCGCGCCCGGAACCTGCGACGCCGCGCCCCAGCCATGCGCCCAGAACCGCAAGGGACGCTTGGCGGTGACATTCGCATCTTTCTGCCGCAGCGATCCTGCCGCCGCATTGCGAGGGTTGGCAAACAGCTTCCCCCCCGCATCATGTTGCACAGCATTGAGTGCGGTAAAGGCCTGTTTTTCCATATAGACCTCCCCGCGCACCTCGAAGATGGCGGGGACGCCGGCGGGCAGTTTTTGCGGGATGTCGGGAATATGCGCGACATTCGCCGTCACATCCTCACCCACCTGTCCGTCGCCGCGCGTCGCGGCGCGCACCAACACGCCGTTTTCATAGCGCAACGAGCACGACAGCCCATCGATCTTGTCCTCTGCGGTCAATGCCAACGGCGCATCTTCGGGAAGGTTCAAAAACCGCCGCATCCGCGCCAGCCATTCCGCGACTTCCTCTGGCGAGAACGCATTGTCGAGGCTCATCATCCGAACCTCATGCGTGACCTTGCCCAATGGCGAGGCGGCGATGGCATGGCCCACTTTACGCGTGGGCGAATCGTCGCGGATCAGATGCGGGAACGCCGCTTCCAATTCGGCATTACGGCGGACGAGCGCATCATATTCCGCGTCGGAAATCTCGGGCGAATCCTCGGCGTGGTAAAGACGGTCATGCCGCGCAATCGCACGCGCCAGCCGCATCAATTCGTTGGCGGCTTCGGCTTCGCTAGTGTTCACAATATCAGCCATGATCGGGCACCAACACCGTCGCCCACATCGTCGGGCCGCACATCGTTCCGCGAGGTCTAAACCCAAGCGATCTATAAAGCCCGATCGCGCCTTCGTTGTGAGCGTAGGAATGGAGATAGGGCACATCACCGCGCGCGCGCTGTCCGGCCATAACCTGTTTGATCAGCCGCCGGGCGAGACCCTGCCCGCGATATTCGGGCCAGGTGCAGACCCCGCTGATTTCCGCCAGCCCTGACGCAGGCAGCATCCGCTCTCCCGCCATCGCTGCCAGCCGCCCGTCGATACGGATACCGTAGAACTGGCCAAAACGATGAGTCAGCGCGCGCCACGGCCCCGGCTCGGTCGCCAGTGCGATCTCGGCCATCTCGGCTGCGTCATCCTCACCAAGCCGGTGAATTTCAGGATCAGGCGCTTCATCTATAGGCGCATCACCATCGGCGATCATCTGGAGCAGTTCCATCGTTCGTTCGATCCGTGTGCCGGGCGGCGCGCGCCAGACTTCCGGCTCGATCAGCCACAATTCGTCATCCCGGCTTGCGAGCAGTGAGGCCAAAGCCGCCTTCGCCTCCTGCCCGCCATCACGCGCGGCCGCAAACGGCCCGTAGCGCGGATCGACCCGCACGGCAGAGCCCGACCCTTGCGCGAGATGGGCTAGCCGTCCTTGCAGCATATGCCACACCTGCCGATCAAGGATCCGATCCATCACACCCCCTCCAGCAACCGATCCGCCTGCGCACGCGCTTCGGGCGTTACTTCCGCACCAGACAGCATCCGGGCGATTTCCTCTTGCCGCCCTTCAGCATCCAGCAGCACCACGCTGGTGCGTGTCACCGTGCCGCTCGATGCCTTGGCAATCAGGTAGTGCTGCCCGCCCCGCGCGGCGACCTGCGGGCTGTGCGTTACGGCGAGCAATTGGCCTTCCTGTGCTGCCAACCGCGCGAGGCGTTCTCCGATGGCGCTCGCCACCGCCCCGCCCACGCCGCGGTCGATTTCGTCAAAGATGATCGTTGCCGCCCCGCCCTGTTCGGCCAGCGCGACCTTCAATGCGAGGATAAAGCGCGACAATTCCCCGCCGCTCGCGATCTTGCCGAGGGCTGCGAAATCCGCGCCGGGGTTGGTCGAGATGAGGAACTCGACCGCGTCCATCCCGCTTGCGCCCCAGCGATCTTCGGGCAGCGCGGTGATTTGCGTCAGGAACCGCGCGGCGTCGAGCTTCAACGGCGCAAGCTCCGCCGCCACTGCCGCGTCCAGCTTCGCCGCGCCCGCAACCCGCGCCGCGTGTGCCTTCTGCGCCGTTGTCACGTAGGCGGTGCGCGCTTCCTTGGCGGCGGCCTCGAGCGCGTCCAACTGCGCCTCCCCGCCCTCAATCGCATCGAGTCGGCCGCGCATCGTGCGCATCAATTCGGGCAGGTCGTCCACCTCGCAGCGGTGCTTGCGCGCGGCGGCGCGCAGTTCGAACAGCCGGGTTTCGGCATTTTCCAGGGCGTTGGGATCGTGCAGCAGCGCCTCGGCAGCGGCTTGCAGCTTGTCCTCCGCCTCACCCGCTTCGATCACGGCGCGGTCGAGCGCAGCCAGCGCCTCGGTCAGCAATGCGTGTTCGCCCGCGATCCGGTCAAGCTTGCGCGCGGCCACGCGCAAGGCGGCGAGCGGCGAATCCGAACCTTCCCACACGTGCCGAAGTGCCTCCAGATCGCCCGCCAGCCGCTCACCCTTCTGCATATCGGCGCGAGTCGCGGCGAGGCGCGCTTCTTCACCTGCCACCGGTTCGAGCGCGGCCAGCTCCGCCAGATGCGCGATCAGCAAGTCCTGATCCGCCTTGGCCTGTTCCACCGCGCCGCGCGCCTCGGCGAGCTGCGCTTCGGCCCTCGCCCAGACGGCAAAGGCGCGTTCCAGCCCGGCTACATCGGTGCCCGCATAGCGATCCAGCAACACCCGGTGGCCCCGCGGATTGACCAGCCCGCGATCATCATGCTGGCCGTGGAGTTCGACCAACGCAGGTGCGAGTTCGCGCAGCAGTGCGACGCTGGCGGGTTGATCGTTGATGAAGGCTTTGGAGCCGCCATCGGCCTTCACCTGCCGCCGGATCAGCAGCGGCTCACCCGGTTCGATGGCGATCTCCGCATCATCCAGCGCGGCGGCGATGGGCGCAGGCAGCGCGGCGAATTCAAAACTGGCGGTGACGCTCGCCTTGTCCTCTCCGGCACGGACCAGCGATGTCTCCGCCCGGTCGCCCAGGATCAGCCCCAGCGCATCAAGCAGGATCGACTTGCCCGCCCCCGTCTCCCCCGTCAACACGCCCAGCCCGCGCGCGAAGGTGAGATCGAGCGCTTCGATGAGGACGATATTGCGGATTGAAAGGCGGGTCAGCATGGGCGGTGCAAGGGATAGCGCAGGCCGCCGCCGCCGTCACGCGCCAAGCGAGGGGCAATCCCCAAGCCCATGCGCCGGGTTTCAGGACGTTGAAAACCCACGGCCGATGCTGAAATTTTGTGGTTGCGAATCACCTGACCGATTCGGCCCCGCACCGATTCGCGGTAGGCGGCGCAAGACCATCCATTTGTGCTGAAATTCGGCCCCAAAACGAAAAAAGCCCCGGTTTCCCGAGGCTTTTTACTAACTCTTTCGGCGCCGACTTAGCGAGAGCCGAAAGCGATTGAAATCCAGCCCCACATAACGTTTCTCCTATCAGCGGCAAATGCTGTGGGAGCGTTTTAACACAAAATTAACCATAATCAACCGTTAACTACGATTCTCCCGCCGCCCATCATCGACAGCAGCTCTGGCATCGTAATTGCCCGTGCAAACAGGTAGCCTTGCGCATGGTCGCAGCCCATCGCGCGCAAGGTGGCGGCGACTGCCTGATCCTCGACACCTTCGGCCACCACCACCTTGCCCAGCGAGTGGGCGATTTCGATCGTGGCGCGCACCACGGCGCGGCTTTCTTCCGATGTCGCCATGTTCTGCACAAAGCGTTTGTCGATCTTGAGTTCGGTACTGGGCAACTTCTCGATATATTCGAGATTTGATTGCCCGGTGCCGAAATCATCGATCGACAGACTGATCCCGCGCTGTTTGAGCGCGGCGATTTGCGGCGCGATTCGCTCGTCCTCCAACTTGGCAGTCTCGGTCAGTTCCAGCGTGAGGTTGCCCGGCGGGAAGGCATGGCGGCCCAGCATTGTCATGATGTCGAACATCAGATGCGCGTCGCTCAGGCTTTTGGCTGACATGTTGACTGCCAGCTTGAAGGCCGGATCAAGCGCAATCGCTTTCCTGCCGTCAACCAACGCGGCTTCCATCACCACCAGCGTCAATTCGTTGATGCGATCCCCGGCTTCGGCGGCGAGCACCAATTCTTGCGGATTGACCCACTCCTTGCCATCAGGCTGCCAGCGGATCAGCGTTTCCGCGCCGACAATCCGGCCGGTGAGCAGATCGACCTTGGGTTGGAAAGCCACCCCGATACTGCGATCACGCAGCCCTTTTTCCAGCACCCGCAACAATCCAACCCGCTGGTTGCGGGCTTCGAGATAGGCGGGATCATTGATGATAAACCGCGCGCCGCGCGAAGCGGCTTCCTCAGCCGCCTGCATCGCCTTCTTGATACGCTGGCCAAGCGGCAGGTCATAATTGGTATCGATCCCCAGCGCCGGTGCACTGCTGGCCGATTGCCAATCATGGCTGATCGCAGTCTTGAGCATCAGCGCAAGGCCATCGGCATGCCGTTCGAGACTGACAGTGTCCATCCGCGGGGCCAGCCACACCAGAACGTCGCGATCAAACGCAACATCGCCCGTCTCGCCCGGCCCTTTGATATAAGCGATCAGCGTGCTGACAAACTCGCCCAGTTCGCGCGCGGTCCATTCTTCCGACATTTCAGCCAGGCTGGCGATTTTCAAAGCATAGACATCGCGTCCGGCGCTGACCTGATCGGAACTCAACGCCGAAGTGCTCATCGCATCGACATCCTGGCTATAATATTTGCGGGCGATGCGTTGAAACCCGATGCCCGCTGCCAGCATGGCCAGCAGCGCTGACATCACATCAATATTGACGCCGAATTCGTCGAGCACCAGCGGCACGGTGAGCAATCCGCCTGCCGAAACCACCAGCGCGCGCGACGATTTCGAATTCGCCAGAACCTGCGCCATTATCGCGAGCCCGGCAACCAGCAGCGCCGGAACCCACATCAGGTCAACCGGCACCCCGCGCTTGAGCGTATGTGCGCCCATGATGTGAAAATAGGCACCGGGAACTTTGCCGTCCCGCAGGGGCAGGCGAAAATAGTCGGTCGATAAATAGTACGTCTCGCCAACAACCACGTTTTTCCCCGCGAGGCCGTTAGCAGAAACCTCGCCTCTGAGGACATCAATGTAACTGAAAGTCGGAATAGTGTCCGGGTTGAACGCATAATCCGGGCGATAAAGACGGTCTGGGCCATTATATTCCCCCAAGACCGCAGAGAGCGACGAATGCTTTTTTCCGTTTAGATTAGCACTAGTTGGAAAGGTAACCGAAAAGCCGAAAGGGGCTCCAAACCCGTTCATTGCTGCAAGTTGCACCTCCTCGCGAAACGCAACTCGCGGAACAATCTCCTCGACAGTCTGGAACCCAAATTCATGCCTGGGCACGAAGCCGAGCCAGACCTTGCCCTTGTGACGGGCAAGGGTCTGGGCAAACAGCGTATCGGCTTGCGGGCTTTCTGGATCAGCATGCGCGCGGTCAAATACGACTCTTTCTACCCCCGATGCGATCAGCGTGTCGATCAGGCGGCTGTCATCCACGCGCGACGGCATTGCCCGCTGGAACGCATTGAGTGTCTTGTCGTCGATCGCGATCATCACCACGTCCTGCGGTGCAGGCTTGGATCGCACCTCGGCCCGCATCGCGCGGTAGAAGTCTTCGGCAGGCAACGGCAGCTCAATCACGGCTGACACGATCCCGAACAGGATCGCAAAACCCGCCACCTTGGCACGCTTGCGCCGGAGCAGCGCCGCGCCCGAATTGCGGATGATTCCGCCGTTCAGCACAGCAACCTCATCGCCGGCAAAGCCAAAGGCGCGCCGCAGGTAGTGTACTGTTGATTGCAGTGATCTGATCATGAAGCGCGCAAATCCGAACGGGAACTGCGGTTAACCTTAGGTCGCGTTGGTTAATTCATCGCAAACGCTGATCGCGATGCGATGGCGGGGCACTGCCGGCCACCATCCTCGGCCCGCAGCGGTTGCTTGACCCCTGCTAGACCCCTCCTTGCCCCCCCTTAGACCCCTCCTAGACCCGATTTATCGCCTGTTTTCCTGATGTTTCACGTGAAACATCGGTTGCTGGCAGTGGACATGGCAGCCAGCTTGTCATAGTTAATCGCGATGTTCGCTGGGGGTGATCACATAACATCGGTACTGTTCGTGTGCCTCGGCAATATCTGCCGATCACCCATGGCCGAAGGCGCGTTTCGCGCCGCCGCAGCGCAGAGCGGCCTCGATTGCCACGTCGATTCCGCCGGGACCGCATCCTATCACATTGGCGATCCGCCCGATCCGCGCGCCATTGCAGTTGCCCGCTCCAACGGCGTGGACATTGCCGGACTAATCGCGCGTCAGTTGAAGGCCGATGACTTCTACCGCTTCACCCACGTCATCGCGCTCGACCGCGCCAATCTTGAAGGGATCAAGGCCCACGCCCCGCGCGACGGGACAGCCACGGTCGCGCTGCTGCTGGATGCGGTCAATGGCCGCGAAGGTGAGCCCGTGCCTGATCCCTATTACGGCGATAGCGCCGCCTTCGAAGCGGCGTGGCAGATCATCACCGAAGGGGCACAGGCGCTGGTGCAGCGTCTGGCCAGCGCAGGGTCTGACCCGGTCGCCTAACCCCCGCGCAACAACTGCACGCCCCAATCGCGTTCAAACAAATATAACAGCAACCGCGCCGCTTCTCCGCGCGGGGAAGCCAGCCCGCCGCCCGGTGCCCCATCGTCCCGCTCGATCAGCAGCCGCGCATCGGCATGGGCGGTCGGCAGCAGCCGCTGCATCTGTTCCAGATTGGCGATCCGGAACGCCGCTTCGCCCGATTGCCTTGTGCCGAGCAATTCGCCCCCACCGCGCAATTCAAGATCCTCCTCGGCGATGCGGAACCCGTCCTGCGTTTCGCGCATCAGGGCGAGCCGCGCGCGCGCGGTTTCAGACAGTGCCCCGCCGCGCAGCAGCAGGCAGGTGGATTTCTCCGCCCCGCGCCCCACCCGCCCGCGCAGTTGGTGCAATTGGGCAAGGCCAAAGCGTTCGGCCTGTTCGATCACCATCAGCGTCGCCGCCGGGACATCCACCCCCACCTCGATCACCGTGGTCGCCACCAGCAACCGCGCCTGCCCGCTGGCAAACCGCTCCATCGCGGCGTCTTTTACCTCTGGCCGCAACTGCCCGTGCACCAGCACCACCGCCTCGCCAAACCGCTCTTTCAGCGCGGCATAGCGGGCCTCGGCAGCGGCAATTTCGGCGAGGTCGGGCACCCCGTCGATTTCGCGCACCATCGGGCACACCCAATAGGCCTGTTGCCCGCTGGCGAGATGCCGTTCGACGCCGGCGACCACCTCATCCATCCGTTCCTGCGGCACGACGCGGGTATCAATCGCCTGCCGTCCGGGGGGCAGTTCATCGAGGCGGCTGACATCCATCTCGCCATATTGCGCAAGGGTGAGCGAGCGCGGGATCGGGGTCGCGGTCATCGCCAGCGTATGCGGAGCGCGCCGTCCCTTCCCCGCCAGCGCCAGCCGCTGCGCCACGCCAAAGCGGTGCTGTTCATCGATCACCACCAGCCCCAGATCGCGGTAATTTACCGTGTCTTGAAAGATCGCATGGGTGCCGACCAGCAGCTGGATTGAACCATCCATCAGGCCCATCAAAATGCTCTCGCGCTCGCGCCCCTTGGCGCGGCCGGTCAGCAATGCGATTTCCACCCCTGTCGGGCGCAGCATGGTGCGCAACGTTTCAAAATGCTGGCGGGCGAGGATTTCAGTGGGCGCGAGCAACGCCGCCTGCTTGCCCGCCTCCACCGCGATCAGCATGGCATTGAGCGCGACCACGGTTTTGCCCGCACCAACATCACCTTGCAGCAACCGCAACATCGGCGCTTCCTGCGCCAGATCACCCGCGATCTCGGCAATCGAGCGCGTCTGCGCGCCCGTCAGCGCGAACGGCAATTGCAGCTTGGCGCGCAAGGCCCCATCCCCCGCCAGCGCCTGCCCACGGCGGCGGCGGCCCTCGGCCTTGACCAGCAGCAGCGCGAGGCTGTTGGCCAGCAATTCATCATAGGCGAGGCGGTCCCGCGCCTTGGGGTTGTCCTGCTTGTGCGCCAGGTGCAATGCATCACGCCAGGCGGGCCAGCCAGCCTTGGCGAACTGGCCCGGATCAATCCATTCGGGCAGGTCTGGCAGGCGGGTCAGCGCCTGTTCCACCATGCTCGCCACGCGCGGCTGGGTCAGCCCTTCGGACAGGCGATAGACCGGTTCACACAGCCGCCCCAGATGCGCCGCGCTGGCTTCCTCGACATGATCGGGGTGGACGATCTGGAGCATATCGCCATAGCGATCGAGCCGTCCGGCGATCCAGCGCGTCTCCCCCACAGGCAGCAGCTTTTTGGCGGTATAGGCGGCCTTGCCGAACCACGTCAGCGCGCAGACATTGCCCTTGGCATCCTGTGCCAGCACCCGATACGGCCCGCGGCTTCCGGGGCGGGGGCTGCGGTGTTCAATCGGGGTCAGCGCGATCACCACCTGTTCGCCCTCGCCCGCTTCATCCAGATCGGCAATCGCATGGCGACTGACGAAGCGTTCGGGCAGGTGATAGGCGACATCCTTGATCCGCGTGAGGCCGAGCTTCTCCAGCGGCTTCATCAGCTTTGGCCCGACGCCATCGAGCGCTTCGGTTTCGGCGAACAGGGGATTGAGGATTTCGGGCCGCATAAGGGGGCTCTAACCCCAATCATCCGTTCTGCGAAGCCTTACGACGGCGCTTGTTTGCATGGTTAATATGTGGTCTAATCTGCCCTTGACGTTACGGCTCGCAATGATTTCATTGCTTCATCCTTGTAACAGTCAAACCAGTAGGGTCGCTCACAAACGTGTTTTTCACGGGGGGAAGACCTGACTATGATACGGGAACTTATGTTCGGAATCGCCGCTACCTCAGCGGCGTTGATTGCCATTCCAGCCACGCCAGCCATGGCGCAGGAAGCCGAAGAGGCGCGGACCACTTACCGGGTTGTCTATCTCAAGCTTGCCGATGGCGCAGGCCCGCGATGGACAGAAATCCAGGAGACTTATAATGCGCGCGCAGCGGAAAAGGCTGGGTTGAAACCAGTCACGGTGCATTGGTTGATGACCGGAAATTGGGATTTGATGCTTCTCATCCCAATGCCGGATGGTCTTTCCGCGCTCGACACTCATAATCCTCCGGCGCAGGCAGCATATAACAAGGCGTTTGTCGAAGTTGCTGGCGGTGAGGAAGCTGCGCGGAAAATTCGCGATGAATTGGGTGGGTTGGTAACGGATTCTCTGGTCACTTACAGCCACACCCACCCATAACCGCGATACTCACTTGAACCTGAATGATTGATCTGGGATTAGGGGCGCCTTTCCAACCGAAGGTGCCCCTTTTTCATGCCTGAACCGCATAGCTTTGCCGATCGCCTGGCCCGCGCGAAGTTCCGCGCGTGGCATCGCGGCACGCGTGAGGCCGATTACATGATCGGCGGTTACTTTGATCGCTATCACGCCGCTTGGGGCGAGCCGGAACTGGCGTGGTTCGAAGCCTTGCTCGATGAAGATGACGTCGATGTGATGGCTTTCGCGCTCGGCACCGCCGCGCCGCCGGCGCATCTGGCGGGCGACCTGCTCACCGCCATGCAAAAACTCGATTACGTTGATATTCCGCGCTGATCGCGCGCGCCGCTTTACTGGAAACCTATGCCCGATCTCTCGCGCATCCTTGCGGCCAACGATCCGCTGACCCTCGCCTCGCTCCCGCGCGGGAGCCTGCCGCTGGTGCTGGCCGATCTCGCGCGCGCGGCCAAACGCCGGGCGGTGTTCATCGCGCCGGACGATGCGGCGATGCGCGCGGCGGTGGACGCGGCGCAGTTCTTCGCGCCCGAAATTGATGTCTTCGCCTTCCCCGCGTGGGATTGCCTCCCGTATGACCGGGCCAGCCCCGCGCTGACGATCAGTGCCGAACGGCTGGCCGCGCTCCACCGCTTGCAACAACCCGGCACTGCGCAGCAATTGCTGGTCACGACAGTCAACGCCGTCTTGCAACGCGTGCTCACCCCATTCCGGGTGCGCGAAAGCGTGCGTGAATTCCGCGTCGGCACCAATATCGGCCATGCCAGCCTTGCCGCGCTGCTGACCCGGCAGGGCTATGCGCGCACCGACACGGTGATCGACCACGGCGAATTTGCGGTGCGGGGATCGATTGTCGATATTTTCCCTTCCAGCCTTGATGCAGGCCTTCGGCTCGATTTCTTCGGTGATGAACTGGAAAGCCTGCGACTGTTCGATCCGGCCACGCAGATGACGGTGGAACGGGTGGATCAGCACCTGCTGCTGCCTGCGTCCGAAGCGCTGCTTGACGAAGACAGCATCAAACGCTTTCGCAGCCGTTACCGCGAACTGTTCGGCGCGAACGCCACGCAGGATCCGCTGTATGAGGCAGTGTCTGACGGGCGGCGGCTGGCGGGCATGGAACATTGGTTGCCGTTGTTTGAGGAACGGTTGGCGACTTTGTTCGATCACCTCGACAAGGATGATGTCGTGGTCATCGATCAGGGCGCGATTGGCGCGGCCGAGGAACGGCTTGGTGACATCGCCGATTACCACGAACAACGCGGCCGGATCGCGAGCGAGAAGAAAGGCAGCTACCGCCCGCTCGGCCCCGACGCGCTGTATCTGACGCGGGCTGAATTTGACGCTGCATTGGCCGCCGCCCCCGCCCACCGGGCCAGCGGTTTTGTTGCCGAGGGCAACGCCAATGTGCTCGATTTCGGCTTCCGTTCGGCGCGCGATTTTGCGCCTGAGCGCGGGCGCGGTGAAAATGTTTACGAAGCCGCCGCCAGGCATCTCAAATCTGTTGCCAAAGCCGGGCGTAAGCCGCTGTTCGCCGCCTATTCCACTGGCAGCGCCCGCCGCATCGCATCAATCCTTGAAGAAGCGGGCGCGCCGACGGTGCTGGCGGACAATTGGCAACACGCGCTAGGGCTCGCTGCCAAAGGCAAATGCGCGGTGGTTGTCCTGCCGCTGGAAACCGGGTTCGCCAGTGACACGCTCGAACTCCTCACCGAAGCCGATGTGCTGGGCGACCGGCTGGTGCGCCGCAAGAAAAAGCGGCGGGATTCCGATGCCTTCCTTGCCGAGCTTCAGGCCCTGTCGCGCGGCGATCTGGTGGTGCATATCGAACACGGGATCGGACGCTATCTCGGGCTTGATCCGATCACCGTCGGCAAAAGCCAGCATGATTGCGTCGCGCTGGAATATGCGGGCGGGGACAAGCTGTTCATCCCGGTCGAAAATATCGACGTTCTCTCGCGCTATGGCTCGTCCGAACAGGCGGTTCCGCTCGATCGGCTGGGCGGTGAGGCATGGCAGCGCCGCCGTGCCAAGCTGAAAGAACGCATCACCGCCATCGCGGGCGAGTTGATGCAGGTCGCCGCCGCACGCGCGTTGCGGAAAGCCACCGTGCTGGCAACCGATCACGCCACGCTCAACCAATTCGTCGACCGCTTCCCGTGGTCGGAGACCGAGGATCAGGAACGCGCCATCGCCGATGTGCTGGGCGATCTGGAAAGCGGGCGTCCGATGGATCGGCTGGTGTGCGGCGATGTCGGCTTCGGCAAGACCGAGGTCGCCTTGCGCGCCGCATTCGTCGCGGCAATGGCGGGGCAGCAGGTGGCTATCGTGGCCCCCACCACCCTGCTCGCGCGCCAGCATTATCAGAACTTTGTCGAACGCTTCGCAGGCTTTCCGCTCCAGATCGGGCGGCTCTCGCGCCTCGTCTCCGCCAAGGAAGCGACCGCGACCCGCGAAGGGTTGAAAAATGGCCAGGTCGATCTGGTGATCGGCACCCATGCGATCCTATCAAAATCGACGCAATTCAAGAACCTCGGCCTTGTGATCGTGGATGAGGAACAGCGTTTCGGCGTCACCCACAAGGAAAAGCTGAAACAGCTGCGCGCCGATGTTCACGTCCTCACCCTCACCGCCACGCCCATCCCGCGCACGCTGCAAATGGCGATGTCGGGCCTGCGCGAACTCTCCACCATCCAGACCCCGCCGGTCGACCGGCTCGCCGTGCGCACCTATGTGATGGAGTGGGACGACATGGTGATGCGTGAGGCGCTGCTGCGCGAACATCATCGCGGCGGGCAGAGCTTCATCGTCGTGCCGCGCATTTCGGACATGGCCGATGTCGAAGCATGGCTGCGCGAACACGTGCCCGAAATCAAGGCGATCTCTGCTCATGGCCAGATGGGTGCAGGAGAAATCGAAAGCCGGATGAGCGCTTTCTACGAAGGCAAGTACGAGGTGCTGCTTTCGACCACCATCGTCGAGAGCGGGCTGGACCTGCCCAACGCCAACACCATCATCATCCACCGCGCTGATCGGTTCGGGCTTGCGCAATTGTATCAGCTGCGCGGGCGTGTGGGTCGGGCCAAACTGCGCGCCTATGCCTATCTGACGCATGAGAAAGACGTGGCGCTATCCGAAGTCGCGCAGAAACGGCTGAAGGTGCTCGGCGATCTTGATTCGCTGGGTGCAGGGTTCCAGCTTGCCAGCCACGATCTCGACATTCGCGGCGCGGGCAATCTGCTGGGCGATGAACAATCGGGCCACATCCGCGAAGTCGGGTTCGAACTCTATCAGGCGATGCTGGAGGAGGCGATTCTGGCGGCCAAAGCGGGCGAACTGGGCCTCGCCCCGGCGCGCGACAAGGTTTCGCCGCAGATCACCGTCGATGCGCCGATCATGATCCCCGAGGATTACGTCCCCGATCTGGCGGTGCGCATGGCGCTCTACCGCAGGCTCAATCAGACCGAAGGGCAACACGAGATCGAAAGTCTGGCGGCCGAAATGATCGACCGCTTCGGCGATCTGCCGCAGCCGACCAAAAACCTGATCCGCCTGATCGAGATCAAGCATCAGGCAATCGGTGCCAACATCGCCAAGATCGATGTCGGCGCGCGCGGCACGCTCGTCACCTTCCACAATGATGATTTCCCCGATCCGATGGGCCTGATCGCCTATGTCGAACGGATCAATCAAGGCGCCAAAGACACCGCCAAACTGCGCCCCGACATGAAACTGGTCATCAACCGCGCATGGGGCGATCCGCAAAACCGGCTGAACGGATTGTTCCAGCTGACCAAGGGGCTCTCCGGGGTTGTGAAGAAAGCAGCGAAGGCGAAGAAGGCGGCGTGAAGGCGGCTATCGGGCCGAGCTGGGAAAAGAGCTGGCGTTCGGGTTGCGAGCCCGTTGCTGACATCGCATCTGGCCGTTATGGTGGAAGAGTGGAGAGCGTCGCACCAACAACCTTCGAGGGGCCAACAGGCTCGTTGAGCATCACCGTCGAACGCTATGAGTTTCCTGAAATCACCAATGACGAAT
>PHEB01000031.1 GCA_002842735.1 Alphaproteobacteria bacterium HGW-Alphaproteobacteria-7 | reverse complement strand
CAGGGGAGGATCGCGCATGAAACGACTTGCGATCTATTGCGGTTCAGCCTCGCCCGCAGACCCGCGCTATGTGCAATTGGCCTATGATGTCGGCGCGCAATTGGCCGCGCGCGGCATCGGGCTGGTCTATGGCGGGGGCAGGCTGGGACTGATGGGCGCGGTCGCCAAGGGCGCGAAGGACGCGGGCGGCGAGGTCATCGGCATCATCCCCGAAGCGCTGGTGCGCGCCGAGGTTGCCAATTACGATTGCGACGAATTGATCAGCGTATCGGGCATGCATGAACGCAAGCAGAAGTTCACCGATCTGTCGGATGGCTTCATCACCCTGCCCGGCGGGGTTGGCACGATGGACGAATTGTGGGAGGCGATGAGCTGGTCGCAGCTGGGCTATCATTCCGATCCGGTGGGCATTCTCAACGCCTTTGGCTTCTATGACGACCTGCTGGCCTTCAACGCGAAGATGGCGGCGGTCGGGTTTGTCCGGCCCGCGCACCAGAACATCCTGATCGCGGCGGATACGATCACCGAACTGCTCGCCAAGATGGCCGATTATCAACCCCACACCCCGATTTTCCGCATGAAGGCCGAGGAGCTCTAATGTTCCCCGAAGTGCGCATCCCCGCGCAGGCGGGGACCTCCCGCCACATTGCACGAGGTCCCCGCCTGCGCGGGGATGCACATAACTGGAAATGACGGTCTCCCCCACCAAACGCGCCGCGCTGGTCGAACACGCACGGCTGGCGATCAAGGTGGGATCGCAAAGCTTTTCCGCCGCCGCGCGCCTGTTCGACCGTGAAACGCGCGAGCGGGCGTGGCTGCTTTACGCATGGTGCCGCCGGTGCGATGACATTGCCGATAATCAGGAAATGGGCGGAGTGCTGGGCGACCAGTCCGATCTGGGCGCGCGGCTCGCATTGATCCGCCGCCTCACCGCGCTGGCCTTTGCTGGTAAGCCGACAGGCGATCCGGGGTTTGATGCGTTTGGCCTGGTGGCGCGCGAAGTGGGCCTCACCCCGGCGATGGCCGAGGATGTGATCGCAGGATTTCAGCTGGATGCGGAAGATTGGCGCCCGCGCACCGAGGCCGATATGCTGCGCTATTGCTACCACGTCGCGGGCGCGGTGGGCGTGATGATGGCGGTGGTGATGGGGGTTGACCCCAAGGATCAGGAAACGCTCGACCGGGCGAATGATCTGGGGCTGGCGTTCCAGCTATCCAACATCGCGCGCGATATCGTCGAGGATGATGCGGCGGGGCGGTGTTATCTGCCGGTCGAATGGCTGGTGCAGCAGGATATTGAACCCGGCCAGCACACCAAACCGCACCACCGCAAGGAACTGGCCGCAATGGCCGCGCGGCTGGTGGCGCTGGTGGAGAAACACGAGGCCGCGGCGCGGGTGGGCGCGGCGAAGCTCCCCTTCCGCAGCCGCTGGGCGGTGCTGTCCGCCGCGCGCATTTACGGCGCGATTGGCCGCAAGGTGCGGGCACGCGGGCCTGAGGCGTGGAACAGCCGCACCTATGTGCCGCGCGCGGAAAAAGCGCTGTATGGCGTGCGCGCGTTCCTTTCCGCCGTAATCAACCGCGAAAAGGTGCCCAAGGGCGGGATCGACTGGGGCATCGCGGATTTTCGGCCCACACTGACCCTCGTCATTGCGAGGAGCCGCAGGCGACGCGGCAATCCAGAGCCCTAGGCGAACCGCTCTGGATTGCTTCGCCTACGGCTCGCAATGACGAAAAAAAGCGGCTAACCCCGTCCCCATGATCACCAAACTCCTGATCGCCAATCGCGGCGAGATTGCCTGCCGTATCATCCGCACCGCGCGTAAGCTGGGCGTGGCCACGGTCGCGGTTTATTCCGATGCCGACGCCAAGGCGCTGCACGTGCGCCAAGCCGATGAGTCAGTGCATATCGGCCCCTCGCCCGCGGCTGAAAGCTATTTGGTGGGCGCAAAGATCATCGCGGCGGCCAAGCAAACCGGGGCAGATGCAATCCATCCGGGCTATGGGTTTCTCTCCGAGAATGCCGATTTTGCGCAGGCGGTGATCGACGCTGGCCTCATCTGGGTCGGCCCCAAGCCTGCCAGCATCCGCGCGATGGGCCTCAAAGACGCGGCCAAGACGCTGATGATGGCGGCGGGCGTTCCCGTCACTCCCGGCTATCTCGGCGCGGATCAATCGGTCGAGCGGCTGACCAAGGAGGCCGAAGCCATTGGTTATCCCGTGCTGATCAAGGCGGTCGCGGGCGGCGGCGGCAAGGGGATGCGCAAGGTTGACGCCCCGGCTGATTTCGCCGCGTCGCTCGAATCCTGCCGCCGCGAGGCCAAGGCCAGCTTCGGCAATGACGAGGTGTTGCTCGAAAAGTGGATCACCTCGCCCCGCCATATCGAGGTGCAGGTGTTCGGCGACGCGCACGGCAACGTCGTCCACCTGTTCGAGCGCGACTGCTCGCTCCAGCGCCGCCACCAGAAGGTGATCGAGGAAGCCCCCGCCCCCGGCATGGACGCCGCCACCCGCGAAGCGATCTGCGCCGCCGCCGTGCGCGCCGCCAAAGCGGTCGATTACGAGGGCGCAGGCACGATCGAATTCATCGCCGACGGGTCGGCAGGGGAAGACGGGGGCTCAGGCCTGCGCGCCGACCGCATCTTCTTCATGGAGATGAACACCCGGCTTCAGGTTGAGCATCCGGTGACCGAGGAGATCACCGGGGTCGATCTGGTCGAATGGCAGCTGCGCGTGGCGAGCGGAGAGCCGTTGCCCCTCGCCCAAGAGGAGCTGTCGATCAACGGCCACGCGATCGAAGCGCGGCTCTATGCGGAAGACCCGGCGAAGGGGTTTTTGCCGAGCACGGGGCGGTTGGAGCGGTTCCACATTCCGAAAGACGAGCGGGTCGATACGGGCGTCGAGGAAGGCGCGACGGTCTCTCCCTTCTACGACCCGATGATCGCCAAGATTATCTCCTGGGCACCTGATCGTGACCGTTCGATCAGAGACCTGAAAAAGGTGCTAGACGGAACGGCCGTCTGGCCTGTGAAGTCGAATGCTGGCTTTCTCTATCGGTTGCTTGAGGACGCAGAGTTTCTTGAGGGTGCGATGACTACCGGCCTTATCGCAGCGCGTGGCGATGATCTGATCCCAGACACTCAGCCGACAAGAGAAATGTTGGAGACGGCCGCGTTGCATCTTCAACGTGAATACCTCGGCGTCGAGCAGGCTGCGCTGACCGGATTTCGCTTGAACGCTGAAACGAAAAAGTCTGTTCTTCTCGCAACTGAATCTGGCCCCGTCGAAGCGCGTATTCCCGATGATTGGTTCGACGGCGTGTGGTCGTCGGCGGCGACCCCCACCATGGCTTTGGTGAGTGCGAAGGGTGTCGCTTTCGCCCTCGGACAGCATAACCCCCATGGCGAGGGCCAAGCCTCCGCCGCCGATGGCGCGATCATCGCGCCGATGCCGGGCAAGGTCATCGCGGTCGATGTCAGCGAAGGGCAGGCCGTCACCGCAGGGCAGCGGCTCTTGGTGCTTGAAGCGATGAAGATGGAGCACGCCCTCACCGCACCCTTCGACGGGGTGGTTGAGGGGCTCAGCGTCAGCGCAGGCGGGCAGGTGCAGGTTGAGGCGCTATTGTGCACGGTGGTGCCGCAATGATCCTCCCCTTCAGGGGAGGGGGACCACCGAAGGTGGTGGGGGGGACTCTCAACGGGGCGCGGCGCTTGCGGCAAGTCCCCTCCGTCAGTCGCCTGCGGCGTCTGCCACCTCCCCCGGTGGGGGAGGATTGATGACCTGTGCCAAGGAACTCGAAGAACTGCGCGTCCGCCAGGCGCTGGCCGAACAGATGGGCGGCTCGGATAAGGTCGCACGTCAGCACTCTCGCGGCAAGATGGACGCGCTCGCGCGGCTCGATGGCTGGCCCGTGGCGGTGCTGGCGAGCGATCCGAGCTACCTCGGCGGATCGTGGGAGGCCAAGACCAGCGAGAAGGTCGAACGCTTCGTCAAACTGGCCGACCAGTTCCGCCTGCCGATCGTGCATCTGGTCGACAACCCCGACTTCATGATCGGGCGCGAGGCGGAGATGGCGGGGACGATCCGTTACGGCGTCAATGCGATGAACGCGATCTACCGCGCAAGCGCTGACGGAGGGGAGTCTCAGCGAAAGGCTGCGCTTGCGGTGAGTCCCCTCCACCATGCTGCGCATGGTCCCCCTCCCCCCCCGCCTCGGCATCGGACGGCCCGAACAGCTTGCCCTTTTCGCTCAGCAACACCAGCACCAGACAGGTCAGCCCGCTCGCCAACAGCGCCAGCGCCAGCGGCCTTGCGGTGCCATCAAACGCATAACCGATCGCCCCGCCCAGCAGCGCCGCCATGGTCATGCGCACAAACCCGTGGGCCGAACTCGCCGCGCCCGCGATGGCAAAAAACGGGTTCATCGCAATCGCGCCGAAATTGCTGCCGATAAAGCCGAGCAGCGCCATGTTGATCGCCATCAACGGGACGAAGTGCCACAGCTGCTCGCCCGGCTGGAATGCGAAGATCACCTGCACGATGCTCACCGCGATAAAGGCGAACAACGCCGTGTGGCTCACCCGCCGCGCGCCGAACCGTTCGACGATGCGCGAGTTTGACCAACTCGCCAGCGCCATTGATCCCGCGCAGATGCCAAACACCAGCGGGAAAATGTCACCCGCGCCAAAGGTCTGGGTGATCAATTGCTGCGAGGAATTGATGAAGCCGAACAGCGCCCCGAACACCAGCGCACTGCCGAAGACATAGCCAACCACGCTCGGCATCGCGAGCGCACTGGTCATATTGACCGCAATGTTGCGCGGGCGGATCGGCTGGCGGTTTTCCGGGGCCAGGCTTTCAGGCAGGCGAAAATACACCCAGCCCGACATGCCCACGCCCGCCGCCGCCATCACACCAAAGATCGCGCGCCAATCGGCAACCATCAGGATCACTTCGCCAATCGACGGCGCGATGGCGGGCACCATCAGGAAGATGACGAAGATCACGCTCATCATCCGGGCCATCTTGTCGCCGCCCACGCGGTCACGGATGATCGCGGGCGGCAGGGCAATGATCCCGGCGGCGAAGAACCCCTGCGCCGCGCGCACACCGATCAGCGCATCGTAAGTCGGCGCAATCGCACTGGCGAGCGAGAGCACGATATAGACCGCAATCGCCCCCAGCAGGATCGGCCGCCGCCCAAAACGGTCAGCCAGCGCGCCCGGCACCAGCGCGCCCATCCCGGCGGCGAGCAGATACACTCCGATCACGAATTGCCGGTCGTTGCCTGCAACCGCAAGGTCAGCCGCCAGCGCATCCAATGCGGGCAGAATCGCGTCGATCCCAAAGGCGTTGAGAGCCATCAGCATCGCCATCATCCACAACAGCTCACGTTCACCCAAGGGCTTATGACGCGCCGTGTGGGCGGGGGTAGAAGGGGCGGGCGACGAAGCCATGCGGTGGCCCTTGCCAAGAGGTTTGCCCGAAGGCCACAGTTCTTTTCGCATATGCACAAAATGAGGCGCTGGTTGAAAATTTCCAGCAACAGTTCCTTCGCGGCAATGAAGGTTCTATTCCGGGTTGATGGAAAGTGATCAGCCGGGCCTGCGCAAGATCATCCATGTCGATATGGACGCCTTCTTCGCCAGCGTTGAACAGCGCGACAATCCGGAATTGCGCGGGCTGCCGGTGGCGGTCGGCGGGTCTGGCGGACGCGGGGTGGTGGCGGCTGCCAGTTACGAAGCGCGAAAGTTCGGGGTGAGGAGCGCAATGCCGTCTGTCACCGCGCAGCGCCTGTGCCCCGATCTCATTTTCGTGCGCCCGCGCTTTGATGCTTACAAGGAAGCCAGCCGCCAGATCCGCCGGGTGTTTGAACATTACACCCACCTTATCGAGCCGCTGAGTCTGGATGAGGCCTATCTCGATGTCACCGATGATCGCTTGGGCATCGGCAGCGCCACCCGCATCGCCATGCTGATCCGGCAGGAAATCCGCGCCAAGACCGGCCTGACCGCCAGCGCGGGGGTCAGCTACAACAAGTTCCTCGCCAAAATTGCCAGCGATCAGAACAAGCCCGATGGCCTGTGCGTGATCCGTCCCGGCGAAGGCGCGGCGTTTGTGGCGGGCTTGCCGATCCGGCGGTTCCACGGGGTCGGGCCGAAGGCGGAGGCCAAGATGCAGGCGCTCGGCATTGCCACCGGGGCGGATGTGGCGGGCAAGGACATCGCGTTTCTGCGGACGCATTTCGGCAGCATGGCCGATTACCTCTACCGCGCCGCACGCGGCATCGACCTGCGCGCCGTCGCCGCGCACCGGGTGCGCAAATCGGTCGGCGGGGAGCGGACGTTCAACGAGGATATCGGCAGCGGCGCGGCTTTGCGCGAAACGCTGGAGAATATCATCGCCATCGTGTGGGAGCGCATCGAGGCATCGCAAGCGCGTGGGCGCACTGTCACGCTCAAACTCAAATTCAGCGATTTTCGCACCATGACCCGCGCTGCTTCGGTGCCGCATTGGGTTTCCGGCCGGGAGGAGTTTGCCGCCCTCGCCCGCGGTCTGCTGGCGGCGGAATTGCCACTGCCTCAGCCGATCCGGCTGATGGGGCTGACTTTGGGGAACCTTGAAGGGGCAGAGGAGAGCAAAGCGCCGCGCGACGAAGCGCAACTGTCGCTGCTTTAGCTGCGTTCCCCTATCCCCCGCGCGCGCCACGCCTCAATCCGGGCGCGGGTTATGCGGCCCAGCGGTTCGGGCAGCGAATGCGAAGGGAAGAACCGCGCTTCTATGATTTCGCGGCGGTCGGGTTTGGGTCGTTGGTCACAGGTCGCGGCGAACAGGTGCGCGGTGTGCGGCGCGCCCGAAATGACCTCCTCGATCACCCCGATGGCTTCAATCCGGGCCAGTGTGATGCCGATTTCCTCGCACACCTCGCGGTGCGCTGCGGCAAGCGGGTCTTCCCCTGACTTGAGACCCCCACCGGGCAGCCCCCACACTTCCGGGCCATAAGAATGTTTGAGCAGCAGCACATCGCCGTTCAGATTGGTGATGATGACGCTGACGCCCGCAATCGGCGCGCCGCGCCAGCGCCGCCAATAATGCCTGACAAGGTGCGCCAGCGGCAGCAGGGCGCGGTGCAGCAGAGCGGGCAGCAGGTGGGGCATCATGCAAACACAGTAATTGGAATATCGCCGCGTTCCTGCGCGCCGCGCAGCAACCGCGCAATCGGCAAATCATGCTCGCCGCGCAGCGCCGCATCAAACACCGCGCGCTTATCCGCCGCCCCGCCAAGGGTGAACACAATCGCGTCGGTATCCAGCAGCGCGGGCATGGTCAGCGTGATCCGGTCAAACGGCGCATTTGCGGGCAGCGGGTCAGGCGTCAGGCGGCGGATGGCCAGCGGATCATCAAGCTGCGGGTTGGTGTTGGGGAACAGCGAAGCGATGTGCCCGTCCGCCCCCATGCCCAGCCATGTCAGCGCGAAATGCGGCGGCACGGCATCCTCAGCCAAGGCGGCGATGTGCGCGCCAACGGGTTCGATCAGCGCGCGGATTTTGCCGGTGTTCGATGCTTCGTGATCCTCCGGCACGATCCGGTCGTCATTCGGCCAGACCGACAGCCCCGCCCAATCGATGCTGCCTGAATAGCGCGCGATCAGGTCTGTCAGGATCGGAAACGGAGTCGATCCGCCGGGAATCGTGATCGCGGGCGTTGATCCGGCGGTGCCAAGATAGCGTGCCAGCCAATCGGCAATCGCGCGCGTATCGGCATTTGCGATGATGGTGATGTTGGGCATGGGCCTGCATATAGCAAAAGGGCTGCTCCCGGATAACCGGAAACAGCCCGCTTTTAGCAATCGGCCGCGATTACGCCAGCAACGATGTCAGGAACCACACCCGCTGTTCGGCCATATCGGTCCAGCCGTCGAGCAGTCCCTCAGTCGCATTATCGCCAACCTGCTCGGCAAGGGACTTCATCGCCTTGAGCTGTGCGATCAAGGCGGCGTTATCATCGCGCAATTCTGCGATCATGTCTTCGGCTGACAGCGCGACCTTATCCTGATCCTTGACGTTGGTATGCCGCGCCATTGCGCCCAGCGATGTCAGCGTCTGGGCATCAAGTTTGCGCACGCGTTCGGCAATCAGATCGATCTGATCGCGGATTTCCAGCGCCTGTTCATCGAACAACAGGTGCAAGTCGCGGAAACGCGGGCCTTTGACATGCCAATGGAAATGCTTGGTCTTGATGAAAAGCGCGAAGTGATCAGCCAGCAGCCCGTTAAGTTCGGCAATCAAGGCGGCTTTCGAATTGGTTGCGGGTTCGGTCATGCAATTCTCCGTCAATTGGGTGCGTGCAGCGACAGGCTGCTAATGGTGAACCCAATATAGTGCTTGCACGGGTATTTGGTTAAAGGAGATTGTAATTCGCAATGATCGTATAAAGCGATCATAATGGCGCGAAACGAGCGTTCAAACCGATCAATAGCGCCGCAACAATCAGGCCAGCGGCCAGCCCCAACCGTAACGGGCGCAGCGGCCAGCGCGCCAGCCCCGCCGCCCCCACTCCCCAGCCCAGCGTCACCGCCGCCGCTCCGCCCAGCGCGCCGCCCAATCCGGTGGCGGCAGGCAGATTGGCCCACGCCGCCAGCGCAAACACCACGAACCGCGCACCATCCCCAATCTGGCGCGCCAGCAGCACGATGGCGATGGCGCCAATCGAACGGGTGGGTTCTTGCGGCGGTTTCACCCGCACCGGCCAGGCAAGTTCCAGCGCGGCCAGACCCAGCGCAAAGGCGACCAGCATCTGCGCCGCGCGGTGCGGCAGCAGCGCGGCAAACTCTGCGCCGACCCATGCCATCACCGCCGCGCTGATCGTCGCCATCATGACGCCGATCACCAGCAAGGGCGCACTGCGCTCCAACGCATCGGCCAGTTGCGCAACCAACCATTGATCGCGCCCGCCCAGCGCCAGCGCGAACACCAGCAGCAGCGCGAGCAGAAAACCGTCCATTGCCTAAGGCCCGCTCCCTAGGCCGCCCAAGGCCCCGTAATCGCCAGCGTGGCGGTAGGGGAATAGGCATTGACGAACAGCCACTTACCATCGGGCGAAAAGCACACGCCCGCCGGTTCGGTCTGGATGCGCAGCCGCGCAAATTCATAGGCGCGGCCCTGCGGCGTAACCCCGCGCAGGTGGTTATCGACCACGTCGGTATATTGATCTTCGCACACGATCAGATGGCCATTTGGGGCAACCGTCAGATTGTCGCCAAAATTGAACTGATCGGTGCTTTCGCTTTCGAAGAACAGTTCAACCCTATCGGCTGCGCCCGCCAGCCCCGGTGTCAGTTTGAATATCTGGCCCAATTCCTTGGCACCGCCGCTGGTGGCGCAGGCGAACACTTCGCCCGTGCCCATGTGCAGCCCTTCGCCGCGCGCGATCAGCGCTGCGCCCTTGTCCGCCGCGCGCTGGCGCAGATCATCCTTGGAGGCTTCCACGTCGTCCAGATCGACCCAGCTTACCCGCATCGGCTGACCCACCACCATCGTGGGCGCGTTGCCAAAACTTGACCAGTTGCGCGTATCGGCCAGCCCGTCGATCACCATCGCCTGCAACCGCCCGCCTTCGGCCAGCTTGCCCGCGACCTTCGGCAGGAAGCGATAGAGCACCCCGTCGTCGCGATCTTCGGTCATGTAGACGATGCCGGTCGCCGGATCGACGGCGGCGGCTTCGTGGTTGAAACGGCCCATCGCGGTGAGCGGCACGGCGTCCACCAACCCGGGCGCGGCAGCAGGAACTTCGAACACCCAACCGTGATTGCGCTCCAACCCATCGCCGTATTTCTGGCCCGGCCCGGTCGGCGCTTCTTCGCACGAAAGCCAGGTGCCCCACGGAGTCGTCCCGCCCGCACAATTGCGGATTGTGCCGCCAAGGCTGCGGAACTGGCGTTTGACCGCCAGTGTCGCTGCATCGAGCACGATGGTGGTGGTGCCGCCCGGCACGAACACGCCATTACGCTTGCCAAACCCCTTGGCAATCGGGCCGCCTGCGTCATGATGCGGCTGCAATTCGTGGTTGCGCACCAGTGCAATCTCGCCATTCCCGATATCGAAACAGCCCATCCCGTCGGCGTGGTCGGGCACGGTGCCGCCGTCGTCCATTCTATCACCCAGCCGCGATACCACGAGGTAGGAGAAACCTTCGGGTAGATCGAGCAGCCCCGCCGGATCGGGGACCAGCGCGCCATAACCGCCAAACCCGCTGCCTGCCGCGACGGCGCGGGATTTGCCTGCGGGTGCACCGCGTGTCATGCAGCCGCTGGCTGACAGCGCAGCAAAGGCAGAAGCAGTCGCGCCAAGAAAGCGGCGACGGTCGGGCGTGATCGTGAAGGGTATGGTCATGCCCCTGCTTACTGCCCTGCCTTCAGTAAGCCAAGAATTTCGTCCCACCGCGCGTATTTGAAATTCTGCGCAGCGGGCGGGTTCACTCCGTCTTGCACGATAAAGATGCCGCCGGGGAAATCCGGGCCGAAATCGCGGTTGTCGAGTTCAATCCCGTCGGTTTCCTCGGTGCTGCCAAACGTGCCTGCGGCAATGCGGAACCGGCCCACCGGGGTCATATCGGGCAGGCGGAACACCGCGTAGGCATTGTCGCCCTGCGATGACGCCACCAGATAGCCGCCGTTATCGCCTTCGGGCGCGATGGCGAGGCCTTCAAGATCGGCGACCAGCAGTTTGTTATCGACCGGTGCGACCATGCGTTTGGCCCCGGTGGTCATGTCGATCGCCCAGATCCCGGCCACTTCTTCGCCGATATACAGCGTGCCGGTGCGCGGATCGGCGATGCAGCCTTCGGGTTGGCTCGCCACGGTGGCAAGCGTGGTGGTGGCCCCGGCAAAGCCCGCTGCGCCGCGCGTGATGATGGTGCGGTAGATGATGCCGTTCTTGGGGGCGCTGAACACCGCTACATCGGCGCTGCGGGCAGGTTTGGCGATGCAGATGCCATAGCCCTCACCCGGCCCCACCGCGATCCGGCCCGCCGGGGTCAGAGCAGCGGTTTCAGGATCAAGCAGCGCGAGGAACAGTCGCGCCGTCGCCAGATCGCTGCGGTCGCTGGCGATAACCAGGATCGTTCCATCGGCCAGATCGACCAGATCGACATTGTTCAGCCCCGGCGCGGGCAGAAAGCTTTTCTGCGCGCCTTTCAGATCATAGATATACAGCCCGCCCTTCTTGTCGGTGCCTACAATCAGGCTGGCTGCCGGATTGGCCGGGTTGCGCCAGATCGCCGGATCATCGGCGGCATCCGCGTTCGATGTGCCGACGGGGACGGTCTCCGCCACTGCGGTAACAGTCACCGCCGGATCGCCGATGATCGGGGGCACTGTCGCGCAAGCAGCAGCGATCCCGAGCGTCAGCAGTGCGAAGCCGTGAAAGGGCCGGATCATCAGAACGCATACCTCGCCACGATCTGGAACACCGGCCCGGCGCGTTCGCTTTCCAGCTCGAATTCATCGAAATCGCGGTCAAACTGTTCCTGAACCGTGTTGAACTTGTTGAAATCTTCATCCTTGGTGCTGTCGAGCAGGTTTGATCCCACCGCGCGGATGGTCAGGCTGTCACCGAACCGCTTTTCGACGAAGATTTCAAGGTCGGCGCCGTAGCGGGTGAACACTTCCCTTGCCACCACGCGGCCAAACGCCTCACCCTGCTTGCGGTAGGTCGCGCCGAACGCCGCGCCGAAATCGGGCAGGTTCTGGATCGCCCCGAAATTGTAAACATATTTGGATTGGTCGTTGAAGCGGCGCTTGCCGAATTCGTCGCTGATGCTGCTATCGAGCAGTGCGAGGTTGCCGAACACCCCGGTGTCGGGCAGGCCGGCAAAGGCGAGGCTGAACGAAGCGTCGAATTCGATCCCGTAAACTTCGCCGCTGCCGGTGTTGCGCGGGGTGAAGACAAAGGTGCCCGGCCCTTCCGACCCTTCGACCGGTGCGCCGCCTGCATCGAGCACGGTGGCGATTTCGGTGAGGTTGGACACGTCGCGGTAGAACAGATTGACGCCGATGACCCCGGTTTTGCCGATCTTGTGTTCGTAACCCAGATCGCCGCCCCACGCCGTTTCCGGCAGCAACAGCGGGTTGCCGAGGAAGTCATTGTCGCCCAGCTCCGCCTCCAGCAGGCTCGGAACCAGAAAGTCGAAACGCGGGCGGCGCAGCGTGCGCGCGCCTGACAGGGTGACACGGCCATCGCCCAATTCATATTTGAGCGAGGCTGACGGCAGGAACTTGTCGTAATCGCTGGTGATTTCAGGCGCACCCGGCGTGCCAAGATCGGCGATGCGCACATCGGTGTTTTCCCAGCGGATCCCGACTTCGAAGGTGAGGCTGTCAACCTCGCCTTCGACCAGCGCATACAGATCCTTGCGCTTCTCCTCGATCCGCGTGATCGTTGCATCGAGCAGCGGGAAGGTGGCAGGCGCGAATTCGCCCGGATTGCGGGTGAACTGATCATACCCTTCGCGGTCAGCCGTGGTCAGGTTGAAACGGCTGCGCACTGCCTGCAGGTTGGTGTCGCGATCCTTGTCCTGCCAGAACCCGCCGATGGCGAATTCGAGGTTATCGTTCAGTTCGAATGAGTGTTCGAGATTAACGAAAACCTCCGTGTCTTCAATGTCGAGCACCTGAAGATCGCCGGTAAAGCGCGGGGTTGAACGGTCGAAATCGACCTCGAATTCAAACTCGTCCTGAAAATCGGTGAAGTTGGCGTAACCAACCCGCAATTGGGTTTCGCCAAGGCTCCATTCATGGTCGAGCTTTCCGATCACTGACCAGCTTTCGGTGGTGATATCATTGACGTTGGCATTGTCGGTCAAAAGGTTGCCGGGATTGGCCGTGCGCACCGGGCCGTTGATCGCGGTCGGATCGTCATATTCGAACGAACGTTCATCCTCGGTGCGTTCGGTGCGCACGAAATTGCCGAGGATTTCGAACTCGGTGGTCTCGGTCTCGATCCCCCAGCTGGCATTGAAAGCATAATCGGTGCCGTCGCGGGTATCGGTCTGGTCTTCGCGGTTGTCGAAGTCCTCGGTGCGGAAATTGGGGTTGTTTTCAGGCGAGTCGGTGAACCGCTGGCTCGATTTTTCCTTGGGGTTGTAACGCCCCTGCACGTTCGCCCCGATCAGCACGCGCCCCCCGGCCAATTCGCCGCCGTAATAAAACCCGCCCGAAGGCTTGAATTCGCCATCGTCGAACAACAGTCCGCCCGCGCGCACATAGCCGCCATCAAGCGAGAACCCGTCGCGCAGCTTGATATTGAGCGATCCTGCCACCGCATCGCCGGTGCGCCGCGCTGATGACGAGCGCACGATTTCGACCTGCTCGATCAATTCGGCCGGGATGCGGTCAAGGAAGAACGAACGGTCGGACTGGCCGCCCGGCACCCGTTCGCCATTGATCAGGATCTGGGTATAGCCCGGATCAAGCCCGCGCAGCCGTGCGCCATCGCTTTCGATCACGTCCGACAGGAAGGTCACGCCCGGAACACGCTTCAACGCATCGCCAGCGGTCAGCGGTTCGAAGCGTTGGAAATATTCTTCATCATAGACCAGAATCGGCTCGGCAGAATCGCTGCGGTTGCGAAAACCGATGCTCCCTTGCACCACGATTTCCCTGGCGGTCTGGATGCGGTCGTCCTCGCTCTCGTCAGTTGCGGCCAAGGCTCCGCCCGATTGCAGCGCAGCGGCGGTCGCCTGCGGATCAGCAGTGTTGGCAAGGGCAGGCGCGGCCAAACCGATTGTGAGCGCCGCAACCGCGCTGCCGACGAGAAATTGGGTGCGAATCATGTGGTGTTTCCCCTGTGCTGGCCCGACTTGGGGCCGCTTCCGGGGACGCGCTTAACCGCGGGCAATGACAGACACGCGACCGCGCAATGACGGATCAATGACATGATGCAATGTTGCGCAATTGCCGCAATGAGAAATGTGGCGCGAAGCAGGTGATGCAAGTTTGCAACGCAATAAATGGAATGCGGGTGCCACCCGGCGCAAAACAATTGTGCAAGTGCGAACATTCTGGCAGGCCATGAATGCGCCGCGACGGATGCCCGATCAAAAGAACAAGAGGCTTCGCGCAGCACGCAGGTGGAACGATCCAACCCTCTCTATGGAGCGTTCCTTATGTCTATTCGTTTTGCCTCGGCTGCTTCGGCCGTCGCTCTCGTCGCCTGTCTTTCCACTCCCGCTTTTGCCGGAGAAGCGCAAGACGCCGATGTCGGCCCCGTTCTTGAAATCGCTGACGGCCAAAGCCAACCGGCTGCCGGATCGCTGCGCGCGATCGAGCCGATTGACCTTGCTACCGCCAGCCACGCTGATGACGCCGAACCGGCAATCACCGTTTCGGGCAGCGCCACTCTGACGTCGGATTATCGGTTTCGCGGCGTGTCCCAGACCGATGAAGGCATGGCCATCCAGGGCGGCTTTACCATCGCCCACGAAAGCGGCCTTTATGTCGGCACCTGGGGTTCTAGCCTCGCCGGATGGGGGACGTTTGGCGGCGCCAATATGGAGCTTGATCTGATCGCCGGTTATGCCTTCAGCGCGGGTAACGCCAATTTCGATCTGGGGCTCACCTGGTTCATGTATCCTGAAGGCGCGGACACCAGCGATTTCGCCGAACTTTATGCCAGTGTCTCGGGTGATATCGGCCCGCTATCGCTGACTGCAGGGGTCGCCTACGCGCCGTCGCAAGAGGCGCTGGGCAAGGTGTTCCTGACCGGAGCGGCGGCTGCCGCCGGGATCCCGGATGATCCGGGCGACAAGGAAGACAACCTCTACCTGTATGGCGACGCGGCTTATGGCATTTCCGGCACGCCGGTCACGTTGAATGCCCATATTGGTTATTCGGATGGCAATGCCGGGCTTGGCCCCAATGGCACCAGCATCGCGCCGACCGGCACCTATTTCGATTGGATGGTCGGTGCCGACGTTGTGCCCATCGAAGGCCTGACGCTGTCGGTCGCCTATGTCGATACCGACATCTCGGCTGCCGACAGCGCATTTCTGCTGCCCAATTTTTCCAAACTGAACGGCGGCAAGATCGCTGATGCAACCATAGTGTTCTCGGTCACGGCCGCGTTCTGATCGCAGGCACAATTGCTGGCATTAAGGGGCACCCTGCCGGGTTGGCAGGGCACCTCTTTACTTTGGCCCTGCACTTGCCGATAGGTTTCTCCCGACAACCGATAACAGGCGTGCAGGAGAGAGACGATGATGCGGATTGCGGTTCTGGCGGCGGGCTGCGCTGCGCTGGCATTGACCCCGGTGGCCGAGGCTGAGGCCAAAAGCCGCTACGAAGCCAGCATCACCCGCACCACTTATGGCATCCCGCATATCGCCGCCGATACCTGGCAGGGGGTCGGATACGGGGTCGCCTATGCCTATGCCGAAGATAACCTGTGCCTGCTGGCCGAGGAATTCGCGACCGTGGCGGGCACGCGATCGCAGCATTTCGGGCCGGAAGCCAAGGCGGTGCTGGGTTTTCAGGAGGTCGACAACCTTTCTTCCGATGTGTTCTTCCGCGCGATGATTGATTTGCCGATGCTGCGCGAGGGCGCAAAATCGCAAGGCCGTGAGGCGCTGTTGCTGGCCGAAGGCTATGTCGCGGGCTACAACCGTTTCCTGAAAGACGCTGGCGCGGAAGGTGTGCCCGCCGAATGCCGGGGCAAGGCCTGGGTGCAGCCGATCACGCTTGATGATGTGCTGCGCCTCACCGAAAAACAGATGCTGCTGGCAAGTTCGCTGGCGCTGGCATCGGGCATCGCCAATGCTGCGCCTCCGGGCAAGACGCTTGCACGGTTCGATCAGACGCTTCCGCGCGCGGACGAGCTGGGACTGGGCAGCAATGGCTGGGCATTTGGCGGCGATGCCACCACTGACGCGCGCGGTCTGCTGATCGGCAATCCGCATTTCCCGTGGAACGGGCCGAGCCGGTTCTGGCAGATGCACGTCAGCGGCCCTGATGGTTATGACGCGATGGGGGTGGGCATTGCCGGTTCGCCGATCCCGACGCTGGGTTTCAACCGCGATGTCGCCTGGACCCACACCGTCACCGCCGCGCGGCATTTCACGCTCTTTGCGCTGACGCTCGATCCGGCTGATCCGACGCGCTATATGGTTGACGGCGAAAGCGTGGCAATGACCCCGCTTACCGTGACCGTGCCGATGCCCGATGGCGCGCCGGACGTGGCCCGCACGCTCTATTCCACCCGCCACGGCCCCGTGTTCGTCGCCCCGCAATCGGGCGTAACGTGGAGCGCGACCAGCGCCTTTGCCATGAAGGATGCCAATCGCGGCAATATGCGCGCAATCGATACCTGGCTGCGGATCGGACAGGCGAAAAGCGTGGGCGAGATCAACGCAGCGGTGAGCGAAACGCTCGGCATTCCGTGGGTCAACACCATCGCGGCGGATCGCCACGGCGATGCGCTGCACGCCGATGTGACCGCCGTTCCCAATGTTTCGGCAGCCAAGATCGCCGCCTGTTCCACCCCGATTTCCGGGCTGTTCGCCTCGCTCGCCACGCTGCTCGACGGCACGCGCGCGGAATGTGATTGGGACGTTGCCCCCGGCACCCCCGAACCGGGACTGATGCCCGCCAGCGATCAGGCCGCCACCATCGCCCGCGAATACCTCACCAACTCCAACAACAGCTACTGGCTGAGCAATCCGCGTATGCCGCACGCCGCGCTTTCGCCAATCCTTGGCGGCCACGCCAGCGAGCTGACCTTGCGGGTGCGGTCGAACTTCACCGAAACCGAGGCGCTGCTGGCTGCGGGCAAGGTTGACCGGGCGCGGGCCAAGGCGATGGTGTTCGCCAACAAGACGCTGGCCGCTGATATGACGCTGGAACCGCTGCTGGCGCTGTGCGCGGACGCTGCCGAGCCATCACGCGGCTGCACCGCGCTGGCGGGCTGGGATCGCCGCTATGAAGCGTCCAGCAAGGGCGCGGCGCTGTTCCGCGCGTTCTGGGCCAAGGCTGCGCGCATCCCCGGACTGTGGGCGGTGCCGTTCGATGCCGCCGATCCGGTGAACACCCCGCGCGATCTCAACACCGCGGCCATCGGTGAGAAACTGCTGGCCGCGCTGGGTGATGCGGTGGCCGAACTTGATGCCGCCGGGATTGCACTCGATGCCGAATGGGGCAGCGTGCAACAGTGGCGGGCCGGCGATCAGCGCATCGCCATCCACGGCGGCCCCGGCACCGCAGGCGTGCTCAATTATCAGGACGCGCGGCCTGCACCCGGCGGCGGTTTGGTGCCGGTGCACGGAACCAGCTATATCCAGATTGTCACCTTCGATGCTGCTGGCCCGGTGGTCGACGCGATCCTCAGCTACAGCCAGTCGACCGACCCGGCCTCCGCGCACTTCACCGATCAGACCAGCGCCTACGCCGCCAAGGCCTGGCACCGCCTGCCGTTCCACGCCGATGACATCGCAGTGCAAACCATCACCCCCGCCAAGCGAATAGCGGAGTAGGTATAGGGCGCAGAATTCAGCTGATCACAAATTGGCCCAGTCGATTGGCTGATGCCGGTCAAGCCGCCGCGATTGATCGGCCAGCGGATATTTCAGCCCTGATGCACAATTGAACAGCAGAACCTCCTCATCCGCGCTGACCAGGCCATTGCGCCGCGCCTTTTCATAGGCCGCAAGCGTTGCCCCGCCTTCCGGGCAAAGCAATGTGCCGTCATCGCGCGCGACCGCCGATACCGCGTCTTCGATGGCAGCATCGGACACGGCAATCGCAAACCCGCCGCTTTCGCGAACCGCGTCAAGGATCAGAAAATCGCCCACCGCCTGCGGCACGCGAATGCCCGCAGCGACAGTGGCCGGATCATCCCAGCGCACCGCGTGGCGTTCCCCCTGCTCAAAGGCGCGCACCATCGGCGCGCAGCCTTCGGCCTGCACCGCCACCATGCGCGGACGTTCGGGGCCGATCAGGCCAATCGCTTCGAGTTCGGCAAAGGCTTTCCACATCCCGATCATCCCGGTGCCGCCCCCGGTCGGATAAAAGATCACATCGGGCACCCGCCAGCCGAGCTGTTCGACCAGTTCCAGCCCCATCGTCTTCTTGCCTTCGATCCGGTAGGGTTCTTTCAGCGTCGAAAGATCAAACCACCCCTGCGCGTCCTTGCCTGCCGCAACCAGTTTGCCGCAATCATCGATCTGGCCGTTGACCCGGTAAACCCGCGCGCCGTATGCCGCGATTTCGCGGATATTGATCTCGGGCGTTTCTTCCGGGGCAAAGATCACCGCCTCGATTCCCCCCGCCGCCGCATAGGCCGCCGCAGCAGCGCCGGCATTGCCATTGGTGGGCATGGCGATCTTGGCAATCCCCAGCTCCTTGGCCATGGACAGCGCCAGTGCCAGCCCGCGCGCCTTGAACGATCCGGTCGGCAGGCGGCCTTCATCCTTGACCAGCACCGCACGCCCGCCCAGCCGCGCCGCCGTGCGTTCAAGCGGCAGGATCGGGGTGGCGACTTCGCCCAGTTCAAGGCGATTGGAAAAATCGGCCAAAGGCAGCAATTCGCGCCATTTCCACAGCGTCGTCGGGCGCGCGGCAAAGGTTTCCCGCGTCACCGCTGCGCGCAGGGCATCGAGGTCATAGCGCACCAGCAGCGGCCGTCCGGCTGGCGACAATCCATGGATCTGGCCAGCCTCATGCCGTGTGCCGGTGAGCCCGCATTCAAGATGGCTGACAAAATACTCGCGCGGGGTGGTCATCGGAAACCTTCCAATTCTGATTGGCCGGAACTGACAGCCTAGCCGGAAACCCTGACAACGCCACCGCCTGCGCTCGATTGGGCAACCTGCCGAAATCGGAGGTGGCAGAGACGCCGCCCGCCCTATTCGGTGTCCTTCCAGCCCCAGGCCAGGCGGCAGGGAAGGATGTTCAGCAATTCAAAGCCGCTGTCCACCCGATCAAAATACTGCGCGGTGAGGTTCTGGGCCGATTTGCTGAACTGATAGGTAAGGAACGCCCCGCCCGGCCGGATCGCGCGATGGGTGGCTGCGGCAATGCAGGGGCCAAGCCCGTCTGGCAGAGTGGAAAATGGCAGGCCCGACAGGATATAATCGGCTTGATCGTGGCCATGCGCGCGGATGATCTCCTCCACATCCTTCGCCGAACCATGGACGGCAATGAAGCGGCTGTCGCTGATGGTGCGATTGAGATAGTCGATGAACAGTTTGTTGGTATCGATGACGATCAAGGTTCCATCGCGCCGCAGCTTGTCGAGCACCGGGCGGCAGAAGGTGCCCACGCCGGGGCCATATTCAACGAACAGCTTGCAGCGGCCCCAATCAACGGGCCCAAGCATCTTCCTGATCGTAAAGCGGGACGACGGGATGATCGAACCGACCATCACCGGATGCTCCAGAAAACCTTGGAAAAAGACGCCCCATGGCCCGAAGAATTTCCGCAATTTCTGCTTCCACCGCGTAGCCCTGCGCTCTTGCGAAACCTCATAACCGGCCATTATCAATCAGCACCCCTCGCCATACCCCCACCGCGAGGGACAATCAGCACAAGCGCGGAATCGCAAACTCGCTGCCACTTTGCAAGGCATTCCCCGCAGCCAGCGCCGCCTATCCGCTGTCTTCACCCTTCCCCCACGTCCCCCAATGGCATTGCGATCCCGCGCATGATGCGATCGGTTTCGGCCAGGATTTTGATGATCTTCTGGTAGTGGCGGATATCGTCCCAGCTTAGCGCGCGGCCCTTGCGGTCTTTCAGCCATTTTTGTGCGGGCTGGTATCCGCCGATGGGGAAGTCCCATGCGATCGGGGGGACGGCATCGAAGTATTGGCCGTCTGTGCCCTTGCCGTTGATGTAGACTCTGCCCGCTTCTGGCCCGTTTTCGAAGCGGGGCTTTTCCACCACGTTGTCTCCCTCCCCGTGGAAGGGATATGGCGTCGCGCCGATTGCGGCGTCCTCCATCAGGTGCAGGCGGCGTAGCGCCTCGCCCTGTTCGCTAATGGTGCGGAACACCTCTGGCGAGGGCGGGAAGGGGACGCGGGGGAAATCGATCTTGAGGAATTCAGCGTAGGTTTCGCGGTAGGCGGGGCAGTGGAGCACGCCGTAGATGTAATCGAACACCTTCACCTCATCGGGGCGGGCATCGCCGGTCAGGTCACGGAATGCGCCGCTTTCCACCATGGCGGGATCGGGCACGCCAAGCGGTCCGGTGAGGCCAGCGCTTTTGCGGATTTGCGCATAGAGTTTGGGGTCGAAGTTGACGCGGATTGACTGGTCCAGGTCTTGCTCATCGGGGTAGAGGTAGAGGGGGAAAAGGCTATCAATGCTTACGCTGTCCGATCTAATCATTCCGTTCACGACAGGGGCATCAGAAACAAAATAGTAGCCCGTTGGCATTGATGCGAGCTGCTTAGAAACGGTGACTATTCCGAAATTCTTCAATCCTATGAAATGCCGCATCAATTTCTCGACCGGCCAACCACACAATCCCCTCGACCTTCCAGTATAATACATGAACCGCTTATCAAACAGGCGATAGTTAACCGCAGTCACCTTGTCGCGCGAGAGGTCCTCTTTAGCGTCCGCAACAGCCCACTCATAATGCCAGTCCCTTACATCCGCCGGAAGGGCGTATTTTTGGCGGACATATGCTTCAGTTTTTTCAATGAAGTCATTTGGCATTTGCCAAGCTTCTTCAGCTGAATGGTGGATGTTCAAATGGTCGCGCTTCGTAACGATCCCTGTTCCGTTAACAGGGAACAGCGCGGCCAATCCAAACCCTAGTTTGTACTGCGCCTCTTTAAGCTCATCGGTTGAGCAGAAACGATAAAGCGGAGCAGAAGGATCGCGCTCAAGCCAGCCTTCCCCTCGAAGTGTTTCGCTCCAAAGCTGTTCATACTTTGCTTCCCGCGTGCCCCAAAGATCGGCCTGCAAAACCGCGACAGGTTTATCTTTGGACTTGCCGTGATGGCGGCGTTTTATAGCGATTATGATCGCTACGCCCTGCTGAATATCGAAGACATTTTTATCGGGTGAGCCATCGGGACTAACTTCCATTCGCTTGGCGTTGGGAATTGTTCGCCGCGCGGATTGAGACGAACTCACGATTCCGTGGTTTCAAGAAACGCAACTACACTTTGAAAAATGCCAAAGACGCTGAGGAACGTTTCCGTAGTCGCAATCTCAATGACACACGCTATGCCTCCCGCCTGCTCGCCGAGGCGGTAAAGTTATTCTATCCGGAAGGCGAGCGGCAGGACCGGGGCGGAAGGCGCCGAGTGTTCACGCGCCCCGGTTCACTCACCGCCGCGCTGCGCCACGCTTGGGGCATTGAATCGCTCAAGAAAGTGGATGGCAAGCGGGTCGAAGAGTCTCGTGCGAGTTATTGAAAGTCGCGATGCCCGTCTTCTTAACACACCCGCCTTGCCACTGGCGCGGCGGAATTAGTCATGGAAGCAGAGGAGGTCCGCTTCATGTGGCTGATGGTGTTTTTCGACTTGCCGACCAAGACCAAGCCCCAGCGCCGTCGGGCCAATCGCTTTCGCGAATTCCTCAAAAAGGATGGCTTCATGATGCTGCAACTTTCAGCTTACGCACGCGTCTGCAGAGGGCAAGATGCTGTGGATAAGCATGTCCGCAGAGTACGTTCGAGCTTGCCGAAAGAGGGAAGCGTTCGAACGCTTCAGGTGACAGACAAGCAGTACGGCAGGATGGAATTGATGCT